>JAZQQW010000072.1:0-173898 GCA_045629255.1 Treponema sp.
CTTTTACGTTTGTGCAGTGCGGGCTTTCAACTAGCGAAACGAAGTGCAGCGGATTTAACTATTTGACTGAATGTCGAGTTTAATAAAATAGATGTAAAAATTCGTTAACAACAGAAGACAGCAAATTGAATTTAGTTTTAGCATCTCTCATATTAATAGATTCCGAACCAAATTCGGGATGTCAGATTGTTTTTATAGCTTTATCCGAACAAGAATGACTATGAATCTTAAAACTCGACTTTCAACCTATTAGATAATTTTATTTACAGGTGGATTCAATCATCCAAACACCAGAATCAGTGATTTAAACAAAACAGCATCTTAGAAAATCAGACAAATCAGATTTTCTAAGATGCACAAAATCAAAATTCAAGATACAGGATTACAGATCCCACTCAGACTGATCTGTATGAAGCAGATGGTGACTGATTTTTGAAAGTGGAGAACCTAAGTAATATGTATAAATTTTTTTGATTTCAGGATTTTCGTGAGAGAATCTTATGTTCTTTTCTGCATCAAGTTTATACAAATGTTTACCACGTTCCTGAGCATATTCTTCACCTTCGTGAATCGGCTGTCCACCGCCACCGGCACATCCTCCAGGACATGCCATAATTTCTACAAAGTCATAGTGTTTTGTACCGTTTTTGACACTTTCAACAACTTTTCTGGCATTGCCAAGCCCGCTTGCAACAGCAATGTTAAGCGTGCTGCCGGCAAGTTCGACAGTACATTCACGGATACCTTCTGTTCCTCGGATATTGTTAAACGCATCCGGATCAGGATTTTTGCCGTTGACTATAGCATACGCCGTACGAAGTGCAGCTTCTGTAACACCGCCGGTCGCTCCAAAGATTACACCGGCACCAGACGTGCTGTTGAAAGGCGTATCAAAATCTGTCTCTGGCAAAGCAGACGGTACGATTCTCTGAGATCGGATAAGAATATCAAGTTCACGTGTCGTCAGCACAAGATCTACGTCCTGTCCTGCTCCTGCACTCGTCATTGTCGATACACCGGCCTCGTATTTCTTTGCTACACATGGCATGATTGAAACACAGAAAATATTCTTTGGATCAATGTCCAGAAGCGAAGCATAGTATGACTTTATGACGGCACCGAACATCTGCTGTGGAGACTTTGCAGACGAAAGCTGCGGAACCTGATCCGGATATTCCATTTTGAGAAATCTAACCCAGCTAGGACAGCACGAAGTATACATAGGCCACTTATATTTATTTGAATTCTTGAGTCTCTCCAAAAGCTCACTGCCTTCTTCCATAATCGTCAGATCAGCAGAAAAATTTGTATCGACAACATAATCTGCACCGATGGCCCTGAGGGCTGAGACAAGTTTTTTCTCACCAGCCTGTTCTCTTGTTAAACCAAAAGACTCTCCCCATGCAGAACGGATGGCAGGCGCTACCTGAACGATAACAGTTTTTTCTGGATCTGCAATAGCATCCATCATCTTCATGGTATCGTTTCTGGCATGAAGTGCGCCGACAGGACAATGAGTGATACACTGACCGCACAAGGCACAGTTTGCATTGCCTATAGACCTGTTTTCACTCACATTGACACTTGTATGACGTCCTGTGCCGGCCGTATCCCAGACTTTGAGTCCCTGAACTTTGTCGCACACCTGTATACAGCGCATGCATTTGATGCACTTTGAGGCATCACGAATCAAAGGAAAACTCGTGTCCCATTCAAACTTTTCATAACTGTGACTAAACAAAACATCTGTGATTCCCGTGTCATACGCAAGACGCTGAAGTTCACAGTTCTGGTTTCGTACACACGTCGGACATGTATAATTATGATTTGAAAGAATAAACTGCAAGTTCATTCTTCTTGCATCCAGAACTTTTCTACTTCTTGTATTTACAACAATGCCTTCACGAACAACTGTATTGCAAGCAGCTGACAATGTGTCTTTGCCTTCGATTTCTACAAGACAAACACGGCATGCCCCTATCTCATTCAAATCTTTAAGATAGCACAGTGTAGGTATCTCAATTCCGTTTTCTTTTGCTGCATTCAGAATTGTCGTGCCTTCTTTTGCCTGTACATCACGGCCATCAATCTTCAAGTTTACCATCTGTCTACTCTGCCTCCTCTGAATGATGCGCAACCATAGTGGTCACAGCGCAGGCAGCGGTTTGTTTCTGCGAGAGCCTCTTCTTCGCTCATATTAAGTTCTGCACTGCTGAAATCACGCTTTCTGTCCCATGCTTCTCTTTGACCGAGATTTACCCGACCGTAAGGTATTTTTGAATTCAATACAGGAGCAGGAATTTCTACATCGCATGAAATTTTGTGTTCAAACCCCAGAAATTCATCAATACTTGCAGCAGCAACTTTGCCGGCTCCAATCGCCTTGATGACAGTAGAAGCACCTGTAACACATTCACCTCCGGCAAAAACTGCCTCAGTATTCTGAACTTTGCCGTACTCGTCTGCAATAAAGCAGTTGCGCTTGGCAGGGATACCATAAGCAACAAAATCTGCAGATTCTACATCCTGGCCGACAGCTTCAAGAACGACATCACACGCAATTGAAATCTCATCTTTTGCAGCGTTAACAGGAGCCGGACGACCATTCTTTACTTCATCAATTCTCTGCGGCTGAACAATGAGAGCCTTTACACAACCGTGCTCGTCACCTTCTATACGGACAGGAGCCTCAAGCGTTACAAGTTCAACGCCTTCTGCAACAGCGTCCATAACTTCCTCCGGCAGAGCCGTCATATCTTCCTGACGGCGGCGGTACACAACATAAACTCTCTGTGCACCGGCACGAATTGCAGTACGGGCGCAGTCCATAGCAACGTTTCCGCCGCCGATAACGGCAATTGTCTTACCTTTGAAATCAGGCATATTGCCGTCACCGATATTTCTAAGCATTTCTACAGCAGACAGAACATTTGTTAAATTTTCTCCAGGAATTCTGACAGTCTTGCTTGCATGAGCACCTATTGCAAGATAAATGGCGTCATACTCGGCGGCAATTTTTTCCATCTCGGTTTTACCGACTTTGCTGTTGCAATGAACTGTTATGCCAGTAGAAAGTATTGCGTCTATATCTTCCTGAAGCCTTTCCCTCGGGAAACGATAACTTGGTATACCATAGCGAAGCATACCGCCAAGCTGCTTCTTTGATTCATAAACAGTAACAGAATGTCCCATCAGACGCAAGAAATAAGCTACAGTGAGGCCTGACGGACCTCCGCCGATAACGGCGACTTTTTTGCCAGTAGCGGCACTGCAGGACGGAACAGGGACTTCATTTGCTGGAACATGATCTACAACATATTTCTTGAGACCACGGATATTAAGCGGCGCATCCATCATCTGACGGCGGCAGCGTGACTCACACGGATGCTCGCAGATGAGAGCACAGGCAGTCGGAAAAGGATTGTCTTTGCGGATAAGCTTGACAGCGTCAGAGAAACGGCCTTCACCAGCAAGGGCTATGTAACCAGGTATGTCAACATGAGCCGGACAACGGTCAATGCACGGTATCGGCTGCTCAAAACTTCCTATACAGCGATGATCACGGACATGAGAAAGAAAGTCCATCGTAAAGCCGTCGAGAGCATCCAAAACCATTCTGGCAGCTTCTGTGCCGATAACACAGTCAGCAGAAATTCTGATATTTTCTGCAACCTGCCCGATTAGCCTAAGCGTATCAAGAGTGGCCTCGTTGTTTACAATTTTATGCAAAAGCTCTTCTATTTTATGAATACCAATACGGCACGGTACACATTTTCCACAACTCTGGGCATGACACAGCCGAAGATAAGACAGCAACATTTCTACATGACAAACGCCAGGCGGCATAGCCTTTACACGACGCTGAAAACCAGAAATGACAGGTTCAGAAAAAGTACTGTCAGATCCTGCTGACGGCAGCTTCAATCTACTCATCACAATCCTCCAATACAAGATATCTTGTATGACATCCATTTTATACTAATTCTGCCATAAAAAACAGACTCTTGTCGAAGTTTTCACTTATTCAAATGCAAAAAAAAACTGGCTGTGAGGGGCAAACTCACAGCCAGAAGAAAAGCTCCCTAAACGGACAGTCTTTTTATCGGTTTGTTGTTAGTTAGTATGAAAAAAGCTTACTGTCTCGTATTATCGAACAAACAGTCCCTCCGTTCATGAAGATATGATAAGACAAAGATAAGAAAGTTCTTATAATTGCCAAAACCCTTAAAAACTGCAATTTCAAGAATAAAATCCCAGAATGAAACAAAGCTTCTCTGCTTTTTTTATTTTCTTTCAATGATAACGACATCAACTATCGAAGCATCCGATACTTTTCTGCCCTTTCTTAACCGCATGTTCTGTAATCGTAATGCGGCCATGTTTAATTTGACAGGGAACAGATTCCTCCATTTACTTTGAATTCTTTTTTTGAATTATTTTTATTACTGCTGCAATAAAATAAACAAAAAGGACAATTGAAAAAACTGAAGCAGATATCAAAACTACCCCTTTATAAACTTCAATATCATGCACGTTAATTTCCTTATCCCATATGATTATTGTATCTTCATCTTTCCATTCTGCATATTCAAAAGATGTATCATTATCTTCAGGGAAAATATATGCTTTATTTTCATAATAAACTTCCTTTCTTATCAGCGAAAAATATTTATTGATTACAAAAACACGGACTCTGCCAGATCCTCCGCTGTAAGCTCCGACCGGATAATGATAAACTTCACAGTACTCAGTTTGATTTGAAGACCTGCATTTCTGTATTTTTTCTTTGTTTATTTCTTCATTAAACCAAAATGCAGCTCCAGTGAAATTCAGCAGCATTACAAGGATTACTGCAATATAAAAACCATATCCGAATATAAACGACGGCAGATAAAACAGCAGTTTGCCTTTTGTACGTGAAGTAATTTTTTTATAGCAGAGGCTTCCGGACAGCAGCACAAAAAATGGAAACACTGAATTTAAAACCGTTGAATTAAATTCAATATTTGTTGAAAGCAAAAAAGCAAGGACAGCTCCCAGAAACAGGTTAATAAAATTTAATGTCATGTTTTTATTTATAATCATTATTTATCTTCTGTGTAAGCATATTGCAGTATTATGCCGGCAGAAGACTGGAACCGTCCTGCCGGCTTTGCATTAACGACAGGCGCTTTTTTTACATTAAATCGTTAAAAAAATCAATATTAATGTCTTTGTTCATTTCTTTTAACTGTTTATATTTTAACACTTCGAATTCAATACCTTCTTTTGGGGAATTAATATAATTACCAGAAATTAGTTGTTTTTCCAGGTTTCCACTGACATATGCCAGCAAAAATATTGCTGAATATTCTCTTGAAACACTGTCAGTTGGAAAAGAACTAGAATCGACTGAAATTTTCACTAATTCATTTTTCTCAGCAAAATCAATAATGTATGAATAATTTCTCAAATTATCTATAGAAAAATCTTTATCCTGCCTAAAATCATTTATCAGTTTCAATAATTTAGCCTTTTCTTTTTCTGATATTTCAGAAGTACTAATTTCATCCTTTAATGCTGATAAATCAAATTCGAAGACAAAATCCTCTGTTTTGCCATTTACCATATCTTTTTTTTCTTTATCAAAATCTGCCCATCCAATCTGGGTAGTTACGGATACATTTCCGCTCTCTGGAAGTTCTGCTCCATAAATAACAGTCTGCATTATGATTCCATTTTTAGGATTTTTTACAACATCTTTAGCATCTGGATATTTTTCAATAAATTTACAGGACTCTATAATTTCTGTGTGAGGTTCTATTGCCAAACTTATTTTTTCTTTGGTAATTTCTGCATAACTTACGCCGCTGATTTGGAAATCCCTCAATTCCTGAAGATACAACTGCCTGTCATTTTTCCGAAGTTTCGTTATTTCAAATAAAAATAGCAATCCTTCTAATTTTTTTTCTTCTCCATTTTTTCCTTCTGCAATGGCCTCTATCTTTTGAATATAAACAGGTTCTACTTTTGTTTCCTTAGTTTTTTTTGCTTTCAGGTTTAATTCATTTGCAGTTAAATCAGCAAATACAAATCCAATCATAAAAAATAACGAAATCAATTTTTTTTTCATAAAATCTCCCTGCACGCCAAGTGGTGCACAGCATAATATTTTTTTTCTCCGTATAAAATCCTGATGGATAACGGTATGGGGCTTATTATAGTGAATTATGTTTCTTTTGAAAAGTATTTTATCAATGTAAATATAATGCTTTCGGCGGAAATTCTGTTTTCTGCAAAACTCTAAAAAGTCGCGCTTCCCGGAGGTTTTTGTATGTTATAATTGATTCATGCAGAACTTTGATTCAATACAAAATCTTGTCGGTTCCGGTATAAAGCCTGAGGATTTGAAGGCTGTAGACTGCTTTGCTTTCAGAAACTTTGCACTTTTTATACAGTCTGTCGATTTTTGCAAGATTGCGGTAAAACATCAGCATTCTCATCCGTCATATATGATTATCATTCAATTTGATGCAAAAGACGGTCTGCAGAATCTTTCTGTCGATGTTCCAGAAAACTATTACCTCGGTACGATTTTGTCGCCGGGGATACCGCACGAGGATAAAGCGGAAAATTTTCCGAATTATTACACGATTATGATAGACAAAGATTTTTTTGAACAGCAGTTTGCCCTGTATCAAAAACAGGTGCCTTTGTTCAAGGGAACTCAGTTTATAATCTGTCATGACGTGCTAAAAATCCTGCATCTTTTTGCGTTCGAATCTACCAAGAACATGCCGAACTCTGATATTACGCTTGGCTGTCAGACAATGCTTTTGACGCACTGGATTATCAGGAGCATTCTTGGCGAAAACTATGATATGCGTTCCCCTGTTTCAAATGCACGCATCGCAAGAATTCAGGCATACATAGAACAGCATCTGGGCGAAAATCTGACGGTTGCCCGTCTTGCAGAGAATGCCAATATGTCCGTGTCGTCTTTCTGTAAGCTTTTCAGAAAAGAATGCGGTCTTTCTCCCAAAAACTATCTGTCTCAGGTGCGTTTAACAAAATCTCAGTTTATGCTGAGGCGTGATGATTATTCTATTACAGAGATTGCGTATAAATGCGGTTTCTCCAGCAATTCGCATTTGACAGCGGCATTTCACAAGGAGTTTGGTATCAGCCCGAAAGAATACAGGGAGCGATTTTTGAAACAAATTGACTGATTTTTGAAAGTTCTGTTTGTCAGACATCAATATGATACGGGTATAAGAAAACCTCAGAAAATTAAACTGACGAGGTTAAAACCTTTTCAAAGTTGTTTTTAATTGCAATTTTAAAAGGTCTATCTTGTACTGGAGGAATGTATGACAAAAGAAGATCTGTTCAAGATGATGAATGAAAATCCTGTTATGAATCTGGCAACAGTGGACGCAGACGGACAGCCGCATGTCCGCGAAATCCTGATGTTTTCTGCCGGAGACGACGGCATTATTTTCCACACAGGTGCATTCAAGGAAATGTACAAACAGCTTATGGCAAATCCGAAAGCAGAAGTCTGTTTTATGGCCGGTGGAACTCAGATACGTGTTGCCGGGTGCTTTGAACCTGTAGAAGATGACAGTCTTTTTGAAAAAATTTACAGTCATCCGTCCCGCAAGTTCATGCAGGCCTGGGGCGACAAAGAAAAAGTGCGTCAGTTTGTAAAAATCTTTGTAATGAAAAACGGCAAGGCTCATACATGGACTCTCGCAGATAACTTCAAGCCGAAAGAATTCATAGAGTTATAAGCCTGCGTACAGAGCATTAGCAGAGCATTAGCAGAGCATTAGCAGAGCTTGAGCAAAAAGATAATTCATTCTGTCATGCGGGTTTACGAAATAAACTTGTCAGAAACCGAAAGCTGAGACTTGAATTTATTTCAGCATGACAGAACAAAGTCCTCTCCTCTCTCTGACGGCTGAAAATTTTATTTCATTTAAAATACCGTATTTATTTCCAAAAAGATGTCTTTTTCATTTAAAATACCGTATTTATTTTCAAAAAAACGTCTTTTTCATTTAAAATACCGTATTTATTTTCAAAAAGACGTCTTTTTCATTTAAAATACCGTATTTATTTTCAAAAAGACGTCTTTTTCATTTAAAATACGGTATTTTAAACTGAATGAAAAATGTCTGAAATACTCTTTTTTGCTGTTTCTGTTTTTCCGGGGAAAATTCTTCTGGCACTTCGGGCAACTTGTAAAAAGCATTTTTGCAGAGGTCCTGTATTTTTAATTCTTGCAAAAATTGAATTCCACAGTTAAAATTCATGTAGCATGAAACTTATAAATATTATTTTGTTCAATGATTTTACAGCTCTGGATGCTCTTGGTCCGGCAGAGGTGTTTGCCCGTCTCGGAAGTGACTGCGAGATAAAATACTATTCTCTTGCTGGTGGCGTTGTCACAAGCTCAACCAAAAATCAGATTATGACGCAGAGTTTTGACCAGCTGAAAAAAAGCGACATTCTGCTTGTGCCGGGCGGCTGGGGTACGCGTTCTCTTGTGAGCGATGACAGTTTTATCGCCGGACTGTGTACGGCTGTCGAGCAGAGTGAGTATGTTCTGGGTGTATGTACCGGTTCTGTCCTGCTTGCAAAGACAGGCCTGCTTGACGGCAAATCTGCCACAAGCAATAAAGCTTCGTGGGACTGGGTTGTATCACAGAGCAGCAAAGTTCAGTGGAAAAAAAGAGCACGCTGGGTGTGTGACGGCAAGTTTTATACATCGTCCGGCATAACTGCAGGAATAGATATGGCTCTAGGGTTTGTGAGAGATACAATCAGTTTGGACAAAGCCGGCGAAATAGCCAACGGTCTTGAATACCTCTGGAACAAAGACAAAGATTTTGACCCGTTTGCTGACTGATATGGGCTTTGAAAATCCGAAATGCGTTGACACGACAAGCAGACGCTGTTTATCTGTTAATATGTAAAAAACAGAAAGGAAGTTTTTTGAGGAAAATCAAAAATTTTCCTGTTACGCTATGTTCTAAATAAAAAGAGATAGAGAAATTGTCAAATGTTGTGGACTGGGGTTTGAATCAGCCTAAGTTTTAAGCCGCTTCTTTCAGTACACCATTTTCAAATTTAATATCTTTGACAACGAGATCAAGCTTTTCAAAGCCTTTCAATCGTCGCCAGCCTTTTTCTGCCTGCTGGCAGAGTTTAAAAGCCATTGCTTCGGTTGCTTTTGCTGTTCCGTTTCCTTTTGTCGAGTTGTGCCTCAATCGGACTGTTGCAAAAGTTGACTCTATCGGATTGCTTGTCCTGATATGAGTCCAGTGTTCGGCAGGATAATCATAGAACCGGAACAAATCTTCCTTGTCCTTCTTCAGATTTTCAACTGCCTTTTCATATTTTGTCTCGAAGGTTTCTACAAATTTGTCATAGGCCTTCAATGCGTTTTCCCTTGTGTCTGCCATGTGCATGTCACGAATCATCTCCGTGGCTTTTTTCTGAACACATTTCGGCATCTTGTCCAGGATGTTGGCCGTCTTGTGAAACCAGCATCTCTGTATTTTCATCTGCCCCCAGATTTCGTCCACTGCATTCTGGAAGCCCAATGCTCCGTCGCATATTGCAAGTTTGGGAGCCTTTGTAAGTCCTCTGTATTTCAGATCCAGAAGCACTTCTCTCCAGCTCTGCGTGCTTTCCCGGATTCCAGGTTCAATCGCAATCAGTTCCTTCTTTCCGTCAACTCCAACGCCTATTATTACAAGAAGGCAGGTCTTTTCCCCATCGAGCCTTGATTTCACATAGACTCCGTCTGCCCCATACATAGACATATTCCTTCCCAGTCAGGTCTCGTTTCTTCCATTCCTGGAATTCATTTAACCATTCTCTGGTCATGCGAATTATCGTTGCCGGCGAAAATCCCTTCGAGTTTTCTCCGAACACACTTGAAAGCGCTTCCTGAAACTTGTTCGACGAAACTCCTGCAAGGTAAAGGGCTGCTATAAGCGTTTCCACTGTCGGAGTTTTCCTTACAAACGGTGGCAGGATCTTACTGACAAACCTTTCCGTTGCTTTTCTGTCATCGATGCGGGGAAGCTGTACCCCGACATTTCCGCAGGCTGTCTGAATGATACGGGCCTTATGATATCCGTTTCTAACAACCAGCCTTTTCCCTTTTTCATCGACAATGGATGCCACCCTGTCAGAAAATAAACTGACCTTTCCCAAAGATGAAATCAAGCTAAAAGACTTTCTGGAACTGCTTTAAGGTATAAAATTAATACATTACTTTATCGGGGTCTTCGTTTGGATCTGCCATCTTTGCTACGGCTTTAAATTTGTTATGAAATTCTTTTCCTTCTATATCTCCAAACTTAAAATCCTTCATTCGTAATGAATAACTCAAACATAAAACATGTCTTGGTACACCGTCCTTACTTAACTCAAGATATTTCCAAGACGGCTTATAATTCTCATTCAATGATTTATAAATTTTATAGAAATATTTGAGAAAACCTTCTTTCTTCAAAATATTTACGCCAAAAGCCAATAAAATAACAGGATTATCAATTCTTTTAACCAAAGCTTCTATTTTTTCAAGATTTTTTTTATGAATCTCATCATCAAAACTTTTAACGTTTTTCGGATTTGTTGCACGCTGTGGATAAAGATTAATCATTGCAAAACTATCAAAACCTTCCTGTTCTGCAAACTGCATCACTCTTGTCATAGTTGGATCAGCTTTATCAGAATCCGCTGTGCTAGGATTTAATCCCAGAACAATAAGCTTTCGCTTACCGTCTTTTTCCAAAAGATATCTATAAGTTAATGTCTTTTCATCAATATACTTTTGATTGTCAGGATCTTCTATAATATTTTCCCAAATCATATATACTCCTGTTATCCGCTATTGGCTTTAAAAATAATATCAGTACAGAGTCCTTACTATAATTCAGGGACGCCATACTAATAACCTACTATCATATTGATACTAGGTTATTAATCAGTTTGAAATTGAACTACTTATTCTTGTATTTATCTTTAGAATTAGAATATTCCACAGGAGCGTCAGTAAAGAAGCCGCCTTCACCGCAGAATCTCCACTCAGAACCATCTTTTAGAACTACCTTGTACATAGGTGGAGCTAAAACTGTATCTTTATCAACCATCATATCAGAACCCCAAGAAGACAATCCAGATATTATTACAACTTTCTTTACATCGGTAAAAACAACATCTTTACCAACTCTTACTTCATAGGCAAAGCTACCTGCTACAAATGCAACAAGCAGTGCCAGCATTGTGAATAATTTTTTCATGCAAACTCCTTATTTAAACAAGTCGACCTTATTTTTGAGTCAAGTATTAATATACTTTTGTATTTTTATTGTGTCAAGAAAATTTTATATCATAGTCAAACACTAATTGACAGGATTATTCATGCTAGGAGAGCAAATAAAAAAACTAAGAATAAGCAACAACTTAAATCAGGTTGAAATGGCAAACAAATTGGGAGTTACAAAGCAGAGCGTTTCCAATTGGGAAAACGAAAATATAATGCCATCAATAGATATGCTCATTAAAATTGCAAACCTTTTCAGCGTTTCCACAGATTTTCTTTTAGGAATATCTGAAAAACACACTCTAAACACAGACGGCTTAACAGATCTTCAAATAGCCCATATACAAACAATAATAAATGATATTTTGGACAATTATAGTTAACTTTGAATGAAGCAGAAAAAGCCATTCATTCCAGTAATATAAACAGGGACTGCAATCCTGGCAGTGAATGCTATATGATTCTTGGAAAATCTCTTTTTGTTCAGGCTTTGTTCGTGCAGAATTTTCCTTTTTACAAGTATATTTTTAAAACCCTATTTACATTTTGGTTCAGTGTGCTATATTTATGGCGTCTTGTTTTGCAGACGTTCTGCTTGCCGATTGCAGCAGAACAGTTTTTTTTTACGGGAGGCGAATATGGTTCTATGTATTCGCATATCTCCATGCAAAGCATAAATGACGAATCTTGCATGGAGTAAAGACTCTGCTTTAACTTGAGTTTTCGTCTTTTTTGCTTTGCCTGTGATTTTTCATGTATTTTTTATCGTATGCGCTTTGCTTTGCAAACTGCGATTATTGCCATACATGACTCGCTGCTGGCGAGGAATTTTTTATAAGGAAAAGCAAAATGAATTTCAAGTTTATCGATTTAGACACATACTACCGCAAAGGTGTGTTTACTCATTTTTCCAAAGACTGCAAATGTTCTCTTTCTATTACAAACAGAATAGATGTAACTGCTCTTGTTGATTTTTCAAAAAGAACAAACACAAAGTTCTATATCAATTTTCTGTATGTTTTATCAAATGTTTTGAATTCGCGAGAAGATTACAGGCTGTGCTGGGATTACAAAAACAGCAGGCTTTTGTGCTGGGATAAAATAAATCCTGCTCAGTATATTTTCCACGATGATACAGAGACTTTTACTTTGGCATATACAGAGTATGACAGTGATTATAAAACGTTTTATGAACGAGCTGTAAAGGATATTGATGAAGCGAAATCTACTCGGGAATACAGACTTGATTCTGCAAATCATCCTAACTGGTTTGATGCTTCCTGTATTCCGTGGCTTTCTTACGATTCCCTTCATCTGGAGCTTCCGGACGGCTATTTGTATTTTAATCCGATTGTCAACTGGGGCAGGTTTGAGAAATCTTTTGATGGTTCTCTCAAAATGCCTGTGACTGTCAGATTGAATCACGCGGCGGCAGACGGTTATCTTGTGGCTCTGGTGTTCAAAAAACTGGAAGATGAGATTATGAGGTTGGCAAATGAATAACAATAAACTGTATCTGAAGCAGCTTCTGACGATTGCTGTTCCTATCATGCTGGGAAATATTATTTCTCAGCTGCAGATGCTTATAGACAGAGCGTTTCTGGGGCATGTTGATGTTCTTTATATGAGCGCTCTGGGTAACGTCACAAGTCCTGTCTGGACGACGATGTCTGTAAATTTTTCTATAGTAGTCGGTGCTTCCATCATTATCAGCCAGAAAGTCGGCGCAAAAGATACTGCTGAGTGCGAGCTGTATTCTGCTTCGCTTTTGAAGTGGATACATGTTCTGCCTGTGGCTCTTATGCTGTTCTGGATTTTTTGCGGCAAGTTCGTATTCATAAAGATGGGTGTATCAGAAACTGTCCTCCCGATGTGCATGGAGTACATGTATTTCTTTGTGCCGAACTTTCTGATAATCGGTATCGAGGCTTCTACTATGGTCATCATGCAGACATCGAACTATACAAAGCCGATGGTTTACTTTGGAATCATACGTTCTTTGCTGAATGTTTTTCTGGACTGGGTGATGATTTTCGGACATCTCGGATGCCCTGCAATGGGCATTAAAGGTGCTGCAATTGCAACAACGATTGCAGAGTACGCAGGTGTGCTTGCGTCAATATGGATTTTCATCAAGTCAGACAAGCTTTTTACCCGTCCGCGTCTGAAGGCTCTGCTTGCAGCGTCTCCGATACCTTTTCTACGTTCTGCAAAACTTGGTATAAATACAGCTCTCGAGGATTTTCTGTGGAATATCGGAAACCTTGCACTTATTGCCATTCTGAATTCCATCAACGAAAAGGCAGCCGGCATATATTCCATGATATTCGGTATCGAGATTCTTGTTGTTGTAGTCGTCGGCTCTATCGGTAATGCAACTCTTACCCTGACAGGCGAGGCAACAGGTGCGCACGACAGTGAAAAGTTCAAGAATGTCTGTAAGGTAGCATACTATATGTCTTTTGCATGCGCTGTCATCATGCTTGTAATGTGCATTATCATGCCAAAAGTGATAATAGGCTTCTTTACTACTGATGAGAATATTATTGCTACATCCGGTTTCTATCTGATACTGATGTGCCTGAATTTGTATTCAAAGTTCGGAAATATCATAGTCGGAAACGGAATCCGTGGAAGCGGTGATACAAGATGGATGTTCCTGACTCAGATTTTTGGCACATGTTGTGTTGTATTATGTGCACTTTTGTTTGTCAAAGTTTTGAACTTCGGCATAAAAGGTGTATTCTTTGCAGTAATGACAGATGAGTTTTTGAGAATAATCATCAACTTTTTCAAGATTAGAAAAGTTGTTATCGATATGCCTGCAAAAACTGCTGAATAAAAATTTATTGCAGCACAAAAGTAAACTTTTGACTGCAAAAAAAGGCTCTGGAAATTTCAGTTTCCAGAGCCTTCCCCAAAATTCCTGCAACATTTTCTGCAAACTGTCACATTAAACGAAACCCGAAACCGGAGCTAGCCGTAAACAGATTTTTCTTGTCCACTCTGCCGGCGGAAGAAAGCATACAGAAACTGTAAATCCATGCACTGCAACAGATAATGACCGGCTTTTTAGCAGCTGCACAATTTTGCAAAATCTACAACGATTCAGCATAGAAACTGAACAGTCAAAACTATATGCAGTACAAAGATTAATTTACTCTTCTATAGAAAGTTTTCCGAAAAGCTTTTCCTTTGCATCACTTTTTGATGCAAACGGTCCAGGAATTACATCTGTTCCGCGATGATTTCCAAAATAATCTGAATCAAATGTAATTGGTGTTCCATCAGGATTTTCAAACTGCTGCTGAGGTTCAAAAGCTTTACCCAAAGTTTCAGTCGAAATCATGTCAGCAGAAAATTCTTTTAATACATCGTAAATGTTTGTATCAAGATAATAACTGCCGTTTTTCTCAACGACATCAACATGAACCTTGCCAGACTTATCAATAAACGAGTTTTTCTCATTTTTCCAGGCCTTTGCACCTTCAAAATAAGCATTTCCGTCAAGCCAAACAGGAAGATGTGAAAAATGATATTTATCGTGCTTCATCATATTAGGATATGGTTCTTCCATCTCAAATTGAGCTATCCATTCATCATAAGTAGGATATTCATCAAAACAGTCTGTACCGACTTTTCTGTTTTCCACCTGTTTTCCATCAGGATTTGATTCATCAATCAATACGAAATCTTCTGAAGGCCATTTTTGAATGAAGATATTATTGTAAATGCGGTCATCTCCATGAAGAATTGTCATAAAGCCCATAACTTCTGTCCTGTGCGGCATATGATAAGGCGTATATCGCCATGTTGTACCGTCTCCGACCATCGTAAATGAACCTGCACACAAGTTATGAACCATTGCAACACCCTGAGTTGCAATTCTAAGAGAAACGTCAGACAAAAGAATATTGTTATCAATAAGTGTAGGTCCATGCCCAACTTCAACGAATATATCCTGACATGTCATTCCGCCTTTTAAATATTCTGCAAAGGATGGACGTTCGTTATCATGCAGAAGATTCTGTGTAATTCTTGTTCCCTGAGCTTCCCAGTCGCACCAGATTCCCATTGTACAATGATGTATATGATTTCTTCTCATAATGACATCAATTGCGGCATGCATTTTAATTCCGGCAATTTCAGCTCCGCCAAGTTCCATCATGTTATTGATGTGATGGATATGGTTATCTTCAATAATGCTGAAAACACCGCCCATTCGTCCAATAATTCCACCCTGTTCACAGTGATGAATATTATTTCTGCGGATTATATGTCCGCCAATTTTTTCTTTAAGCCAGCCATAGTACTGACCGCGGCAAACAGAATCCCGTTCCATTTGAGTAGGACTTTTTACATGTTTTGTAGTATAAAAATTACTATTTTCCGGATCGTAATAGCGTCCTACACAAATTCCTGCACATTTGCTTCCCCAAATTTCGCAGTCTTCAATTATCCAGCCTTTACTCCAATGAGGGCTTATCATTCCATCCTGATAGGCTGCCGGTGGTGCCCATGTTGTTGCAGCTTTGTTGATATTGAAACCTGCTACAGTGATAAAACCAATGCCTTCCTTTTCAGGCATAAAGCATTCACGTCTTACGGTAATTTCTACATTTTCTTTATTCGGATCAGCCCCGCCAAAATTTGCATAAATTACTGTTTCATTTTTTTGTGCATCCTGTTCTGCATACCATTTTCTGCGGGAATTCTCAGGATCCCATGAACATTCGTAAACTTTTGCTTCAACACATTCATCAACACTTAAAGCTTCATAAAGTGCCTTATCATTCAACCAAACACAACCTGTATGTTTATTTGGTGTTGCAAAATACCAGTCGCCATAAACTAAAGTTGTATATGGATTATAATTGCCAAAAATGCTGTTCTTTACTTTTGCAACCCAGACATCGCCTTTATATTTTGTCCAGTTTTTTACTGATTCTGCGCCTGTAATAACAGCACCAAGTGGTTTTTCGCTTTTATATACAATCCGATTTTCTTCTGTTCCTGCATTTACAGGATTAACATACTCTCTATATGTTCCAGCAGCTACAATAACTTCGTCACCAGGCATTGCAACTCTGGCAGCTTCACCAATTCTTTTGAACGGCAATTCTTTGGTTCCATTACCATCATGTTTGGCGTTTACGTTTACGTATATTATCATAATAAAATCCTTTATCCACGACGAATAATCAATCGTCTTTTCCAATAAAATACAAGTTTTAGCCTTTTATTGCTCCGGCGGTCATGCCTTTAACAAGCTTATCCTGGAAAAAGATAAACAGAATTATCATAGGAAGAACTGAAAGTGTCAGAACAGCCATATTTATCGGGATATTCAACGCATGTTCACCTTTGAATTGTCCAAGAGCAAGAGGAAGTGTTTTATTCTCTGGTGAAATGAGAAGTGTATTTGCAAAAGCAAATTCATTCCACATTGCAACACCATTATAAATTGCAAGTGTTGACAATCCTGATTTTGAAAGCGGAAGAATCATACTGAAAAAATTCTGATAGCGGTTGCAGCCGTCGATTTCAGAAGATTCCTCAATCTCCTTCGGAATTGTCTTCATAAATGCCGTCAAAATAAAAATTGACATCGGCAATGCAAATGCAACATAAGGACCTATAAGTGACTTTAATGAATCGTAAAATCCGACTGCAGTTGTAAGTTTGAAAATAGGAATCAAAGTTACATGCATCGGTACAGCCATCATTGCTACAATAGCCGCATATATTAATGGATTAAACCTGAACTTCATTCTTGATAAAGGATATGCTGCAAAAGCCGAAACAATCAGCATAATCACCAGCGAAACAGCTACAACTAACACGCTTCTAAAGAAATATCCAAAGAATCCATGTGTAATAACTTCAACGTAATTCTTGAAATACCAAGGATCAGGAAGATGAAAAACCCCCTGCTGAAGCATATCAAACTGCTTACGGAAGGAATTCATTATCATGAAGAAAAATGGTGTAAGTGTTATCACAAGTTGAAGAACTGCAAAAAATGTTGCTATAGTCCATGCTATCTTTGATTTAATTTTTGATATGCGATAAGCTTTTTTAATATCATCCATATCAATCTTATCAGTTCTATCTATCATGTCTATCATATCAATAATCCTCCTTAACTTTGAATACTCTATTAAAGAGAAGTGCTATAGTCGTTATCAAAATAAACATACCGGCTGCAACAGTTGAACCGTATCCCATGTTAAACTGCTGGAATGAAAGCTTATACATGTAGGTTGCCATAAGCTCTGTACTACCGGCCGGTCCTCCCTGTGTCATATTCCAGATCATATCAAAATATTTGAGAGATCCAATAAGAGACATTGTACATGCTGTCTTGAAAATTGGTCCAAGCATAGGAATTGCAATCAGACGCAGATACTGTCCTCTTGTTGCACCGTCTATTATAGCAGCCTCGTAGACATGGGGATCAATATTTGCATAACCTGCAATAAAGTAAACCATATAGAACGGAGTAAACTGCCATGCTATAACTCCGATTATTGTAAAAAGTGCATTAGGTGAAATTCCCAAAAGGTCTATGTTTGTTTTCTTTTCCAGAATAAACGTCACAAGAGAAGAAACAAGTCCTCCGTTTGTCGCAAGTGCATACACAAACAAAAATGCTATGGCAACAGAACTCATGAGATAAGGCAAAAACCATACAACCTTAAAAATACCGAGTTTTTTTCCTCCGGCATCAAGAAAGGTAGCCAGAAACATACCGATCGGAATCTGCAATAAGATAGAAAACACCATCACAATAAGATTGTGTGAAAATGATTTCCAGAATTTTTCATCATAAATAAGTGTTTTCCAGTTTTCAAGTCCTATAAAAACCTTGTCAGATGAAATGCCATTCCATTTGAACCCACTTATAACAAAAGTATCAAAAATGGGATATACGATAAAAATAGCGATTAATATTAACGCAGGTGACAGAAACACTGTAGCTGCTTCAGCTATGCTCTTTGCCCTTGTCTGAGCAAGACCTATTTTTTTAAACCTTTCCATACAGTTCCTCTTGTTCATTTATTAATCAGTTCTTTAACTCAAGGAACTGCCCGCAAGATAAAGTTTTCCTGCAGGCAGTGTGATATCTATCTGACCGGAACCGAATCAGATTACAATGTTTTATTCTGCGATAGCCTTTTTCATAGCTGCATCATGTTCCTGGCCAATTTCTTTTGGAGTTTTTACAAGACCAAAGAGTTCTGTCATACAGTTCTTATGAACCTCTGTAACAGATGCAGGCAAATACTGGTCATACCAAAGCTGTACGTTTGAAGCATCAAAGAAGATATCAATAATCTTTTTGTTGTTTGGATCATCTATATTTGTATTGAATCCTTTGATTGAAGGAACTGTTCCTGTATCCATCTTCTGTTTATTGTAGGTGTCATCATTAAAATACTGTGTTGCAAGTACATAACATGCATCAAGCATTTCCTGATTTACAGAACCGTCCTTATTGAAACAGTTGAATGAGAATCCAGTACCAATTGCAGTACCAATTTCTACATCCTGTGGAACACCAGCAGCCTTTGCTGCTGTATCTTCTGGGAAACGGAATACGCTTATGTTTTCGTTGTACCATTCTTCACTATCAGCCTTGATTCCAGAAACCTGCCATGATCCGTGAAGCATCATTGCAGCAGAACCATCGTATAAAAGTGCTCTATCCTGGTTATCATCTGCAGAAAGTGAGTTTACACCAGCCGGGAAATAGCCTTTCTTTACCCATTCCTGGATCTTTTCTCCGGCATAAATAAATGCAGGACTTGTGAATGTTCCACCATTTTCCTGTGTGTAAGCTGCATCAAATTCTGCATTTCCTGAATGACGTGCAACAAGATACATGTAGTACATTGAACCTGTCCACTTTGATGCATTTGCCAAAGAGAATGGAATAATACCATTTGCTTTAAGCTTTGCACAAACATCTTCAAGTTCATCTATTGTTGTTGGAACTTTAAGTCCGTATTTTGCAAAAATAGATTTGTTGTAGAAAATATCACAGCCTGAAAGTCCGCCGAATGGAATAGCAAGCATCTTTCCATTATATGTTGACTGTCCGACAGCAGCGTCAATAAATGCCGGATGGTCATATTTTGCATACATATCTGTAATATCATTTACAAAACCTGATTTGTAATATTCAGCCATTGGACCTCCGCCCCAATGGATGTACATGTTTGGAGCCTGGCCTGAACTCATTGCAACTACAAGCTGCTGCTTATAGTTATCATTCTGCTGATGAATCTGTTTAACAGTGATGTTTGGATAGTCAGCCATAAATCTCTTTACAGCTTCTTCATCCTGAGTTTTTCCTGGTTCATTTGTTGAAATATCCCAAAGGATAATCGTCAAAGGCTTTTCTGTAAGTGCAGGTAAATTTTTTCCATCAGTCTGTCTTTTGGCCGGACTGCCCGAAGCATTTGCTGATTTGCCGGCAGAAGATTTTCCGCTGCAACCTGTAATCAATGCAGCCGAAAAAAGTGCGGCAAAGCAAAATGGCAATACTTTCATTATAATTTTCATTAATATTCCTCCTAATTGAAAGTATGAGGATACTTCTACAATTCGTATTAAAATATCCAATATCAGAAACTGCAGATTGTTTCCTAGTTATATTAATTCTAAATGCGTTTTTTGGATCCTGCTTTCAAAAAGTTGCTTTTTCAACATACAAAAATTGCTTTTTTTATATATTTTTTTACACAACTTGTTATGAAATATGTCTTTTTTTGCTCTTCTCAAGTAATTTTTAAGTATTTTTGTCTGATTTTTTATAACAAAAGATACATTTTTATGGAAAATACTACTTTTCGAAAAGCAATTTTTTACTTGTGAAAATAGAACATAATTGCTATAATCCATAAAAATATGAAAAATCAATATGCAGATTTTAAAGAAAGCATTCGCCACAAAATAAACAGCAGTTTACGAGTGTTCATAAACCGACTGCATACAAATTTTCCTCCGCACTGGCATACAGACTTAGAAATTATTTTGGCTAAAGAAGCTCCCTACAAAGTAATATGCGGTAATCAAACTTATTACGTTGATACAGGAGATATTTTCCTTATATGTCCTGCTGTTATCCATGAAATTTTTTCTCTATCTCCAGGAGCGAGGTTATATATACAGGTAGATTTTTCAAAAATTACAGTATCAAAGGAATTAAACGATATTTTCCGTCCGATGTATCCTGCTTTTCACATAAAAAAAAATACCTGCCCGCCTGAAATTTACGATCAGCTCTGCGAATACATAAATAAAATAACGAAATTGTATTTTGGATGTATTCCATCAATCCATTCCATTGACGGAAAAGGTGATGAAGATGAAAATACTATAACTTTTAAGGAACTTGAACCTTATGATAAGCTTGAAATCTATTCCTTAATTATGCAGCTCATTGCATTCTGTGGGAAAAATATAGGTTTTTGCCAGAAATCAACTTACAGCTCCGTAATAAACACATCCCAAAACAATGCCTTATTAAATAATGTCTGCACATACATTTCAGACCATTTTACAGAAGACCTTTCTCTAAAAAGCATTTCAGATTATGCAGGATTCAGCAAATTTTACTTTGAAAGAATTTTCAGTGAGTATACAGGTCAAACATTCTATCAGTATCTGCAGCAAATACGGATAAATTATGCTCAGATGCTTTTGTCAAATTCAGACCTTTCCATTACAGATATAGCCTATCAGTCAGGATTTGTAAGTTCTACGGCATTTACCCGTGCCTTTAGAAAAAATACAGGTTATCCTCCATCAGAATTTAGAATGCTGAACGAGGATCAGCATCCTATAAAAGTATACCCTCATAATACTGATGAAAAAACAGAATAGAAAAAATACATATTAAAAATAATGTTTTTTTTATCGGCAGGCTTTATAAGCTGCCTGCCGGGCTTCGTCAGCTTTGAACAGCACTGACAAAATCAGATATTTTCTGAGCAGAGTTTACATCCCTGCCTTCGACAGGATCTACAAAGCTTTGTGATGCTGCAAGTTTTTTGCCGCCAAGATTTTTCTCAAACTCTGCAAAAGCTTTGTCCGTTCTGCCTCCACCGCAGCACACAAAAGCTGCAACTTTTTTGTCCGAAAAAGAATGATTTTTCATAAACGTTCTGAGTGGCGGCGCAAAAGTAGAGACCCACACCGGAGAACCAAAGATAACTGTGTCATACTGGGCAAAATCGTCATTGAACGGCACTAGTTCCGGAGTTTCTTCCATCACTGCACTTTTTCCACCCCACACAAACTTTGAAATTTTTCCAGTCGGATACGCTTTGACTGGTTTGAGTTCCAAAACATCGGCAGTAAGTTTTTCTGCCAGTTCCTGTGCAATAAAACGTGTGTTTCCCTCGAGGGAATAAAAAACAATAAGACTTTTCATAATCGTTACAATTCTCCTGCAAAAACACCGCATTAGCGGCTGTACAGAAAGGCTATATCATAATATTTCACTTTCTGCAGAGACTGTTTTTTTCAGAAACACAATTATATTTTTTTGCAGGAGGTTTGAAAAGAGGATTTCAAGAAATTTCAACATTCATGATTTTACAGATTTTTCACATGCCGGCGTAAATCATTTCAAAGCCATGCCATTTTTGTCCGCACATAAAATAATCGCGGCCGCCAGGCAGTTCCCTAAAACCGACACTTTTGTAGCACTGAACTGCGGCCGGATTGCTGTCAAACACACCGAGTACAATAGAGTTCGCATGCAGTTCCACTCTGGCATACTTTACCGCAGAAGCCACCATTTCCTGGCCAAGTCCTTTTCCGCGTCTTTTGTCATCGACTATGACAAAACACAGACGGACAGCGCCGGATGCTTCATCAGTGAAGCACAGCAGGAAATGTCCGACAAGACCTTCTTCATCGTATGCCATGACTGGAATACAGCGAAACTGTCTGGCAGCTTCTTCGTATTTTCTGTTCATGTCACCGGCATCTATCGGATAATGGTCATAATTATCTGCCGACCATTTGCGGAAAGAAACTTCATCATGCAGCCATGAAAGCACAGTTTGTGCATCAGTTTTTAAAAAAGGTCTGAGCTTTAACAATTTTTGCCCCCTGCTCCTAAAGTATCTTAACACTATCTGCCAAAAAAAATAACAGGAACATCACAGAATTTTCTGAATGCCGAGTTTCAATAAAAGAAATATCAGATTCGCCATTCGAAATGGCAGCTTTTTTCTGCGTACAAAAAATCAGGCTCAAGACGTATGTTTTTACAGGGATACTTACTTGAACACCCTGGAAACTAAGTATAAACTTCTGAAATGATAAAACTCATTGCAGTCGATTTGGATGACACTTTATTAAACAGAAAAAAACAAATTTCAGACAGAACGGCAAAAACTATTCAAAAAGCAATCAGCCACAATATCAAAATCATTCCCTGCACCGGACGTCAGATTAAAGGTATTCCTCAGCAGGTTTTCGATATACTCAAACCGCAGTACACAATCTCCCTCAACGGAACTTCCATAACAGACATGCGGACAGGAGAGAAGATTTTCCGTGCAGATCTTACAGATGAGGAAGCTCTGTCTGTTATCGAGGCCGCAGACAAATATCATGCAATCCTCGATGTTTTTGTTGATGATTATTCGTATATGAACCAGATGACATACGACAGACTGATCAGAGTTTTTTCCGGTACGGCGCTTGAATCCTATATCCGCAAGATGAAAAAGGTCGTGCCGGACATCAAAGAGTTTTCACGCACGCACACTACACAGGAAATCGCACTTATACCCAAGAACCACGAATCTTTCTGCGGCATTCTGGATTTTGTAAAAACTATGCCAACACTGCAATGCTTTGCACTACCTGACTATGTCGAAATCGTCTCTCAGAACGCAAGCAAAGAAACTGGAGTTCTTCGCATAGCGGACATTTTCGGCATCAAGCCGGAGGAGATTATGACTTTCGGTGATTCCATGAATGATATACCGATGCTCAAGTCTCCTGGCGTAACAGGCGTCGCCATGAAGAACGCCGACGAAAAAGCAAAATCGTACGCTAAATACATAACAGATGACTGCGACAGAGACGGTGTCGCCCGTGCTATCGAAAAATATGTTCTGCCGGACTATGAATAAATTTCCAGTTACAGAAACAAAGTAAAAAAATCCCTGCTTTCTTGCAATGTATGCGATTGAAAGCAAGGATTTTTATTCAGTAAATTTTTACAGGACAGCTTTTGCCAAAGCTTTCATCAACCCTGACGGCCGAGTGCAAAAGCTTTTTTGTTCAGTTCGAGAAACTGTGGTTTGACACAGTCAGCGAGTGCGTCAAGCCACTCAGCTTCTGAGATGTCTTTGTAATAATTTGAAAAACGTCCCATCAAAACGATGTTTGCAGCTTTTGCAGAACCTGCCTCCATTGCAAGCTTGAGTGCATCCATTGCATCGACTTTTGCACCGGAAGCTTTCATTTTGTCAATCAGGCCTTCTGGATATGACATAGCTCCTGTGATTACAGGCATTGGATCAATCTGCTGATCGTTTACAATTACTGTGCCGTTTTTTTTGAGGTACTCCATGTAGCGGGCTGCTTCCAAAGTTTCAAAAGAAATGATGTAATCAGCCTCGCCTTTATCAATTATCGGAGAATATACTTTATCGCCGAAACGTACATAAGTTACAACACTTCCGCCTCTCTGGCTCATTCCATGAACTTCGGAAACTTTTACATCAAAGCCTTTTTTCAAAACAACATGTCCCAGAAGTTTGCTTGCAAGCAAAGAACCCTGTCCACCGACACCAACTATCATTACATTTGTTATCATCGTTCTGTCTCCACTCACTTACTTTGCTGCCGGTGTCAGTGCACCGAACTTACACATCTGTTCACAAATACCGCAACCTACACACAATGTATTGTCTATGCATGCTTTGCCGTTTTTCATGCTCAAAGCCGGGCATCCGAGTTTCATACAGGCTTTGCAGCCTTTGCATTTTTCGCTGGACGCAATAACAGGCGGATTGTGTTTGACATACTTGAGCAATGCACATGGTCTTCTGCTGATAATTACAGAAGGCTCTTTTGCTGCAAGTTCTTCTTTGACAGCTTTGTCTGTTTCCTCAAGGTTGTACGGATCGCAGACACGGACACGTTTAATGCCTATTGCATGACACAATGTCTCAAGGTCTATCTTGCCGGCAGGGTCACCTTTAATGTTATAACCTGTTGTCGGATTCTGCTGATGTCCTGTCATTCCTGTAATTGAGTTGTCGAGGATAACGACAGTCGAATTGCTTCCATTGTATGCAATATTTGCAAGTCCTGTCATTCCAGAATGCATGAATGTCGAATCTCCGATAACGGCAACTGTTTTATCTTCTGCAGCGCCATTTGTTGCTTTGTTGAATCCGTGGATTGAGCTGACAGAAGCACCCATACATGCAGTGACGTCGATTGCACTCAGAGGTGCTACTGCTCCCAGTGTATAGCATCCGATATCGCCCATGACAGTACACTTGTTCTTGTTCAATGTGTAGAACAAACCTCTGTGCGGACAGCCGGCACACATTACAGGAGGACGAACTGGAAGTCCTTCAATTTTTGCACAGCCAGACTTTTTGCCCATACCAAGTTTTTCTGCAATAAGACCTTGAGAGAACTCGTCAATCATCGGGAACAAATTCTTACCTTCGACTTTAAGTCCGAGAGATTTGCAGTAATTTTCGATAATCGGATCAAGTTCTTCAATAACAATGAGGCGCTCAACTTTTGATGCAAAATCCTTTATCTTTTTTGGTGGAAGAGGATTTATCATTCCAAGTTTGAGAATTGATACATCGTCGCCAAAAACTTCTTTTGCGTACTGATAACATGTGCTTGATGTGATGATTCCGATTTTTGCAGAGCCCATCTCTACACGGTTCAAATCAGATGTTTCAGCAAATTCTTCGAGGCGGTGTGTGCGCTCTTCAACAACAGGATGTCTCTTCTTTGCATTAGCCGGCATCATGACATATTTGGCGATATCTTTCTGATATGGTTTTGCAGCCGGCATGACACGGTCAGCTGTATCGACAATGCTCTGTGAGTGAGAAACACGTGTACACATCTTCATAAAGACAGGTGTATCAAACTGCTCAGAAATCTCGTATGCTTTCTTTGTGAAATAAAGAGCATCTGCAGAATCAGATGGCTCAAGCATAGGAATCTTTGCAGCTATTGCATAGTGGCGTGAATCCTGTTCATTCTGTGATGAATGCATTCCCGGATCATCTGCAACATTGATGATAAGACCGGCATTGACGCCTGTATAGGAAATTGTGAAAAGAGGGTCTGCGGCAACGTTCAGTCCGACATGTTTCATAGCACAGAAGCTTCTTGTTCCTGCAAGACATGCTCCGAAAGCAACCTCAAGAGCTACCTTTTCATTAGGGGCCCATTCGCAATATATTTCGTCATACTTAGCTGCTTCTTCTGTAACTTCTGTACTTGGTGTTCCAGGATAAGAGCTTGCCAAACCGCATCCAGCTTCATACAAACCACGAGCCAGAGCCGCATTACCCAACATTATCTGTTTCAAAACCAACTCCTATAAATAATTTTTAAGAAAGTTCCTATTTTTGAAAAAAACTCATAGAAAAAATACGATGTTTTATGCCGTGCAGTTTCAATGGCAAAAAACTCGCAGGCACCTCAAAAAATGCAGGATGACATTTCTCTTTGGTGCCTTTAAAAAACTGCATTTTTACGGCAGTCCAAAACTTGACGGACATCTAAAAGCTTTTTTTTAGATGTCCAAAAAAATCAGCCTTCGTTCTCGTATGCAACGAGGTACTCTTTGCCGTACATCTTACGGAGAAGAGGCTTTTCGATTTTACCAGTAGGATTACGAGGAACATCAGCAAAGATAACCTTGCGCGGACGCTTGTATCTTGGCATGCCGAGGCAGAATTCATTAAACTCTTCTTCCGTACAAGTCATGCCCTCTTTTATGCTGACAATAGCTCCTGCAATTTCGCCCTGTCTTCTGTCCGGCAGTCCGATGACAGCAACATCTTTGACCTTGTCAAACTTGCGGATAAAGTTTTCGATTTCAACAGGATACAGGTTTTCTCCACCGGAAACGATAACATCTTTCTTGCGGTCAACAAGGAAGATAAATCCGTCTTCATCCTGCTTTGCAACATCTCCTGTAAACAGCCATCCGTCTTTGAGGACTTCAGCAGTTGCTTTTGGATTATTGTAATAACATTCCATGACACCAGGACCTTTTACGCAAAGCTCACCTGGAGTTCCTTTCTGTACAAGTTCGCCGTTATCATCGACAATCTTGCATTCCCAGCCATAACCAGGCACGCCGATTGCGCCGACTTTGTGAATGTTTTCGACACCAAGATGAACACAGCCAGGTCCGATTGACTCAGACAGACCATAGTTTGTATCGTACTGATGGGTCGGAAAATACTCTTTCCAGTGTTTAATAAGTGACGGCGGAACAGGCTGAGCGCCGATATGCATAAGGCGCCACTGAGAAAGCTGATAGTCAGAAAGCTTTATGTCGCCGCGGTCAATTGCATCCAGGATATCCTGTGCCCACGGAACAAGAAGCCATACAATAGTACAATGCTCGCGGCTTACTGCATCCATGATATACTGAGGCTTAGTTCCTTTGAGAAGGACAGCCTTTGAACCTGCGATAAGAGAACCCATCCAGTGCATTTTTGCACCTGTATGATAAAGAGGTGGAATACAGAGGAATGTGTCGTCGCGGCCTGTCGAATGATGTCTCTGTTCAACCTGTGCAGCGTGCATCAGGCTTCTGTGCTTGTGAAGGATTGCCTTCGGGAAACCTGTTGTTCCGGATGAAAAATAGATAGCTCCGTCATCGTCATCTTCAACACGGACAAGAGGTGCAGAACTAGGACAGTCAGCAACAAGTTCGCGATAGCTTTCTGCAAAAGTCGGACAAGTTTCGCCTACGAAAATCAAAAGGCGATTTTTTGCAAGGTCATCTGCAATTGTTTCAATACGGCCGATAAACTCAGGTCCAAAAACAAGAACATCAACTTCTGCAAGATCTGCACAGTATTTGATTTCATCAGATGAATAACGGAAATTGAAAGGAACTGCTATTGCGCCAGTCTTCAAAATACCAAAGTAAATTGGAAGCCACTCAAGACAGTTCATCATGAGGATAGCAACCTTGTCTCCCTTCTTTATTCCTCTGCTGAGAAGCATATTTGCCATGCGGTTTGCTTTTTCGTCAAATACACTCCATGTTATCTCTCTTCTATAAGGTGCATCGGAAGTAGGCTGAATAAGCGAATACTCTTTCCATGTTACGCGTCTGTTTTCCTTCTGCTCCGGGTTCAATTCAACCAAAGCAATCTCATTGCCATACAATTTTGCATTACGTTCAAGATAGTCTGTAACTGGCATTTTTAATACATCCTCCAATGCAGCCATTGATTTCAGGTGCCGTTTAATATTTTGCGATTATATCACAATCTCTATATATAGGGAACCTGTATAAACTTAAGTAATACTGCAGTTTTCATGCAGCCTTTAATGAAAAATAAAGTAAGCCAGGCACAGAACTGCGAGGAACAAAATGTTCATCACAGTAAAAAGCAAAAGATACGATCCGCCGCCTGACTGATCTTTCTGCGGTTCTGCTTTTTCTGCTGAAGTTACACCGCCTGCCGGCAAAGTCTGCTGTCTGTTTACATACAGCTTATATGATATGAGGCTTGCAAGAGATGCAACAAGTGTTCCAAGTCCTCCGACATTTACACCGAGCAGAAGTGTCCGGGAAATCGAGCTGAACGGATACAAAAGAAGTGCAGACGGAACATTGCTTATCACCTGACTTGCGCAGACTCCAGAGATAAACTCATGTCCGGCAACAGTTTTTTCGAGAAATGAGCGGATCGTTGTAATTCTTTCTATATTTCCAGTAAAAACAAAAAACGCACAGAATGTCAGAAGCAGAACATAATCAACTTTCATAAGAAGATTTCTCTGGATGAAGAAAACGACGGCAGCACAAATAACGGCAGTAATAAGTGCCGGTATAATCTTTAGAACGCAAAGAAGGCACAGCAAAAAAAGTACGGCATACACTATTGTGTAAATTCTTGCGCGGCTAAGTCCTGTAGACCAGGCTTCTTTCGGCGGACGATGCGAAAAACTTTCGTTTGAAAGAGGCGATGACGGTATAAACAAAAGGCAGACTGCAAGCAAAACAAGTGAAACGCACGAATACGGCAGGACAATTTTGATAAATCCCCAGAAACCTGTATCCATCTTACTGTACAAAAAGATATTCTGCGGATTTCCTGTCGGCATAAGCATACTGCCGAGGTTTGCTGCGATAGTCTGCAAAACTACGACAAAAGGCAGATGCTTGATACCGCCGCTTTTGGACAAAAGAAGGACGGCAAACGGCACAAAAGTCAGAAGTGCAACATCGTTTGTGATAAACATGCTGAATACAAAACACAGAAACACAAGCACAAATGAAAGCGAACGCTGTGTTTTGACATGACTGCACAGAAAGTCTGCACACTTGTCGAACATGCCGCATGAACGCAAGCCGGCTACGACAAGCATCAGGCTGAACAAAACAAGAAGTACGCGAGTGTCGATGTAAGACGCATACATTGCGTCCGGCCGCACAAAAAACGCACTGACAAAAGCGGCTGCAGCCGCAATACAAAAAACTTTTTCTCTTTTAATAAATTTAATAATTTTACAGTTACTCATGCATCTATGTCCGCATTGCTTAACAAATGTTTTTCTATAAAGCTTCTTCTCTCCGGAGTATTTTTGCCCATGTAGAAAGCAAGCAGCTTCGGAATCATCTTGAGCTGACTTATTTCGACCGGAGTCAGATGGATTGTCTCAGGTTTGATAAAGTCCTCAAACTCAGCACCACTGATTTCTCCAAGTCCTTTGAATCGTGTAGTTTCGCAGCTTGCACCAAGTCTTGACTGAGCTTTGTCGCGCTCGGCTTCTGAATAGCAGTAGACGTTCTCCTTTTTATTTCGCACGCGGAAAAGCGGCGTTTCCAGAATATAAATACGTCCGCTCGTGACAAGCTCTTCAAAGTATCCGAGGAAGAATGTAAGAATGAGATTGCGGATATGAAATCCATCGTTATCGGCATCAGTTGCAATGACAATCTTTGAGTATTTGAGATTCTCTATATCCTGCTCAATTCCCAATGCCATCATCAGCTGGTACAGTTCATCATTTTTGTAGATATCACTCTGACGCCTGCCGTACATGTTTTCAGGCTTTCCGCGCAAACTGAATATTGCCTGCGTGTCTGGATTTCTGGAGTGCGTCATTGTACCGGAAGCAGAGTTACCCTCAGTAATGAAGATCATGCTTTCCTGACCTTTTGCTCCGTCCTGCAAATGATAACGGCAGTCCTTGAGTTTTGGTATGCGTATGCTGATTTTTTTTGCAGCAGCCTTTGCCTTATCTTTGACTTCCTTGAGCTCAGTACGAAGTTTATTGTTTGCCTCGATTTTTTCCTTTATCTTTTCTGCTGCTTTCGGATTGCGGTGAAGCCATGCATCCAGTCCAGACTGAGTCTCTGCAACAATCCACTGCTTGATGTCCGTGTTGCCGAGCTTGTTCTTTGTCTGGCTTTCAAAAACAGGATCTTTTATCTTTACAAGAAGAGCTGCCGTTATGCCTTCGCGTATATCCTCAGGTGCGTACTGCTCTCCGAAAAAGTCCCTGATTCCTTTGACAAAGCCTTCCTTGAAAGCCGAAAGATGAGTTCCTCCGTCAGAAGTATACTGACCGTTTACAAAAGAAAAATATGTTTCACCATATGAATTTGTGTGTGTAAATGCGAATTTCAGATGTTCACCAGTGTAATCACCGATCGGATAAAGCGGAGGAAGAGCACCTTCTGAACTGTCGGCATCAGTTCCGCCAAGCTCTTTGTTAAGCAAGTCCAAAAGTCCGTTTTCGCTCTTAAACTCGACGCCGTTCAGCCTCAAAGTGAGGCCTGCGTTCAGATATGCATAATTCCAGATGCGCTTTTCTACGTATTCCATGTTAAACGAATACTTTCCGAAAACTTCTTCGTCCGGGACAAACTCAAAGTAAGTTCCGTTGTGCTGTTTTTCTTTAAGCGCACCGGAATGCTGTTTGATAAGCTTACCTTTCTCAAAGATTGCCTCAGTACACATGCCGTCTCTGATGGAAACGACACGAAAATATGACGACAGAGCATTGACAGCTTTTGTTCCGACACCGTTCATTCCAACAGAAAACTGGAAAACATCATCGTTGTACTTTGCTCCTGTGTTGATCTCAGAAACACATTCGACAACTTTGCCGAGAGGAATACCGCGTCCGTAGTCGCGGACTTTTACACGGTTGTCTTTAACTACGACATCAATTTTTGTTCCAAATCCAACAATGAACTCATCGATTGAATTGTCTATAACTTCCTTTATCAGAACATAAATACCATCATTTTCATTGGAACCGTTACCAAGACGTCCGATATACATACCCGAACGAAGTCTGATGTGCTCGAGTGCGTTGAGATGTTTAATTTTGTCTTCGCCGTAATCAGCAACTTTCTTTTTCTCTGATTTCAGAGAAGGATCTATGGATTTTGCCTGTGAAAGCTTTTTCTGAGCCTGAGCTTCTGTCGTAGCAGCTTTTACAGAAGGCTTTTTTTCTTCCGGCTTTTTGGAAACCTTTTTTGCATTTGCCCAGGCAACATATTTTTCATCGCTGCCATTTTTTGTTGAATCAATATTTTCTACAGATTTTGCACTTGCAGAAGTTTTTCCTGCAGCAGACTTAACTGTAGTTTTTGAACTTGGCTTTGTGCCAGACTTTACAACTGTTTTTGCAGATGATTTCGGTTTGTCTGTATTTTTTCCACCCATAGCGAACAGTATAATCTGAATGATTCTTTTCGTCTATGGAGTCACTGCAAAAGGAACGCCATACAAAAGGCTTTTCGGCACTTCTGAAAAAAAAGACATTGTGATATTATTGTCGATATGACAATCCAGCAGTTGAAATACGCAATCAGAATCAGTGAAGTCGGCTCCTTGAACAAAGCTTCAGAAATTCTGTACATTTCCCAGCCGTCTCTGACTTCCGCCATCAAAGAGCTGGAAGATGAACTCGGCTTTGCTATCTTCAACCGGACTTCAAAAGGTGTAATACTGACGAGCGAAGGTGAAGACTTCATTCAGCATGCAGGAATTGTCTACAGCCAGTACGAATCACTGAACGAGAGATTCTGTTCTGGTATCGGACCAAAGAAAAAATTTGCCGTTTCGTGCCAGCATTATTCATTTGCCGTAAAGGCTTTTATAAACATGGCAAAAAAGTTTGACTCTTCAGAATACGAGTTTGCATTCCGCGAAACAAAAACTCTGGAAGTTATAGAAGACGTCCAGAACCTTAAAAGCGAAATCGGCATAATTTTCCTGAGTGATTTCAACAGAAAGGCAATCATGAAACTTCTGAACTCCGCAGACCTCACTTTCACATCGCTCAAAGAATGCAAACCTTGTGTATATTTGTGGCGCGGACATCCCCTTGCAAAACAAAAATCCATCAGCTTTGAGCAGCTCAAAGATTATCCGAAACTGTCTTTTGACCAGGGCGGAAACAGTTCTTTCTACTTCGCAGAAGAAATTTTCAGCGAATATAAGTTTCCTCAGATTATCAAAGTAAATGACAGAGCCACAGTGCTCAACTTTATGCTCGGTCTCGGCGGCTACACATTGTGTTCCGGAATAATCAACGGAGAACTGAACAACTCTGAATACATAGCGATTCCTCTGCAGGATGAAACACTGCAGAATGACAAAATGGAAATCGGCTGTATAACAAAATCAGGCATGCAGATGAGTCTCACAGGCGAAGAATACATGAAGCAGCTTAAATCAGAATTGGAAAAATACTAAAAAAATTCTTTTAATATTATAAAGAAAGAAAAACAAAATCTCAGTTTTGCCTGTACAAAAAAAATGTAAAGGCAAAACTGATTTGCAAAGTCATAAATTTACTCAGATTACTCAGCCTGCATAAAATCTACAGTCTGTTCCGGAATATTTATATTACATGCTTTAACTTTGACAGTTTCATTCAGCCCGACTTCTTTGTCCGGAGTCATGTAAAATTCCATAGCAAGCTGCGGCACAAAGAACTGAGGCATCTTTCCCCCGTTATCCACACAAACAGCTTCGTAAATGTTGTCCGAATTCTGCAAAAGATACACAAGTTTCCAATGCAAATCACTTTTGCGCTGAGCTTTCTGAGAGGCCTGATAGCCGGCATCACCTTCGCTGATTCTCATCAGCATATCGTCCTTATCTATCATCTTGCGCCCGTCCAGAAATGCACGAAGCTGTTCATGAGCAATCAAATCACTGTAACGGCGCAAAGGACTTGTAACCTGACTGTACATACTTATGCCAAGTCCACAGTGCATTGACGGAGTTACACCGACAGATCTCTTTCTCATACAGCGGCGCAGACGAAACTGTCCGGCAAGACCTTCAGGTATGTCTTCTGGAATTGTCGGCTTTTCCTGACTGATGAACGGAAACGGTATTGAATTTTTAAAAGCAAATTTTGCAGCACCTTCTCCTGCCAAAAGCATCATCTCTCGTATCATGTCCGAACTTTCCAGACGCTTTTCCTCTTCTATTGTAACAGTTTTATTCTCATCCACAGTAATATGTACCTGAGGAATATCAATCTGTACTGCTCCAGATTTGTTACGGCGCAAAACATTTTTGCGGGCAATGTCAAACAGCGGCTTTAATTCAGGGGTGTCTTTCATTTCGTCAGCCTGAGCGTATGTAATGCATTTGACCTTTACCAAAGTCTTGAACACCATACAATCTTCCAGATTACCGTCTGCATCAAGTTTTATACGGAAAGAAAGCGCATGACTGAGCTCTTTCAGACCTAGTGCATAATCCTCAAGACAGTCCTCGCACAGCATACGGGCTGCGCCTTCCGGTATATAGAGAGTCGAACCTCTGGCACGTGCGGATTTGTCGATAGAGCTGTCAGGCATAACAGTGCTAGCAGGATCTGCAATATGTACCCACAGATAACTGCCGTCCCATGCAACTGCATCATCCGGGTCTGTAGAATATTCATTATCTATTGCGTATGCAAAGCTGTCCACTGTCATCCTTTCTTCTTCCGGTGGAGAAGAAAGACCTTCTGTTGCAGACTTAGTACTCAGTCCCCAGCGGATTGGATACGGATTGCGAGTTATGTCCCACATTTTTGTATCAAGCAGAAGTTTATGTGCATTTTCCGGAGTCTCTTTGATATGAGCGTCGTGCATAGTGCGGCTTTTGTCCGTGCGACCAAGAGCAAGAGCTTCGACATCTGTCATATAAAGCGAATCCTCCGGCAAAAGCTGCTTCTTTGCAAGTCTTTCCAGGAATTCTGCACGAAGCTGAGCTTCCTGACCTTTTGCATCAGCTTTTTTTACAAGCTCATCTATTTCTTCCTGAGGACGAGGAACAAAGACAAGTTTGCCGTCCATCTGTTCCTTTAAATCCTGCTTAAAATATACAGTATTTTTTAATGCAAGGAATGCACCCCAAGTTTCATCAGGTGCAGTTCTACCCAAAAGCGAAAACAACTCTTCAAAAGAAAGAGGTGCCGACTTTGTTTCCTCATCAGAAACAAGCAGTTCATAACACTCTTTAACCTGCAAAGATAAAGTATTCTCACTTGACAGATTATACATGTCATCTTCTGAAGGTGCATTTTTATCTGCAAAAGCAAGTGCATTTTCCAAAGAAGACACAGATGTCTTGCACAGAATTACAAAATCTTTAAAACGAACATTCTGTGTACTGTAAACTGCACTTTTGGTCGCAGTTGCCTCTGTCACTCTAAACCGGATAGGAAACTTGCCGTTCAAACTGTCACCTGTAATGACAGCTGCAGAATTCTTATATAAAATAATGGTATCAGGGAAAATTAACGTCGTATTAGTAGTCATAAACGGCTCATTGTACCAGATAAATTGCGATTTTACAATCAATAACCGCTTTACAAACTATGATGTGCAGAGTATCAAAAAGCAGCACCAATACACTTATCATACACGCCGACATGGTAAAAACACGCAGACAAAAAAAGACCGCCGGTTTCCCAGCGGTCTCATCAGTGATTTACACCAGATTATGAGTTAGCAGATGCATCTGCCAATGTCTTCTTGTATCCAACTTCACCTGTGATAGGATTCTTAAGCCATGGAGCATCGATTTTCTCACAAATATTCATCTCAGAATCAACATCATCTGGATTCTTTGTAAAGAACTTACACTTGTCCATTCTTGGCTGGAAGTTTACAGTCTCTCCCAACTTAAATCCTTCTTTTGAAGCTGCCTGTACACGAGCGATGATATTCTGTCCCTTTGTTGCAAGGAAAAGATGTGTTTCAGAACCAAGTGGTTCTCTGTTTGTAATCTTCATCTGCATATTGTTTTCTGCAGCTGGAGAATCGCAGTATACAAGATCCTCTGGACGTACACCGAAGTATACTTCCTTGCCCACGTAAGCCTTCAAAGCTTCCTGCTGAGCTGCATCTGGTGTGAGTTCGAATGAACCTTCATCAGCTACAATCTTATCACCAACCTTCTTGATTGTTACAGTCAGGAAGTTCATTGGCGGTGAACCAATAAATCCTGCTACGAACTTGTTGATTGGGTGATTGTACAGATAGAGAGGTTCTCCAATCTGCTGTACGTGACCGTCTTTCATAACAACAATCTTTGTACCCATTGTCATAGCTTCGATCTGGTCGTGTGTAACGTAGATCATTGTAGCCTGGAGTCTCTGGTGTATGCCAGCGATTTCTCCACGCATTGTAACACGAAGCTTAGCATCGAGGTTAGAAAGTGGTTCATCGAACAAGAATACTTTCGGGTTACGAACGATAGCACGTCCAACAGCAACACGCTGTCTCTGTCCACCGGAAAGTGCCTTTGGTTTACGATCGAGATACTGTGTCAAACCAAGAATCTTTGCAGCTTCATCAACACGACGCTGAATCTCAGCCTTATCCATCTTGCGGATCTTAAGACCGAAAGCCATGTTGTCGTATACTGTCATGTGTGGATACAAAGCATAATTCTGGAAAACCATTGCGATGTTTCTGTCCTTTGGAGGAACGTCATTCATGAGCTCTCCATCGATGTACAGTTCACCTTCGCTGATATCTTCCAGACCAGCAACCATGCGGAGAGTTGTTGACTTTCCACATCCAGATGGACCTACGAATACACAAAATTCGCGGTCTTCAATAGTAATATTGGCATTCTGAACAGCGTGAACTCCGCCGTCATAAATCTTGCCAATACCCTTAAGTTCTACCTTTGCCAAAATTGGCCTCCCTAGGGGTTATATTATGGGTATTATTATACGTCCCAACATACGAGTTGTCAAATTTTATTTTCATTTTTTTTTACATAATTTAGTTTTAAATTGCTTAATTCAAAGAATTCACATTCAGATAAAAAGTTTTAAAAACAAAAAAGCTGTTCTGAAAAAACAGAACAGCTTGAGCGATATTTTCATTTAGCAAACATCCTCCTTAATTAACTTCCCTCTTGTAAAAGAAGTACCGTCCGGAACGAAACGCAGCGGCATTTGTAGAACTGTCAGTAGCATCAAAACGAGAACCCATTGTTTTATTCTGCCAGCACTCCTCATCCTGCGTAATATACCAACCGTCTTCGTCATCGAAACAAACGCCTGTCAAATTCGGACAATTGATAAATGCAGATTTGTCAATACTTGTAACTGAATAAGGAATCGTTACAACAACAACATCTTTCCTGTTTCTGAAAGTTCCCCACTCCAGCGAAGTCGCATCATCAGGAATCTCCACGACACCGGAAATTGCAAATGCGGACACACTTACAGCAAGCAGAGCCGCACATAGAAGTTTTACTTTGTAAAACATATACGCCTCCTTAATTACGCAAGCGACACAGGCAGATGAAAATCATCCGTCTCCTTCTCTTTTATTATAACACACTTTATGACAAAAGAGTACAAAATAAACATATATTATTGAAGATAATTTTTGCATCCTCTAATCTGTCTGATTGCAGATATCACAAAAAAAACATGCTTTTTTGTCTAAAATCGATGTTTTTTTTGCCTTTTTACAGGTAAACTCTTTATTAATCAAAAAATTAACTTGAAAAATACTCTCCAGTAGGCGATAATTATAGTTAGCAATTATCAGTAGTAAATTTACAAACAAAAAGAGCAGGAGTACCATGAATACAAAAAAAACGAGTTTAACGCAAAAATTGGTTTTAATGATGGTTATCTGTACGGTTTCACTTTATGCAGTGCAAATCTTTTTTGTTTCAAAGAATTCAAGAAACAAACTGGAAAAGAACTATGCTGAAGAATGCACAGAAATTACAAAAGCATGCAGTGATGTTATAGGTGAAAAAATCAACAGCTATACAAAGCAGCTTCAGGCTTATACAGAAGCTGACGTTGTACATACAGGTGATACAACACAGATTGTAGAGTGGCTTCAGTCACATACAAATATCAGACCGGCTGATTTTGATTATGTAGCATATGTCGACAAAACAGGAACGTTTTACTCTGACAAAAAGACGACAACAACAGTTACTGACCGTTCATACTTCCAGGATATTATGAACAACGGCATGGATGAAACAATGGATAATCCTGTTACTTCAAAAGTTACAGGTCTTACAATCATCCACATCTGTAAAGCTGCCAAAGTAAACGGTAAAACAATCGGATTTTTCACAGGAATCGTCAGTATAGATTCTCTCGGTGACATTGCAAAAAACATTCATCTCGGCAAAACCGGTGTTTCAATCATGATTGACGGAGATAGCGAAATCATAGCAACTGGTGCTGACCTCAAAAACGTCACAGCAGATATCAAAGTCTACGGCTCTGATTTCAAACAGGCTGTAACTAAAGCTTCTCAGTCAAAGCAGACAAGTTCTATGTGGCTCAGAGGAGCTGACAACCAGCAGAGGCTTTTGATTTTTGCACCAATCAAAAACACTCCATGGACACTGGCTTTCAGAATCGACAAAGAACAGGTTCACGAAACAGCAAAACAGGTTGATTACATTCTTATCGCCACAGGCTTTATTGTAACATTTATCCTGACACTTATCATTGGATTATATATAAACTCAAAACTCAAGCCACTGGGAACTGTCAAGGACGCTATTACAGATATTTCTACAGGAAATGCCGACCTTACAAAGAGAATCAAGCTGAACTTCATGTCTAACAATGAAATCAGTGATGTAGTTGATGGATTTAATGGATTCTCTGGCAAACTGCAGGAGATTATTAAATCCCTCAAAACTACGAAAGATCAGCTTACGGAAACTGGAAACAGCCTGGGAGACAGTACGACAAGTACACTTGCTGCACTTCAGCAGATGGTAACAAACATCACTGAAATGAACACTAATGTAAATGCACAGTCTGACAGCGTTACTCAGACAGCAGGAGCCGTCAACGAAATCGCTGCAAATATTGAATCACTCAACAAAATGATTGAAAAACAGTCTGCAAGCGTCGTTCAGGCATCAACTGCCGTCGGTGAAATGATCAGTAACATCAACTCTGTAAATAAATCTGTCACCGCCATGGCTACAGTTTTCAATGATTTGGAAAAAAAGTCTGTTACAGGTGCAAAGACACAGACAGACGTATCAAAGAAAATCCTTACAATCGAGTCAGATTCACAGTCACTTCAGGAAGCAAACTCCGTTATTTCTTCAATTGCAAGCCAGACAAACCTTCTTGCCGTGAACGCCGCTATCGAGGCTGCTCATGCCGGAGAAGCCGGTAAGGGATTCAGTGTCGTTGCTGACGAAATCCGTAAACTGTCAGAAACATCATCTGCACAGTCAAAGACAATCGGAGAACAGCTCAAAAAGATCAGAGAGTCTATCGGAAGCATGGTACAGGCTTCTCAGCTTGCAAGTTCTTCATTCTCTGAAGTTGCAAACAGCATCAACGAAACAAGTAATCTTGTTCAGGAAATTCAGAATGCCATGCACGAGCAGGAAGAAGGCTCTAAACTTATTTCAAAAGCTCTCGGCAGCATGAATGACAGTACAAGCGAAGTTAAGACATCATCATTCGAAATGTCTGAAGGAAATAAAACAATTCTCGCTGAGATTCAGAAACTTCAGGATACAACTATGGATCTCAAATCAAGAATGTGTGAAATGTCTGACGGAACAGATTCTATACAGAATACAAGTCGTACACTTTCATCACTTTCTGATGAAATGAAGATTTCCATTAAAAAGATTGGTGAAGAAATTGACCTGTTCAAAGTTTGATAATCAGGAACCACAACCGGCAGAAAGAATCCGCCGGCTGTGTTTTAAGTGCCTTCGCCCTTTATCATCATGTTACTGCAAGTACATAGAAAGCGTTGATACAGGAGTGAAGTTTGTCTTTTTAATGCACCCAAAAGAGTTGAAAAGACAAAAAACAGGTACAGGCAGACTTGCATCGCTCAGCCTGCCCGGCAGTGAAATAATCATGGGTGTTGATTTCACCAGCAATGACAGGCTGAACTCACTTTTATCCGACGACAGGTATTATCCAGTCGTCCTCTACCCTTCTCCAACTGCCTGGACGGCAACAAAAGAAGGGTTCAAGGAAGCCCTGAACGGCAAAACCCTTTTAGTAATCATCATTGACTCAACATGGGCATGCTCAAAGAAAATGATAAAGCTTTCGCAAAACGTAATGTCTTTACCAAAGTTTTCTTTTAACGGCAGCTACAAAAGTATTTTTACCTTTAAGCACGAACCGAAAGAATACTGTGTCTCGACAATTGAGTCCTGTTATTACCTGATAAAAGAACTGCAGTCAACATCAATTGTACCGAAGTCCGTAAATCCAGAACCTTTGATGAACGTATTCAAAAAGATGATTGAATTTCAGCTCACCAAAGAAAACGAACGCATCGAATCCGGATTACCAGGATCACATGCATACGACTGGAAATACACAAGAAAGCGGGAAATCCCAAAAAACATATCAGATTCAAGCGAAAGCTGACTTCTAAAAACAAAAGCTCATCCCTATAAAACAAGTTTCAGAGATGTCAGACAATACATCAAAATCATCAGCCTTTAAAACAAACTGTTTTAGAGGCTGTTTTTGTTTCCAGACATTTCTCAGACACAACATCCCAAAGTACTACTTTTTTCTTGCAGAAACGACACACCAGTCAGATGCAGCTGACGGCCCATCTTCCAATGTCCGTCTCTGCATGGTGCGTGTAACTGCGCTGTTTGTAATTCCCTGCGCCACAAAAGCACTCTGCACATCTGACGAAGCAAAACCTTCTTCATCAAGCCAGACACCGCTTTTTTCCACATCATGACAGATTGCTGCAAATTTATCAGACCATGCATCAGGTATATTTTTGGGATCAACAAAAAGAACAGCGTCCAGCACATGCCCGTCAGAACAATTTCTCAAAACAACTATATCACTTGGACTTAGACAGCTTTTCTGATTATCTGCCCACAAATCCCAGGCCTCGCCGGACGAATCCTGTGCAGTCGACATCCTCATATCACCGTTTATCTCATCGTCCATGCCGGACTGTTTCCATGAACCGTCGTCATTTTTCATTTTGCGAAGATGTACGCACACATAATCTTTTGCATTAACATCTATAGCAGGCAGAACATATTTTCTGTCTTCACCGTCACCGGCACTGACAAGTTCAAGACCGCTCAGATTTCCATCAGTCAGACAATACAGCTTTATATATTCATACTGATTTTTCTTTGACGAATAAGCATTCCTGATTTCGCAGATTTTCATAGCCGGTATGTTTTCGTTGTATCCGTCAAACGAAACTTCCATGGAAAGTGAACTTCCACTTGTATCCGTAACACGCGCAGAAAGAACATAAGATTTACCGAGCTCTGTTTTGCACGGAAACGAAAAAACAGCACATTTTCCATCCTGAAGTACAGACACAGACATATCATTTTCCGGTGTGTCTACACAAAACACGTTCGACTCCTGTATCGCGATTTCTTTATCAAAAATTGCACGCACCATATCAGATGACAGAACATCAAAAGATTCCAGATGAGGCGGAAAAGATTCGACGCACATGACAGAAAGACATCTGCTCCTGCCAGAACAGGCACACAAAGAAAAAATCAGCATACAGGCAAAAAGATATATGATTTTTCCCGATAGATTTTTTTTATGCGAATCAGCAAATCGCAAACAGACAAAAAAAGGCTTTTTCACTGCGACCTCCTACCCAATGTATCGCAAATGAAAAAGCCAATTGGTAAAATATATAACCGTTTTTTAATTACTTTTTAGATTTTAACGGTTTCCACCATATAACGTATAGAAGTTCCCGTTTCATCTTCTATTGTTTTCTGTACAACAAAGACCATCGAAGTTCCTGTACTGTCAGTAAAAATCTGCTCAATCTCATATGAACTTACACTCTGACGTACAATCTCCGGATTACCGACAGTCCAAGATCTGAGGACATGACCGTTCTCATCTTCCCTCTGCATTGAAATGTAGTAACTGGACTTACAATTCTTGCCTTTTCCGTTAACTGTCGGAACCAGTTTTATTCTATAATAAATTGCCTGCTCATCAGTAGAAGCTTCGAAATCCTGAAAAACAATTGAGTCAACCTTGTTTTTTTCTACAGGTTTTACGATAACTCCTCCATTATTCTTCACATAAAGCACATTCTCTGGATTACATGGAGAGCAGTTATATTTATTTATTGTTGCGCTGCTTCTTTTCAGAAGATTTTCATATGCAGTTTTTCCGCTGATATTGGTTGTAGCAAAACTTGGTTGAATCTTATATACCGCATCTGGAACAAAATCATTTTTTGCAATATCAACTGTATATATCTCAGCCCATGCCTGAAACTTCATATCAGTTTTGCCGTATTCGCCAAAAATATAAGATTTACCGTCTGCAGAAAATCCAATATCCAAAAAAGCGGCTGCATCTCCAGCAAATGACAAAGATGTTACTGCAGAAAATAGTACAGCAGCCAGCAGTTTTTTCATATTCCCTCCCATGATAATAGATGGAAAAACACTTCTCACTCTAATTATCGGATTGATAAAACCTGTCTTTACTAAAATTTCTTATTGGTTTATTCTAAGGTATGACCATAAAAGTCCGAAACAGAATACTTCTCATCATATTTTTTGCATTACTTGTTTACACACTGCTTAACCTTTCAGTTTTTGCATATTCTGTCGTGAACCAGACAATAACTCTTCCAAAAAGAGCTTTCCGCTCTTTTGTTCTGCTTGATAAAATTCCACTTTTGCAGTACAAACCGTTCATCGTATGTGCAGTTGCATTCTTTTTAAACTTCTACGCGATTGCATCAACAATGTTCGTATATCTGCACTTTGAAAAAACACAGGCACAGGAAGTCATCTACTTCTGCGGATTTTTGCTGAGCTGCAGCCTCGAAAGCATGAGAATCCTGGCTCCTGTTCAGAATCTGTGGACGATCTCTCCAGCTTCTCTTCTGACACTGACCAGAATAATATGCCTTGCAAGAACGCTGGCACCCCTTTCTTTTTTGTTCGCATCTCTTTTTAACGATATCGAAGAAAAACAGTTTGTCGAAAGAAACTTTCTGATAATGCTCATTATCGCTTTCCTAGTAGGCCAGTTCCTGCCTATAAACACATTTAACAGAACTGGTTTCTTCATCTATCAATGGGGATTAAAAAGCACATTTATATCTGCAAGAATTTTTGTTATTCTGGCAACGATTGCCGCAATGACCTGCAAAATCTGTCAGTCACCATCAAAAGGCCTTATTCCAGAACTTGCAGGTTATATCATACTGATAGCAGGTTATGCACTGCTAATGGTAAGTGACAATATGGTATTTTTTATCTCCGGCGCAGTTCTTCTGCTCAGCGGCACAATCTGCTACCTCACTTCCCTGCACAAAGTTTATCTCTGGAAATAAGATACCAGAACAAGTTTCTGCGATAAAAACATTGAGCATAAAAAAAACGCACATTTTTTTTCACTCCCAAAAGCTGGACAACAAAAGTTCAGTTTTTGGGGGAAAATCATTTTTATATTAACTTTTCAGAAAATCAAGCTGTCTGCATTTTCAGTGCAGCAGATTCATTGCTACACCGCCGAGAATTACAGGAATAAAAACATTGTCAAAATCTTTGAGCGGCAGAAGCTCAACAAACATACCGATTGATGCGATTATAAGAGACGGCAGGGCCTGCTGCGACACCAGAAACGATACTACAAAAATTGCAGTAAAACATGTAAGGCTTCCGACAGAAGTCTTGCCATGTGTAAAAGGTATCTGAGTTTTTCCGAACATCTTGCCTGAAAGACTTGCAAGACCATCGCCAAAACTCAAGGCATAAATGCCGATGGCAGCTTCCATAGGAGGCCAGAGCAAAGCAGCTGCTACAATTCCGATAACAAGCGTAACAGGGCCAAGAACAAATTTATTCTCATCACGTTTTCTTGCAGCGACAGCTGTCACCGCAGAGATAACAGGAATTTCATATCCATGCAGACGAACAATCTCTGCGGCAGTATACAAAACACCCGCAGAAATCAGGCATACAATGACAGGCACATATGCTATATGAAGCAAAAAAGGAACAAAAGCACTGCAAATATGTATTGATTTTCTAAAAATCTCTTTTGCAATTACATTTTGCTTTTGACGCTTAATTACACCACCGTCAACAGTGCATGATGTAGAATAATCCAATTACAACCCCTCTTCATTACTCTTAATTTTTGGAATAGCAGTATAAATCTCCGGAGAGAACTCTGCATATGGTTCTGTAATGTATTTTATATTCTGCTCTGCAAGGTTAGATCCTTCAAGACGAACCATAGTCTCCTGATTTCTGGTAAGAGCATCCCAGGCACGAAGACTTTCCTGAAGATATACAATAGCTCTAGCATTGTATTTACTGTTTCCTGTTATATCTGCGATACGAGAAAGCGTTACACCAAGGTTATTGGTAGCTTTCATATAAGTATCAACAAGATCTCCCTGATCTTCACGAACCTGAGGCAGAATAACTTTATAAAGCTGACGCTGGTTATCAAGAATTGCCAGAAGTTTCTCATAATATCCCTGTGCTGCATAATTATCATCACGCAGTGACAGTGTATTTGAAAGAGCAAGAAGTGCATGAGAATCACTCGGATCATTTTCAGAGCTTCTGATAAATGAACCAAGAGCCTCTGGATAATTTCTGTTTGTATACTGGATATAACCAATTCTGTAGCGCACAGATGACGTATCGTTCTTGCAGTTTACAGACTTGACATAGTTATTCAAAGCTACGTCCATATCACCAGAGATAAAGTAATCAATATCTCCCATATCTTCATACAGTTTACCGACTTCCCCAGAAGGTTCAAAGCCACTGGAAGAATTCTCTTTTTCATAGAGATCTATTCCTTTTCCGTATGCCTCTTCTGCAAGAATGTACTCTTTTTCTGCAACATATTCTTCACCGAGCAGACGATAAGTATCTATAAACTTATATGTATTTTTTCTGTTTCTGTAACGCATACCAGAAAAAATCTGTATAGCATTCTTGAAGAAAGCAGTTCCCTTAGGACCGTTGTTTGTCTTTACGAAATAACGTCCCATATTATAAAGGGCAACAGGATTGTCCGGTGCAGCCTTTACAGCACACTCAAGCAAATCTCTGAGACCTTCAATCTTTGAGCGCAGATTCTCTTCTGACGGAGTAAGATTTCCATAACGCTTATCCAGAAGATAACCGGAAACCTCAATCAAATCATCAGCTTTGAGTCCCTTGTTATCCGGGAAATACTGCATCTTATACTGCAAAACCTGAGCAAGATTATCAATGCGGATAAAATATCTCATCTGGCATGCAAGATATGTCGGCAAAGTCTTCTTGTTCTCTCCATAAAGCTGGAGAAGCAGATCATACTGAGCCTTTGCATCGTCAAACTTTGACGGATCTTTATCTGTTGCCCAATCAAGATACAAATCACCAAGCTGGAGAATTGCAATCGGATCATTGATATAGTAATCAAGCACTTCTCTCTTCAAGATGCGCTCTGCTTCCTCATAGTTAAACAAGTCCTCAGATTCCATGCGGGCCCATTCAAGACCAGCTTCCTTGTCATGCTTAAAGCGGCGCAAAATCTGATAGTACATGTTACGGGCTCTTTCGTACTGATGATGTTCCCTGTAACCGCGTGCATAAGTAAAGAACCACTTTTTGACAGTCTGAAATACCAGAGCCTTATTAAAATTATCCTCAGACAAAGGATATTCATTCTCGCACAGATTTTCATATCCCTGCTTGTAATAATGCTTTGCAACCAAAGGATTGTATACAAATGCCTTAGACAAAATAAAGATACAAACCAGAAGAATTGCAGCGGCAGTTCCCATGATAGTCCATGGGAGGATTCTATTCTTGAGCTGATATTCTATAGTCTTCTTGTATGCTTCATATTCTTCTGTACTTCTGCGCTCAAAATCACGCGGTACCTGAATAGAAATATCAAGCTTCTTTTCGAGTTCAGCAGCAAGCTGTCTTGCAGGAACTTTTTTAAGAACTTTTTCGAGAACTTCGAAAACAGCATCATCAGTAAACTCATTGCCGACAACAAAGTCTTCGAGGGCGACACGAACATTCAGAGGATACTGATCAAGGTTATTGAGGAATATCTTGTATTCTGCATCTGTAAATGTATTCTTCGGTTTCTGAGCAGCCTCTTCATCTGTAACAGCAGCAGAAGGTGCAGGCTCAGGCTTTTTGTTCAAGTTAGCAGTAACAGTATCAGAGAATCCTGGAATTGCAAACTCCTCATCTCCGCCGCCAAAACCTGCATCATCGCCAGTAGAAAGCTCAAAGTCGCTGTTTGACTTGTCAAAGTCAACACCTTCCATAGCACTTGTATCAAACTGTTCAGCCTGCTCAGTTTCTGCAGGAGCAGCACTTTCATCTTCTGCACCGATGTTGTCCAGGTCCATATCTTCAAGACCTGTAGCACCTGCCTGATCAATATCCGGCAGAGCTTCTGAAAGTCCTGAAGCATCGCCAGCACCAGATGCGATTGCATCAATGTCCGGTAAATCGCCAGAAGCCGGCATAGCGTCTGCAGCACCTGGATTATCTGACATAGCAGCCAAATCTCCGAGAGCAGCCAATGGATCTGATGATGCCATATCATCTGACGGAAGCGGCTCAGAATCTCCGCTGCCACCGGCAAGAGCATCAATATCAAGAGCTGCAACTTCATCAGGAGAAGCAGAAATTCCAGTTTCTTCGCCGGCTCCGCTCATTTCATCATCACCTAAGTTCAAACCGGAAAGAATATCATCACCGATAGCAGGAGAAGCTTCTTCTGCAGGAAGCGTATCAGAAACAGGAAGACCGTCATCAGCATTCATAACATCATCTGACGCACCAGTTCCGCTCAAAGCAGAATCGATGTCAAAGTTATCAAGACCTGCAGCATCAGATGCGGCACTTTCTTCACCAACGACAGGTTCATCAACTGCCGGCAAATCACCGGCAGAAGGCATGTCTCCAAATGAGTCCATTGCACCCATATCAAGACCTGCATCCAAAGGCAATGCTTCGTCTGTTGAAGTCATACCCATATCTGCCATATCCATGTCTGATGCAGCAGAACCGTCAGGAATCTCTTTCAGTTCATCAGGGAGAGAATCTCCAAGATCCAGAGTACTGTCGTCCTCTGTATTTGTAAAATCATCAGCAGCACTGTCAATATCAAAATCAGAGCTTACCGGTGCACCAGAAGAAGCAAGGCTGTCAAGCTTAGAGTTAAAATCTTCTTTTGGTTCAGACAAATCCTCAACAGGAGCCGGAATATCCGGGGCTGCTGCAGGGACTGGATCAGGAACAGGAAACGGAATCGGTTCAAGAGGAGAATCCTTTGGTTTAGCTACAGGAATTTCTGGTTCCGGCAGAATATCTTCACTTTCAGAACTCTCATCATCTGTATCTTCTTCTATAGTTCCGTCATTGCTGAAAGCCAGAAGAGAATCCAAATCCATATCTTCGATAGGAGTAACTTTTGGTTCCGGCTCTGGCTCCGGTTCTGGTTCTACGAACTCGCTCAAATCATCATCAGAAATAGCTGCATCATTTCCCAAGTCGAGAATATCAGAAACATCAGGAGCTGCAGGTTCCGGTGCAGCACTTGATTCAGACGGCTTATTTGAAGAAGCTGTATTTCCAAAAAGACCGTCTACGTTATACTTCTCTTTTTCGCGTTCAGCGGCAGCAGCTTCAGCCTGCTGCAAAACTTCCTCTGAAATTTCAGGCATGCCATCAATAAAATCATCGGAGTCATTTTCTATAGTAATATTCTTTGGAATTTTTATTGTTACAGGCTTTTCGCCTCTGGCAGAGCGGAGCTTCGGCTCCTCGCCCAAACCTAATATATCTGAGTTAAATTGTTTTAGCTGACTTAATCCTGGCATAGCCTTTTCATTATACTCCGCAAATAGATATTATTTCAACTTCTATATCGGATAATTTAAAGTCCGATATAAGAGCTAAATAAAAAAGTTGCAAAATCATTTCCTGTTTTCCGGCAGAAAAGCACAAACTTTCTTCTATACTAATAGCTACATGTTACACAAACATTTCAAAACTTATTTTTTTAAGGCAGATTTGAAAATAAGACTTTCCGAACCTTGAAAATACAGTGTTCAGACATTTCGCAAAAAAAGTTTCGTATTTTTTCCAGCATATTCAGCAGAAAAGTTCAAATCAATATCAGAATTTCACTTTTTCTGCAAAACATTCTGCAATATGGAAAGCTAAACGAAAGCTAATTTTTTTACTTTAACTCAAAAACAGACAGTTTCCTTGATTCCTCAAACAAATAGTGTTAAACTAACTGTTAATGAAACCGATATTTAATACTATGGAAAAGAAATTATTTCGCATATTTGTATTGTTCTTGTCGGTAATGTTTCTTCCTGTCCATGCAGCAGAACCAGTCGTTACTCTGACAGAAGAAGAAGCTGATTATGCGAATCTCGTTACAACAATCACTCAAGTAGGAGTTCCTTACATCTCCGGTGATTATCTTATCTTTACTCAGAAAAGTGATGCACGCTATGTAGGCATAGCTTTCGACTTCGAAAATTTCGGAACAATTCATCCATTCATGAAGCGCAACACTTATGATGATGATGATAAAGTAGAATCTTCATTTTATTTCTATATGCTCAAACTCACAAAGACAATGAAAGACATCAAATACCGTGTCGTCATTGACGGTCTGTGGACTCTGGATCCAGAGAACTCAGCCAAAGTTTATGACAGAACTACAGGTTTAACTCTTTCTTATTTTGACGCTACCCGTAATCTGCCTCCAGCAACAGAGATTCTGGACAACGGCCGCGTTCATTTTGTCTATCAGGGAGCTGCAGGTCAGCAGATTCGCGTCGGCGGAAGCTTTACAAACTGGGACAGCTGGATTTACGAAATGCAGGAAGTAAAACCAGGACTCTATGAATTCCAGCTTACATTGCCGCCCGGCGTTTATGAGTATGCATATTTTTCCGGTGTAACAACGATAGTTGATACGACAAACCCGGACCGCTGTTTCACATCAGACGGCAAAAAAGCATCGCGTCTTGTCATCAAAAAGTAAACCGCATAGTCAGCAAAGCTCAGACTTATAGTAAATACTGTTCAAAACTATAAAAAAAGACCTTCGTTCAAAGCGAAGGTCTTTTTATTTAGCCCACATTTCAAAGTTTCCAAAGAGATGACAAATTCATTCTGCCATGCTGAACAGACGCTGTCATCTCGAAAACGAAGGCTATTTATCTTTTAGAACTTGAAATTCTTTGGAAGGTTAAATCCCTTTGGAAGTTTCATGCCCGACAGATCAGGCATACCGCCACCCATACCCATTCCGCCAAGTCCGGCACCAGCATTCAATCCCATCTGCTGCATGAGCTTTGCCTGAGCACCGCGGTTTCGTGTGAGTTTTTTCATCGTGAGCTTTGTCTTTTCGAACTGCTTGATAAGCTTGTTTACTTCCTGAACAGTAGTTCCACTTCCCTTTGCAATTCTTTTTCTGCGGCTCGGACCGATAATCAAGTGATTCATGCGCTCTTTCATTGTCATACTCTGGATAATTGCTTCCTGACGCTTAAGTCCGACTTTATCAAGCTGTTCCTCAGAAATCTGACCGGCCATTCCAGGAATCATATCAAGAATCTGCTGCATGTTGCCCATCTTTTTGACAGACTGGAGCTGCTCAAGCATATCCTGCAGAGTAAACTCATTGCGCATCATCTTTTTCTGCATTTTGACAGCCTGTTCCTGATCGACTGTCTCCTGAGCCTTTTCTACGAGAGAAACGACATCGCCCATTCCGAGAATGCGGCTTGCAATTCTGTCCGGGTGGAACTGTTCAAAATCTTCAGTTTTTTCACCAGTACCGATATAGAGGATTGGCTTGCCTGTAATAGTCTTGAGAGAGAGAGCTGCACCACCTCTTGCATCTGAGTCGAACTTTGTCAGTATTACACCGGTCAATCCAAGCTGTTCGTCGAAACTCTTGGCAATATCGACAGCATTCTGTCCAGTCATGGAATCAGCAACAAGAACAGTTTCTACAGGATCAACTGCTTTCTTGATGTCGACAAGCTCTTTCATCATAGATTCGTCAATCTGGAGACGTCCGGAAGTATCGACGATAACAGTATCGAGACCGTTCTTCTTTGCGTGAGTAATAGCATTACGTGCAACTTTTACTGCATCTTTTGCGCCGTCTTCTTTGTAGACTTCGACGCCGATTTTTTCACCGAGAACACAAAGCTGTTCTACAGCAGCAGGACGAATCAAGTCACATGCAACGAGGAGCGGACGGCGACCATCTTTCTTGAGGCGGGCTGCAAGCTTATGAGCTGCAGTTGTCTTACCGGCACCCTGAAGACCTAAAAGAAGGATAACTGACTGAGTATCTGGACCTTTGAGGTTAAAATCTGTCTTTTTGTCGCCGAGCATGGCAACGATTTTGTCATAGATGATTTTAACAAACTGCTGGCCCGGATCAACAGACTTGAGGACTTTGTCACCTTTTGCTTCCTCTATAGTAGAATTAACAAAGCGACGTACAACACGCAGGTTTACATCTGCGTCCAGCAAAGCCATCTTAATCTGTTCGACTGTTTCTTCTATGTTTTTCTCTGTAATCGTGGACTTACCACTGAGAGTTCTTACAATATCACTGAAAGTTCCTGTTATTTTCTCCAGCATACCTTTACCTCAAAAAAAAAGCTTATTGAAACTGACCTCTAAAAAGCTTTGTTTTTAGAGGTAATCTTAAATTATGCGTTCGGTGTTACACTCGAAAATAAATCGACACGCACAAAACTGTTCTTCGGATCTTTTCCAGTTGAAACTATACATTTCAAGCAATCCATCGGAGACATTTCCTTGTTAAGCACGCTGTACAAAGCATCGCAAAGAGGAAGCTTGAGACCTTTTGCTACAGAAATCTCATGTACATACTTACATGCTATGGCACCTTCCGGAAGATAACCGATTTTTTTGACATTGGCAATCAAATCATCAAGATCCTTGAACTGACTGAGTATATCACTCTTTATCATGTCCTGGCCAAAACGACGGTTGCGGCCGAACTTAGATTTACAAGTTACATCGAGGTCACCAACTCCGCTTATGGAAGTAAAAGTCTCTGCATAACGGGCACCCATTGCAAAACCGAACTTCTGAATTTCGTTAAGCCCTGCTGCCATCAAGAGACTCTGTGTGTTGTCGCCAAACAGACCAGATGTTTTTGGCATAGTAGACAGAGCATCAAGTGCGCCGTACACTACTGCGATGACATTCTTGACGGCTGCACAAACCTGTACGCCGATTGTGTCAAACGAAGCATAAGCCATGAGACCTGGAACACGGAGCAGATTACGCACTTTGATTGCATTTCTATGATGTTCACTGGCTGCGATAAGTCCTGTTATCTTGCCGAGGGCAACTTCTTCGGCATGACTTGGGCCTGCAACATAAACAGTGTGATTTTTATAACATTCAGGCAAAGCACTTTCCATAGTATCCAGAACCAAAGCAGGACCATTTTCTGACGGCACAAAACCTTTTGTAAGAGAAGCAATTATTGTACTGCCGTTCTGAATATTCTCTACATCAATAAATTTCCTAATTGTAGAAGCAAGATAAAGCGAAGGACTTGCCATGATGACAAAATCTTTGCCGGAAACAACTTTTTTAATATCTGAGCTTGCACGCAGTGTGCTGTCCAGTTTATAACCGGGAAGATAACGCTTATTTTCGTGCTCGGTATTTATAGAAGACACAACGTCCTCTTCCATAGCCCAAATTTCTACGTCTCTTCCACCTCTAGCAAGAGATGTTGCCAGTGCGGTTCCCCATGCACCGGCACCAATAACGCCAACAAATTCCTTATCCATCTAATAAAGTTAACAGAAAAAACGCATTTCTTCAAGTTAGTAGCAGCACACAGATTGTAACAGAATATCAGTTGTACGTTTCGACTCTACTGCTTACATCAGACACAGACCAACCTTGCGCTGTTGCATAATTACTATCGGCAGGTATAAGAAGCTTCAGTTTTGTACAAAATTCAAATGGAGTTGAAAACTTTGGATCATCAACAATCTTAGGAAGAGTTTTGCCCTCGAATTTAAGGGACTCCAATTTAGAACATTGCCTGAATGCTACTTCATTCAGCTTTTTTACATTTGAAGGAATTATAACCTGCTTTAATTTATTCTGTGCACAGTAAAAAGCATAAGAATCTATAACTTCAACACCTTCTCCCAATGTCAAGCTCTCCAAATCCCAGATAGTAGAAAAAGAATTTCTTCCTATATTCTTTGCAGCTACAGATACAGTCTTTATGGCAGTACAAGAGTAAAAAGCAAGCTCTCCTACATTTTCAACAGCTTTTGGAATAATGACAGTCTCAATATGTGTGCATGATTCAAAAGCCGAATCAGAAATCCCTGTTATGCCGGAACCTGTCAAATCCACAGACACAATATTCAAAGCTCCTTTAAACTCCTTTCCAATTACACCGCTTTGCACACCGCTAAAATCAAGCTTAAAAAATCTTGAGTTATGTGCTGTACCATCACCTGCTATCGCAGACAGAACTGAAGCATCCAAAGTTCCAAGTTTAAGAGTATATGTTCCATTTTCTGCAAGCTTGTCCAGAAGTTTTGCTACATATTCAGCATCAGCACCGGAAGGAATAGAAAAAGTACTTTCTGCATCAAGAGAAACTGTTATAGACAGAGCATTATCTCCGTCTGTAATAAATATCGAATTGCTTCCCGAAAATATGCATCCGTCCGGTGTCGTAACAGTTACAACTGCGGTAATATTTGTTCCGACTGGTACAGATTTCACAGAAATCACGCCGCAGCCATTCTGATCAAGAGAAGCCGATGCACTATCACTGTAAGAACCGTCATCATTAGTCAGTTCAAAGCTTGCAGTACTATTACTAAAAATAGAAAGCCTTGCTTCTGAAGCAGAACGATTTGTTCCAGCATTGCCAGACGAGACAGCAAGACTAAGTCTTGCAGTTCCAGAAGAATCTCCCCCGGAAGCTCCTCCGGCACAAGATACGAATAATATCATAAAAGACATTATCCCCGATACAAAAAATTTAAACTCTCCCAAGCAAACATCGCATAAGCGACATTTGGTATATTATAATCCGAAAAAAAAAGAACTCCACTACCCGATTAGGTAGTTTCAGGAAAATTTGTCAAAAAAAAATGTCCGCAATGTGAGTGATTTTTCACAATGCAGACATTTTACAAAGAAAAGTTTCTGTGCCCTGCAGTTTTAAAGCTTTATTATTGTGCTTGTGCCTTTGTTTTCTACAAATTCAATTCTGTACATTCCGCCATCGGCATGAAACTTTATATTATCGCCAGATCCCGGTACACCCCAGTTAGCCCCCCATGACGCACTGTCATTGATACAGAACTTATATTCCCAGTCACCCATGTCCAGTCTGACAGTGACAGACCAGATAACATCCCTGCCTTCTGTACGGCGCTCCATCTTTGTTCCTCCCCAGCCGTTCATCGAACCGCGCAGATACATAGATGACGAAGCAATGAATGTCGCTTCCTTGTCGTTCAAAGGTTTGTAAACCTCGCCTGCAATATATGTTTCATCATCAAAGACGTTCTGCTTACTTCCGTTCATGTCGTATACTCTGAACGCAAACGGCGCAAGATTTTTTACGGTAACAGAGTCTTTGCTGAGCACGACAGCCGGAGACTGCGTATCACCGACAAGACAAAAAGCCTTCTTTTGCAGTCCAAAAACAGATTTGACAAAATCGAGTACAGGAATGCTTTTGGTGCCATCATATCCTTCAAGAACGGCAGATTCCATTGCAGAAGGTGTCAGATTGAAAACACACAAAAGTTTTTGATTTTTTTCTTCTATTATATAGGCATAAATTCCCTGCGGACATTTGAGGGCAGTCACTTTGCCGTCAGCAAAGCAGTCACTATAAGTTTTCCTCAGTGAAAGCAATGCTTTGTTCAGCTTGAGGACTGATGTTTCCTGAGCTTTTTCGCTTTCTGCAAGATTCCAGTCAAACGGTCCCCGGAGACTCATGTCGCCGCCGAACGCCACATTTTTTTCGGCAATTTCGTTTCCGTAGTAAATAAAAGGAACTGTCGGCCTCAAAAGTGACAGAGCTGTAGCAAGTTTGATTTTCTTCGGATCACTGCCCATCCTCGTTCCGAGCCGAGGTTCATACATATCGTGATTTCCCAGGAAAGTGCCGTAAGCTTTGGACTTTGCAGGATTTGAGCGCAGGCTTGAGCGTATCTGATCTGTTCCAGAATCTATTGCTTTATAAACTGCGTGTCCCTGGTCAAAATCAAACACCATGTTAAACTCAGGATTTTCTGCCGTACCAAAGTACGAATCAAGAATTGTCCTGCCGCCTTCTGCCCACGCTTCACAAACCATAAACTTCGGAGACTGATAAGCGTCTATGACTTCCCTGCGCAGTTCCCTAAACCATTTGTGAGACTCAGAGGAATCTGTCGTCGCTTCTTTGCTTTCCACAAGATAGCGGACGGCATCAATTCTCACGCCATCGAAGCCTTTGTTGAGCCAATAGCGGACGACGTTTTTCATCTCTTCACGGACTTCCATGTTTCTGTAGTTCAAGTCCGGCATACCGGAACCGAAAGCTCCGTAATAGTATCTGCCGTTGGAATCATCGCCTGAAGCCTGTGACCACGAAGAACTCTGCATGTTTGTCTTCCAGAAAAGCTTCTGGTCAGACCAGAGATACCAGTCCTGTTTGCCGTTTCTGGATGCACACGAGTCTGTAAACCAGGAACACACAGGAGAAGTATGATTTGGCACAAAATCAAAAATGACTTTTATGCCGCGCTCGTGACATGCTTTAAGAAGATCTTCAAGTTCCTGTTCTGTTCCAAAATAATCGTTTACTTTGTAATAGTCTGTTACATCATATCCGTGCATGTTTTCGGACACAGACTTGCTTTTGCCCGAGCACTCAAAAATCGGAGAAAGCCAGATTGCATCGCAGCCGACAGTGTCTCTGATATAGTCAAGTTTCTGCTGAATGCCCTTAAAATCTCCACATCCATCGCCGTCAGAATCGCAGAAGCTTTTGACCCAGATATGATAAAAGGCACTTTCTTTCCACCAGCTGTCAGAAAGACCGGAGCTCTGATTGACAGCTTCTGAAACCTGAACATTATGAGGACTTTTGTAGCTGGCAGAACCAGTCATTTCAAAAAGGTAATCTGGCCCGGACGCACCGGAAGCAAACGATTTAAATCCGATACAAAGTGACAGAACACTCACGGCGATAAGTTTTTCAACATTTACAATTTTCATTTTTTCCATGCCTCTCAGTTTTTTTCAAAAAAGGCACCAAAAAAATCCTGATGCCCCTCATACTTTCAGTATAGTCTCAAAAAGAAATGCAAGGCAATTTTTTTTATGTCAGGAAAAACCATATCTTACAATAATGCAATAAAAAAAATACTTTTATTAAAAATGTATCATTCAAATAAAAAACACATGAAAAACAAAGCTGTTTTTATGACACTTTTCTCATTATAAAAAAAGCATATTTCAAAAAAATAATATTAAAGAATACACAGGCACAAGTTTTCATCCCCATAAAAAAGCAACATGTAAAAAAGCACCTCCTCTGTGAGCACATACCTCGCGCTCTGTGAGCACAGACCCGCTTCTCTGTGAGCACAGACTCGCTTCTCACAGAGGACAGACCCGCTCCTCACAGAGGACGGACCCGCTCCTCACAGAGGACAGACCACGCTTTCAGCGTGCCAAAAGCGTATATTTACAGAGAAAAAAAAACTGCCGTATGACAAATACAGCAGTTTCAGCTTATAATAATACTTAAATCAGATTTCAGAAAAACATTACAATGAACAAGCAAGACGGAAGCCCATAAAGTTATAAGTTCCGGTCGGTGCACCTGATGAACGGCTTGAAACAGAATAAGAGCCTGCATAGTGAGTATAATCTCCTCCGCGTGCAACTCTGTCCTGTCCGGAAATTGAACCGTCGGCTGGTGTATCTCCGAGTATAAAGCCGTATCTGTCATAGCACCACTCGCTGACATTGCCGCTCATATCGTACAGGCCGATTGAATTAGGAAGCTTTTTGCCGACTTCGTGAGTCTTGCCGGAAAAATTAAACTGGTACCATCCATAAGGATCAAGTCCGTTGTCTCTGCTTGACGAACTGAATGCCGAAACAGAACGAGTTGTCTGAGTACCTGCATAAGCATAAGTCCACTCAGAAGAGTTCGGATGACTTCCACGGGCTGCGTATTCCCATTCAGCTTCAGTCGGCAAGCGGTATCCTTTGTTTTCTTTTTTCCAGTAGACGTTTCCGCCGGTTCCATTAAAAACAACAGTACATGCAGCGTCAGAAAAATAGACGCACTCGTCTGTACTGCCTGTAACTATCTGTGTAAGTTTATTGCAGAATGTGATGGCGTTGTACCATGTAACTCTTTCTACAGGACGAAGATTCTGTACTTCGCCTGACTCCGGGCCTGTCAAAAATTCACTTGGATTAGTTTCCATGACGGCTTTGTAAAGTTCCTGAGTTACTTCGTATCTTTCAATAGCATATGGAGTCAGTGTCACACTGCGGCCGGGGATAAAGGCACCTCTGTCTTTGCCTGTTCCGTCATAATACAGATTCCAGTTTGTATCAGCGCCTTTTACATGATCTGTGCCGCTTGCAACGACTTTTGCAAAGCTCGTCTTATTAAACTCAGATCCATCAAAAGCAATACCATTTAACGGCATCAATGTATGACCTGCTTTCTTGGCACCGCGGTCAGCAGTACCACCCTTTTCTTTTCCCTGCATGTCAGCACCAGCGCAGGATGTGCATATCAGTGTCAATGCAATGGCGGCAAATGCCACCGTTATCTTTTTCACAACTCTATTCCTTGAGCCGTAATCTAAAATTTCGCAAGCTGCAAAGCTCACGCTCTGATTAACGAACTCGGTGAAAAATGCTTAGCTGTCACGTCTATGACAAACAGTTCACATTCTTTTTGAGTTTAAGAAAAGATTCAAATACTGTAAAACAAACTTAATCTGATTTACATGCATTCAAAACAATTTCTTAAAATCAATCTTAACTTTTTTTATAGAGTTCAGCTTTTGCTGATATACGTTTTTGAATTTTAATAATTGCCTTATCTCTATCTAGAATCGGAAAAAGCTTCAGTCATGTTAACTAAATTATAAAAAGATAACAATAGGTTAGCACCATAAATGTTACTATTTTGATAGTATTTTTGTGCTTTTTGTGAGAAAGTAGCCTGTAATTAAGTATTTGTTAAGAAAACTTTGTATTTTTGGCATGTCTGCAAAGATATTACAAACTGCTAAAAAATTTTAAGTTTTTATTTAGTATTGGTATTTACTTTTATTTCTTGTTTTAAACCTGCCTCGAAAAACTTATGTTTTTCAAAGATGCACTTTATCTATCGTGAGAAAGTACAAATTTCATAACATGAAATGCAATGTTTTTTTTCCACAAAACTGCATGCTGTGCTGCGCAAAACATACAGGGACAGTATGCAGGACTTGATGACTTGAAAAAACAAATTCTTCATGTGAATTTACTGGAAGAGGCAGTTTAGTCGAAAATATAAGGGTTTTAGCGGCTTCCTGGCATTTTTATCGTTGACATAAAGAGCCTAATTGTGTAATATGTTGTACACTCATGCGTAATGGAATCATAATTCAAAGATAGGTAGGTAAGAGATATGAGAACTTGTGATATTTGCGGAAAAGGCACAATGCACGGTAATAAGGTCAGCAATTCATACAATCACGTTCGCCGCACATGGAAGCCAAATCTTCTTAAGATGAAGACTGTAATTGACGGAAGAACAGTTACTTTGAGAATTTGCACACAGTGTCTTAAGAGCGATTTCTTTACAAAGAAGGTTAATGTTGTTCCTGCTAACAAGCCAGCAGAAGCAGCAAAGTAAGATTGCTTTTTATCGATTAAATCCGTCCTCTTTCGGGCGGATTTTTTTTTGCCAAAAACAGCACTTGAAGCTATAAGCTTACTTTTTCCAGGTCTTTTAATTTTTATGGGGTGTCTTTTCTCTCGTCTTGTACAAAAACTGAGGACAGAAAGGTTCAAGCCTCTATTTCAAGTCCGTCATAACCAGGTGCTACAGTGCCGCCTGAACTACAGATTTCTGACAGAACAGGATACTTGTGCAAAACAGCCTGAATATACTCAGTTACCTGAGTGTGTGACAAATCGTGCGTGAGGTGAGTAAACCATGTATGCCTTGGTCTGAGGATCTGTGCAGTTTCCAGAGCCTGATCAAAGCTGAAGTGTGTTGAATGTGGTTTGAGCCGCAGCGCATCAATGACAAGATGATCCAGCTCACCGGCGTTGTTTTTCACCAGTTCAAGAGATTCGGGACTTATATAGCTGCAGTCTGTAAGATATGCAATGCTGTGTTTTTTGCCGTCGCGCGCACTCTGCTGAGACAAAAGCCAGCCGGCATCATCGAGCTCACCGTGTTTGAGCGGCACAGGGAGAACTTCTATTTCTCCTATACGCAGAGGATTTCCGGGAACAAATCCAGAACAGTCTTCTATATTCAGCTTCGGCTTGCCGCCTCCGATTTGTACGGTCTTGAATATATAATCGAATCTGTTTTTGATGTCACTGTATGTCTGTTGATTTGTATATAACGACATACCACTGCCTGCAGTTTCCATTGCACGCGGATTATCAGGACTTGCATCAGATGACTGTGTATGGCTGAAAGAGCGCAGGTCATCAAGTCCGTGCAGATGGTCTGCATGACTGTGAGTGACGAGCACGGCATCGAGTTTTTTGATGCCGAACTTTATTGCCTGTATGCGAAACTCAGGACTTGTATCGATGACAATGCGAGAAGGCTCTGTAATATATGCGCTGCACCGGAGTCTATTGTCTTTAGCATCTTCTGAATGGCACACGGCACAGTCACAACCAATAACAGGAACTCCGTGACTTGTTCCCGTTCCCATCAAAATCATCTTCATATAGTCAATCTCTAAAAATTAGTATACATATGAGCATCTCTAAAAATCGCAGTTTCCAGAGGTTCCCGTATGTCTGACAGCTCCAAAAAGCTTTTCAGCGCATTTTCGATTTTGCATATCAAACCTGATTTTCAAAAGCAACTGAAGGAAAATCAGATTCAAGAATCAGTCTATAAAAAAGTTTACGATTTTTACAGTTTTGTGTAAAGAACATCTTCAAAAAAGAGAATGTGATAAAAAATCAATAAAAACAGTCTGAGACGAAAGGCCGAGCATGTCAGACAAGATGCTGTCCTATCCAAGCATGACAAGAGAAAACTGCCATCTCAAACAGAAAAGCAGGACACAGTACAATCTGTCCTACTCGCAGTCTTCGAGGCGGATTATATCAGATTTAGCAGTTTTGTCCTGCTTGTAGTAAAACTTTCCGGTAATAGTAATAACTGCATCGTCTTCGGCGTAGACGCTGTCTTTTTTGATGTACTCAAGCCCCGAAACACAGCATGCAGAAGGATCAGAAACAAGTATGTAATATCTTTTTTTGCCGGATGCTTCATCTACTACAGATTTTGTGACACCTTTCATCTTGACGATTTTGCCCTGATATGTGGCCGGCTGCACCACAAAGCTGAACACTGTTGCGTAAGAGACATACGCATTCATGCGTGTCAGATCATAATCTATCTTTTTTTCTGCAAAAGCTGTTACAGAAAAGACTGCTGATGCAGCACAAAACAAAATCACAGAAAACAAACTCTTTTTCATAGACGCACTCCTTTCAGAAAAGGTTTCTAATCTTTTTTGAGGATCATTGAAACTATCACAGACAGAATAAAGACAACGATGTTTGCTGTAACTATTGTAGAGCCGACAGGTGTCGAAGCAAGTATCGAAAAGAGAATGCCGGACACTGCACAGAATACAGAAATTATGCTTGAAGCAATAACAGAACTCTTGTAAGAATAGAAGAGCCTCATTGCAGACAATGCCGGAAAAATTATCAGTGCGGAAATAAGAAGGCTTCCGACAAGGTTCATTGCAAGAACAATGATAACTGCGATGATGACTGCAATAAGCAGATTGAGCAAATCAGGGTTGACTCCGGAACTCTTTGCAAAAGATTCGTCAAACGTAACGGAAAAAATCCGGTTGTAGAACAAAATGAAAAACGCAACGACAATGACAGACATTACCATGCTGAGTACGACTTCGCTTTTTTTGAGGGTGAGGATTGATGTCGAACCGAACAAAGTAGAACATACGTCACCTGTTATGTTTGCAGAAGTAGAAAAAACGTTCATCAGAAGATAGCCGACTGCAAGAGCGCCGACAGAAATCATTGCTATAGAAGCGTCTCCTTTGATCTTTGCGTTCTGCGTACCGCGCAGAATGAGAATCGCCACAACAACCGTGACAGGCAGGACAAGCAGCGTCAGGTCTGAGATTTTCAGCACAGTTGCAACAGCCATCGCGCCGAACGCCACATGCGAAAGTCCGTCGCCTATAAATGAACAGCGTTTGAGGACGAGAGTGACACCGAACAGAGACGAACATAAAGATATCAGTACGCCGACTATCAAAGCGTAACGGACAATCGGAAACGCAAAATAAAACTGCAAAGTCTCAAGCATTGACCCATTCATTTTTTTCTCCAAAGAAATAGCTGTCTTTTTTTATGCATAAAATATGGCTGGCATTTTCTGTACCTTTTACCATATCGTGAGTTACAGTAAGAATCGTCTTGCCGTTTTTGTTCATCTCATTAAGTATGTCATACATTTCTTTCTGTGTGGCAGAATCAAGTCCTGTAACAGGCTCATCAAGCACAAGAAGTTCGCCTGCGGCACACAGGGCCCTTGCAAACAGAACACGCTGCTGCTGTCCGCCGGAAAGAGTTCTGTATGACACATTCAGAAGACTGTCTACATGAATCTTTTCTGCAGCTTCGAAAGCCATGTCTTTCTGCTTCCTGGTATAAAACGGCAAGTTCCCCATGCTGCTTATTGTACCAGAAAGTATGATTTCCATGACAGATGCAGGAAAGTCTTTCTGAATTTCCTTGAGCTGCGAAAGATAGCCTATTTTATTGTATGTAAGATTTTCACCGAAAACAACGCTTCCGGACAGAGGCTTTTTCAGATTGAGGATTGCTTTCAAAAGAGAGCTTTTGCCGACTCCGTTTTCGCCGACGACACATACATACTCCCCCCTGTTTACACAAAAGCTGAGCGGCGGGCAAATCTGTATTCCATCGTATCCGAGACAAAGACTGTTCACAGTGATAAGTGCCATAATATTCCTTATATTTTCAGGCTCTAAAAACTTACGTTTCCCAAAAGATAATCAGCAGCCTCAAATCACAGCAGCAGGATATGCTGTTTTCAACAGGCGGCTGCAAACGGGTTTAATACCATTACATTGCGGCGCATAACGCCATGGATATTAAACCCACCGTACAAATAAAGCCTTTTAGTTGAGTGCAACTTTGAGGACTTCGAGATTCTTTCTCATTGCGTCCAGATAGTTAGCACCGTCTTGTATCTGCTTTGCAGTTATTGACTGCAAAGAATCCATTTCCATAACTTTTACATCGTTTCTGCCGGACGTTGAAATAATTGTATTTGCAATCTTTCCGTCTGCATTTTCGATAGTAAAGACTACAGGAAGTTCATACTCATTTACTTTGTTGCTCAAAAAGACGATTGTCTCAAAGCTTGCTTCTGTCTCTGCACTGCATCCGACGAACGCTGCAAAGTATGTCAGGTCAAACTCGTCGACAAGATAGCGGAATGGAAATCTGTCGCCAAAAAGAACTATCTTTCTCTTTGAGCTGTTACACAAGCTGCCAAACTCACCTTTCAAAGCTGCCAGAGAGGCTTTGTAGCTTTCTGCATTTTTGCTGTAAAGATCTGCGTCAGAAGCATCAAGCTGGCATAAAGCCTTTGAAATTTCTGTCGTGTAAAGGATAGCATTATCAAAAGAAAGCCATACATGCTCGTCAATCTCCGGGCCTTCTTCTTCGCTTTCATCTTCTTCGTCTTCATCGCCTTCCATGCCTTCGACGATTTCCTCTTCCTTTGCACCGTCACCGAGAAGCTCAACAAGATTGAGAGCTATCATTTTCTTGTTTACTGCTTCTTTCAAAGCATCTTCGACCCATTCGTCGCTTTCACCGCCGACATAAATAAACAGGTCAGCTGCAGAAACTTTGATGATATCCTTTGCTGACGGCTGGAAGTTATGCAAATCTGTGCCTTTATCCAAAAGCAGAGTCAAATCAAACTTTGACTCGTTTCCCCTGATAACGTTTTTGACCCAGTCATACTGAGGGAATGTCGTACAGACAATGCTGTACTTTGACTTAGAACTATCAGAAGCATTGGAAGCAGCAGGCTTTTTTGCACATCCTGCTGCAAAAGAAAGTGCTGTCAAAATAAATACAGATATATATACTCTAGCTTTCATAATTTATTCCTTAAAAAAAATATCACGGCTTCAAAAATCAATTTTCCAAAGCCTGCTTTTATAAACGGCACTTCAGAATGTCATACTCTGCAAAGTGCCTGAAATCTCTATGCGATTGCCTTCTCATCAAGACATGAGAAAAGCTCAGAACGCATCTTTTTCTCATCATAGCCTTTACCGATAAAGACAATCTGATTCATGCGGTCGCCGAACTCCGGGTCCCAGCTTTCTTTCAAATCAGGACTGTTTTCCAGGATGTTGTTCTTTTCTTCTTCGACAAGAGCATCAACCCAGTAAGAAACTTCCATAATAGAAGAATTTCTTCCGGCAGACTCAAAGAGCTGAACATCAGAGTCAGCATCAGAAAACCACATGTATCCCTTTGCCCTGATAATCTGGTCTGGATCGAGAGATTTTACAAAGCTGTTGAATCTCTCTCTGTTAAAAGGCTTCTTTTCCTCAAAAACAAATGAGCGGATACCAAAATCCTCAAAGCATGCCTTTTCGCTTCTTTCATCCGTTTCCAGAGAATTGATTGCTCTCTGAATTGCAGAAGAAGAATCAACCTGCTCATAGTCAAACTTATTGTCTGTCAAAACCATGTCAGGATCAACTTTTGCATTCACAGCTTCGATAATCTGAGCTCTAGGCTGGAAGTTTCTGATAGTTTTGATGACTTCTGCTTTCTGCTCATCTGTAAGCAGATCACATTTATTGAGAATGATTGTATTGCAGAACTCCATCTGGTCAACAATCAGAGTCGTGATTTCCGGATCAGACTTCTCAAACTCAGATTCCTCAAACTCATTCAAGTCCTTGAGGAACTCGCGGTAAATTCTGTCTCCGTCAACGACAGTCACAATCGAACTCAGGTACACAGTCGTATCCGGAGTTTCTTCTTCGTAAGCAAGAAACGATGCTGCAATGGCACCAGGGTCACTTATACCGCTTGCCTCGACAAAGACTGCCTCAGTATCAGAATCGCGTGAAATCTGCTCCATCTGCTGGATAAACTCATCACGCAATGTACAGCATATACAGCCATTCTGAAGTTCATACATTGCAGCCTGAGCAACGTTCGAACCGTTTTTCTTGAGGAGAGCTGCATCAACATTGATAGACCCCATATCATTTACAACAAGCGAAACTCTTCTCTTTTCCTGTCTCAAAAGCTCGTTCAAAAAAGTTGTTTTTCCCGAACCGAGATAACCACATATCAAAATAACAGGCTTTTTGCCGTCCTGCTTTTTTGTCATAAAACATAACTCCCTGACGTTTACAAAAACATCCGTACTTAATGCAAAGGCACCGCAGAAAATGATATTCAGGTGCCTGCTTAGTTTTGACCTGCAAACAAAAAAGTACGGCAAAACTAGTCAAGAAGTTCGACTTTCAGAAGGACAAGTGTCTGATGCAAAAATGCGCACTTGTGAAAACCTTTTATTTCATTGACAAAATCAACAGGAACAGATACACATACAACAGCCGTCGCAAAAGAAAACAAGCTTCCGATAAAAAGCTCTGCAAGTCTGAGCTGGAGACACACGGAACAATTGTCTTCCGTGCATGTGTGACAGCATTCGTGTTCAAAATGTTCTATTATGTAGCAGCTGGAATTCACGGCTGCACAAAAGAAAAACACAGCCGCAAAGGCTGCCAGAAACCTGTATCTTTTTGTGTCTGTCATAGAGAGTTTACTCCGGCAGAATACTTGCCTGAGCAGAGTTTTCTGCAGTCATCGCACAGTCCGTTCAAAACAGAGCCCGAACAATCAAGCGTAAAGCCGTGCTCTTCTGACAGATGATTTTGAATCTCGCGCATAAAATCGCATTCAAGGTGCATAATCTTTCCGCAGTGGCTGCACTGAAGATGAATATGGCTGAGACAGCTTTTTTTGTGTTCTGTATACTGATAGCGCCAGGCCTCGTCTCCGACATTCTTATATTTGACAAGAAGTCCGCCGTCGCAAAGCCTGTCCAGATTGCGGTAAACTGTCGTTGTGTTGATGGAAATGTCATTTTCTATCATAAAGTCCATGACATCACTTACTGTAAAAGATATGTCTTTGTGTGTATCGAGAAATAAAAAAATACTTTGTTTTGTTTTTGTTTTGTAATTCTGCATATAAATTTGCAACTCGTTTGCAAATCTACAGAAAACACAGATATTTGTCAATAGCATTTAGAATGAAATATGCAGAATTTTTTTGCAGAAGATGTACTTTATATGAAAAATCAACACAAATCAGCATGACAAACGGCTTGAAATCCGGCAGGCAAAACTTTATGATAAATGCATTATGTACGAAGTAAGAGTAGAAGCAGATTTTGCAGCAGCACATTTTCTGCAGGATTATCACGGCAAGTGCGAAAGACTGCACGGCCATAACTACAAAGTTTATGCACACGCAAGGGGAAACACTCTGGATGCCGGCGGCATGCTGATGGATTTCGGCGAACTCAAATCAGCACTGCGTGAAGTCTGTGCAGAACTTGACCATCGTAATTTGAATGACTTTGATATTTTTGCACAAAATCCAAGTGCAGAGCGTATTGCTGCATATATCTATACACAAATCACACAAAAAATCCCTCTGCTGGCAAAAAAAAACGGAGAAAACATATCGAATAAAGGAATAGAAGGCCCGTATCTGTATGCAGTCGATGTGTTTGAAACAGACACAAGCCGCGCCCGCTATATTGCAGATTAGAACTTCTGCAAAAAAAGCTGTCTGTACATGAAACATCATATACAGACAGCTTTTATAAATAAACCATCAGATAGAAAAACTCTTATCAACCATTCCAACCAGGACGCGTCCAATGTCCCCAGCCAAGATCAAAACTGCCATCTTCATCAGACCAGTTCTCAACATCTTTTTTATGAGCATAAAGTTTCTGCGCAGAAGAATTCCAGTAAAGCTCTCTATATCCGTTACTATAATCAGAACACCACCAGTCACCATCAGAATCGTTTTTATTAGGAATAGAAGCAAAACTTGTCAGACTTGTACATCCTCTCCATGCATCATTGTATATATCATTAATTGTAGAAACGAAAGGAAAACTTGTCAAACTCGTACAGTCAGCAAATGCACTGGATCCGATCTTTTTGGTGTATCTATAAATATCTACAGACGCAAGTGAAGAGCATCCTTCAAAAGCACTGGTTCCTATTGTATCTACAATAGTTACATTCATATCTATTGAAGCAAGAGATGTACAGCCGTAGAAAGTTCTTTCGCTGATACTGCTCAAATAATAAGGAAGATCTACAGATGCAAGAGAAGTACAGCCCTCGAAAGCACTTGGACCGATATAATCTACATCTGTCATTCCCATATCTATTGAACCCAAAGATGAACATCCCTTGAAAGCCCTATCTCCAATAGACTCAAGAGTAGCAGGAAGCGATACGGATGTTATAGAAGTGCAGCCACTAAAAAGATCTGCATTCAGTGCTGCTACAGTCGAATCAGACATATTAAGTTCAATATTGATACCGGAAGCAACATTTTTTATTGCAGAAAGTATAGAAAGATTTCCGTCTGTGCCAACAAATTTTACCGTATAAGTTTTACCGGATTCCATCTTTGCAAGCTTTTTTTCTACATCAGTTACAGTCGCATTCGCATCAATTATCAATGGTGCACCGGCACTCATCTTTACAGTAATATTGAGGACATTATTTCCAGTACCGACATTCAAATCACTTTCACCGGCATAAACAGTTCCGTCAACAGCCGTAACATTTGCAGTTGCATGAAGATGCGCTCCGACAGGAACTCTCTTTACACCAACCGACCCCTGGCCCTGACTGTCCAGAACGGCAACAGCATTATCATGATATGAACCTTCAGTACTTATGAGTTCAAAATCTACTGTCGCACCTGCAAATATAGAAGGAGCAGGAGAAGCAGAACGTGCTCCGGAACCCGATGTACCAAGACCAAGACTGAGTGTTGCATATTCCTGCTCGGAATCCCCTCCACTTGCTCCGCCTGCACAAGAGATAAACAGACACGCTACTACAGAAAAGAAAAGACACAGAACCATAAAAGGCGTTTTTACTTTTACCATAAAATGCTCCTTTTTTATACCGCATTAAGCGGTAAGTCAGGTAACTTATTTAAAATAATAATCGAACATCTGGATAATTTCCATTACCGATATCCGTAAAAAAATACCACATTTCATATAAAAACTCCAAAACTTCTCTCTTCAATTTTTATATTATGGCACAAGCACTAAAATGTCAATTAAAAAATAAATAATTATCAATTTTACCCTTTAAAAATAGATGTAGAAAATGAGTTGTTAATTCACGTCGTCTTTATTAACCACTCATTTTTTTATTGGGTGGTTAAAGCATGGGTGAAATACTCCTATGTTTTCCGCTGTAAGCCCGGTGAGAAAGACGACATCTCGCCGGGCTTTTTTGTTTTTTAGGGGTAAAACTGATGGAATCTTTGAGTGAAGGAACAAGAAACATTGAAAAGGGGTCTTGTAATTCAAGCACCCTTTTAGTTAAAAAAGTTCAGTCGTGGGCTTTTGGTGATACGCTTGTTAGAACTGTCCAGCTTGAAAATGACACATGGTTTGTTGGAAAAGATGTCGCCGCTGCTTTGGATTATCCGAAAGCATGGAATCTAACACAATCTCTTGATTCAGATGAAACCGCATCCTGTACTATTCCTACCTCTGGCGGAAATCAAGAAATGCTTGTTATCAATGAGCCAGGCTTGTATCACGCAATCTTTATGAGCAGAAAAGAAGCTGCAAAAGAATTCCGCCGTTGGGTAACAAATGAAGTCCTTCCGCAAATCCGCAAAACCGGAACTTACACAATCACACTTGATACAGAATTGGAACAGGAAAAGAAAAAACTCGAAATCGCACAGTTCCGTGCCAACAGATACATTTTTGAACATCTGGAAGAATTGGGTGAAAAGAAACTTTTGACCCGCTCCGCAATACAGGGAATTGTCGGAAATGCAGCCGGGGAAAATTCCGCTGCCTTGTTTTCAGACGAAGACATGAGAATTAAAAACTTTATTTTTGAAGTCTGCAAGGTCGTAGATTTTGGTTTTGTTCCTGTTTCTGAATTATATGAGCGTTACGAAGCATGGTGTGCAGGTAACTGTCTTTCAAGAAATACGTTTGTCCGCCGTGTTCAAAAAATAATGGGAAAATTTGTTGATTACAAACAAAAGCGGGTAAACGGCGAATTGATTCTTGTTTTTACTGGAATTGAGTTTTCAGAAGGTGACGCTTAGGAGTAGGTTTTGTACAAAAGGGTTTTGAATCCAAAACCGCACCGTAATCGGTATTGTCGTCCGGTTTATGTTGATGGAATCTATTTCTTTTCACTTTGCCAGGCTGCAATAGATTTTGAATTCAGCTATTACCAGTTTTATACAAAGGTTATGAACCATGACGGCCCTGTAATGTACAGCGGTCACACGGTAGTTTTGGAATCTTGGGTAAAAGAACACCCGGAATATAAATTGCAGAAACCAGAAGGAGAAAAAGGCAATGAGTGATTTAAATGCGCTTTACTTGCAAGGGCGGCTTACAAAAGACGCATCCTTGAACACGTTGAGTAATGGCAGTGCCGTTGCAACGCTTTCTTTGGCAGTAAACAAAGATTATTTAGACAGCTCAACGAATGAGTGGAAAAAAATAACCAATTTCTTTGATGTTAGCTATTGGGGTGAGAGTGCAAAGAAGAATCTTTCTGAATACACAAAAGGTCGTGAAGTTCTCGTTGAAGCAGAATTGAAAACTTCTTCATGGGAAAAAGACGGCAAAAAGTTTTCACGCGTTGAAATCCGTGCCACCAGGGTAAGAGCTTTGAGAAGACCGGGCGAAGGCAAACGCACAAATGTTGCCACAGACGGAACACAGCCTGCTTCACAAAGCTATTCAAGCCCTGCGCCGGAAGCCCCGGATTTTGACGATGTGCCGCCGGAAGTATACGACGAAAACGGCGAACGCATACCGTTCTAAATAAATGCAACCAAAGCGGAAAATTAAACATAAGGAGTAAAACCATGATTTTAACGACAACCAACAAAAAAGGCGGCACAGGAAAAACCACCTTGAACACACTGCTTGCAGAATTTCTTTTTCGTCACGGACAGAAAGTCCTCATTATCGGCTTAGACCCAAACTGTAGCATCTCCGAAGTTTACGGAAAAGTTCTGCAAGACCAGAATTCAAAACTTCTTCTTACAGGCCGTGAAGTTCAGCCGTATTTGCTCAAAGAGCATGAAGGCGGCGGAAGTCTTTCAATTATCCCGGAAGATCTTGATTTATCCATGCTTTCAAACGTAATGGACACAAAGCTAAAGCTGGAAATCAAAAAACAGGGCCTTGCAGAAAAATACGACTACATCATCATCGACCCGCCGGGAACTTGGAACGCTCAGACCCGCAACGCAGTCTTTGCTTCTGACACAATCATTGTAAGCGGAAAATGTTCGCCGCTGGATTACAAGGCAACGCTTCAATATATGGACACATTGCAGGATTGTTGTCTTGAGTCAGAAGTTTTTGTTGTATGCAATGCTTACAACAAAAACCGCGACCCTGGCAATATTTGGGAACAGTACAAAAGTGCATTTAGTGATTTTATAATTGAAGATCCTGTTCCTCTTATAAACAGTTTCCAGAGATTAGTACAAAATCCAGAATATACAATCCCTGCAAATATAGAAAAACGTATGATGAATTTTATTCAGACTGTAACAGGCAAGGAGTGGGCATAAAATGGCAAAGTTTTCAAACAACAATCTTTCAGTATTAAAACTTTCAATATCGCAACTTACAGAAAATACTGGCAACGTCCGCAAGGAATACGACTGGGAAGAAATTAAAAACCTTGCAAGAAGCATACAGGAACACGGACTTCTTAATCCAATAACGGTAAAGCCAGGGGCTTTAGATGACGAAACAGGTCAACTTAAATATGAAATTATTTGCGGACATCGCAGAATCCGTGCAATTCACGAACTTCAAAAACAAGGTATTGACGTTGGACTTGTAGAATGCTGCATCCGAACAGGCGACACATGGACGCTGCAAATGATTGAAAATATCCAGCGCACAGATTTGACCGCCCAGGATAAAGAAAACGCAATCCGTGAAATGCTTTCAACAGGACTTTCCCAGAAGGAAATAGCAGATATGCTTGCAAAACCCATAAGTTATGTTTCAGACATTGTTGCAGGAACAAAAGTGCGTGAACAGGCAGAAGCAGCGGGCGTTGATACAAGTTCGCTTAAAACTCGCGCGCTTGCACAGCTTAGAAGTGTGAATGCAGAAGATTTGCCAGACAAAGTGCAGGAACTTTCAGAAGCTGGCGGAACAAATGCTGTCGCAACAAAAATTCTGCATGAATACAAAGAAGAAAAATCGGCAAGAATTGAAGAACCTGTTTTTGAAAAAAATATGATTGAGCCTGAAATACCGGAAACTACTCACGTGAGTAGTGAGCTGGAAGAAAATAAATATACTGTCTATGGTGCAATGTATTTTGATTTTCGGCTTCATAAGCTAACACTTGAAGGAATGTATACACTTGAAACTGCTGAAAAAAAAGCACACGCCTTGAAAAAGTTCTTTAAAAATACGGCAATAGCAATAAATTGGTTTGTTTTTGACAGACAAAATTTAACAGTTGTATATGAGGCAAAATAATGGCAGAAAACAGAAAAGCCAAATGGCACTTTATCGACTCAAAAACTCTTAAACAGCGTATCGCATGGGATGAAGTGTCCGGCTGGCTTTTCTGCAAGGATGGCACAAAGTATAGCCCGCAGGAACTGGCCTTAATAACAGACAACTGGCAGAAACCGCATGAAGTACCGCTGGCAGTTCATTTGCTGAAAAAAGAATTTGGCGGCGAAATTGTGTCTTGTAAAGAAAAATAGCAACGGGGGGGGGCTTTTGCCCCTATGTGAAATAAAATGGACTTTTCAAAATACAAAAACAGCTTATTGCAATATCTCCAATACAAGGGCATTGAAACCCAGTGCGGCTTAATCCGTTGTTTTAATCCGCAGCATGAAGACAAAAACCCCTCTTGCGAACTTTTTGAAGACCACTTCAAATGTTATTCCTGTGGCATACATGGCGATATTTACGATGCTGTAGAAATCTTGCAGGGCATAACAGACAAGGCCGAACAGTTCAAAGAAATAGAACGCACTTTTGGCGGCGCATCAACAGCCCCTGTTTTGCCTAAAAAATCCGCTCCAAAAACACGCAAAACAGAAGATTTTGCGACCGATCCAGATTGTGTTAAAAAGCTGGAAGATTATTTCAAACGCCATAAATCACGCAATGAAGAAGTTACAAAGTATTTAAACCGCCGCGCGCAGATTAAAACAAACAATCAGCTTCAATCATACCCTGTTGAAGTGCGCGACCGCATGGTAAGCTATTTTTTCTACTGGCCTGGCTACACCATCGCCGAAGCTGAACTTGGCTGGCAGACGCTCGTTGGCGCGGGCATCCCCGGACGCAATCCCGAAAAAGGAAATAAAAGTCTTTGGGAAGCAAGCGGCGTAGTTTTTAAGGGCTTTTCTGGCTTTAAGCTCAATTATTATTTAGGCGGCAAAAGCAATAAAGTGAATACAAAAGGAATAAGTCCTTTTCCAATGCCAGGTCTTTTGCCAAAAGAAAAACCTGTTGTTTTTGTCGAAGGTGAATTTGACGCTATCGCTTGCCGTGCAGCTGGAATTGAAAACGTATTTTCAACTTGTGGCGTAAACGGTCTTACAGAACCAAAAGCGCAGGAATTTATCATTCCTAACAATATCCCGGAAATTACATTTTTTGCAGACAAAGATAACGCACAAAACAATTATATCGGTCAAAAAATGTTCGGTTTAATGCCGTTTGCAGAAACCGACAAATATAAAACAAGCATCCCTGAAAAACTCTTAAAAGCTGGATTTAAAGGACAAATCAAAGTTGCAATTCTGCCGGATAATGTGCCATATAAAGACACAGACGAAGCAATTCTTGCAGGTCGTGCAGATCTTGTTATTGAAGCAATCAAAAATGCGCAGCTTTATAAAACGCCGGAAGCAAAAAAAGAGATTCACGGCACTCTGTGGCTTGATTATGACACATTGAGCATTAAACGCTTGCGCTCGCTTCTAAAAAAAGTTGAATATAACTCACTGGACGAAGAAGACACAGAACTTTTTGCGCTTGCCTGTGTTAAGGCTTGCAAAAACAAAGAGACAATAAACGAAATCTTAAAATGGGGCGAAGGCAATATAACTGTTAAGCAGCTCGAAAAGAAATCGAATATTACCCCTTATTTTATTCTCGAAATTTGTGAAAAATACGGCGTTTCAAACTACTTGCGCCGTGAACTTGAAAAAGCACTTATTCCGGCAAGTGAAATCTTGCGCAACATAAAAGAACAGCAAACCATTGTTTCCATTGATTATGACAAAATGGAAAATGATGTTAATTTTTTGCAGTTCCTAAATACGCAGGGTGTACGCTCTGCCGCTCTTACAGTTGCATCCGTGTTGCAGGGCCGCTTAATTTATGTAGAATGTGAAAAACGCTGGTATTTTTTCAACGGCCATGTCTGGGTTCGTGAACCAGACGCACCGGGTGCAGCTTATACAATTCTGCTTAATCTCATGCTTAAATATCTTGAAAAGCATTTTGATAAGAAAAGCCTTATAAACGATCTTGTTAAAAAACTGGAAGGCCGCCGTTTCCGTGTAGAACTTGCACAGGATTTGAGCGGCTTAAAACCCGATGTATTCCGTGAAAATGTTCCTTTTGACGGCCCACAAATGCGCGAAACGCTCACGCTTTTAGATTGTGTGGTAGATTTTTCTGGTAAAGAAATCGAATACAGAAAAAGCCGCCCGGAAGAATACCGCCGCGAAATGCTGCCATACAAAGAAGAAGAATTACGCAAAGCTGGAAAGCCGGAAAGGTTTCTGGAGTTTATGAATGGAAACTTCAAAGATGAAAAAACGCTTCAAACCCTGCTTTATTATTTGTCGCTCATTCCTAGCCGTAACACTGGCTTTAAGTACGGCGGCATTTTCTTGGGAAAAGGCGGCACGGGTAAGTCTACAACCTGTAACATTGTAGAAGAAATATTTAAAGGAATGTGCGCCCGTGTAAAATCTGATGTACTTGTTTCAACAGGATTCAAACGCGCAAGCGGAAACGAAGCAAACCCAGAAATCGCAAAGCTGGAAGGAAAATGTTGTGCGTTTGCCCAGGAAACCGCACGCAATGCTTCACTTAATACATCTTTTTGGAAAGAGCTTACAGGCGGCGACACGCTTACAGCCCGTGGATTGTATCGCGATCCGCACGACTTTATTCCGACCGCACAAATTATCATTGCATCAAACTACTCGCCAAACTTTGACGCACACGATGAAGCTGCGATTTCCCGAATGGTTGTAATTCCGTTCAATATTCAGCATAAAAAAGGCGAAGGCGGCAAAACGGCAACAGGTTTTATAAACTATTTACGCCCGGAATTTCCGGCTGTTGTCAAATATTTTATGGAGCTGTACATAGATTTGAACATCAATCTGCATGGTGAAATTCCACTTTCTCCAGAATGTGAAGGTTACAAAGGCCGCTATATCGAAGAGCAGAAAACAGACCTTGATAAATTCGTTAATGACTGCCTGGTATTTGATTTGTCCGGCGGAATCTATACGGAAGTTCAAAAAGCTTATGATTGCTATCTAAAATACTACGGTCTTTCAGATGAGAGCAAGGAGGCTTTGACCCGCAACAAGTTTGTACGCTTGTTAAAACGCGATTATCGCGAAATTGACTACCGCCAGAAGAAAATAAACAACTACCCCGAACTTGTTTTCTTCAATGTTAAATTCTCTGAACAGGGCTTGCAAATTTTGAATGAAACCGCGCCAGCTCAGCAACAGAATGACGGCACTTTGTTTGGTGATAGCGCAGAAAAAACGCAGACAAACGGCCCTGCAACACAATCTAACACACAACCGCCGGAAGAACCCGATTGGGGATTCCAGGACGATTCAGACGGCGGAATGGATATATTTTAATTTTTAAGGAGTAAGGAAAAAAATGATGAATAAACATGAAAAAATGCAAAGATACTTTGTCGCAATTATGAAAATTGCAGAAACAAACAATGAAGAAACTTGCCAGGCAATCCGCCGCGTTTGCATAGACGCAAGTAATTTTTTTGAAGATAACTTTATGGAATATGAAGAAGCAATAAAAATAAAAAGAGGTGAAAAATGATTTTATCCAACGGCGAACTTATTGAATGCACTCATAGCGAACCACTTGCAATTTATATCAGCGGCGGAATTACGGGCGTAGAAAATTGGCAGGATGTTTTCATGGCAGCTGAACAAGATTTAATTCTGCATTTACACGCTCGATTTTTTATATTTAATCCTGTAAAAATCGCAAAAGATTTAGAACGTTCTTTCAAAGTGAATGCAGGCAAAATACCGGGTTATACTGATTATATGAGAGAAGATATAAAAATTCTTGCAAGGTGTAATGCTATCTGTATGCTTCCCGGCTGGAAACGCTCAAGAGGTGCACGGCTCGAATATCACATTGCAAAAATCTTAAATATGCAGATTCTGGAGTATCAGCCAAACCGATGAATTATGTTTCAACTTTGCCAGTTGTACAAAAACGCAACGAATCTAAAAACGGCTCACAAATCATACTTACAATTTATGCTGTAGAAAACGGCTTTGTTTACAGCATAAATTGTAAGCTGTGCCGTTTCATTCGTTCTTATTATCCCACCGAAAAAGACACAAGATATCCGACTGAAAAAGACGCACAACGCGCCGCAGTTTTCCGCATCCAGTCATGGATAAAAGACAATCGTAAACTCAAGAAACTTTTTTCAGAATTTGACATCTCTGTCTACGACCAGTTGTCCCTGTTTGATGATTTGTAATAGTAAATAATTTGATTTTGCTTGACATAATCAAAGAGATATGATATATTTATATCAGCTGGTAAGGAGGCAGCGCTTATGAGCAAGTTTCAAAAAATCCTGCTCGTGCTTGCGGTGGTTGCAGACATAGCAAGCATAGCAGGATTCATCCTAGCCCTGCTTAAATAGCAGGTTGGCGGGTTTCTTGGAGAGAGTACCCGCCTTTACAATACAATTTTTATTGTGGGGGTGTCAATATGACGAAAGTTAAAAGACTTATAGCAATACTTTTTATTATTGCTATTGCTTTTACAGTTGCAACATTTGTATTGCTTTCAATGTAGTTTTTTTTTTGCCAGCAGATTTCATTTTTTTTTAATCTGCTGGCTTTTTATCCGTAGGAGAAGTAATTTATGGAAGGAAAAACCGTTTCAAATATCAGTCACGGTGGCAAGCGTGAAAACGCAGGTCGAAAAGAAAAATATGTCGGCGGCCGTCAGCAACTTGCAATAAGCTGCAGTATTGCTCAAAAAATGGCAATTCAAGAAGCTGCAAAAAAAGAAGGTTTGACAACTGCTGAATATGTCTTGAGAATGTGTGGCGTTTCGTCATTATGATTCTTTCATCTTGTCTATCAGCGTAAATTTCAACGCTTTCAATAAATATTCACAGTACCACTTGTAGCTGGCCGTACCCTGGCAATGTCCTACACGGCTTGCCGTACTCCGATAGAAGGATAAATCATCAACTTTGCCATTCTTCCATGATTTAAAGGTTTTCGCACTTCTGTCTAAAGCGGTTTTTCTTACAATTTTATAATCTTTGAAAATCCTGTAACCTACAAATTCAAACCCTTGCGATGTCGAACCGATAAAAGTTTTGCCGTTAAGTTTCAAGAAAAGTTTTTCTTTCAAAAACCTTGCTGTTTCAGCCCAGCAAAACTTTAGATATTCCACGTCATTACTGAAGATTATAAAATCATCCATGTATCGAACATACGCCTTTGCTTTAAGTGTATGCCGGATAAAATGGTCTAATTCATTTAAATAAACATTTGCTGAAAGCTGACTTGTTCTGCATCCTTTCTTTATGCCTACGCCGTTACAATCTTTCATAAAGATTGTATGCAGCAGCCACATTATTTCAAAATCATCTATAAAGCGTTTTATATAGACCTTTTCAAGCGGCAAAACTGGAATACTGTCAAAGAATCCTTTTATGTCAAAATATGCAAAATGAGAATATTTGTTTGCATAAAAAGCCGCCCTGTTTGCAGCTGCAAGCGTGCCTTTTCCTTTTCTGCAGGCGTATGAATCATAATCAAGGCGTGGATCAATGTATCTTTCAACAACCCTGCAAAGAGCCGTGTGAATAACCCTGTCTTTTAGTTCTGGAGCGCAAATCAAACGCTTTTTCGGATCATAAACCCAAAATTCGTAATAGCTGCCCGGTGTGTATGTATGCCAAATAAGCTGATTTTGTAATTCAATTAAATTTTCTTCAAGTCTGTCTGTAAACCTTAATTCATCGGGATAAAACCTTTTATCTCTTATGGTTTCATAAGCAGCACGATATAAATTTTCAAAATCAAAAATATCACTGAATTTAGGTTTATCCATATTTACCCACTAAAAAAAATAACCAGAAAAGCACGTAGCCTTTCTGGTCTAAGACTTTAGCACAACAAATGCCGTGCAAAGGCAGCCGAACTGACGTTAAAATAAATCGTCACTACGCCGTAACCGTGATTAACAGCGTATGCCTTTTTCTTAACAATTTACATTCGTCACAGGCAAGCCGCGCCCCGATGTTCGTGTTCACGTTCCACGGGTGGTTGTTCGCATTCACAGTCCGTGAACCACAGTGAACACCGTTGTTCCAGTTGTTACCGCAAATCAACGCAGACAAACCGTTCTCAAACGGCAAATATGCCAATTTTGTTTCAGCTGCCTTTCCGTAAAATAAATTAGTTTTTACAGGCATTATTGCCAATGCCCTTGATAAGACCGCCCAGAATCTTACCTATCTCTGCAAGACGCTTTACTGCCGTTTCATAAGTTCGGGTTGAGAGATATTTCTTTTCGCGCATCCGCCGAATGTATATTTTGAGCAGCTCCAAGTTAGTGTCTATTTTATACCATCCGGGCAGTTTGTCACGGGCTTTGTTTGTTATCAAAATCAGTTTTATTGTGTCTATCAAAGTGTTTTTGATTTGAGCGCACCAAGCCGATTTTTCAAACGCTGGAAAGCGTTCTATAATCGGCTCAAAGTACACATCGAAATCGTAGAATTTCTGAAAAAGCAACAGATTCCACACGCTTCCGGCAGGGTGTTTCTCTTGCGAAAAATCCATTTATTACCTCATAAAAACCAGATATTCAGATAAAACAGAAAACAGAACGTTCGCAAATGCTACGCATTTGCTCCGTCACAGGCAAGCCGCGCCCCGATGCCCGCGTCCACGCTCCACGGGTGGTTGCTCGCACTCACAGTCCGTGAACCACAGTGAACACCGACGTTCCAGCCGTAACCGCAAACCAACGCAGACAAACCGCCCTCAAACGGCAAATGAGCCTGGCCCATTCCTGCCCCTAAAACATTCTGCCAGTTCCAGCTTGTAGAATCCTGGCGGATTGTATAGTCGCTAGTCCATTCTGTAACATTTCCGGCGCAATCGTGCAAATTGTAAGCACTTATTGCGTAAGGCTTTGTTCCGCTTACTGGGTCGTACTGGCTTGTAGCAGTATTTACACTGCATCCAGTGTATGTCCTGTTGGTATTAGTTGTTTTAGTCCATCCGTAAGTATCTGCATTATCCAGTCCCTGGGGGGATCCGAAAGCAGCTGCAAGCCATTCTTCGTACCTTGGGAGTCTCATATTCTGCTTGTGCGCAACTTCGTTGAAGGTAAACTGGTTCATGCCTTCTGTTCCAGTTGTTGGTATAGCACCGTATTTTGTCACAAGTTTGCCGCTCATTATATGCAAGCCAGCCTGCCCGTTTATGTAAGTAAATGATTCTTCTGCGCTTGCCTGATACATACCGATCCACATTCCGTGCACCTCGACAAGTCCAGGATGTGCGGTCTTCGGCCTGTGCTTCAAATCCCAGACAGAATTCGGCACAATGCCGACAGTTACGTTGTCCTGCCATTTTGTACCACTTGAGCCGAACTTGTTGCCAGCAGAATCTATTGGAATCCATAACCCGTCATTAGACACTTTACGGATTGAACCGTAATAGAAATGTCCGATTTTTCTTGATGAATTTTCCGTCGAACCGTCCGGGTATGTTGAGTTCTTGGATACGACTATCTCAGGGTGTCCGGCATCCATACATATATAGATATAATAGTCATTGCCGTATTTAAGCCCCTCATCATTATCAAGTACATTGGCAGGGGTGAATGTAAATTCTTCCCTGTTGATAATCTGCTGCCAGTATTCGCCGTTCCAGAACGGAATGCCGACTCCGCCGGAAAAAGACATTGCATTCTCGTCATAGCTGAAAGGGTTTTTCTTTGTTAAGAAAGCCGGCTTGACACTTTTGACATTGCCGCTTTCTGGAATACAGGCGACGGAACAGTCGTCAATCAAATCCTGGTAAAAAGTTAAACTCATATCAATTTCTCCATTAAACTTTCAATTTCTGCATCGGTAAAGCCAAGTTTATATTTTTCTGCATTACAGTCTTCTTTTGGCTCAAAGTCATCTGGTGTCAGTTCTTCGCTGTCTTTTCCGGCACTTTCTTCTTTCAGTACGTTAATGAAATGGTCATCGCGAAGATGCTTTAGCCTCTGATACAGTTCTGCTTTGTTAGAACCTGTTTTGACTGCATAATCTACTGCATTCTGCCAGTCGGTCTTAGACTGGCAATATTCTGGTATTCCTTCCATGGTGTAACTCCTTTCTGTTTTTACACAGATATATATATTTTTTTACGGCGCACCGAAAATTCCCGGATGCAGTTCTGCCTCTGCGAACTGTACGGAAATGCGCATTGTGCCGTAATCATTCCATTTGCCGATACCCCATTTGCGGGTTCCCCATTTTGTATGTACAAGTGCCGGAATAATGTTTCCATTGACCAGTCGACGCAGATATATATGCAGTCCGTCCGGCTGGCACTCTGTACCGATAGGCATAAAGTCTTCATAGTTACCTACAGGGGCTGCGGAAACAGCATAAACTTTCTGAGGGTTGTAATTTATCCCGAATTCAAGCCACGGTATGACAACGTGGCTTCCCAGTACCTCAAAAACGTAAAGTCTTGAGGCAAGAGTGTCGCCGAGAATCTTCAGCAGCGCGTCCAAAAAATCTGAATTTTCTGCATTGTCCGGCACATTAGAATAAGAGCGTGTATTACCGAAAGCTTTTTTGAATACCGCCTGCCGTGCGCCTGTCAGGTCATTGAACCACAACGCACGCCACGGCGTACCGTCTACGCTGTTTGGTGTGCTTGTCGCAACAGCCTTGCCATACGGGTATCGTGGGTCTAAATCATCACGGTAATCTGTGTAATCACTGTCAATCTTAATCATTTTTTTTACTCCTCTATCCATTTAATTGCCATGACCGCTATTGTGTGTACCGGCTTTATGCGCAGGATAAAATATTCGATGTAATTTTTGTACATAATGGGTATTTCAAGTTTCTCGATGTATAAAATTTCGCCGCGTTCGTTGCGTACAACTTTTTTACAGACATAGAAACAAAAAGCCCAGTATTTTTTGTCATTCGGAATGGAATAAAGGCCCGATGTGTCATTTCGCAGGATTGTCGGCTTTAAATCGTCATCACCTTCACGGTAGTCGCACAGTGCTTTTCTATTGCCGCATACCATAACGGAATTGTCGCAGTCGCACAGATAAGCAATATTGGACTGTCTAGGATTTGCACACGGTATATTTTCTTCTACAATGATTTCTGGAAAAATCTCCTGCAAAACCAGCTGCAAAAAATATTTTGACTGCCCGCCGTAGTTTCTGCTCCATAACAAAAAAAGTGTGTTTCTTCTCTGCTCAAGTTCTGCCTTTGGAAACACAACAGAAAAAACTTGTTCCCATTTATCAATATTATTAGTTGAGTCGGGAAAATACTCCATGTATACGTTTTCAATCTCTGTTCTTAGTTGTTCTGGCAATACAGCTATCGCCTCAAATAGCTTTCTCAAATGGGTATTATTTGTAATGTCCCATGCTGTGCCGCCAGGCAAAAGCTGTTTTATAGCAGAAAGAAAGTCAGCTCTCATAAAGCACCCCATTGACGTACAAGTCTCCAAGGACTGCAAGTTCTCCTCTGCCAAGTTTATATTGTGCAATCGCAGATCCGCTTGTATTCATGACAACAGTGTCAAATGTTGCCTTTATACTCAAAGCAATGTTATTCGTAATCGAAATTATAGTATTGCGTAAAATCAAATCAATACGGTAATTATCATTGCTTAGACCCCTGATGTACGGCTCACAGTTCAGGAAATATTTTTCCAGTTCCGGCTTGACAGCCTTGCCAAAATCTTCAATAGTTGCATCCCTTAAGTCGGTAATGCGAATATTGAACCGTACAACCTTAACAGGCTTGATATTTGCAAAACTCTCGTCACCTGATGGATCAAGAACTGCCGTTACAGGCTTTCTGTCTGCAATACCTGTATCTGGATTATAAGTACAGGCTCTGCCGACAGCCGTAAGCAGAGCAGAATCAGGAACACGTGTCGGGTAAATGTCAGTTTTTCCTGCAACGTATATGAGTACACCGCCTGGCGAATCCTCATCATTGTACGGATAGGTCTGTAAAACACCCGGTGCATCATAAGCCCATATTCTGTAATCGGCCAGAGCACCGCCCTGCGGCTGGGATCTGTACCTGTTGATAACACGATTGCGGTAACTTTCTTCTGTCTCTGCGTCCGTGCCTTTCACAGTAGTTTGCAAAACCTCGGTTTCTTTTTCTGCAAAATCAACCGGATTTACAAAATTCAAAATATCACCGTTTTCCAAATTCCCGGACATTCCGCTTTCCGTACAGTAGACAGGCACTTCTTTGTCATCTTCGTCAAGCTCGGTACTTGTTGCTACGCAGTAAATCATCCCTGTTGTATCATTCTTTAGCTGAGTTCCGACTGCAACAGATCTGTTTATTCCTGTTCTGTGAACAATTACAGAACCTTCCCATGCAGTGCCTTCCATTGGACGCTGTACGCCGAACTGATCGCCAAGTTTAATGAGGGGGCGGACAGTGTGTCCAAGGACATTCACTGTGTCATAGCTTGCTGTGTCAGGAAAGATTTGCAAAAAGAACCAGCCGCAAAGCTTGAACGGTACAATATAAATTGCACTCAAAACCTTTGACAAAACGACAATAAACGACTTTGGCAACAGTCTAAGTTTATTGTTGAATTGTTCCTGGAAAGAAGAGATTAAAAGATTGTACACATATTCAACTGTTTTATTTTCGTATGTCATTAGTTTTCTCCCTGCCATTGAAAAGAATAAGCATTTTTAAAAATATCCTTTCCGTTTTTTTTCACCTGTATATCAAGTTTGACCTTTTTCATGCTGGCTGCATGGATAGAAGCCTCGACATCATCGGCAATGCTTTCATCTATCAGCCACTTTAGGTCATATTCTGCCGCAGCCTTCGCTTTTTTGAGAGTGGCAGAGGTAAGAGGATAGCCGTTAATAACTGAGTAAAAAGATGAGATGATTTTTTCGTCCTTTTGCGTGCCAAAAACTAGATTTCCCCACCAAGTTTCATCTGAACGGCCTGCATTGTCTTTTTTATTGCCGCCAAACAAAGACAGATACACTGCCGTCGAAAAATCACGGCAGTCTTGTATCAATCCGTCTTTTATAACTATGTCACCTATGCCATCGGATCCGTCCAAAAGCACATCACCTGTAAAGTCCGTTTTATTCAGTGTCATTTTTTAAGTCCCGCTTACAGTTGTACCGACGTGCGGCGCGCCGTCATAGTGACAGTGTGTGATTGCGCAGAAAGGGCCGGAACCTGTTGCTGCTACAGACCCATTAACTTCAAGAGAGCCGCCTGTGAGTTTTAGCATCTGAGTTTTCAACGTCATCATCTCTTTTGCAAGTACCTCTATTTTCTCCTCAGTTTCTATGTTCATATTTTTCTGCGTAGAAATACTTATTTCTTCTGGTGTTTCAAGTTTGACCTTGCCGTCATTCAGCAGTGACAGTATGGCTTGAACCTCATTGTCTTCGTTGCGCGAAAAAAGTATTTTCTCGCCTGCTTTTGCTCCCTGCGAAACAGTCAGAACGCCGCACGCAGCATACTTTCCTGTTCCGTCAATACTCACAAGCAGAATCCTGTCATCTTTTAAAGGTGGAGAGTCGTCACCGCTTGAAGCAAAAGTAAAAGCCCTCTGGTTGTATTTCAAGCGTGTCTCCACAGTCTGTTCTATATATTTTTTTATTTCCGCCTTTATATGCTTTCCTATTCTTCCCACGGATAGCTTCCTCCCAGTTCTCCTGTTCTACTTCCTGGCATCACCAGCGAAAAAACAGTTTGTTCTCCCTCGCTTTCACTTCTCTTGAGCTGTACTTCATCAACCTGTAGTTTTGTTTCCTGGTATATTTCTGCATCTGGTGCAAGTACACTCACCATCATATTTTTACGATACAACTTGCCATTTTTATCCCTGTGACCGGCAACAGTCAGTGTGTATTTTGCGGCACTCGCAAACATGCGGCAAGCCATCGCTTTTACAGCATCTGCAAGTCCGCCGGGATCAGTATCTTTCATCACTTTTGTGCAGCAGCGCAAAACGCCGTTTTTGATTAAATAGTCATTCTCGTATGTGTACATCTCTGAATCCTCTTCGTTTTTTACCTTAGTAAACCCAGTGACGTGACTGAACATCTTCTGGCCGTCAAAAGATGGAGTACAGCTTATAAAAGGAAGTTCCCCTTCCTTAAAAGTTGCACTTACATCTTCTTGTTCAGGTTTCCATATAAGCAGAGAACCGTCTTGTGCATTAGATAACAGGACACCTCGCTGTTCTGCAAGTTTTGTTAAAAAGTCCAGAATCTTGTCTTCTGGCTCAATCTCTACGGTCTCAAAAGGATCTCCGACATCTGCTTTTGCCTGGACACTTACGCCAAAAGCTCCGGCAATACTGCTGGCTATGGCAAGCAAATCAAGTCCTTTATAGTCAGGTGGATAAAGTGAAGGCGGCAGCGTAGAATCATTGAGAACACCGCAGAGGGGGTAACCTTGAACAGTTATGGATTTAGAATCGGGCGAAACACTCGGTACAGCAGGTAAAAGTCTCCCCTTAAAAATCATATCGCCGTCAAAATATACTTCACACTCTTTGTATGAAAACGGCCTGAATAAATCACGCAGCTCTTGTTTATCCGTGTCCCATACAGTTGAGAAAGAAAAAGCATCGAAAGTATCTACAGAACTCACAACTGTATAACCTGTAAATCCCGTAAACTTTTTGCCGTCGCAAAAAAGTGCAAGGTCTCTCTTCGCGTTTTCATCTAAAATAACGGTCTCTTTTGTTTTAACAGGTGCACTGCTTTTTTTTGCTTCTGTGGTATCAGGTATGATCAGATTGTCACCTGGATATATAAGTGGCGAACCGTCTGATGCGGATTTTCGTCCCTGTAACTGCGGATTTGCTTTGACTATGTCTGGCCATTTATCAGGAATGCCATAGTATTTAACGCTGATTCTCCACAGTGTGTCACCGCTTGTAACTTTATAAGATTTAGACATAATAGCGCACCTCCCGTCCCATAGGAAGTAAAACTATTTCGTCTGCAGTCAGTTTATTATCATTTATGAACTCGTCCTGTCTTGCAAAGCCATCTTTACCATAAAATTCTGTCAGAAGCTCGAAAAGTTGCCTGTCTTTATTTAGTTCTATAATTTTTGTAACTGGCAAATCGAATGCAGTTTCTTCAAGTAGTTTTAGTGAGTAAATAACAACATTTAAAAGTTTTTCGTAATAAAAACCTGTGTCGATGAAAATATTTTTTTCGTTCTGTGAGTCAACGTAAACACTGTACTCATTGAAAACTTGTGTAATCAAAGATGAGGCATCGAGTACATCTGAACGACTTTTAAACTCACTTTCACTGTCAGTCCCAGAGCTTCGTGCAATAGCAGATTTGGCTAGACCTGAACATAAGGATGCAACCATGCTCCCCCATGTAAGAGCTGTTACTGCCCATTGATTTACAGGAGTCTGAATGCTAATGGAATCTTGTTTAGTGCTTTGAACAATATCTTTTATCAGCGTTTTGTAACAAAGTGTTTTATCCAGTACGCTTGTTTCGATTCTTGCCGGTATGCTAATCATCTTAACAATACTTTGCGCTGTTTCGATTGCAAAAACTGCAATTTTATCAAGGCTTTCAATATTGCTGCTGATAAATTTTTTTGCGGCGTTAAACTGCTGCAAGATTCCGCCCTGTGCATTTTGCTGGGGTGCTGATTTTGCAGATTTGCTGACATTCTTGTATATTAAATTTGTTTGCGTTTGCATAACAGACTGTAACTGTATCTTGTCTTCAATGGTATCAGTTAAAATACTGTCAGCGTAAAAAGCACATATAGATTCTTCAAATTCATCCATTGAATTATCAAGACTGTCTTCCAGTGCAATCTCAGAATACGGAAAATCTACATCAATAATTGTTTCTGCAAAAGTAACATCAACAGTAGCCACATTTGCACCGCTTGCCAGATTGTCTGTTCTCTTGATTTTTCCTGTGGGGACAACATTGATTCTGCCATACAAAGGATGTTCAAGTATGCCGTGTCCACGTTCCCCTAAGAGTTTTTCAAAACTGTTTGCTTCTTTACAGCAGTTTTTCCCTGCGAAAATACAGGTCAATGGAAAAGTTCGGCCGCCCTTGCCAAGAGACTGGATAAGAGCACCGTCCAGCTCAGGAAAAGTAAAACTTGCCGTCTTTAAATCGGTTTCGCGGCTTACATCTTCATACAAAAAAGTTTGCCGCTTCCCTGTCGGTGAGGTGTAGGCGGCCTCAAGAATATCTTCATTCCAGGACATTCTTCAATAATATTTGTACTTATGCAAACTCGCTATACCGATTTAAAATGAACCGCTTGCAGTCCGTGCAATCGTAACGCCGGGGGCAACTGTGCCGTAGTTATCAGCCTGTAGTTGTTCTGCAAGATTGATGTTCACGTTTGAATAGCTTTCCTGCCTTGAATAAGAGGTTGCAACCGCTGCTGTTTTTGTCGGCGAAACCTGTAAGTTTTGGTTTTCTGTAAAACTTGCGTTTGCGTCAAAGCCGCTTTTCATTTCGGCAATTTTATCAGCCCAGCCCCCCATCGTGCTGCCAATTCCAGGAACCCAGTCCAAAGCCCTTAAAACTGCTTCAATCGGTGTAAGCACAAAGCCGAGTATTGCAGACCCGATTCTTTTGAAAACTCCTACAATACCTTCCGACTGGAATACAGAAACAACACCCTGCCATAATCCGACAATTCCGCCCAAAAGTCCGCTTATAAAATCAAAAAGCGGTTGCAACTCTGCTTTGAGAGATTCAACCCAGCCTGCTACAGTTGCGCCTATCATTGCAAAGAATCCCGTCACCTTCTCCCAGACAGTGCCAAAAAATGCACCGATTGATTCTATTACAGCCGTAAACGCACCTGTTATCTTTTCCCAGATTCCTGTGAAAAAGCCTGCTATCCCTTCGCCAACCATCACAAAGAAAGCAGAAACTTTTTCCCAAAGACTTGCAAAAAAGCCTGCAATTCCTTCGCCGACCATTACAAAGAAAGCACTTAAACTTTCCCATAAGCCACTAAAGAAAGAAGTCATGCTTTCCCAGATTCCGGCAAAAAAAGCCCCGATTTTTTCAATCATTTGCGCTATAAACTCTTCTATAGCAGCCGCGTTGTCTCCGAATAAGAATTTTATAACCGCATGATACATGTTTGCATAGAATCCGGTTATGGCATCCCATATATCAGAAAGAAATTGCGGGATCCTGCTAAAAAATCCTGTTATCGCATTCCAGACTGTAGAAAGAATGTTCAATGCAGCTTCGCCGAATCTTTTTAACGCTGCACTGATTGCGTCCCAGTGTTTAATACACACAACAATAATTGCAACAAGGGCCGCAATGGCTGCAACTATTCCTAGTACAATCCAGCCTATAGGAGAAGCAATAAACACGGCGTTTAAAAATCCCATTGCCGTAGAAAAAGCCGTTGTAGCACCTGTCGCAATGCCAGACGCTACCGCATAGATTTTCGTTCCAACGGCTGCCGCAACAGCTGCACCGCCCTGTGCTTCAATGGCAACTGTCGTTCCCCATAAAGTCGCATTGTGCGCTGCTTGAATACCCTCTATAACTCTTGTTCCTATTTCCCATGCTTTCATGGCTTTTGTAATAAGCAGAATTACATCAACGATGCCATGCCAAGCCATAAACATACCGCCAATGGCAAGGATAGGAACTTTCAAATCCCAAATCATCTTGATTACTTTTAAGCCAGCTATAAGTATCTCACCAAATGGACTTTTTATGTCGCTTAAAGCCTGTTCTATAACAGGGCCTACGGTGGAAAGCACACCTGAAACGAGATCTGGAAGCTGATTTAAAATAGCGACAATCGCAGGAACGATATTGTGCGCAAAAGCAAGTACAGATTCCTGCATGTTTTCAAGCGATGGTTTTATGTCCTGTCCTAATGCCATTTTTGCAAGAATATCCTGGATATTCGTTTTCATGCGACCAAAGGAGCCAGATAAAGTACTGTCGGCTTCCCTTGCAAAGTTTCCTGCATATTGTTCCGTCCGCTCAAAGAACATCTGCATTGCAAGCTCTGCTTTTTCGGCGTTACTGGCATATTTGAATTTAAAGTCCAGTCCTTTTTCGAGTGCGTATGCGTCCAGTGTTGTAGCGTTCATAGCAACGCCCAGGTTGTCCATCATAGTGAAGTTGCCTTTGGCCGCTCCTGCTATAGACTCCATAGCCATAGTTGTATCAATGCCCATTACAGAAGCAACATCTGCGGCTCTCTGCATTGCCTTAGTTGTTAAATCCATAGCCCGAACCTGCTCAAGGCCTGAACCCTGAAAAAGGGAACCCATTTTGTTTGCCGTTGCCATGTAATCACTTGCGGAAAGCCCCATGTTCTTGTAAGCAGTCTCTGCAAGTGTCTGGACGCTTTCGGCAAACTCGCCGAAAACAGCCTCTGTACCGCCTAAGTTCTGTTCCAGTTCCATTCCTAATGGGATAGCAGACTTTACGGCAACGGCGGCGGCTGTTACTACTGTGCCAAAGCCGCCGACTACAGCCTGTTTCATCGCTGTCTCAAATGCCGCAAAACGCTTTTCGGCAGCTAAAAGTGGAGCGGAAAGATTTTTTTCCAGCCACTGGCCTTTTTTTCCGAGCGCGGAAAGTACAGGAGACGCTTTGTCTAAAATGGAAAATTCGGTTTTAATTTGATAAGCAGTTGCCATATTTTAAAAACCGCCTTATTATTTAATTATGAAATTTGAAGAATTTCCAGAAAAAATGCAGAAAGGTCTCTTAAAAGGAACAAGAAAAACTCTTGTTATCAGCACTATTATCATCTGTGCTTTTTTCTTGGGTATTGCGGCATTGATTGCATCAATCGGGCATAATATGTGGGTTCTCGCAATCTTCCCGCTTCTTGTTGCTGTAGTAGGCATTGTGAATCTTTTCATAGAATTAAAAGCTCCTTCTAATTGGGTGGAAAGAAGCGTTAAGAATGCCGACTATTCTTTTTCAACTCCTTCTGCATCTGAATCAAACTAGGGATTAACGGTTCATACCAAAACAATAAATCTTCCAATGAAAGTTCATCCGGCTTCATTGGAAGGTGATAATTCTGATATATTTCCCTAATCATTACAGGGACGCCAGCAGCGGCCTTAACTTTTTTTTCTTTTCCCTCAACCGCAACCGTTACGGTTAATCCATCAAAAAAAGTCCGACGATTCCCATGAAAAATTTGAAGTCCGGCAAACCAAGATTCAAGAACCAGCCTGTGTCTTTTCCGGTCATGCTGCTTGCAATGGAAAGTGCTTTCTGTGTTCCGTCACTTCCTTTTTTTCCCACGGCTGCAAAAGCTCTAGGGGAAGGAATGTTAATTTCTACTTCTGTATTCTTGTAGCCTTCCGGGCTGAATCTTGAAACTGTGTAAACAAGATTTCCGCTGTCATTTATAACGGCACTTCCTTTTGTAAGCGCACGGATAAACAGTTTTTTTCCGCTGGAAAGAAGTGTTTCGTTCATTTCGCTTCTGCTTTCGTCTGCTTCAATTTCCAGCCCCATGTTTTCAGCCCATTCGTTAAATTCCTGTTCTGCAAGTTCTGCACTCATTATTCTTTCTGCCATTTTACTGTCCTTTAAAAATAAAAATCCCGACTACTCACGTGAGTAGTCGGGATTTTTATTTTTAAAGGACAGTAAAATGGCAGAAAGAATAATGAGTGCAGAACTTGCAGAACAGGAATTTAACGAATGGGCTGAAAACATGGGGCTGGAAATTGAAGCAGACGAAAGCAGAAGCGAAATGAACGAAACACTTCTTTCCAGCGGAAAAAAACTGTTTATCCGTGCGCTTACAAAAGGAAGTGCCGTTATAAATGACAGCGGAAATCTTGTTTACACAGTTTCAAGATTCAGCCCGGAAGGCTACAAGAATACAGAAGTAGAAATTAACATTCCTTCCCCTAGAGCTTTTGCAGCCGTGGGAAAAAAAGGAAGTGACGGAACACAGAAAGCACTTTCCATTGCAAGCAGCATGACCGGAAAAGACACAGGCTGGTTCTTGAATCTTGGTTTGCCGGACTTCAAATTTTTCATGGGAATCGTCGGACTTTTTTTGATGGATTAACCGTAACGGTTGCGGTTGAGGGAAAAGAAAAAAAAGTTAAGGCCGCTGCTGGCGTCCCTGTAATGATTAGGGAAATATATCAGAATTATCACCTTCCAATGAAGCCGGATGAACTTTCATTGGAAGATTTATTGTTTTGGTATGAACCGTTAATCCCTAGTTTGATTCAGATGCAGAAGGAGTTGAAAAAGAATAGTCGGCATTCTTAACGCTTCTTTCCACCCAATTAGAAGGAGCTTTTAATTCTATGAAAAGATTCACAATGCCTACTACAGCAACAAGAAGCGGGAAGATTGCGAGAACCCACATATTATGCCCGATTGATGCAATCAATGCCGCAATACCCAAGAAAAAAGCACAGATGATAATAGTGCTGATAACAAGAGTTTTTCTTGTTCCTTTTAAGAGACCTTTCTGCATTTTTTCTGGAAATTCTTCAAATTTCATAATTAAATAATAAGGCGGTTTTTAAAATATGGCAACTGCTTATCAAATTAAAACCGAATTTTCCATTTTAGACAAAGCGTCTCCTGTACTTTCCGCGCTCGGAAAAAAAGGCCAGTGGCTGGAAAAAAATCTTTCCGCTCCACTTTTAGCTGCCGAAAAGCGTTTTGCGGCATTTGAGACAGCGATGAAACAGGCTGTAGTCGGCGGCTTTGGCACAGTAGTAACAGCCGCCGCCGTTGCCGTAAAGTCTGCTATCCCATTAGGAATGGAACTGGAACAGAACTTAGGCGGTACAGAGGCTGTTTTCGGCGAGTTTGCCGAAAGCGTCCAGACACTTGCAGAGACTGCTTACAAGAACATGGGGCTTTCCGCAAGTGATTACATGGCAACGGCAAACAAAATGGGTTCCCTTTTTCAGGGTTCAGGCCTTGAGCAGGTTCGGGCTATGGATTTAACAACTAAGGCAATGCAGAGAGCCGCAGATGTTGCTTCTGTAATGGGCATTGATACAACTATGGCTATGGAGTCTATAGCAGGAGCGGCCAAAGGCAACTTCACTATGATGGACAACCTGGGCGTTGCTATGAACGCTACAACACTGGACGCATACGCACTCGAAAAAGGACTGGACTTTAAATTCAAATATGCCAGTAACGCCGAAAAAGCAGAGCTTGCAATGCAGATGTTCTTTGAGCGGACGGAACAATATGCAGGAAACTTTGCAAGGGAAGCCGACAGTACTTTATCTGGCTCCTTTGGTCGCATGAAAACGAATATCCAGGATATTCTTGCAAAAATGGCATTAGGACAGGACATAAAACCATCGCTTGAAAACATGCAGGAATCTGTACTTGCTTTTGCGCACAATATCGTTCCTGCGATTGTCGCTATTTTAAATCAGCTTCCAGATCTCGTTTCAGGTGTGCTTTCCACCGTAGGCCCTGTTATAGAACAGGCTTTAAGCGACATAAAAAGTCCATTTGGTGAGATACTTATAGCTGGCTTAAAAGTAATCAAGATGATTTGGGATTTGAAAGTTCCTATCCTTGCCATTGGCGGTATGTTTATGGCTTGGCATGGCATCGTTGATGTAATTCTGCTTATTACAAAAGCCATGAAAGCATGGGAAATAGGAACAAGAGTTATAGAGGGTATTCAAGCAGCGCACAATGCGACTTTATGGGGAACGACAGTTGCCATTGAAGCACAGGGCGGTGCAGCTGTTGCGGCAGCCGTTGGAACGAAAATCTATGCGGTAGCGTCTGGCATTGCGACAGGTGCTACAACGGCTTTTTCTACGGCAATGGGATTTTTAAACGCCGTGTTTATTGCTTCTCCTATAGGCTGGATTGTACTAGGAATAGTTGCAGCCATTGCGGCCCTTGTTGCAATTATTGTTGTGTGTATTAAACACTGGGACGCAATCAGTGCAGCGTTAAAAAGATTCGGCGAAGCTGCATTGAACATTCTTTCTACAGTCTGGAATGCGATAACAGGATTTTTTAGCAGGATCCCGCAATTTCTTTCTGATATATGGGATGCCATAACCGGATTCTATGCAAACATGTATCATGCGGTTATAAAATTCTTATTCGGAGACAACGCGGCTGCTATAGAAGAGTTTATAGCGCAAATGATTGAAAAAATCGGGGCTTTTTTTGCCGGAATCTGGGAAAGCATGACTTCTTTCTTTAGTGGCTTATGGGAAAGTTTAAGTGCTTTCTTTGTAATGGTCGGCGAAGGAATTGCAGGCTTTTTTGCAAGTCTTTGGGAAAAAGTTTCTGCTTTCTTTGTGATGGTTGGCGAAGGGATAGCAGGCTTTTTCACAGGAATCTGGGAAAAGATAACAGGTGCGTTTACGGCTGTAATAGAATCAATCGGTGCATTTTTTGGCACTGTCTGGGAGAAGGTGACGGGATTCTTTGCAATGATAGGCGCAACTGTAGCAGGCTGGGTTGAATCTCTCAAAGCAGAGTTGCAACCGCTTTTTGATTTTATAAGCGGACTTTTGGGCGGAATTGTCGGATTATGGCAGGGTGTTGTTTCTGTATTCCAGTCGGAAGGTATTGTAGGAGTTTTCAAAAGAATCGGGTCTGCAATACTCGGCTTTGTGCTTACACCGATTGAAGCAGTTTTAAGGGCTTTGGACTGGGTTCCTGGAATTGGCAGCACGATGGGGGGCTGGGCTGATAAAATTGCCGAAATGAAAAGCGGCTTTGACGCAAACGCAAGTTTTACAGAAAACCAAAACTTACAGGTTTCGCCGACAAAAACAGCAGCGGTTGCAACCTCTTATTCAAGGCAGGAAAGCTATTCAAACGTGAACATCAATCTTGCAGAACAACTACAGGCTGATAACTACGGCACAGTTGCCCCCGGCGTTACGATTGCACGGACTGCAAGCGGTTCATTTTAAATCGGTATAGCGAGTTTGCATAAGTACAAATATTATTGAAGAATGTCCTGGAATGAAGATATTCTTGAGGCCGCCTACACCTCACCGACAGGGAAGCGGCAAACTTTTTTGTATGAAGATGTAAGCCGCGAAACCGATTTAAAGACGGCAAGTTTTACTTTTCCTGAGCTGGACGGTGCTCTTATCCAGTCTCTTGGCAAGGGCGGCCGAACTTTTCCATTGACCTGTATTTTCGCAGGGAAAAACTGCTGTAAAGAAGCAAACAGTTTTGAAAAACTCTTAGGGGAACGTGGACACGGCATACTTGAACATCCTTTGTATGGCAGAATCAATGTTGTCCCCACAGGAAAAATCAAGAGAACAGACAATCTGGCAAGCGGTGCAAATGTGGCTACTGTTGATGTTACTTTTGCAGAAACAATTATTGATGTAGATTTTCCGTATTCTGAGATTGCACTGGAAGACAGTCTTGATAATTCAATGGATGAATTTGAAGAATCTATATGTGCTTTTTACGCTGACAGTATTTTAACTGATACCATTGAAGACAAGATACAGTTACAGTCTGTTATGCAAACGCAAACAAATTTAATATACAAGAATGTCAGCAAATCTGCAAAATCAGCACCCCAGCAAAATGCACAGGGCGGAATCTTGCAGCAGTTTAACGCCGCAAAAAAATTTATCAGCAGCAATATTGAAAGCCTTGATAAAATTGCAGTTTTTGCAATCGAAACAGCGCAAAGTATTGTTAAGATGATTAGCATACCGGCAAGAATCGAAACAAGCGTACTGGATAAAACACTTTGTTACAAAACGCTGATAAAAGATATTGTTCAAAGCACTAAACAAGATTCCATTAGCATTCAGACTCCTGTAAATCAATGGGCAGTAACAGCTCTTACATGGGGGAGCATGGTTGCATCCTTATGTTCAGGTCTAGCCAAATCTGCTATTGCACGAAGCTCTGGGACTGACAGTGAAAGTGAGTTTAAAAGTCGTTCAGATGTACTCGATGCCTCATCTTTGATTACACAAGTTTTCAATGAGTACAGTGTTTACGTTGACTCACAGAACGAAAAAAATATTTTCATCGACACAGGTTTTTATTACGAAAAACTTTTAAATGTTGTTATTTACTCACTAAAACTACTTGAAGAAACTGCATTCGATTTGCCAGTTACAAAAATTATAGAACTAAATAAAGACAGGCAACTTTTCGAGCTTCTGACAGAATTTTATGGTAAAGATGGCTTTGCAAGACAGGACGAGTTCATAAATGATAATAAACTGACTGCAGACGAAATAGTTTTACTTCCTATGGGACGGGAGGTGCGCTATTATGTCTAAATCTTATAAAGTTACAAGCGGTGACACACTGTGGAGAATCAGCGTTAAATACTATGGCATTCCTGATAAATGGCCAGACATAGTCAAAGCAAATCCGCAGTTACAGGGACGAAAATCCGCATCAGACGGTTCGCCACTTATATATCCAGGTGACAATCTGATCATACCTGATACCACAGAAGCAAAAAAAAGCAGTGCACCTGTTAAAACAAAAGAGACCGTTATTTTAGATGAAAACGCGAAGAGAGACCTTGCACTTTTTTGCGACGGCAAAAAGTTTACGGGATTTACAGGTTATACAGTTGTGAGTTCTGTAGATACTTTCGATGCTTTTTCTTTCTCAACTGTATGGGACACGGATAAACAAGAGCTGCGTGATTTATTCAGGCCGTTTTCATACAAAGAGTGTGAAGTATATTTTGACGGCGATATGATTTTTAAGGGGAGACTTTTACCTGCTGTACCGAGTGTTTCGCCCGATTCTAAATCCATAACTGTTCAAGGTTACCCCCTCTGCGGTGTTCTCAATGATTCTACGCTGCCGCCTTCACTTTATCCACCTGACTATAAAGGACTTGATTTGCTTGCCATAGCCAGCAGTATTGCCGGAGCTTTTGGCGTAAGTGTCCAGGCAAAAGCAGATGTCGGAGATCCTTTTGAGACCGTAGAGATTGAGCCAGAAGACAAGATTCTGGACTTTTTAACAAAACTTGCAGAACAGCGAGGTGTCCTGTTATCTAATGCACAAGACGGTTCTCTGCTTATATGGAAACCTGAACAAGAAGATGTAAGTGCAACTTTTAAGGAAGGGGAACTTCCTTTTATAAGCTGTACTCCATCTTTTGACGGCCAGAAGATGTTCAGTCACGTCACTGGGTTTACTAAGGTAAAAAACGAAGAGGATTCAGAGATGTACACATACGAGAATGACTATTTAATCAAAAACGGCGTTTTGCGCTGCTGCACAAAAGTGATGAAAGATACTGATCCCGGCGGACTTGCAGATGCTGTAAAAGCGATGGCTTGCCGCATGTTTGCGAGTGCCGCAAAATACACACTGACTGTTGCCGGTCACAGGGATAAAAATGGCAAGTTGTATCGTAAAAATATGATGGTGAGTGTACTTGCACCAGATGCAGAAATATACCAGGAAACAAAACTACAGGTTGATGAAGTACAGCTCAAGAGAAGTGAAAGCGAGGGAGAACAAACTGTTTTTTCGCTGGTGATGCCAGGAAGTAGAACAGGAGAACTGGGAGGAAGCTATCCGTGGGAAGAATAGGAAAGCATATAAAGGCGGAAATAAAAAAATATATAGAACAGACTGTGGAGACACGCTTGAAATACAACCAGAGGGCTTTTACTTTTGCTTCAAGCGGTGACGACTCTCCACCTTTAAAAGATGACAGGATTCTGCTTGTGAGTATTGACGGAACAGGAAAGTATGCTGCGTGCGGCGTTCTGACTGTTTCGCAGGGAGCAAAAGCAGGCGAGAAAATACTTTTTTCGCGCAACGAAGACAATGAGGTTCAAGCCATACTGTCACTGCTGAATGACGGCAAGGTCAAACTTGAAACACCAGAAGAAATAAGTATTTCTACGCAGAAAAATATGAACATAGAAACTGAGGAGAAAATAGAGGTACTTGCAAAAGAGATGATGACGTTGAAAACTCAGATGCTAAAACTCACAGGCGGCTCTCTTGAAGTTAATGGGTCTGTAGCAGCAACAGGTTCCGGCCCTTTCTGCGCAATCACACACTGTCACTATGACGGCGCGCCGCACGTCGGTACAACTGTAAGCGGGACTTAAAAAATGACACTGAATAAAACGGACTTTACAGGTGATGTGCTTTTGGACGGATCCGATGGCATAGGTGACATAGTTATAAAAGACGGATTGATACAAGACTGCCGTGATTTTTCGACGGCAGTGTATCTGTCTTTGTTTGGCGGCAATAAAAAAGACAATGCAGGCCGTTCAGATGAAACTTGGTGGGGAAATCTAGTTTTTGGCACGCAAAAGGACGAAAAAATCATCTCATCTTTTTACTCAGTTATTAACGGCTATCCTCTTACCTCTGCCACTCTCAAAAAAGCGAAGGCTGCGGCAGAATATGACCTAAAGTGGCTGATAGATGAAAGCATTGCCGATGATGTCGAGGCTTCTATCCATGCAGCCAGCATGAAAAAGGTCAAACTTGATATACAGGTGAAAAAAAACGGAAAGGATATTTTTAAAAATGCTTATTCTTTTCAATGGCAGGGAGAAAACTAATGACATACGAAAATAAAACAGTTGAATATGTGTACAATCTTTTAATCTCTTCTTTCCAGGAACAATTCAACAATAAACTTAGACTGTTGCCAAAGTCGTTTATTGTCGTTTTGTCAAAGGTTTTGAGTGCAATTTATATTGTACCGTTCAAGCTTTGCGGCTGGTTCTTTTTGCAAATCTTTCCTGACACAGCAAGCTATGACACAGTGAATGTCCTTGGACACACTGTCCGCCCCCTCATTAAACTTGGCGATCAGTTCGGCGTACAGCGTCCAATGGAAGGCACTGCATGGGAAGGTTCTGTAATTGTTCACAGAACAGGAATAAACAGATCTGTTGCAGTCGGAACTCAGCTAAAGAATGATACAACAGGGATGATTTACTGCGTAGCAACAAGTACCGAGCTTGACGAAGATGACAAAGAAGTGCCTGTCTACTGTACGGAAAGCGGAATGTCCGGGAATTTGGAAAACGGTGATATTTTGAATTTTGTAAATCCGGTTGATTTTGCAGAAAAAGAAACCGAGGTTTTGCAAACTACTGTGAAAGGCACGGACGCAGAGACAGAAGAAAGTTACCGCAATCGTGTTATCAACAGGTACAGATCCCAGCCGCAGGGCGGTGCTCTGGCCGATTACAGAATATGGGCTTATGATGCACCGGGTGTTTTACAGACCTATCCGTACAATGATGAGGATTCGCCAGGCGGTGTACTCATATACGTTGCAGGAAAAACTGACATTTACCCGACACGTGTTCCTGATTCTGCTCTGCTTACGGCTGTCGGCAGAGCCTGTACTTATAATCCAGATACAGGTATTGCAGACAGAAAGCCTGTAACGGCAGTTCTTGATCCATCAGGTGACGAGAGTTTTGCAAATATCAAGCCTGTTAAGGTTGTACGGTTCAATATTCGCATTACCGACTTAAGGGATGCAACTATTGAAGATTTTGGCAAGGCTGTCAAGCCGGAACTGGAAAAATATTTCCTGAACTGTGAGCCGTACATCAGGGGTCTAAGCAATGATAATTACCGTATTGATTTGATTTTACGCAATACTATAATTTCGATTACGAATAACATTGCTTTGAGTATAAAGGCAACATTTGACACTGTTGTCATGAATACAAGCGGATCTGCGATTGCACAATATAAACTTGGCAGAGGAGAACTTGCAGTCCTTGGAGACTTGTACGTCAATGGGGTGCTTTATGAGAGCTGACTTTCTTTCTGCTATAAAACAGCTTTTGCCTGGCGGCACAGCATGGGACATTACAAATAATACCCATTTGAGAAAGCTATTTGAGGCGATAGCTGTATTGCCAGAACAACTAAGAACAGAGATTGAAAACGTATACATGGAGTATTTTCCCGACTCAACTAATAATATTGATAAATGGGAACAAGTTTTTTCTGTTGTGTTTCCAAAGGCAGAACTTGAGCAGAGAAGAAACACACTTTTTTTGTTATGGAGCAGAAACTACGGCGGGCAGTCAAAATATTTTTTGCAGCTGGTTTTGCAGGAGATTTTTCCAGAAATCATTGTAGAAGAAAATATACCGTGTGCAAATCCTAGACAGTCCAATATTGCTTATCTGTGCGACTGCGACAATTCCGTTATGGTATGCGGCAATAGAAAAGCACTGTGCGACTACCGTGAAGGTGATGACGATTTAAAGCCGACAATCCTGCGAAATGACACATCGGGCCTTTATTCCATTCCGAATGACAAAAAATACTGGGCTTTTTGTTTCTATGTCTGTAAAAAAGTTGTACGCAACGAACGCGGCGAAATTTTATACATCGAGAAACTTGAAATACCCATTATGTACAAAAATTACATCGAATATTTTATCCTGCGCATAAAGCCGGTACACACAATAGCGGTCATGGCAATTAAATGGATAGAGGAGTAAAAAAAATGATTAAGATTGACAGTGATTACACAGATTACCGTGATGATTTAGACCCACGATACCCGTATGGCAAGGCTGTTGCGACAAGCACACCAAACAGCGTAGACGGTACGCCGTGGCGTGCGTTGTGGTTCAATGACCTGACAGGCGCACGGCAGGCGGTATTCAAAAAAGCTTTCGGTAATACACGCTCTTATTCTAATGTGCCGGACAATGCAGAAAATTCAGATTTTTTGGACGCGCTGCTGAAGATTCTCGGCGACACTCTTGCCTCAAGACTTTACGTTTTTGAGGTACTGGGAAGCCACGTTGTCATACCGTGGCTTGAATTCGGGATAAATTACAACCCTCAGAAAGTTTATGCTGTTTCCGCAGCCCCTGTAGGTAACTATGAAGACTTTATGCCTATCGGTACAGAGTGCCAGCCGGACGGACTGCATATATATCTGCGTCGACTGGTCAATGGAAACATTATTCCGGCACTTGTACATACAAAATGGGGAACCCGCAAATGGGGTATCGGCAAATGGAATGATTACGGCACAATGCGCATTTCCGTACAGTTCGCAGAGGCAGAACTGCATCCGGGAATTTTCGGTGCGCCGTAAAAAAATATATATATCTGTGTAAAAACAGAAAGGAGTTACACCATGGAAGGAATACCAGAATATTGCCAGTCTAAGACCGACTGGCAGAATGCAGTAGATTATGCAGTCAAAACAGGTTCTAACAAAGCAGAACTGTATCAGAGGCTAAAGCATCTTCGCGATGACCATTTCATTAACGTACTGAAAGAAGAAAGTGCCGGAAAAGACAGCGAAGAACTGACACCAGATGACTTTGAGCCAAAAGAAGACTGTAATGCAGAAAAATATAAACTTGGCTTTACCGATGCAGAAATTGAAAGTTTAATGGAGAAATTGATATGAGTTTAACTTTTTACCAGGATTTGATTGACGACTGTTCCGTCGCCTGTATTCCAGAAAGCGGCAATGTCAAAAGTGTCAAGCCGGCTTTCTTAACAAAGAAAAACCCTTTCAGCTATGACGAGAATGCAATGTCTTTTTCCGGCGGAGTCGGCATTCCGTTCTGGAACGGCGAATACTGGCAGCAGATTATCAACAGGGAAGAATTTACATTCACCCCTGCCAATGTACTTGATAATGATGAGGGGCTTAAATACGGCAATGACTATTATATCTATATATGTATGGATGCCGGACACCCTGAGATAGTCGTATCCAAGAACTCAACATACCCGGACGGTTCGACGGAAAATTCATCAAGAAAAATCGGACATTTCTATTACGGTTCAATCCGTAAAGTGTCTAATGACGGGTTATGGATTCCAATAGATTCTGCTGGCAACAAGTTCGGCTCAAGTGGTACAAAATGGCAGGACAACGTAACTGTCGGCATTGTGCCGAATTCTGTCTGGGATTTGAAGCACAGGCCGAAGACCGCACATCCTGGACTTGTCGAGGTGCACGGAATGTGGATCGGTATGTATCAGGCAAGCGCAGAAGAATCATTTACTTACATAAACGGGCAGGCTGGCTTGCATATAATGAGCGGCAAACTTGTGACAAAATACGGTGCTATACCAACAACTGGAACAGAAGGCATGAACCAGTTTACCTTCAACGAAGTTGCGCACAAGCAGAATATGAGACTCCCAAGGTACGAAGAATGGCTTGCAGCTGCTTTCGGATCCCCCCAGGGACTGGATAATGCAGATACTTACGGATGGACTAAAACAACTAATACCAACAGGACATACACTGGATGCAGTGTAAATACTGCTACAAGCCAGTACGACCCAGTAAGCGGAACAAAGCCTTACGCAATAAGTGCTTACAATTTGCACGATTGCGCCGGAAATGTTACAGAATGGACTAGCGACTATACAATCCGCCAGGATTCTACAAGCTGGAACTGGCAGAATGTTTTAGGGGCAGGAATGGGCCAGGCTCATTTGCCGTTTGAGGGCGGTTTGTCTGCGTTGGTTTGCGGTTACGGCTGGAACGTCGGTGTTCACTGTGGTTCACGGACTGTGAGTGCGAGCAACCACCCGTGGAGCGTGGACGCGGGCATCGGGGCGCGGCTTGCCTGTGACGGAGCAAATGCGTAGCATTTGCGAACGTTCTGTTTTCTGTTTTATCTGAATATCTGGTTTTTATGAGGTAATAAATGGATTTTTCGCAAGAGAAACACCCTGCCGGAAGCGTGTGGAATCTGTTGCTTTTTCAGAAATTCTACGATTTCGATGTGTACTTTGAGCCGATTATAGAACGCTTTCCAGCGTTTGAAAAATCGGCTTGGTGCGCTCAAATCAAAAACACTTTGATAGACACAATAAAACTGATTTTGATAACAAACAAAGCCCGTGACAAACTGCCCGGATGGTATAAAATAGACACTAACTTGGAGCTGCTCAAAATATACATTCGGCGGATGCGCGAAAAGAAATATCTCTCAACCCGAACTTATGAAACGGCAGTAAAGCGTCTTGCAGAGATAGGTAAGATTCTGGGCGGTCTTATCAAGGGCATTGGCAATAATGCCTGTAAAAACTAATTTATTTTACGGAAAGGCAGCTGAAACAAAATTGGCATATTTGCCGTTTGAGAACGGTTTGTCTGCGTTGATTTGCGGTAACAACTGGAACAACGGTGTTCACTGTGGTTCACGGACTGTGAATGCGAACAACCACCCGTGGAACGTGAACACGAACATCGGGGCGCGGCTTGCCTGTGACGAATGTAAATTGTTAAGAAAAAGGCATACGCTGTTAATCACGGTTACGGCGTAGTGACGATTTATTTTAACGTCAGTTCGGCTGCCTTTGCACGGCATTTGTTGTGCTAAAGTCTTAGACCAGAAAGGCTACGTGCTTTTCTGGTTATTTTTTTTAGTGGGTAAATATGGATAAACCTAAATTCAGTGATATTTTTGATTTTGAAAATTTATATCGTGCTGCTTATGAAACCATAAGAGATAAAAGGTTTTATCCCGATGAATTAAGGTTTACAGACAGACTTGAAGAAAATTTAATTGAATTACAAAATCAGCTTATTTGGCATACATACACACCGGGCAGCTATTACGAATTTTGGGTTTATGATCCGAAAAAGCGTTTGATTTGCGCTCCAGAACTAAAAGACAGGGTTATTCACACGGCTCTTTGCAGGGTTGTTGAAAGATACATTGATCCACGCCTTGATTATGATTCATACGCCTGCAGAAAAGGAAAAGGCACGCTTGCAGCTGCAAACAGGGCGGCTTTTTATGCAAACAAATATTCTCATTTTGCATATTTTGACATAAAAGGATTCTTTGACAGTATTCCAGTTTTGCCGCTTGAAAAGGTCTATATAAAACGCTTTATAGATGATTTTGAAATAATGTGGCTGCTGCATACAATCTTTATGAAAGATTGTAACGGCGTAGGCATAAAGAAAGGATGCAGAACAAGTCAGCTTTCAGCAAATGTTTATTTAAATGAATTAGACCATTTTATCCGGCATACACTTAAAGCAAAGGCGTATGTTCGATACATGGATGATTTTATAATCTTCAGTAATGACGTGGAATATCTAAAGTTTTGCTGGGCTGAAACAGCAAGGTTTTTGAAAGAAAAACTTTTCTTGAAACTTAACGGCAAAACTTTTATCGGTTCGACATCGCAAGGGTTTGAATTTGTAGGTTACAGGATTTTCAAAGATTATAAAATTGTAAGAAAAACCGCTTTAGACAGAAGTGCGAAAACCTTTAAATCATGGAAGAATGGCAAAGTTGATGATTTATCCTTCTATCGGAGTACGGCAAGCCGTGTAGGACATTGCCAGGGTACGGCCAGCTACAAGTGGTACTGTGAATATTTATTGAAAGCGTTGAAATTTACGCTGATAGACAAGATGAAAGAATCATAATGACGAAACGCCACACATTCTCAAGACATATTCAGCAGTTGTCAAACCTTCTTTTTTTGCAGCTTCTTGAATTGCCATTTTTTGAGCAATACTGCAGCTTATTGCAAGTTGCTGACGGCCGCCGACATATTTTTCTTTTCGACCTGCGTTTTCACGCTTGCCACCGTGACTGATATTTGAAACGGTTTTTCCTTCCATAAATTACTTCTCCTACGGATAAAAAGCCAGCAGATTAAAAAAAAATGAAATCTGCTGGCAAAAAAAAAACTACATTGAAAGCAATACAAATGTTGCAACTGTAAAAGCAATAGCAATAATAAAAAGTATTGCTATAAGTCTTTTAACTTTCGTCATATTGACACCCCCACAATAAAAATTGTATTGTAAAGGCGGGTACTCTCTCCAAGAAACCCGCCAACCTGCTATTTAAGCAGGGCTAGGATGAATCCTGCTATGCTTGCTATGTCTGCAACCACCGCAAGCACGAGCAGGATTTTTTGAAACTTGCTCATAAGCGCTGCCTCCTTACCAGCTGATATAAATATATCATATCTCTTTGATTATGTCAAGCAAAATCAAATTATTTACTATTACAAATCATCAAACAGGGACAACTGGTCGTAGACAGAGATGTCAAATTCTGAAAAAAGTTTCTTGAGTTTACGATTGTCTTTTATCCATGACTGGATGCGGAAAACTGCGGCGCGTTGTGCGTCTTTTTCAGTCGGATATCTTGTGTCTTTTTCGGTGGGATAATAAGAACGAATGAAACGGCACAGCTTACAATTTATGCTGTAAACAAAGCCGTTTTCTACAGCATAAATTGTAAGTATGATTTGTGAGCCGTTTTTAGATTCGTTGCGTTTTTGTACAACTGGCAAAGTTGAAACATAATTCATCGGTTTGGCTGATACTCCAGAATCTGCATATTTAAGATTTTTGCAATGTGATATTCGAGCCGTGCACCTCTTGAGCGTTTCCAGCCGGGAAGCATACAGATAGCATTACACCTTGCAAGAATTTTTATATCTTCTCTCATATAATCAGTATAACCCGGTATTTTGCCTGCATTCACTTTGAAAGAACGTTCTAAATCTTTTGCGATTTTTACAGGATTAAATATAAAAAATCGAGCGTGTAAATGCAGAATTAAATCTTGTTCAGCTGCCATGAAAACATCCTGCCAATTTTCTACGCCCGTAATTCCGCCGCTGATATAAATTGCAAGTGGTTCGCTATGAGTGCATTCAATAAGTTCGCCGTTGGATAAAATCATTTTTCACCTCTTTTTATTTTTATTGCTTCTTCATATTCCATAAAGTTATCTTCAAAAAAATTACTTGCGTCTATGCAAACGCGGCGGATTGCCTGGCAAGTTTCTTCATTGTTTGTTTCTGCAATTTTCATAATTGCGACAAAGTATCTTTGCATTTTTTCATGTTTATTCATCATTTTTTTCCTTACTCCTTAAAAATTAAAATATATCCATTCCGCCGTCTGAATCGTCCTGGAATCCCCAATCGGGTTCTTCCGGCGGTTGTGTGTTAGATTGTGTTGCAGGGCCGTTTGTCTGCGTTTTTTCTGCGCTATCACCAAACAAAGTGCCGTCATTCTGTTGCTGAGCTGGCGCGGTTTCATTCAAAATTTGCAAGCCCTGTTCAGAGAATTTAACATTGAAGAAAACAAGTTCGGGGTAGTTGTTTATTTTCTTCTGGCGGTAGTCAATTTCGCGATAATCGCGTTTTAACAAGCGTACAAACTTGTTGCGGGTCAAAGCCTCCTTGCTCTCATCTGAAAGACCGTAGTATTTTAGATAGCAATCATAAGCTTTTTGAACTTCCGTATAGATTCCGCCGGACAAATCAAATACCAGGCAGTCATTAACGAATTTATCAAGGTCTGTTTTCTGCTCTTCGATATAGCGGCCTTTGTAACCTTCACATTCTGGAGAAAGTGGAATTTCACCATGCAGATTGATGTTCAAATCTATGTACAGCTCCATAAAATATTTGACAACAGCCGGAAATTCCGGGCGTAAATAGTTTATAAAACCTGTTGCCGTTTTGCCGCCTTCGCCTTTTTTATGCTGAATATTGAACGGAATTACAACCATTCGGGAAATCGCAGCTTCATCGTGTGCGTCAAAGTTTGGCGAGTAGTTTGATGCAATGATAATTTGTGCGGTCGGAATAAAGTCGTGCGGATCGCGATACAATCCACGGGCTGTAAGCGTGTCGCCGCCTGTAAGCTCTTTCCAAAAAGATGTATTAAGTGAAGCATTGCGTGCGGTTTCCTGGGCAAACGCACAACATTTTCCTTCCAGCTTTGCGATTTCTGGGTTTGCTTCGTTTCCGCTTGCGCGTTTGAATCCTGTTGAAACAAGTACATCAGATTTTACACGGGCGCACATTCCTTTAAATATTTCTTCTACAATGTTACAGGTTGTAGACTTACCCGTGCCGCCTTTTCCCAAGAAAATGCCGCCGTACTTAAAGCCAGTGTTACGGCTAGGAATGAGCGACAAATAATAAAGCAGGGTTTGAAGCGTTTTTTCATCTTTGAAGTTTCCATTCATAAACTCCAGAAACCTTTCCGGCTTTCCAGCTTTGCGTAATTCTTCTTCTTTGTATGGCAGCATTTCGCGGCGGTATTCTTCCGGGCGGCTTTTTCTGTATTCGATTTCTTTACCAGAAAAATCTACCACACAATCTAAAAGCGTGAGCGTTTCGCGCATTTGTGGGCCGTCAAAAGGAACATTTTCACGGAATACATCGGGTTTTAAGCCGCTCAAATCCTGTGCAAGTTCTACACGGAAACGGCGGCCTTCCAGTTTTTTAACAAGATCGTTTATAAGGCTTTTCTTATCAAAATGCTTTTCAAGATATTTAAGCATGAGATTAAGCAGAATTGTATAAGCTGCACCCGGTGCGTCTGGTTCACGAACCCAGACATGGCCGTTGAAAAAATACCAGCGTTTTTCACATTCTACATAAATTAAGCGGCCCTGCAACACGGATGCAACTGTAAGAGCGGCAGAGCGTACACCCTGCGTATTTAGGAACTGCAAAAAATTAACATCATTTTCCATTTTGTCATAATCAATGGAAACAATGGTTTGCTGTTCTTTTATGTTGCGCAAGATTTCACTTGCCGGAATAAGTGCTTTTTCAAGTTCACGGCGCAAGTAGTTTGAAACGCCGTATTTTTCACAAATTTCGAGAATAAAATAAGGGGTAATATTCGATTTCTTTTCGAGCTGCTTAACAGTTATATTGCCTTCGCCCCATTTTAAGATTTCGTTTATTGTCTCTTTGTTTTTGCAAGCCTTAACACAGGCAAGCGCAAAAAGTTCTGTGTCTTCTTCGTCCAGTGAGTTATATTCAACTTTTTTTAGAAGCGAGCGCAAGCGTTTAATGCTCAATGTGTCATAATCAAGCCACAGAGTGCCGTGAATCTCTTTTTTTGCTTCCGGCGTTTTATAAAGCTGCGCATTTTTGATTGCTTCAATAACAAGATCTGCACGACCTGCAAGAATTGCTTCGTCTGTGTCTTTATATGGCACATTATCCGGCAGAATTGCAACTTTGATTTGTCCTTTAAATCCAGCTTTTAAGAGTTTTTCAGGGATGCTTGTTTTATATTTGTCGGTTTCTGCAAACGGCATTAAACCGAACATTTTTTGACCGATATAATTGTTTTGTGCGTTATCTTTGTCTGCAAAAAATGTAATTTCCGGGATATTGTTAGGAATGATAAATTCCTGCGCTTTTGGTTCTGTAAGACCGTTTACGCCACAAGTTGAAAATACGTTTTCAATTCCAGCTGCACGGCAAGCGATAGCGTCAAATTCACCTTCGACAAAAACAACAGGTTTTTCTTTTGGCAAAAGACCTGGCATTGGAAAAGGACTTATTCCTTTTGTATTCACTTTATTGCTTTTGCCGCCTAAATAATAATTGAGCTTAAAGCCAGAAAAGCCCTTAAAAACTACGCCGCTTGCTTCCCAAAGACTTTTATTTCCTTTTTCGGGATTGCGTCCGGGGATGCCCGCGCCAACGAGCGTCTGCCAGCCAAGTTCAGCTTCGGCGATGGTGTAGCCAGGCCAGTAGAAAAAATAGCTTACCATGCGGTCGCGCACTTCAACAGGGTATGATTGAAGCTGATTGTTTGTTTTAATCTGCGCGCGGCGGTTTAAATACTTTGTAACTTCTTCATTGCGTGATTTATGGCGTTTGAAATAATCTTCCAGCTTTTTAACACAATCTGGATCGGTCGCAAAATCTTCTGTTTTGCGTGTTTTTGGAGCGGATTTTTTAGGCAAAACAGGGGCTGTTGATGCGCCGCCAAAAGTGCGTTCTATTTCTTTGAACTGTTCGGCCTTGTCTGTTATGCCCTGCAAGATTTCTACAGCATCGTAAATATCGCCATGTATGCCACAGGAATAACATTTGAAGTGGTCTTCAAAAAGTTCGCAAGAGGGGTTTTTGTCTTCATGCTGCGGATTAAAACAACGGATTAAGCCGCACTGGGTTTCAATGCCCTTGTATTGGAGATATTGCAATAAGCTGTTTTTGTATTTTGAAAAGTCCATTTTATTTCACATAGGGGCAAAAGCCCCCCCCCGTTGCTATTTTTCTTTACAAGACACAATTTCGCCGCCAAATTCTTTTTTCAGCAAATGAACTGCCAGCGGTACTTCATGCGGTTTCTGCCAGTTGTCTGTTATTAAGGCCAGTTCCTGCGGGCTATACTTTGTGCCATCCTTGCAGAAAAGCCAGCCGGACACTTCATCCCATGCGATACGCTGTTTAAGAGTTTTTGAGTCGATAAAGTGCCATTTGGCTTTTCTGTTTTCTGCCATTATTTTGCCTCATATACAACTGTTAAATTTTGTCTGTCAAAAACAAACCAATTTATTGCTATTGCCGTATTTTTAAAGAACTTTTTCAAGGCGTGTGCTTTTTTTTCAGCAGTTTCAAGTGTATACATTCCTTCAAGTGTTAGCTTATGAAGCCGAAAATCAAAATACATTGCACCATAGACAGTATATTTATTTTCTTCCAGCTCACTACTCACGTGAGTAGTTTCCGGTATTTCAGGCTCAATCATATTTTTTTCAAAAACAGGTTCTTCAATTCTTGCCGATTTTTCTTCTTTGTATTCATGCAGAATTTTTGTTGCGACAGCATTTGTTCCGCCAGCTTCTGAAAGTTCCTGCACTTTGTCTGGCAAATCTTCTGCATTCACACTTCTAAGCTGTGCAAGCGCGCGAGTTTTAAGCGAACTTGTATCAACGCCCGCTGCTTCTGCCTGTTCACGCACTTTTGTTCCTGCAACAATGTCTGAAACATAACTTATGGGTTTTGCAAGCATATCTGCTATTTCCTTCTGGGAAAGTCCTGTTGAAAGCATTTCACGGATTGCGTTTTCTTTATCCTGGGCGGTCAAATCTGTGCGCTGGATATTTTCAATCATTTGCAGCGTCCATGTGTCGCCTGTTCGGATGCAGCATTCTACAAGTCCAACGTCAATACCTTGTTTTTGAAGTTCGTGAATTGCACGGATTCTGCGATGTCCGCAAATAATTTCATATTTAAGTTGACCTGTTTCGTCATCTAAAGCCCCTGGCTTTACCGTTATTGGATTAAGAAGTCCGTGTTCCTGTATGCTTCTTGCAAGGTTTTTAATTTCTTCCCAGTCGTATTCCTTGCGGACGTTGCCAGTATTTTCTGTAAGTTGCGATATTGAAAGTTTTAATACTGAAAGATTGTTGTTTGAAAACTTTGCCATTTTATGCCCACTCCTTGCCTGTTACAGTCTGAATAAAATTCATCATACGTTTTTCTATATTTGCAGGGATTGTATATTCTGGATTTTGTACTAATCTCTGGAAACTGTTTATAAGAGGAACAGGATCTTCAATTATAAAATCACTAAATGCACTTTTGTACTGTTCCCAAATATTGCCAGGGTCGCGGTTTTTGTTGTAAGCATTGCATACAACAAAAACTTCTGACTCAAGACAACAATCCTGCAATGTGTCCATATATTGAAGCGTTGCCTTGTAATCCAGCGGCGAACATTTTCCGCTTACAATGATTGTGTCAGAAGCAAAGACTGCGTTGCGGGTCTGAGCGTTCCAAGTTCCCGGCGGGTCGATGATGATGTAGTCGTATTTTTCTGCAAGGCCCTGTTTTTTGATTTCCAGCTTTAGCTTTGTGTCCATTACGTTTGAAAGCATGGATAAATCAAGATCTTCCGGGATAATTGAAAGACTTCCGCCGCCTTCATGCTCTTTGAGCAAATACGGCTGAACTTCACGGCCTGTAAGAAGAAGTTTTGAATTCTGGTCTTGCAGAACTTTTCCGTAAACTTCGGAGATGCTACAGTTTGGGTCTAAGCCGATAATGAGGACTTTCTGTCCGTGACGAAAAAGAAATTCTGCAAGCAGTGTGTTCAAGGTGGTTTTTCCTGTGCCGCCTTTTTTGTTGGTTGTCGTTAAAATCATGGTTTTACTCCTTATGTTTAATTTTCCGCTTTGGTTGCATTTATTTAGAACGGTATGCGTTCGCCGTTTTCGTCGTATACTTCCGGCGGCACATCGTCAAAATCCGGGGCTTCCGGCGCAGGGCTTGAATAGCTTTGTGAAGCAGGCTGTGTTCCGTCTGTGGCAACATTTGTGCGTTTGCCTTCGCCCGGTCTTCTCAAAGCTCTTACCCTGGTGGCACGGATTTCAACGCGTGAAAACTTTTTGCCGTCTTTTTCCCATGAAGAAGTTTTCAATTCTGCTTCAACGAGAACTTCACGACCTTTTGTGTATTCAGAAAGATTCTTCTTTGCACTCTCACCCCAATAGCTAACATCAAAGAAATTGGTTATTTTTTTCCACTCATTCGTTGAGCTGTCTAAATAATCTTTGTTTACTGCCAAAGAAAGCGTTGCAACGGCACTGCCATTACTCAACGTGTTCAAGGATGCGTCTTTTGTAAGCCGCCCTTGCAAGTAAAGCGCATTTAAATCACTCATTGCCTTTTTCTCCTTCTGGTTTCTGCAATTTATATTCCGGGTGTTCTTTTACCCAAGATTCCAAAACTACCGTGTGACCGCTGTACATTACAGGGCCGTCATGGTTCATAACCTTTGTATAAAACTGGTAATAGCTGAATTCAAAATCTATTGCAGCCTGGCAAAGTGAAAAGAAATAGATTCCATCAACATAAACCGGACGACAATACCGATTACGGTGCGGTTTTGGATTCAAAACCCTTTTGTACAAAACCTACTCCTAAGCGTCACCTTCTGAAAACTCAATTCCAGTAAAAACAAGAATCAATTCGCCGTTTACCCGCTTTTGTTTGTAATCAACAAATTTTCCCATTATTTTTTGAACACGGCGGACAAACGTATTTCTTGAAAGACAGTTACCTGCACACCATGCTTCGTAACGCTCATATAATTCAGAAACAGGAACAAAACCAAAATCTACGACCTTGCAGACTTCAAAAATAAAGTTTTTAATTCTCATGTCTTCGTCTGAAAACAAGGCAGCGGAATTTTCCCCGGCTGCATTTCCGACAATTCCCTGTATTGCGGAGCGGGTCAAAAGTTTCTTTTCACCCAATTCTTCCAGATGTTCAAAAATGTATCTGTTGGCACGGAACTGTGCGATTTCGAGTTTTTTCTTTTCCTGTTCCAATTCTGTATCAAGTGTGATTGTGTAAGTTCCGGTTTTGCGGATTTGCGGAAGGACTTCATTTGTTACCCAACGGCGGAATTCTTTTGCAGCTTCTTTTCTGCTCATAAAGATTGCGTGATACAAGCCTGGCTCATTGATAACAAGCATTTCTTGATTTCCGCCAGAGGTAGGAATAGTACAGGATGCGGTTTCATCTGAATCAAGAGATTGTGTTAGATTCCATGCTTTCGGATAATCCAAAGCAGCGGCGACATCTTTTCCAACAAACCATGTGTCATTTTCAAGCTGGACAGTTCTAACAAGCGTATCACCAAAAGCCCACGACTGAACTTTTTTAACTAAAAGGGTGCTTGAATTACAAGACCCCTTTTCAATGTTTCTTGTTCCTTCACTCAAAGATTCCATCAGTTTTACCCCTAAAAAACAAAAAAGCCCGGCGAGATGTCGTCTTTCTCACCGGGCTTACAGCGGAAAACATAGGAGTATTTCACCCATGCTTTAACCACCCAATAAAAAAATGAGTGGTTAATAAAGACGACGTGAATTAACAACTCATTTTCTACATCTATTTTTAAAGGGTAAAATTGATAATTATTTATTTTTTAATTGACATTTTAGTGCTTGTGCCATAATATAAAAATTGAAGAGAGAAGTTTTGGAGTTTTTATATGAAATGTGGTATTTTTTTACGGATATCGGTAATGGAAATTATCCAGATGTTCGATTATTATTTTAAATAAGTTACCTGACTTACCGCTTAATGCGGTATAAAAAAGGAGCATTTTATGGTAAAAGTAAAAACGCCTTTTATGGTTCTGTGTCTTTTCTTTTCTGTAGTAGCGTGTCTGTTTATCTCTTGTGCAGGCGGAGCAAGTGGAGGGGATTCCGAGCAGGAATATGCAACACTCAGTCTTGGTCTTGGTACATCGGGTTCCGGAGCACGTTCTGCTTCTCCTGCTCCTTCTATATTTGCAGGTGCGACAGTAGATTTTGAACTCATAAGTACTGAAGGTTCATATCATGATAATGCTGTTGCCGTTCTGGACAGTCAGGGCCAGGGGTCGGTTGGTGTAAAGAGAGTTCCTGTCGGAGCGCATCTTCATGCAACTGCAAATGTTACGGCTGTTGACGGAACTGTTTATGCCGGTGAAAGTGATTTGAATGTCGGTACTGGAAATAATGTCCTCAATATTACTGTAAAGATGAGTGCCGGTGCACCATTGATAATTGATGCGAATGCGACTGTAACTGATGTAGAAAAAAAGCTTGCAAAGATGGAATCCGGTAAAACTTATACGGTAAAATTTGTTGGCACAGACGGAAATCTTTCTATACTTTCTGCAATAAAAAATGTTGCTTCCGGTATCAATATTGAACTTAATATGTCTGATTCGACTGTAGCAGCACTGAATGCAGATCTTTTTAGTGGCTGCACTTCTATAACATCCGTATCGCTTCCTGCTACTCTTGAGTCTATTGGAGATAGGGCTTTCAAGGGATGTTCATCTTTGGGTTCAATAGATATGGGAATGACAGATGTAGATTATATCGGTCCAAGTGCTTTCGAGGGCTGTACTTCTCTTGCATCTGTAGATCTTCCTTATTATTTGAGCAGTATCAGCGAAAGAACTTTCTACGGCTGTACATCTCTTGCTTCAATAGATATGAATGTAACTATTGTAGATACAATAGGAACCAGTGCTTTTGAAGGATGCTCTTCACTTGCGTCTGTAGATATTTATAGATACACCAAAAAGATCGGATCCAGTGCATTTGCTGACTGTACGAGTTTGACAAGTTTTCCTTTCGTTTCTACAATTAATGATATATACAATGATGCATGGAGAGGATGTACAAGTCTGACAAGTTTTGCTTCTATTCCTAATAAAAACGATTCTGATGGTGACTGGTGGTGTTCTGATTATAGTAACGGATATAGAGAGCTTTACTGGAATTCTTCTGCGCAGAAACTTTATGCTCATAAAAAAGATGTTGAGAACTGGTCTGATGAAGATGGCAGTTTTGATCTTGGCTGGGGACATTGGACGCGTCCTGGTTGGAATGGTTGATAAGAGTTTTTCTATCTGATGGTTTATTTATAAAAGCTGTCTGTATATGATGTTTCATGTACAGACAGCTTTTTTTGCAGAAGTTCTAATCTGCAATATAGCGGGCGCGGCTTGTGTCTGTTTCAAACACATCGACTGCATACAGATACGGGCCTTCTATTCCTTTATTCGATATGTTTTCTCCGTTTTTTTTTGCCAGCAGAGGGATTTTTTGTGTGATTTGTGTATAGATATATGCAGCAATACGCTCTGCACTTGGATTTTGTGCAAAAATATCAAAGTCATTCAAATTACGATGGTCAAGTTCTGCACAGACTTCACGCAGTGCTGATTTGAGTTCGCCGAAATCCATCAGCATGCCGCCGGCATCCAGAGTGTTTCCCCTTGCGTGTGCATAAACTTTGTAGTTATGGCCGTGCAGTCTTTCGCACTTGCCGTGATAATCCTGCAGAAAATGTGCTGCTGCAAAATCTGCTTCTACTCTTACTTCGTACATAATGCATTTATCATAAAGTTTTGCCTGCCGGATTTCAAGCCGTTTGTCATGCTGATTTGTGTTGATTTTTCATATAAAGTACATCTTCTGCAAAAAAATTCTGCATATTTCATTCTAAATGCTATTGACAAATATCTGTGTTTTCTGTAGATTTGCAAACGAGTTGCAAATTTATATGCAGAATTACAAAACAAAAACAAAACAAAGTATTTTTTTATTTCTCGATACACACAAAGACATATCTTTTACAGTAAGTGATGTCATGGACTTTATGATAGAAAATGACATTTCCATCAACACAACGACAGTTTACCGCAATCTGGACAGGCTTTGCGACGGCGGACTTCTTGTCAAATATAAGAATGTCGGAGACGAGGCCTGGCGCTATCAGTATACAGAACACAAAAAAAGCTGTCTCAGCCATATTCATCTTCAGTGCAGCCACTGCGGAAAGATTATGCACCTTGAATGCGATTTTATGCGCGAGATTCAAAATCATCTGTCAGAAGAGCACGGCTTTACGCTTGATTGTTCGGGCTCTGTTTTGAACGGACTGTGCGATGACTGCAGAAAACTCTGCTCAGGCAAGTATTCTGCCGGAGTAAACTCTCTATGACAGACACAAAAAGATACAGGTTTCTGGCAGCCTTTGCGGCTGTGTTTTTCTTTTGTGCAGCCGTGAATTCCAGCTGCTACATAATAGAACATTTTGAACACGAATGCTGTCACACATGCACGGAAGACAATTGTTCCGTGTGTCTCCAGCTCAGACTTGCAGAGCTTTTTATCGGAAGCTTGTTTTCTTTTGCGACGGCTGTTGTATGTGTATCTGTTCCTGTTGATTTTGTCAATGAAATAAAAGGTTTTCACAAGTGCGCATTTTTGCATCAGACACTTGTCCTTCTGAAAGTCGAACTTCTTGACTAGTTTTGCCGTACTTTTTTGTTTGCAGGTCAAAACTAAGCAGGCACCTGAATATCATTTTCTGCGGTGCCTTTGCATTAAGTACGGATGTTTTTGTAAACGTCAGGGAGTTATGTTTTATGACAAAAAAGCAGGACGGCAAAAAGCCTGTTATTTTGATATGTGGTTATCTCGGTTCGGGAAAAACAACTTTTTTGAACGAGCTTTTGAGACAGGAAAAGAGAAGAGTTTCGCTTGTTGTAAATGATATGGGGTCTATCAATGTTGATGCAGCTCTCCTCAAGAAAAACGGTTCGAACGTTGCTCAGGCTGCAATGTATGAACTTCAGAATGGCTGTATATGCTGTACATTGCGTGATGAGTTTATCCAGCAGATGGAGCAGATTTCACGCGATTCTGATACTGAGGCAGTCTTTGTCGAGGCAAGCGGTATAAGTGACCCTGGTGCCATTGCAGCATCGTTTCTTGCTTACGAAGAAGAAACTCCGGATACGACTGTGTACCTGAGTTCGATTGTGACTGTCGTTGACGGAGACAGAATTTACCGCGAGTTCCTCAAGGACTTGAATGAGTTTGAGGAATCTGAGTTTGAGAAGTCTGATCCGGAAATCACGACTCTGATTGTTGACCAGATGGAGTTCTGCAATACAATCATTCTCAATAAATGTGATCTGCTTACAGATGAGCAGAAAGCAGAAGTCATCAAAACTATCAGAAACTTCCAGCCTAGAGCTCAGATTATCGAAGCTGTGAATGCAAAAGTTGATCCTGACATGGTTTTGACAGACAATAAGTTTGACTATGAGCAGGTTGATTCTTCTTCTGCAATTCAGAGAGCAATCAATTCTCTGGAAACGGATGAAAGAAGCGAAAAGGCATGCTTTGAGGATTTTGGTATCCGCTCATTTGTTTTTGAGGAAAAGAAGCCTTTTAACAGAGAGAGATTCAACAGCTTTGTAAAATCTCTCGATCCAGACCAGATTATCAGGGCAAAGGGATACATGTGGTTTTCTGATGCTGACTCTGATGTTCAGCTCTTTGAGTCTGCCGGAAGAAATTCTTCTATTATGGAAGTTTCTTACTGGGTTGATGCTCTTGTCGAAGAAGAAAAGAACAACATCCTGGAAAACAGTCCTGATTTGAAAGAAAGCTGGGACCCGGAGTTCGGCGACCGCATGAATCAGATTGTCTTTATCGGTAAAGGCTATGATGAGAAAAAGATGCGTTCTGAGCTTTTCTCATGTCTTGATGAGAAGGCAATCGCATAGAGATTTCAGGCACTTTGCAGAGTATGACATTCTGAAGTGCCGTTTATAAAAGCAGGCTTTGGAAAATTGATTTTTGAAGCCGTGATATTTTTTTTAAGGAATAAATTATGAAAGCTAGAGTATATATATCTGTATTTATTTTGACAGCACTTTCTTTTGCAGCAGGATGTGCAAAAAAGCCTGCTGCTTCCAATGCTTCTGATAGTTCTAAGTCAAAGTACAGCATTGTCTGTACGACATTCCCTCAGTATGACTGGGTCAAAAACGTTATCAGGGGAAACGAGTCAAAGTTTGATTTGACTCTGCTTTTGGATAAAGGCACAGATTTGCATAACTTCCAGCCGTCAGCAAAGGATATCATCAAAGTTTCTGCAGCTGACCTGTTTATTTATGTCGGCGGTGAAAGCGACGAATGGGTCGAAGATGCTTTGAAAGAAGCAGTAAACAAGAAAATGATAGCTCTCAATCTTGTTGAGCTTCTCGGTGACGGTGCAAAGGAAGAGGAAATCGTCGAAGGCATGGAAGGCGATGAAGACGAAGAAGATGAAAGCGAAGAAGAAGGCCCGGAGATTGACGAGCATGTATGGCTTTCTTTTGATAATGCTATCCTTTACACGACAGAAATTTCAAAGGCTTTATGCCAGCTTGATGCTTCTGACGCAGATCTTTACAGCAAAAATGCAGAAAGCTACAAAGCCTCTCTGGCAGCTTTGAAAGGTGAGTTTGGCAGCTTGTGTAACAGCTCAAAGAGAAAGATAGTTCTTTTTGGCGACAGATTTCCATTCCGCTATCTTGTCGACGAGTTTGACCTGACATACTTTGCAGCGTTCGTCGGATGCAGTGCAGAGACAGAAGCAAGCTTTGAGACAATCGTCTTTTTGAGCAACAAAGTAAATGAGTATGAACTTCCTGTAGTCTTTACTATCGAAAATGCAGACGGAAAGATTGCAAATACAATTATTTCAACGTCCGGCAGAAACGATGTAAAAGTTATGGAAATGGATTCTTTGCAGTCAATAACTGCAAAGCAGATACAAGACGGTGCTAACTATCTGGACGCAATGAGAAAGAATCTCGAAGTCCTCAAAGTTGCACTCAACTAAAAGGCTTTATTTGTACGGTGGGTTTAATATCCATGGCGTTATGCGCCGCAATGTAATGGTATTAAACCCGTTTGCAGCCGCCTGTTGAAAACAGCATATCCTGCTGCTGTGATTTGAGGCTGCTGATTATCTTTTGGGAAACGTAAGTTTTTAGAGCCTGAAAATATAAGGAATATTATGGCACTTATCACTGTGAACAGTCTTTGTCTCGGATACGATGGAATACAGATTTGCCCGCCGCTCAGCTTTTGTGTAAACAGGGGGGAGTATGTATGTGTCGTCGGCGAAAACGGAGTCGGCAAAAGCTCTCTTTTGAAAGCAATCCTCAATCTGAAAAAGCCTCTGTCCGGAAGCGTTGTTTTCGGTGAAAATCTTACATACAATAAAATAGGCTATCTTTCGCAGCTCAAGGAAATTCAGAAAGACTTTCCTGCATCTGTCATGGAAATCATACTTTCTGGTACAATAAGCAGCATGGGGAACTTGCCGTTTTATACCAGGAAGCAGAAAGACATGGCTTTCGAAGCTGCAGAAAAGATTCATGTAGACAGTCTTCTGAATGTGTCATACAGAACTCTTTCCGGCGGACAGCAGCAGCGTGTTCTGTTTGCAAGGGCCCTGTGTGCCGCAGGCGAACTTCTTGTGCTTGATGAGCCTGTTACAGGACTTGATTCTGCCACACAGAAAGAAATGTATGACATACTTAATGAGATGAACAAAAACGGCAAGACGATTCTTACTGTAACTCACGATATGGTAAAAGGTACAGAAAATGCCAGCCATATTTTATGCATAAAAAAAGACAGCTATTTCTTTGGAGAAAAAAATGAATGGGTCAATGCTTGAGACTTTGCAGTTTTATTTTGCGTTTCCGATTGTCCGTTACGCTTTGATAGTCGGCGTACTGATATCTTTATGTTCGTCTCTGTTCGGTGTCACTCTCGTCCTCAAACGCTGTTCATTTATAGGCGACGGACTTTCGCATGTGGCGTTCGGCGCGATGGCTGTTGCAACTGTGCTGAAAATCTCAGACCTGACGCTGCTTGTCCTGCCTGTCACGGTTGTTGTGGCGATTCTCATTCTGCGCGGTACGCAGAACGCAAAGATCAAAGGAGACGCTTCTATAGCAATGATTTCTGTCGGCGCTCTTGCAGTCGGCTATCTTCTGATGAACGTTTTTTCTACTTCTGCAAACATAACAGGTGACGTATGTTCTACTTTGTTCGGTTCGACATCAATCCTCACCCTCAAAAAAAGCGAAGTCGTACTCAGCATGGTAATGTCTGTCATTGTCGTTGCGTTTTTCATTTTGTTCTACAACCGGATTTTTTCCGTTACGTTTGACGAATCTTTTGCAAAGAGTTCCGGAGTCAACCCTGATTTGCTCAATCTGCTTATTGCAGTCATCATCGCAGTTATCATTGTTCTTGCAATGAACCTTGTCGGAAGCCTTCTTATTTCCGCACTGATAATTTTTCCGGCATTGTCTGCAATGAGGCTCTTCTATTCTTACAAGAGTTCTGTTATTGCTTCAAGCATAATTTCTGTATTCTGTGCAGTGTCCGGCATTCTCTTTTCGATACTTGCTTCGACACCTGTCGGCTCTACAATAGTTACAGCAAACATCGTTGTCTTTATTCTGTCTGTGATAGTTTCAATGATCCTCAAAAAAGATTAGAAACCTTTTCTGAAAGGAGTGCGTCTATGAAAAAGAGTTTGTTTTCTGTGATTTTGTTTTGTGCTGCATCAGCAGTCTTTTCTGTAACAGCTTTTGCAGAAAAAAAGATAGATTATGATCTGACACGCATGAATGCGTATGTCTCTTACGCAACAGTGTTCAGCTTTGTGGTGCAGCCGGCCACATATCAGGGCAAAATCGTCAAGATGAAAGGTGTCACAAAATCTGTAGTAGATGAAGCATCCGGCAAAAAAAGATATTACATACTTGTTTCTGATCCTTCTGCATGCTGTGTTTCGGGGCTTGAGTACATCAAAAAAGACAGCGTCTACGCCGAAGACGATGCAGTTATTACTATTACCGGAAAGTTTTACTACAAGCAGGACAAAACTGCTAAATCTGATATAATCCGCCTCGAAGACTGCGAGTAGGACAGATTGTACTGTGTCCTGCTTTTCTGTTTGAGATGGCAGTTTTCTCTTGTCATGCTTGGATAGGACAGCATCTTGTCTGACATGCTCGGCCTTTCGTCTCAGACTGTTTTTATTGATTTTTTATCACATTCTCTTTTTTGAAGATGTTCTTTACACAAAACTGTAAAAATCGTAAACTTTTTTATAGACTGATTCTTGAATCTGATTTTCCTTCAGTTGCTTTTGAAAATCAGGTTTGATATGCAAAATCGAAAATGCGCTGAAAAGCTTTTTGGAGCTGTCAGACATACGGGAACCTCTGGAAACTGCGATTTTTAGAGATGCTCATATGTATACTAATTTTTAGAGATTGACTATATGAAGATGATTTTGATGGGAACGGGAACAAGTCACGGAGTTCCTGTTATTGGTTGTGACTGTGCCGTGTGCCATTCAGAAGATGCTAAAGACAATAGACTCCGGTGCAGCGCATATATTACAGAGCCTTCTCGCATTGTCATCGATACAAGTCCTGAGTTTCGCATACAGGCAATAAAGTTCGGCATCAAAAAACTCGATGCCGTGCTCGTCACTCACAGTCATGCAGACCATCTGCACGGACTTGATGACCTGCGCTCTTTCAGCCATACACAGTCATCTGATGCAAGTCCTGATAATCCGCGTGCAATGGAAACTGCAGGCAGTGGTATGTCGTTATATACAAATCAACAGACATACAGTGACATCAAAAACAGATTCGATTATATATTCAAGACCGTACAAATCGGAGGCGGCAAGCCGAAGCTGAATATAGAAGACTGTTCTGGATTTGTTCCCGGAAATCCTCTGCGTATAGGAGAAATAGAAGTTCTCCCTGTGCCGCTCAAACACGGTGAGCTCGATGATGCCGGCTGGCTTTTGTCTCAGCAGAGTGCGCGCGACGGCAAAAAACACAGCATTGCATATCTTACAGACTGCAGCTATATAAGTCCCGAATCTCTTGAACTGGTGAAAAACAACGCCGGTGAGCTGGATCATCTTGTCATTGATGCGCTGCGGCTCAAACCACATTCAACACACTTCAGCTTTGATCAGGCTCTGGAAACTGCACAGATCCTCAGACCAAGGCATACATGGTTTACTCACCTCACGCACGATTTGTCACACACTCAGGTAACTGAGTATATTCAGGCTGTTTTGCACAAGTATCCTGTTCTGTCAGAAATCTGTAGTTCAGGCGGCACTGTAGCACCTGGTTATGACGGACTTGAAATAGAGGCTTGAACCTTTCTGTCCTCAGTTTTTGTACAAGACGAGAGAAAAGACACCCCATAAAAATTAAAAGACCTGGAAAAAGTAAGCTTATAGCTTCAAGTGCTGTTTTTGGCAAAAAAAAATCCGCCCGAAAGAGGACGGATTTAATCGATAAAAAGCAATCTTACTTTGCTGCTTCTGCTGGCTTGTTAGCAGGAACAACATTAACCTTCTTTGTAAAGAAATCGCTCTTAAGACACTGTGTGCAAATTCTCAAAGTAACTGTTCTTCCGTCAATTACAGTCTTCATCTTAAGAAGATTTGGCTTCCATGTGCGGCGAACGTGATTGTATGAATTGCTGACCTTATTACCGTGCATTGTGCCTTTTCCGCAAATATCACAAGTTCTCATATCTCTTACCTACCTATCTTTGAATTATGATTCCATTACGCATGAGTGTACAACATATTACACAATTAGGCTCTTTATGTCAACGATAAAAATGCCAGGAAGCCGCTAAAACCCTTATATTTTCGACTAAACTGCCTCTTCCAGTAAATTCACATGAAGAATTTGTTTTTTCAAGTCATCAAGTCCTGCATACTGTCCCTGTATGTTTTGCGCAGCACAGCATGCAGTTTTGTGGAAAAAAAACATTGCATTTCATGTTATGAAATTTGTACTTTCTCACGATAGATAAAGTGCATCTTTGAAAAACATAAGTTTTTCGAGGCAGGTTTAAAACAAGAAATAAAAGTAAATACCAATACTAAATAAAAACTTAAAATTTTTTAGCAGTTTGTAATATCTTTGCAGACATGCCAAAAATACAAAGTTTTCTTAACAAATACTTAATTACAGGCTACTTTCTCACAAAAAGCACAAAAATACTATCAAAATAGTAACATTTATGGTGCTAACCTATTGTTATCTTTTTATAATTTAGTTAACATGACTGAAGCTTTTTCCGATTCTAGATAGAGATAAGGCAATTATTAAAATTCAAAAACGTATATCAGCAAAAGCTGAACTCTATAAAAAAAGTTAAGATTGATTTTAAGAAATTGTTTTGAATGCATGTAAATCAGATTAAGTTTGTTTTACAGTATTTGAATCTTTTCTTAAACTCAAAAAGAATGTGAACTGTTTGTCATAGACGTGACAGCTAAGCATTTTTCACCGAGTTCGTTAATCAGAGCGTGAGCTTTGCAGCTTGCGAAATTTTAGATTACGGCTCAAGGAATAGAGTTGTGAAAAAGATAACGGTGGCATTTGCCGCCATTGCATTGACACTGATATGCACATCCTGCGCTGGTGCTGACATGCAGGGAAAAGAAAAGGGTGGTACTGCTGACCGCGGTGCCAAGAAAGCAGGTCATACATTGATGCCGTTAAATGGTATTGCTTTTGATGGATCTGAGTTTAATAAGACGAGCTTTGCAAAAGTCGTTGCAAGCGGCACAGATCATGTAAAAGGCGCTGATACAAACTGGAATCTGTATTATGACGGAACAGGCAAAGACAGAGGTGCCTTTATCCCCGGCCGCAGTGTGACACTGACTCCATATGCTATTGAAAGATACGAAGTAACTCAGGAACTTTACAAAGCCGTCATGGAAACTAATCCAAGTGAATTTTTGACAGGCCCGGAGTCAGGCGAAGTACAGAATCTTCGTCCTGTAGAAAGAGTTACATGGTACAACGCCATCACATTCTGCAATAAACTTACACAGATAGTTACAGGCAGTACAGACGAGTGCGTCTATTTTTCTGACGCTGCATGTACTGTTGTTTTTAATGGAACCGGCGGAAACGTCTACTGGAAAAAAGAAAACAAAGGATACCGCTTGCCGACTGAAGCTGAATGGGAATACGCAGCCCGTGGAAGTCATCCGAACTCTTCTGAGTGGACTTATGCTTATGCAGGTACTCAGACAACTCGTTCTGTTTCGGCATTCAGTTCGTCAAGCAGAGACAACGGACTTGATCCTTATGGATGGTACCAGTTTAATTTTTCCGGCAAGACTCACGAAGTCGGCAAAAAGCTTCCTAATTCAATCGGCCTGTACGATATGAGCGGCAATGTCAGCGAGTGGTGCTATGACAGATACGGCTTTATACTCGGAGATACACCAGCCGACGGTTCAATTTCCGGACAGGACAGAGTTGCACGCGGAGGAGATTATACTCACTATGCAGGCTCTTATTCTGTTTCAAGCCGTTCATCAGGTGCACCGACCGGAACTTATAACTTTATGGGCTTCCGTCTTGCTTGTTCATTGTAATGTTTTTCTGAAATCTGATTTAAGTATTATTATAAGCTGAAACTGCTGTATTTGTCATACGGCAGTTTTTTTTTCTCTGTAAATATACGCTTTTGGCACGCTGAAAGCGTGGTCTGTCCTCTGTGAGGAGCGGGTCCGTCCTCTGTGAGGAGCGGGTCTGTCCTCTGTGAGAAGCGAGTCTGTGCTCACAGAGAAGCGGGTCTGTGCTCACAGAGCGCGAGGTATGTGCTCACAGAGGAGGTGCTTTTTTACATGTTGCTTTTTTATGGGGATGAAAACTTGTGCCTGTGTATTCTTTAATATTATTTTTTTGAAATATGCTTTTTTTATAATGAGAAAAGTGTCATAAAAACAGCTTTGTTTTTCATGTGTTTTTTATTTGAATGATACATTTTTAATAAAAGTATTTTTTTTATTGCATTATTGTAAGATATGGTTTTTCCTGACATAAAAAAAATTGCCTTGCATTTCTTTTTGAGACTATACTGAAAGTATGAGGGGCATCAGGATTTTTTTGGTGCCTTTTTTGAAAAAAACTGAGAGGCATGGAAAAAATGAAAATTGTAAATGTTGAAAAACTTATCGCCGTGAGTGTTCTGTCACTTTGTATCGGATTTAAATCGTTTGCTTCCGGTGCGTCCGGGCCAGATTACCTTTTTGAAATGACTGGTTCTGCCAGCTACAAAAGTCCTCATAATGTTCAGGTTTCAGAAGCTGTCAATCAGAGCTCCGGTCTTTCTGACAGCTGGTGGAAAGAAAGTGCCTTTTATCATATCTGGGTCAAAAGCTTCTGCGATTCTGACGGCGATGGATGTGGAGATTTTAAGGGCATTCAGCAGAAACTTGACTATATCAGAGACACTGTCGGCTGCGATGCAATCTGGCTTTCTCCGATTTTTGAGTGCTCGGGCAAAAGCAAGTCTGTGTCCGAAAACATGCACGGATATGATGTAACAGACTATTACAAAGTAAACGATTATTTTGGAACAGAACAGGAACTTGAAGATCTTCTTAAAGCATGTCACGAGCGCGGCATAAAAGTCATTTTTGATTTTGTGCCAAATCATACTTCTCCTGTGTGTTCCTGGTTTACAGACTCGTGTGCATCCAGAAACGGCAAACAGGACTGGTATCTCTGGTCTGACCAGAAGCTTTTCTGGAAGACAAACATGCAGAGTTCTTCGTGGTCACAGGCTTCAGGCGATGATTCCAACGGCAGATACTATTACGGAGCTTTCGGTTCCGGTATGCCGGACTTGAACTACAGAAACATGGAAGTCCGTGAAGAGATGAAAAACGTCGTCCGCTATTGGCTCAACAAAGGCTTCGATGGCGTGAGAATTGATGCCGTCCGCTATCTTGTGGAAAGCAAAGAAGCGACGACAGATTCCTCTGAGTCTCACAAATGGTTTAGGGAACTGCGCAGGGAAGTCATAGACGCTTATCAGTCTCCGAAGTTTATGGTTTGTGAAGCGTGGGCAGAAGGCGGCAGGACAATTCTTGATTCGTACTTTGGTACGGCAGAAAATCCTGAGTTTAACATGGTGTTTGATTTTGACCAGGGACACGCAGTTTATAAAGCAATAGATTCTGGAACAGATCAGATACGCTCAAGCCTGCGCTCAAATCCTGCAAAGTCCAAAGCTTACGGCACTTTCCTGGGAAATCACGATATGTATGAACCTCGGCTCGGAACGAGGATGGGCAGTGATCCGAAGAAAATCAAACTTGCTACAGCTCTGTCACTTTTGAGGCCGACAGTTCCTTTTATTTACTACGGAAACGAAATTGCCGAAAAAAATGTGGCGTTCGGCGGCGACATGAGTCTCCGGGGACCGTTTGACTGGAATCTTGCAGAAAGCGAAAAAGCTCAGGAAACATCAGTCCTCAAGCTGAACAAAGCATTGCTTTCACTGAGGAAAACTTATAGTGACTGCTTTGCTGACGGCAAAGTGACTGCCCTCAAATGTCCGCAGGGAATTTATGCCTATATAATAGAAGAAAAAAATCAAAAACTTTTGTGTGTTTTCAATCTGACACCTTCTGCAATGGAATCTGCCGTTCTTGAAGGATATGATGGCACCAAAAGCATTCCTGTACTCGATTTTGTCAAATCTGTTTTTGGACTGCAAAAGAAGGCTTTTTGTCTTGTCGGTGATACGCAGTCTCCGGCTGTCGTGCTCAGCAAAGACTCTGTTACCGTAAAAAATCTTGCGCCGTTTGCGTTCAGAGTATACGACATGAACGGAAGTAAGCAGAACGTCTTTGATGATGAAACATATATTGCAGGCGAGGTTTACAAACCTTTGAACGACAAGGAAGCGACATTCATTGCTTCGTCATCTATGTATCTGCGCGGTTCGATGAACGGCTGGGGAGGAACAAAGATGGAGCGCCGTACAGAAGGCAGGGATGTTATCTGGTCTGTCACTGTCAGACTGGACATGGGTGACTGGGAATATAAGTTCTGTATCAATGACAGTGCGTCATGGGGGGCTAACTGGGGTGTACCGGGATCTGGCGATAATATAAAGTTTCATGCCGATGGCGGAATGTACAGAATTGAATTTGTAGAAAACAAAGGCACAAGCACAATAATAAAGCTTTAAAACTGCAGGGCACAGAAACTTTTCTTTGTAAAATGTCTGCATTGTGAAAAATCACTCACATTGCGGACATTTTTTTTTGACAAATTTTCCTGAAACTACCTAATCGGGTAGTGGAGTTCTTTTTTTTTCGGATTATAATATACCAAATGTCGCTTATGCGATGTTTGCTTGGGAGAGTTTAAATTTTTTGTATCGGGGATAATGTCTTTTATGATATTATTCGTATCTTGTGCCGGAGGAGCTTCCGGGGGAGATTCTTCTGGAACTGCAAGACTTAGTCTTGCTGTCTCGTCTGGCAATGCTGGAACAAATCGTTCTGCTTCAGAAGCAAGGCTTTCTATTTTTAGTAATAGTACTGCAAGCTTTGAACTGACTAATGATGACGGTTCTTACAGTGATAGTGCATCGGCTTCTCTTGATCAGAATGGCTGCGGCGTGATTTCTGTGAAATCTGTACCAGTCGGAACAAATATTACCGCAGTTGTAACTGTTACGACACCGGACGGATGCATATTTTCGGGAAGCAATTCGATATTTATTACAGACGGAGATAATGCTCTGTCTATAACAGTTTCTCTTGATGCAGAAAGTACTTTTTCTATTCCTTCCGGTGCTGATGCTGAATATGTAGCAAAACTTCTGGACAAGCTTGCAGAAAATGGAACATATACTCTTAAACTTGGAACTTTGGATGCTTCAGTTCTGTCTGCGATAGCAGGTGATGGTACAGCACATAACTCAAGATTTTTTAAGCTTGATTTTAGCGGTGTGCAAAGCGGTGTAATTGGAAAGGAGTTTAAAGGAGCTTTGAATATTGTGTCTGTGGATTTGACAGGTTCCGGCATAACAGGGATTTCTGATTCGGCTTTTGAATCATGCACACATATTGAGACTGTCATTATTCCAAAAGCTGTTGAAAATGTAGGAGAGCTTGCTTTTTACTCTTGTACTGCCATAAAGACTGTATCTGTAGCTGCAAAGAATATAGGAAGAAATTCTTTTTCTACTATCTGGGATTTGGAGAGCTTGACATTGGGAGAAGGTGTTGAAGTTATAGATTCTTATGCTTTTTACTGTGCACAGAATAAATTAAAGCAGGTTATAATTCCTTCAAATGTAAAAAAGCTGAATGAAGTAGCATTCAGGCAATGTTCTAAATTGGAGTCCCTTAAATTCGAGGGCAAAACTCTTCCTAAGATTGTTGATGATCCAAAGTTTTCAACTCCATTTGAATTTTGTACAAAACTGAAGCTTCTTATACCTGCCGATAGTAATTATGCAACAGCGCAAGGTTGGTCTGTGTCTGATGTAAGCAGTAGAGTCGAAACGTACAACTGATATTCTGTTACAATCTGTGTGCTGCTACTAACTTGAAGAAATGCGTTTTTTCTGTTAACTTTATTAGATGGATAAGGAATTTGTTGGCGTTATTGGTGCCGGTGCATGGGGAACCGCACTGGCAACATCTCTTGCTAGAGGTGGAAGAGACGTAGAAATTTGGGCTATGGAAGAGGACGTTGTGTCTTCTATAAATACCGAGCACGAAAATAAGCGTTATCTTCCCGGTTATAAACTGGACAGCACACTGCGTGCAAGCTCAGATATTAAAAAAGTTGTTTCCGGCAAAGATTTTGTCATCATGGCAAGTCCTTCGCTTTATCTTGCTTCTACAATTAGGAAATTTATTGATGTAGAGAATATTCAGAACGGCAGTACAATAATTGCTTCTCTTACAAAAGGTTTTGTGCCGTCAGAAAATGGTCCTGCTTTGGTTCTGGATACTATGGAAAGTGCTTTGCCTGAATGTTATAAAAATCACACTGTTTATGTTGCAGGCCCAAGTCATGCCGAAGAAGTTGCCCTCGGCAAGATAACAGGACTTATCGCAGCCAGTGAACATCATAGAAATGCAATCAAAGTGCGTAATCTGCTCCGTGTTCCAGGTCTCATGGCTTATGCTTCGTTTGACACAATCGGCGTACAGGTTTGTGCAGCCGTCAAGAATGTCATCGCAGTAGTGTACGGCGCACTTGATGCTCTGTCTACTATGCCAAAAACATCTGGTCTGTTTGGCGACAACACACAGAGTCTCTTGATGGCAGCAGGGCTTAACGAAATTCAGAAGTTCGGTTTTGCAATGGGTGCCCGTTATGCAGAGACTTTTACTTCCATAAGCGGAGTTGGTGACCTCGATGTAACTTGTAAATCTAAGTTCGGCCGCAACCGTCGTTTTGGCCAGGACATGATAAAGAGTGATATACTCAGTCAGTTCAAGGATCTTGATGATTTGATTGCCAATGTCAAAAAAATCGGTTATCTTCCGGAAGGTGCCATAGCATGTAAGTATGTACATGAGATTTCTGTAGCAAAAGGTCTCAAGCTTCCTCTTTGCGATGCTTTGTACAGCGTGCTTAACAAGGAAATGTCTCCGATGGATTGCTTGAAATGTATAGTTTCAACTGGAAAAGATCCGAAGAACAGTTTTGTGCGTGTCGATTTATTTTCGAGTGTAACACCGAACGCATAATTTAAGATTACCTCTAAAAACAAAGCTTTTTAGAGGTCAGTTTCAATAAGCTTTTTTTTTGAGGTAAAGGTATGCTGGAGAAAATAACAGGAACTTTCAGTGATATTGTAAGAACTCTCAGTGGTAAGTCCACGATTACAGAGAAAAACATAGAAGAAACAGTCGAACAGATTAAGATGGCTTTGCTGGACGCAGATGTAAACCTGCGTGTTGTACGTCGCTTTGTTAATTCTACTATAGAGGAAGCAAAAGGTGACAAAGTCCTCAAGTCTGTTGATCCGGGCCAGCAGTTTGTTAAAATCATCTATGACAAAATCGTTGCCATGCTCGGCGACAAAAAGACAGATTTTAACCTCAAAGGTCCAGATACTCAGTCAGTTATCCTTCTTTTAGGTCTTCAGGGTGCCGGTAAGACAACTGCAGCTCATAAGCTTGCAGCCCGCCTCAAGAAAGATGGTCGCCGTCCGCTCCTCGTTGCATGTGACTTGATTCGTCCTGCTGCTGTAGAACAGCTTTGTGTTCTCGGTGAAAAAATCGGCGTCGAAGTCTACAAAGAAGACGGCGCAAAAGATGCAGTAAAAGTTGCACGTAATGCTATTACTCACGCAAAGAAGAACGGTCTCGATACTGTTATCGTCGATACTTCCGGACGTCTCCAGATTGACGAATCTATGATGAAAGAGCTTGTCGACATCAAGAAAGCAGTTGATCCTGTAGAAACTGTTCTTGTTGCTGATTCCATGACTGGACAGAATGCTGTCGATATTGCCAAGAGTTTCGACGAACAGCTTGGATTGACCGGTGTAATACTGACAAAGTTCGACTCAGATGCAAGAGGTGGTGCAGCTCTCTCTCTCAAGACTATTACAGGCAAGCCAATCCTCTATATCGGTACTGGTGAAAAAACTGAAGATTTTGAACAGTTCCACCCGGACAGAATTGCAAGCCGCATTCTCGGAATGGGCGATGTCGTTTCTCTCGTAGAAAAGGCTCAGGAGACAGTCGATCAGGAACAGGCTGTCAAAATGCAGAAAAAGATGATGCGCAATGAGTTTACTCTGCAGGATATGCTTGAGCAGCTCCAGTCTGTCAAAAAGATGGGCAACATGCAGCAGATTCTTGATATGATTCCTGGAATGGCCGGTCAGATTTCTGAGGAACAGCTTGATAAAGTCGGACTTAAGCGTCAGGAAGCAATTATCCAGAGTATGACAATGAAAGAGCGCATGAATCACTTGATTATCGGTCCGAGCCGCAGAAAAAGAATTGCAAAGGGAAGTGGAACTACTGTTCAGGAAGTAAACAAGCTTATCAAGCAGTTCGAAAAGACAAAGCTCACGATGAAAAAACTCACACGAAACCGCGGTGCTCAGGCAAAGCTCATGCAGCAGATGGGATTGAATGCTGGTGCCGGACTTGGCGGAATGGGTATGGGTGGCGGTATGCCTGATCTGTCGGGCATGAAACTTCCAAAGGGATTTAACCTTCCAAAGAATTTCAAGTTCTAAAAGATAAATAGCCTTCGTTTTCGAGATGACAGCGTCTGTTCAGCATGGCAGAATGAATTTGTCATCTCTTTGGAAACTTTGAAATGTGGGCTAAATAAAAAGACCTTCGCTTTGAACGAAGGTCTTTTTTTATAGTTTTGAACAGTATTTACTATAAGTCTGAGCTTTGCTGACTATGCGGTTTACTTTTTGATGACAAGACGCGATGCTTTTTTGCCGTCTGATGTGAAACAGCGGTCCGGGTTTGTCGTATCAACTATCGTTGTTACACCGGAAAAATATGCATACTCATAAACGCCGGGCGGCAATGTAAGCTGGAATTCATAGAGTCCTGGTTTTACTTCCTGCATTTCGTAAATCCAGCTGTCCCAGTTTGTAAAGCTTCCGCCGACGCGAATCTGCTGACCTGCAGCTCCCTGATAGACAAAATGAACGCGGCCGTTGTCCAGAATCTCTGTTGCTGGAGGCAGATTACGGGTAGCGTCAAAATAAGAAAGAGTTAAACCTGTAGTTCTGTCATAAACTTTGGCTGAGTTCTCTGGATCCAGAGTCCACAGACCGTCAATGACGACACGGTATTTGATGTCTTTCATTGTCTTTGTGAGTTTGAGCATATAGAAATAAAATGAAGATTCTACTTTATCATCATCATCATAAGTGTTGCGCTTCATGAATGGATGAATTGTTCCGAAATTTTCGAAGTCGAAAGCTATGCCTACATAGCGTGCATCACTTTTCTGAGTAAAGATAAGATAATCACCGGAGATGTAAGGAACTCCTACTTGAGTGATTGTTGTAACGAGATTCGCATAATCAGCTTCTTCTTCTGTCAGAGTAACGACTGGTTCTGCTGCATGGACAGGAAGAAACATTACCGACAAGAACAATACAAATATGCGAAATAATTTCTTTTCCATAGTATTAAATATCGGTTTCATTAACAGTTAGTTTAACACTATTTGTTTGAGGAATCAAGGAAACTGTCTGTTTTTGAGTTAAAGTAAAAAAATTAGCTTTCGTTTAGCTTTCCATATTGCAGAATGTTTTGCAGAAAAAGTGAAATTCTGATATTGATTTGAACTTTTCTGCTGAATATGCTGGAAAAAATACGAAACTTTTTTTGCGAAATGTCTGAACACTGTATTTTCAAGGTTCGGAAAGTCTTATTTTCAAATCTGCCTTAAAAAAATAAGTTTTGAAATGTTTGTGTAACATGTAGCTATTAGTATAGAAGAAAGTTTGTGCTTTTCTGCCGGAAAACAGGAAATGATTTTGCAACTTTTTTATTTAGCTCTTATATCGGACTTTAAATTATCCGATATAGAAGTTGAAATAATATCTATTTGCGGAGTATAATGAAAAGGCTATGCCAGGATTAAGTCAGCTAAAACAATTTAACTCAGATATATTAGGTTTGGGCGAGGAGCCGAAGCTCCGCTCTGCCAGAGGCGAAAAGCCTGTAACAATAAAAATTCCAAAGAATATTACTATAGAAAATGACTCCGATGATTTTATTGATGGCATGCCTGAAATTTCAGAGGAAGTTTTGCAGCAGGCTGAAGCTGCTGCCGCTGAACGCGAAAAAGAGAAGTATAACGTAGACGGTCTTTTTGGAAATACAGCTTCTTCAAATAAGCCGTCTGAATCAAGTGCTGCACCGGAACCTGCAGCTCCTGATGTTTCTGATATTCTCGACTTGGGAAATGATGCAGCTATTTCTGATGATGATTTGAGCGAGTTCGTAGAACCAGAACCGGAGCCAGAGCCGGAACCAAAAGTTACTCCTATCGAAGATATGGATTTGGATTCTCTTCTGGCTTTCAGCAATGACGGAACTATAGAAGAAGATACAGATGATGAGAGTTCTGAAAGTGAAGATATTCTGCCGGAACCAGAAATTCCTGTAGCTAAACCAAAGGATTCTCCTCTTGAACCGATTCCGTTTCCTGTTCCTGATCCAGTCCCTGCAGCAGCCCCGGATATTCCGGCTCCTGTTGAGGATTTGTCTGAACCAAAAGAAGATTTTAACTCTAAGCTTGACAGCCTTGCTTCTTCTGGTGCACCGGTAAGCTCTGATTTTGATATTGACAGTGCTGCTGATGATTTTACAAATACAGAGGACGACAGTACTCTGGATCTTGGAGATTCTCTCCCTGATGAACTGAAAGAGATTCCTGACGGTTCTGCTGCATCAGACATGGATATGGCAGATATGGGTATGACTTCAACAGACGAAGCATTGCCTTTGGATGCAGGTCTTGATATGGGTGCAATGGACTCATTTGGAGACATGCCTTCTGCCGGTGATTTGCCGGCAGTTGATGAACCTGTCGTTGGTGAAGAAAGTGCCGCATCTGATGCTGCAGGTCTTGATAACTTTGACATCGATTCTGCTTTGAGCGGAACTGGTGCGTCAGATGATGTTATGAATGCTGATGACGGTCTTCCTGTTTCTGATACGCTTCCTGCAGAAGAAGCTTCTCCTGCTATCGGTGATGATATTCTTTCCGGTTTGAACTTAGGTGATGATGAAATGAGCGGAGCCGGCGAAGAAACTGGAATTTCTGCTTCTCCTGATGAAGTTGCAGCTCTTGATATTGATGCTCTTGCCGGTGGCAGCGGAGATTCTGAGCCGCTTCCGTCAGATGATATGGCATCATCAGATCCATTGGCTGCTCTCGGAGATTTGGCTGCTATGTCAGATAATCCAGGTGCTGCAGACGCTATGCCGGCTTCTGGCGATTTACCGGACATTGATGCAATCGCATCTGGTGCTGGCGATGCTTCAGGACTTTCAGAAGCTCTGCCGGATATTGATCAGGCAGGTGCTACAGGTCTTGAAGATATGGACCTGGACAACATCGGTGCAGAAGATGAAAGTGCTGCTCCTGCAGAAACTGAGCAGGCTGAACAGTTTGATACAAGTGCTATGGAAGGTGTTGACTTTGACAAGTCAAACAGCGACTTTGAGCTTTCTACTGGCGATGATGCAGGTTTTGGCGGCGGAGATGAGGAGTTTGCAATTCCAGGATTCTCTGATACTGTTACTGCTAACTTGAACAAAAAGCCTGAGCCTGCACCTTCTGCTGCTGTTACAGATGAAGAGGCTGCTCAGAAACCGAAGAATACATTTACAGATGCAGAATACAAGATATTCCTCAATAACCTTGATCAGTATCCTCTGAATGTTCGTGTCGCCCTCGAAGACTTTGTTGTCGGCAATGAGTTTACTGATGATGCTGTTTTCGAAGTTCTCGAAAAAGTTCTTAAAAAAGTTCCTGCAAGACAGCTTGCTGCTGAACTCGAAAAGAAGCTTGATATTTCTATTCAGGTACCGCGTGATTTTGAGCGCAGAAGTACAGAAGAATATGAAGCATACAAGAAGACTATAGAATATCAGCTCAAGAATAGAATCCTCCCATGGACTATCATGGGAACTGCCGCTGCAATTCTTCTGGTTTGTATCTTTATTTTGTCTAAGGCATTTGTATACAATCCTTTGGTTGCAAAGCATTATTACAAGCAGGGATATGAAAATCTGTGCGAGAATGAATATCCTTTGTCTGAGGATAATTTTAATAAGGCTCTGGTATTTCAGACTGTCAAAAAGTGGTTCTTTACTTATGCACGCGGTTACAGGGAACATCATCAGTACGAAAGAGCCCGTAACATGTACTATCAGATTTTGCGCCGCTTTAAGCATGACAAGGAAGCTGGTCTTGAATGGGCCCGCATGGAATCTGAGGACTTGTTTAACTATGAGGAAGCAGAGCGCATCTTGAAGAGAGAAGTGCTTGATTACTATATCAATGATCCGATTGCAATTCTCCAGCTTGGTGATTTGTATCTTGATTGGGCAACAGATAAAGATCCGTCAAAGTTTGACGATGCAAAGGCTCAGTATGATCTGCTTCTCCAGCTTTATGGAGAGAACAAGAAGACTTTGCCGACATATCTTGCATGCCAGATGAGATATTTTATCCGCATTGATAATCTTGCTCAGGTTTTGCAGTATAAGATGCAGTATTTCCCGGATAACAAGGGACTCAAAGCTGATGATTTGATTGAGGTTTCCGGTTATCTTCTGGATAAGCGTTATGGAAATCTTACTCCGTCAGAAGAGAATCTGCGCTCAAAGATTGAAGGTCTCAGAGATTTGCTTGAGTGTGCTGTAAAGGCTGCACCGGACAATCCTGTTGCCCTTTATAATATGGGACGTTATTTCGTAAAGACAAACAACGGTCCTAAGGGAACTGCTTTCTTCAAGAATGCTATACAGATTTTTTCTGGTATGCGTTACAGAAACAGAAAAAATACATATAAGTTTATAGATACTTATCGTCTGCTCGGTGAAGAATATGTTGCAGAAAAAGAGTACATTCTTGCAGAAGAGGCATACGGAAAAGGAATAGATCTCTATGAAAAAGAGAATTCTTCCAGTGGCTTTGAACCTTCTGGGGAAGTCGGTAAACTGTATGAAGATATGGGAGATATTGATTACTTTATCTCTGGTGATATGGACGTAGCTTTGAATAACTATGTCAAGTCTGTAAACTGCAAGAACGATACGTCATCTGTGCGCTACAGAATTGGTTATATCCAGTATACAAACAGAAATTATCCAGAGGCTCTTGGTTCATTTATCAGAAGCTCTGAAAATGATCCGAGTGATTCTCATGCACTTCTTGCTCTTTCAAATACACTGTCACTGCGTGATGATAATTATGCAGCACAGGGATATTATGAGAAACTTCTGGCAATTCTTGATAACCAGCGTCAGCTTTATAAAGTTATTCTGCCTCAGGTTCGTGAAGATCAGGGAGATCTTGTTGATACTTATATGAAAGCTACCAATAACCTTGGTGTAACGCTTTCTCGTATCGCAGATATAACAGGAAACAGTAAATACAATGCTAGAGCTATTGTATATCTTCAGGAAAGTCTTCGTGCCTGGGATGCTCTTACCAGAAATCAGGAGACTATGGTTCGTCTTGAAGGATCTAACCTTGCAGAGCAGAATATAAAATACATTACAGAACCATATGCAGAGTTCTCTCCGGAGATTTATACTGCTATTCCAAAAATTAAGAGTAATGAAGAGGGGTTGTAATTGGATTATTCTACATCATGCACTGTTGACGGTGGTGTAATTAAGCGTCAAAAGCAAAATGTAATTGCAAAAGAGATTTTTAGAAAATCAATACATATTTGCAGTGCTTTTGTTCCTTTTTTGCTTCATATAGCATATGTGCCTGTCATTGTATGCCTGATTTCTGCGGGTGTTTTGTATACTGCCGCAGAGATTGTTCGTCTGCATGGATATGAAATTCCTGTTATCTCTGCGGTGACAGCTGTCGCTGCAAGAAAACGTGATGAGAATAAATTTGTTCTTGGCCCTGTTACGCTTGTTATCGGAATTGTAGCAGCTGCTTTGCTCTGGCCTCCTATGGAAGCTGCCATCGGCATTTATGCCTTGAGTTTTGGCGATGGTCTTGCAAGTCTTTCAGGCAAGATGTTCGGAAAAACTCAGATACCTTTTACACATGGCAAGACTTCTGTCGGAAGCCTTACATGTTTTACTGCAATTTTTGTAGTATCGTTTCTGGTGTCGCAGCAGGCCCTGCCGTCTCTTATAATCGCATCAATCGGTATGTTTGTTGAGCTTCTGCCGCTCAAAGATTTTGACAATGTTTTTATTCCTGTAATTCTCGGCGGTGTAGCAATGAATCTGCTGCACTGAAAATGCAGACAGCTTGATTTTCTGAAAAGTTAATATAAAAATGATTTTCCCCCAAAAACTGAACTTTTGTTGTCCAGCTTTTGGGAGTGAAAAAAAATGTGCGTTTTTTTTATGCTCAATGTTTTTATCGCAGAAACTTGTTCTGGTATCTTATTTCCAGAGATAAACTTTGTGCAGGGAAGTGAGGTAGCAGATTGTGCCGCTGAGCAGAAGAACTGCGCCGGAGATAAAAAATACCATATTGTCACTTACCATTAGCAGTGCATAACCTGCTATCAGTATGATATAACCTGCAAGTTCTGGAATAAGGCCTTTTGATGGTGACTGACAGATTTTGCAGGTCATTGCGGCAATCGTTGCCAGAATAACAAAAATTCTTGCAGATATAAATGTGCTTTTTAATCCCCATTGATAGATGAAGAAACCAGTTCTGTTAAATGTGTTTATAGGCAGGAACTGGCCTACTAGGAAAGCGATAATGAGCATTATCAGAAAGTTTCTTTCGACAAACTGTTTTTCTTCGATATCGTTAAAAAGAGATGCGAACAAAAAAGAAAGGGGTGCCAGCGTTCTTGCAAGGCATATTATTCTGGTCAGTGTCAGAAGAGAAGCTGGAGAGATCGTCCACAGATTCTGAACAGGAGCCAGGATTCTCATGCTTTCGAGGCTGCAGCTCAGCAAAAATCCGCAGAAGTAGATGACTTCCTGTGCCTGTGTTTTTTCAAAGTGCAGATATACGAACATTGTTGATGCAATCGCGTAGAAGTTTAAAAAGAATGCAACTGCACATACGATGAACGGTTTGTACTGCAAAAGTGGAATTTTATCAAGCAGAACAAAAGAGCGGAAAGCTCTTTTTGGAAGAGTTATTGTCTGGTTCACGACAGAATATGCAAAAACTGAAAGGTTAAGCAGTGTGTAAACAAGTAATGCAAAAAATATGATGAGAAGTATTCTGTTTCGGACTTTTATGGTCATACCTTAGAATAAACCAATAAGAAATTTTAGTAAAGACAGGTTTTATCAATCCGATAATTAGAGTGAGAAGTGTTTTTCCATCTATTATCATGGGAGGGAATATGAAAAAACTGCTGGCTGCTGTACTATTTTCTGCAGTAACATCTTTGTCATTTGCTGGAGATGCAGCCGCTTTTTTGGATATTGGATTTTCTGCAGACGGTAAATCTTATATTTTTGGCGAATACGGCAAAACTGATATGAAGTTTCAGGCATGGGCTGAGATATATACAGTTGATATTGCAAAAAATGATTTTGTTCCAGATGCGGTATATAAGATTCAACCAAGTTTTGCTACAACCAATATCAGCGGAAAAACTGCATATGAAAATCTTCTGAAAAGAAGCAGCGCAACAATAAATAAATATAACTGCTCTCCATGTAATCCAGAGAATGTGCTTTATGTGAAGAATAATGGAGGAGTTATCGTAAAACCTGTAGAAAAAAACAAGGTTGACTCAATTGTTTTTCAGGATTTCGAAGCTTCTACTGATGAGCAGGCAATTTATTATAGAATAAAACTGGTTCCGACAGTTAACGGAAAAGGCAAGAATTGTAAGTCCAGTTACTACATTTCAATGCAGAGGGAAGATGAGAACGGTCATGTCCTCAGATCTTGGACTGTCGGTAATCCGGAGATTGTACGTCAGAGTGTAAGTTCATATGAGATTGAGCAGATTTTTACTGACAGTACAGGAACTTCGATGGTCTTTGTTGTACAGAAAACAATAGAAGATGAAACGGGAACTTCTATACGTTATATGGTGGAAACCGTTAAAATCTAAAAAGTAATTAAAAAACGGTTATATATTTTACCAATTGGCTTTTTCATTTGCGATACATTGGGTAGGAGGTCGCAGTGAAAAAGCCTTTTTTTGTCTGTTTGCGATTTGCTGATTCGCATAAAAAAAATCTATCGGGAAAAATCATATATCTTTTTGCCTGTATGCTGATTTTTTCTTTGTGTGCCTGTTCTGGCAGGAGCAGATGTCTTTCTGTCATGTGCGTCGAATCTTTTCCGCCTCATCTGGAATCTTTTGATGTTCTGTCATCTGATATGGTGCGTGCAATTTTTGATAAAGAAATCGCGATACAGGAGTCGAACGTGTTTTGTGTAGACACACCGGAAAATGATATGTCTGTGTCTGTACTTCAGGATGGAAAATGTGCTGTTTTTTCGTTTCCGTGCAAAACAGAGCTCGGTAAATCTTATGTTCTTTCTGCGCGTGTTACGGATACAAGTGGAAGTTCACTTTCCATGGAAGTTTCGTTTGACGGATACAACGAAAACATACCGGCTATGAAAATCTGCGAAATCAGGAATGCTTATTCGTCAAAGAAAAATCAGTATGAATATATAAAGCTGTATTGTCTGACTGATGGAAATCTGAGCGGTCTTGAACTTGTCAGTGCCGGTGACGGTGAAGACAGAAAATATGTTCTGCCTGCTATAGATGTTAATGCAAAAGATTATGTGTGCGTACATCTTCGCAAAATGAAAAATGACGACGGTTCATGGAAACAGTCCGGCATGGACGATGAGATAAACGGTGATATGAGGATGTCGACTGCACAGGATTCGTCCGGCGAGGCCTGGGATTTGTGGGCAGATAATCAGAAAAGCTGTCTAAGTCCAAGTGATATAGTTGTTTTGAGAAATTGTTCTGACGGGCATGTGCTGGACGCTGTTCTTTTTGTTGATCCCAAAAATATACCTGATGCATGGTCTGATAAATTTGCAGCAATCTGTCATGATGTGGAAAAAAGCGGTGTCTGGCTTGATGAAGAAGGTTTTGCTTCGTCAGATGTGCAGAGTGCTTTTGTGGCGCAGGGAATTACAAACAGCGCAGTTACACGCACCATGCAGAGACGGACATTGGAAGATGGGCCGTCAGCTGCATCTGACTGGTGTGTCGTTTCTGCAAGAAAAAAGTAGTACTTTGGGATGTTGTGTCTGAGAAATGTCTGGAAACAAAAACAGCCTCTAAAACAGTTTGTTTTAAAGGCTGATGATTTTGATGTATTGTCTGACATCTCTGAAACTTGTTTTATAGGGATGAGCTTTTGTTTTTAGAAGTCAGCTTTCGCTTGAATCTGATATGTTTTTTGGGATTTCCCGCTTTCTTGTGTATTTCCAGTCGTATGCATGTGATCCTGGTAATCCGGATTCGATGCGTTCGTTTTCTTTGGTGAGCTGAAATTCAATCATCTTTTTGAATACGTTCATCAAAGGTTCTGGATTTACGGACTTCGGTACAATTGATGTTGACTGCAGTTCTTTTATCAGGTAATAACAGGACTCAATTGTCGAGACACAGTATTCTTTCGGTTCGTGCTTAAAGGTAAAAATACTTTTGTAGCTGCCGTTAAAAGAAAACTTTGGTAAAGACATTACGTTTTGCGAAAGCTTTATCATTTTCTTTGAGCATGCCCATGTTGAGTCAATGATGATTACTAAAAGGGTTTTGCCGTTCAGGGCTTCCTTGAACCCTTCTTTTGTTGCCGTCCAGGCAGTTGGAGAAGGGTAGAGGACGACTGGATAATACCTGTCGTCGGATAAAAGTGAGTTCAGCCTGTCATTGCTGGTGAAATCAACACCCATGATTATTTCACTGCCGGGCAGGCTGAGCGATGCAAGTCTGCCTGTACCTGTTTTTTGTCTTTTCAACTCTTTTGGGTGCATTAAAAAGACAAACTTCACTCCTGTATCAACGCTTTCTATGTACTTGCAGTAACATGATGATAAAGGGCGAAGGCACTTAAAACACAGCCGGCGGATTCTTTCTGCCGGTTGTGGTTCCTGATTATCAAACTTTGAACAGGTCAATTTCTTCACCAATCTTTTTAATGGAAATCTTCATTTCATCAGAAAGTGATGAAAGTGTACGACTTGTATTCTGTATAGAATCTGTTCCGTCAGACATTTCACACATTCTTGATTTGAGATCCATAGTTGTATCCTGAAGTTTCTGAATCTCAGCGAGAATTGTTTTATTTCCTTCAGACATTTCGAATGATGATGTCTTAACTTCGCTTGTACTGTCATTCATGCTGCCGAGAGCTTTTGAAATAAGTTTAGAGCCTTCTTCCTGCTCGTGCATGGCATTCTGAATTTCCTGAACAAGATTACTTGTTTCGTTGATGCTGTTTGCAACTTCAGAGAATGAAGAACTTGCAAGCTGAGAAGCCTGTACCATGCTTCCGATAGACTCTCTGATCTTTTTGAGCTGTTCTCCGATTGTCTTTGACTGTGCAGATGATGTTTCTGACAGTTTACGGATTTCGTCAGCAACGACACTGAATCCCTTACCGGCTTCTCCGGCATGAGCAGCCTCGATAGCGGCGTTCACGGCAAGAAGGTTTGTCTGGCTTGCAATTGAAGAAATAACGGAGTTTGCTTCCTGAAGTGACTGTGAATCTGACTCGATTGTAAGGATTTTCTTTGATACGTCTGTCTGTGTCTTTGCACCTGTAACAGACTTTTTTTCCAAATCATTGAAAACTGTAGCCATGGCGGTGACAGATTTATTTACAGAGTTGATGTTACTGATCATTTCACCGACGGCAGTTGATGCCTGAACGACGCTTGCAGACTGTTTTTCAATCATTTTGTTGAGTGATTCAATATTTGCAGCGATTTCGTTGACGGCTCCTGCTGTCTGAGTAACGCTGTCAGACTGTGCATTTACATTAGTGTTCATTTCAGTGATGTTTGTTACCATCTGCTGAAGTGCAGCAAGTGTACTTGTCGTACTGTCTCCCAGGCTGTTTCCAGTTTCCGTAAGCTGATCTTTCGTAGTTTTGAGGGATTTAATAATCTCCTGCAGTTTGCCAGAGAATCCATTAAATCCATCAACTACATCACTGATTTCATTGTTAGACATGAAGTTCAGCTTGATTCTCTTTGTAAGGTCGGCATTTCCTGTAGAAATATCTGTAATAGCGTCCTTGACAGTTCCCAGTGGCTTGAGTTTTGAGTTTATATATAATCCAATGATAAGTGTCAGGATAAATGTTACAATAAAGCCTGTGGCGATAAGAATGTAATCAACCTGTTTTGCTGTTTCGTGAACCTGTTCTTTGTCGATTCTGAAAGCCAGTGTCCATGGAGTGTTTTTGATTGGTGCAAAAATCAAAAGCCTCTGCTGGTTGTCAGCTCCTCTGAGCCACATAGAACTTGTCTGCTTTGACTGAGAAGCTTTAGTTACAGCCTGTTTGAAATCAGAGCCGTAGACTTTGATATCTGCTGTGACGTTTTTGAGGTCAGCACCAGTTGCTATGATTTCGCTATCTCCGTCAATCATGATTGAAACACCGGTTTTGCCGAGATGAATGTTTTTTGCAATGTCACCGAGAGAATCTATACTGACGATTCCTGTGAAAAATCCGATTGTTTTACCGTTTACTTTGGCAGCTTTACAGATGTGGATGATTGTAAGACCTGTAACTTTTGAAGTAACAGGATTATCCATTGTTTCATCCATGCCGTTGTTCATAATATCCTGGAAGTATGAACGGTCAGTAACTGTTGTTGTCGTCTTTTTGTCAGAGTAAAACGTTCCTGTTTTGTCGACATATGCTACATAATCAAAATCAGCCGGTCTGATATTTGTATGTGACTGAAGCCACTCTACAATCTGTGTTGTATCACCTGTATGTACAACGTCAGCTTCTGTATAAGCCTGAAGCTGCTTTGTATAGCTGTTGATTTTTTCACCTATAACATCACTGCATGCTTTTGTAATTTCTGTGCATTCTTCAGCATAGTTCTTTTCCAGTTTGTTTCTTGAATTCTTTGAAACAAAAAAGATTTGCACTGCATAAAGTGAAACCGTACAGATAACCATCATTAAAACCAATTTTTGCGTTAAACTCGTTTTTTTTGTATTCATGGTACTCCTGCTCTTTTTGTTTGTAAATTTACTACTGATAATTGCTAACTATAATTATCGCCTACTGGAGAGTATTTTTCAAGTTAATTTTTTGATTAATAAAGAGTTTACCTGTAAAAAGGCAAAAAAAACATCGATTTTAGACAAAAAAGCATGTTTTTTTTGTGATATCTGCAATCAGACAGATTAGAGGATGCAAAAATTATCTTCAATAATATATGTTTATTTTGTACTCTTTTGTCATAAAGTGTGTTATAATAAAAGAGAAGGAGACGGATGATTTTCATCTGCCTGTGTCGCTTGCGTAATTAAGGAGGCGTATATGTTTTACAAAGTAAAACTTCTATGTGCGGCTCTGCTTGCTGTAAGTGTGTCCGCATTTGCAATTTCCGGTGTCGTGGAGATTCCTGATGATGCGACTTCGCTGGAGTGGGGAACTTTCAGAAACAGGAAAGATGTTGTTGTTGTAACGATTCCTTATTCAGTTACAAGTATTGACAAATCTGCATTTATCAATTGTCCGAATTTGACAGGCGTTTGTTTCGATGACGAAGACGGTTGGTATATTACGCAGGATGAGGAGTGCTGGCAGAATAAAACAATGGGTTCTCGTTTTGATGCTACTGACAGTTCTACAAATGCCGCTGCGTTTCGTTCCGGACGGTACTTCTTTTACAAGAGGGAAGTTAATTAAGGAGGATGTTTGCTAAATGAAAATATCGCTCAAGCTGTTCTGTTTTTTCAGAACAGCTTTTTTGTTTTTAAAACTTTTTATCTGAATGTGAATTCTTTGAATTAAGCAATTTAAAACTAAATTATGTAAAAAAAAATGAAAATAAAATTTGACAACTCGTATGTTGGGACGTATAATAATACCCATAATATAACCCCTAGGGAGGCCAATTTTGGCAAAGGTAGAACTTAAGGGTATTGGCAAGATTTATGACGGCGGAGTTCACGCTGTTCAGAATGCCAATATTACTATTGAAGACCGCGAATTTTGTGTATTCGTAGGTCCATCTGGATGTGGAAAGTCAACAACTCTCCGCATGGTTGCTGGTCTGGAAGATATCAGCGAAGGTGAACTGTACATCGATGGAGAGCTCATGAATGACGTTCCTCCAAAGGACAGAAACATCGCAATGGTTTTCCAGAATTATGCTTTGTATCCACACATGACAGTATACGACAACATGGCTTTCGGTCTTAAGATCCGCAAGATGGATAAGGCTGAGATTCAGCGTCGTGTTGATGAAGCTGCAAAGATTCTTGGTTTGACACAGTATCTCGATCGTAAACCAAAGGCACTTTCCGGTGGACAGAGACAGCGTGTTGCTGTTGGACGTGCTATCGTTCGTAACCCGAAAGTATTCTTGTTCGATGAACCACTTTCTAACCTCGATGCTAAGCTTCGTGTTACAATGCGTGGAGAAATCGCTGGCATACACCAGAGACTCCAGGCTACAATGATCTACGTTACACACGACCAGATCGAAGCTATGACAATGGGTACAAAGATTGTTGTTATGAAAGACGGTCACGTACAGCAGATTGGAGAACCTCTCTATCTGTACAATCACCCAATCAACAAGTTCGTAGCAGGATTTATTGGTTCACCGCCAATGAACTTCCTGACTGTAACAATCAAGAAGGTTGGTGATAAGATTGTAGCTGATGAAGGTTCATTCGAACTCACACCAGATGCAGCTCAGCAGGAAGCTTTGAAGGCTTACGTGGGCAAGGAAGTATACTTCGGTGTACGTCCAGAGGATCTTGTATACTGCGATTCTCCAGCTGCAGAAAACAATATGCAGATGAAGATTACAAACAGAGAACCACTTGGTTCTGAAACACATCTTTTCCTTGCAACAAAGGGACAGAATATCATCGCTCGTGTACAGGCAGCTTCAAAAGAAGGATTTAAGTTGGGAGAGACTGTAAACTTCCAGCCAAGAATGGACAAGTGTAAGTTCTTTACAAAGAATCCAGATGATGTTGATTCTGAGATGAATATTTGTGAGAAAATCGATGCTCCATGGCTTAAGAATCCTATCACAGGTGAAGTTGGATACAAGAAGACATTGGCAGATGCATCTGCTAACTCATAATCTGGTGTAAATCACTGATGAGACCGCTGGGAAACCGGCGGTCTTTTTTTGTCTGCGTGTTTTTACCATGTCGGCGTGTATGATAAGTGTATTGGTGCTGCTTTTTGATACTCTGCACATCATAGTTTGTAAAGCGGTTATTGATTGTAAAATCGCAATTTATCTGGTACAATGAGCCGTTTATGACTACTAATACGACGTTAATTTTCCCTGATACCATTATTTTATATAAGAATTCTGCAGCTGTCATTACAGGTGACAGTTTGAACGGCAAGTTTCCTATCCGGTTTAGAGTGACAGAGGCAACTGCGACCAAAAGTGCAGTTTACAGTACACAGAATGTTCGTTTTAAAGATTTTGTAATTCTGTGCAAGACATCTGTGTCTTCTTTGGAAAATGCACTTGCTTTTGCAGATAAAAATGCACCTTCAGAAGATGACATGTATAATCTGTCAAGTGAGAATACTTTATCTTTGCAGGTTAAAGAGTGTTATGAACTGCTTGTTTCTGATGAGGAAACAAAGTCGGCACCTCTTTCTTTTGAAGAGTTGTTTTCGCTTTTGGGTAGAACTGCACCTGATGAAACTTGGGGTGCATTCCTTGCATTAAAAAATACTGTATATTTTAAGCAGGATTTAAAGGAACAGATGGACGGCAAACTTGTCTTTGTTCCTCGTCCTCAGGAAGAAATAGATGAGCTTGTAAAAAAAGCTGATGCAAAAGGTCAGGAAGCTCAGCTTCGTGCAGAATTCCTGGAAAGACTTGCAAAGAAGCAGCTTTTGCCGGAGGATTCGCTTTATATGACAGATGTCGAAGCTCTTGCTCTTGGTCGCACGGACAAAAGCCGCACTATGCACGACGCTCATATCAAAGAGACTCCGGAAAATGCACATAAACTTCTGCTTGATACAAAAATGTGGGACATAACTCGCAATCCGTATCCAATCCGCTGGGGACTGAGTACTAAGTCTGCAACAGAAGGTCTTTCTTCTCCACCGGAAGAAGAAAGGATGACAGTGGACAGCTTTGCATACGCAATAGATAATGAATATTCTACAGACCCGGATGATGCAGTTGCATGGGACGGCAGTTATCTGTGGGTACATATTGCAGATCCTGCTAGCACTGTTATGCCTGACAGCTCTATCGACAAATCCGCACGTGCCAGAGGTTCGACTCTCTATATACCGGAAGGCGCAGCCCGTATGCTGTGCGAGGACTGTCTTGAGGATTATGCACTAGGTCTGAAAGAGCTCAGTCATGCGCTTTCTTTCCGTATAAAACTTGATGCAGACGGTAATCTGGAAGATTGTATGGTGTTCAAGACTTTGGTAAAGGTCAAATGCATTACATACGCTCAGGCTGACGAAATGAAAGACACCCCTGAATTAAAGCCGCTGTTTGACATTGCCCGCAAAAATGTTTTGCGCCGTAACAAATCTGGAGCAGTACAGATTGATATTCCTCAGGTACATATTACTGTGGATGAGAATAAAACTGTTACAATAGAAGAGGAAAAGCGTCTGGAAAGTTCGGACATGATACGAGAGATGATGCTTTTGGCAGGAGAAGGTGCTGCAAAATTTGCTTTTAAAAATTCAATACCGTTTCCGTTCATCAGTCAGGAAAAGCCGACAATTCCAGAAGACATACCTGAAGGTCTTGCCGGACAGTTTCGTCTGCGCCGCTGTATGAGAAAGAGATCTGTCGGTGTAACTCCGTCAATGCACTGTGGACTTGGCATAAGTATGTACAGTCAGGTTACAAGTCCTTTGCGCCGTTACAGTGATTTGATTGCTCATGAACAGCTTCGTGCATTTCTGGACGGGCGCAAGATGATAGATAAGGACGATATGCTGATGAGAATCAGCGAAGGTGATGCCGGCTATCAGGCCTCTCAGAAAGCTCAGCGCAAAAGTGATTTGCATTGGAAACTTGTGTATCTTTTGCAGAATTCGGACAACATTTACGAAGCTGTTTGTGTGGATAACGGGGGAAAGATGCCTCAGTTCTTTGTGCCGCAGCTTGCTATGGAATTTTACATGACTCCGGACAAAGAAGTCGGGCTGAATGAAACTGTCAAAGTTAAAGCATGTAATATAAATATTCCGGAACAGACTGTAGATTTTATGCAGGCTGAGTAATCTGAGTAAATTTATGACTTTGCAAATCAGTTTTGCCTTTACATTTTTTTTGTACAGGCAAAACTGAGATTTTGTTTTTCTTTCTTTATAATATTAAAAGAATTTTTTTAGTATTTTTCCAATTCTGATTTAAGCTGCTTCATGTATTCTTCGCCTGTGAGACTCATCTGCATGCCTGATTTTGTTATACAGCCGATTTCCATTTTGTCATTCTGCAGTGTTTCATCCTGCAGAGGAATCGCTATGTATTCAGAGTTGTTCAGTTCTCCGTTGATTATTCCGGAACACAATGTGTAGCCGCCGAGACCGAGCATAAAGTTGAGCACTGTGGCTCTGTCATTTACTTTGATAATCTGAGGAAACTTATATTCGCTGAAAATTTCTTCTGCGAAGTAGAAAGAACTGTTTCCGCCCTGGTCAAAAGACAGTTTCGGATAATCTTTGAGCTGCTCAAAGCTGATGGATTTTTGTTTTGCAAGGGGATGTCCGCGCCACAAATATACACAAGGTTTGCATTCTTTGAGCGATGTGAAAGTGAGGTCTGCGGAGTTCAGAAGTTTCATGATTGCCTTTCTGTTGAAATCACTCAGGAAAATTATGCCGATTTCGCTTTTAAGGTTCTGGACGTCTTCTATAACTTCCAGAGTTTTTGTTTCGCGGAATGCAAACTCGTATTCTGAAGAGTCAAACTTTTTTGCCATGTTTATAAAAGCCTTTACGGCAAATGAATAATGCTGGCACGAAACGGCAAATTTTTTCTTTGGTCCGATACCAGAACAGAATCTCTCGTTCAGTGATTCGTACTGGCTGTAGACAATTCCTGCATGCTGAATGAAGTCTTCACCTTCGCTCGTCAGTATTACACCTTTTGAAGTCCGGTTGAAGATAGCAAAGCCGAGTTCATCTTCCAGCTCTTTGATGGCGGAAGTCAGAGACGGCTGGGAAATGTACAGAATTTCTGAAGCTTTGTTCAAGGAGCCGACTTCACTGATTCTGATTGCGTATTTCAACTGCTGGATTGTCATATCGACAATAATATCACAATGTCTTTTTTTTCAGAAGTGCCGAAAAGCCTTTTGTATGGCGTTCCTTTTGCAGTGACTCCATAGACGAAAAGAATCATTCAGATTATACTGTTCGCTATGGGTGGAAAAAATACAGACAAACCGAAATCATCTGCAAAAACAGTTGTAAAGTCTGGCACAAAGCCAAGTTCAAAAACTACAGTTAAGTCTGCTGCAGGAAAAACTTCTGCAAGTGCAAAATCTGTAGAAAATATTGATTCAACAAAAAATGGCAGCGATGAAAAATATGTTGCCTGGGCAAATGCAAAAAAGGTTTCCAAAAAGCCGGAAGAAAAAAAGCCTTCTGTAAAAGCTGCTACGACAGAAGCTCAGGCTCAGAAAAAGCTTTCACAGGCAAAATCCATAGATCCTTCTCTGAAATCAGAGAAAAAGAAAGTTGCTGATTACGGCGAAGACAAAATTAAACATCTCAACGCACTCGAGCACATCAGACTTCGTTCGGGTATGTATATCGGACGTCTTGGTAACGGTTCCAATGAAAATGATGGTATTTATGTTCTGATAAAGGAAGTTATAGACAATTCAATCGATGAGTTCATTGTTGGATTTGGAACAAAAATTGATGTCGTAGTTAAAGACAACCGTGTAAAAGTCCGCGACTACGGACGCGGTATTCCTCTCGGCAAAGTTGTCGAATGTGTTTCTGAGATCAACACAGGAGCAAAGTACAACGATGATGTTTTCCAGTTTTCTGTTGGAATGAACGGTGTCGGAACAAAAGCTGTCAATGCTCTGTCGTCATATTTTCGTGTCGTTTCCATCAGAGACGGCATGTGTACTGAGGCAATCTTTGAGAAAGGTAAGCTTATCAAACAGCATTCCGGTGCGCTTAAAGAAAAACAGCACAACGGAACTTACTTTGAGTTTGTCCCGGACGAAGAAGTTTTCGGAAAGTATTCGTTTAACATGGAATACGTAGAAAAGCGCATCTGGAATTATGCATATCTGAACGCAGGCCTCACTTTGAGGCTGAACGGCGTCGAGTTTAAGAGCGAAAACGGACTTTTGGACTTGCTTAACAAAGAGCTTGGCGGAACTGATGCCGACAGTTCAGAAGGTGCTCTTCCTCCGCTTTATCCGATCGGTGATTACACTGGTGAACATCTGAAATTCGCATTTACACACACAAATTCATATGGTGAAACATATTTTTCTTTTGTAAACGGTCAGTATACTTCTGACGGAGGAACTCATCTTTCGGCTTTCAAGGAAGGCTTTGTCAAAGGAATCAGGGACTTTTTCGGAGAGCAGTACGCACCTGAGGATATACGCGAAGGCATAACGGCAGCTCTTCTTGTAAAGATAAAAGATCCTGTTTTTGAAAGCCAGACAAAGAACAAGCTCGGCAACACGGACATCAAGCAGTGGATTGTTGCAGAGACTCAGTCTGGACTGGATGCATGGCTTCACCGCAATCCGAAAGCAGCAGAAAAGATAAAGGAAAAAATCGAGGCAAACAATAAACTTCGTACTGAGCTCAAGGAAGTCAAAGATAAGGCAAAGGCTGCTGCAAAAAAAATCAGCATACGCATACCAAAACTCAAGGACTGCCGTTATCATTTGCAGGACGGAGCAAAAGGTCAGGAAAGCATGATCTTCATTACTGAGGGTAACTCTGCTTCCGGTACAATGACGCACTCCAGAAATCCAGACACGCAGGCAATATTCAGTTTGCGCGGAAAGCCTGAAAACATGTACGGCAGGCGTCAGAGTGATATCTACAAAAATGATGAACTGTACCAGCTGATGATGGCATTGGGAATTGAGCAGGATATAGAGAATCTCAAATACTCAAAGATTGTCATTGCAACTGATGCCGATAACGATGGATTTCATATCCGCAATCTCATTCTTACATTCTTCCTCGGATACTTTGAAGAGCTTGTCACGAGCGGACGTATTTATATTCTGGAAACGCCGCTTTTCCGCGTGCGAAATAAAAAGGAGAACGTCTACTGCTATTCAGAAGCCGAGCGCGACAAAGCTCAGTCAAGACTTGGTGCAAGCTGCGAAACTACACGATTCAAAGGACTTGGAGAAATCAGTGGTGCTGAGTTTGAGGACTTTATCAAACCTGAGACAATCCATCTGACTCCGGTCGAAATAAGTCAGCTCAAGATGATTCCGAAGCTGCTTGCTTTCTACATGGGCAAAAATACTCCGGAGAGAAGAAGCTTTATAGAAAAACATTTGTTAAGCAATGCGGACATAGATGCATGAGTAACTGTAAAATTATTAAATTTATTAAAAGAGAAAAAGTTTTTTGTATTGCGGCTGCAGCCGCTTTTGTCAGTGCGTTTTTTGTGCGGCCGGACGCAATGTATGCGTCTTACATCGACACTCGCGTACTTCTTGTTTTGTTCAGCCTGATGCTTGTCGTAGCCGGCTTGCGTTCATGCGGCATGTTCGACAAGTGTGCAGACTTTCTGTGCAGTCATGTCAAAACACAGCGTTCGCTTTCATTTGTGCTTGTGTTTCTGTGTTTTGTATTCAGCATGTTTATCACAAACGATGTTGCACTTCTGACTTTTGTGCCGTTTGCCGTCCTTCTTTTGTCCAAAAGCGGCGGTATCAAGCATCTGCCTTTTGTCGTAGTTTTGCAGACTATCGCAGCAAACCTCGGCAGTATGCTTATGCCGACAGGAAATCCGCAGAATATCTTTTTGTACAGTAAGATGGATACAGGTTTCTGGGGATTTATCAAAATTGTCCTGCCGTATTCGTGCGTTTCACTTGTTTTGCTTGCAGTCTGCCTTTTGTTTATACCGTCATCGCCTCTTTCAAACGAAAGTTTTTCGCATCGTCCGCCGAAAGAAGCCTGGTCTACAGGACTTAGCCGCGCAAGAATTTACACAATAGTGTATGCCGTACTTTTTTTGCTGTGCCTTCTTTGCGTTCTAAAGATTATACCGGCACTTATTACTGCCGTTATTTGTGCTGCCGTCGTTTTCTTCATCCAGAGAAATCTTCTTATGAAAGTTGATTATGTTCTGCTTCTGACATTCTGTGCGTTTTTTGTTTTTACTGGAAATATAGAAAGAATTACAACGATCCGCTCATTTCTCGAAAAAACTGTTGCCGGACATGAGTTTATCTCTGGAGTCTGCGCAAGTCAGGTGATAAGCAATGTTCCGTCTGCACTTCTTTTGTATCCGTTCAGCTCGATTTCCCGGACACTTCTGCTCGGTGTAAATGTCGGAGGACTTGGAACACTTGTTGCATCTCTTGCAAGCCTCATATCATATAAGCTGTATGTAAACAGACAGCAGACTTTGCCGGCAGGCGGTGTAACTTCAGCAGAAAAAGCAGAACCGCAGAAAGATCAGTCAGGCGGCGGATCGTATCTTTTGCTTTTTACTGTGATGAACATTTTGTTCCTCGCAGTTCTGTGCCTGGCTTACTTTATTTTTCATTAAAGGCTGCATGAAAACTGCAGTATTACTTAAGTTTATACAGGTTCCCTATATATAGAGATTGTGATATAATCGCAAAATATTAAACGGCACCTGAAATCAATGGCTGCATTGGAGGATGTATTAAAAATGCCAGTTACAGACTATCTTGAACGTAATGCAAAATTGTATGGCAATGAGATTGCTTTGGTTGAATTGAACCCGGAGCAGAAGGAAAACAGACGCGTAACATGGAAAGAGTATTCGCTTATTCAGCCTACTTCCGATGCACCTTATAGAAGAGAGATAACATGGAGTGTATTTGACGAAAAAGCAAACCGCATGGCAAATATGCTTCTCAGCAGAGGAATAAAGAAGGGAGACAAGGTTGCTATCCTCATGATGAACTGTCTTGAGTGGCTTCCAATTTACTTTGGTATTTTGAAGACTGGCGCAATAGCAGTTCCTTTCAATTTCCGTTATTCATCTGATGAAATCAAATACTGTGCAGATCTTGCAGAAGTTGATGTTCTTGTTTTTGGACCTGAGTTTATCGGCCGTATTGAAACAATTGCAGATGACCTTGCAAAAAATCGCCTTTTGATTTTCGTAGGCGAAACTTGTCCGACTTTTGCAGAAAGCTATCGCGAACTTGTTGCTGACTGTCCTAGTTCTGCACCTCTTGTCCGTGTTGAAGATGACGATGACGGAGCTATCTATTTTTCATCCGGAACAACAGGTTTCCCGAAGGCAATCCTTCACAAGCACAGAAGCCTGATGCACGCTGCACAGGTTGAACAGAGACATCATTCGACAGGCCGCGACGACACATTCCTCTGTATTCCACCTCTTTATCATACAGGTGCAAAAATGCACTGGATGGGTTCTCTTATCGCAGGTTCAAAGGCTGTCCTTCTCAAAGGAACTAAGCCTCAGTATATCATGGATGCAGTAAGCCGCGAGCATTGTACTATTGTATGGCTTCTTGTTCCGTGGGCACAGGATATCCTGGATGCAATTGACCGCGGCGACATAAAGCTTTCTGACTATCAGCTTTCTCAGTGGCGCCTTATGCATATCGGCGCTCAGCCTGTTCCGCCGTCACTTATTAAACACTGGAAAGAGTATTTTCCGACCCATCAGTACGATACAAACTATGGTCTGTCTGAGTCAATCGGACCTGGCTGTGTTCATCTTGGTGTCGAAAACATTCACAAAGTCGGCGCAATCGGCGTGCCTGGTTATGGCTGGGAATGCAAGATTGTCGATGATAACGGCGAACTTGTACAGAAAGGAACTCCAGGTGAGCTTTGCGTAAAAGGTCCTGGTGTCATGGAATGTTATTACAATAATCCAAAAGCAACTGCTGAAGTCCTCAAAGACGGATGGCTGTTTACAGGAGATGTTGCAAAGCAGGATGAAGACGGATTTATCTTCCTTGTTGACCGCAAGAAAGATGTTATCGTTTCCGGTGGAGAAAACCTGTATCCTGTTGAAATCGAAAACTTTATCCGCAAGTTTGACAAGGTCAAAGATGTTGCTGTCATCGGACTGCCGGACAGAAGACAGGGCGAAATTGCAGGAGCTATTGTCAGCATAAAAGAGGGCATGACTTGTACGGAAGAAGAGTTTAATGAATTCTGCCTCGGCATGCCAAGATACAAGCGTCCGCGCAAGGTTATCTTTGCTGATGTTCCTCGTAATCCTACTGGTAAAATCGAAAAGCCTCTTCTCCGTAAGATGTACGGCAAAGAGTACCTCGTTGCATACGAGAACGAAGGCTGATTTTTTTGGACATCTAAAAAAAAGCTTTTAGATGTCCGTCAAGTTTTGGACTGCCGTAAAAATGCAGTTTTTTAAAGGCACCAAAGAGAAATGTCATCCTGCATTTTTTGAGGTGCCTGCGAGTTTTTTGCCATTGAAACTGCACGGCATAAAACATCGTATTTTTTCTATGAGTTTTTTTCAAAAATAGGAACTTTCTTAAAAATTATTTATAGGAGTTGGTTTTGAAACAGATAATGTTGGGTAATGCGGCTCTGGCTCGTGGTTTGTATGAAGCTGGATGCGGTTTGGCAAGCTCTTATCCTGGAACACCAAGTACAGAAGTTACAGAAGAAGCAGCTAAGTATGACGAAATATATTGCGAATGGGCCCCTAATGAAAAGGTAGCTCTTGAGGTTGCTTTCGGAGCATGTCTTGCAGGAACAAGAAGCTTCTGTGCTATGAAACATGTCGGACTGAACGTTGCCGCAGACCCTCTTTTCACAATTTCCTATACAGGCGTCAATGCCGGTCTTATCATCAATGTTGCAGATGATCCGGGAATGCATTCATCACAGAATGAACAGGATTCACGCCACTATGCAATAGCTGCAAAGATTCCTATGCTTGAGCCATCTGATTCTGCAGATGCTCTTTATTTCACAAAGAAAGCATACGAGATTTCTGAGCAGTTTGATACACCTGTCTTTATGAAGATGTGTACACGTGTTTCTCACTCACAGAGCATTGTCGATACAGCTGACCGTGTCATGCCGGCTGCAAAACCATATCAGAAAGATATCGCCAAATATGTCATGATGCCGGCTAATGCAAAGAAGAGACATCCTGTTGTTGAAGAGCGCACACACCGCCTCGAAGAATTTGCTGAAACATCTGATTTGAACCGTGTAGAGATGGGCTCTGCAAAAATCGGAATCATCACATCAAGCACATGTTATCAGTACGCAAAAGAAGTTTTTGGCGACGATGTATCAATTCTCAAACTTGGAATGATAAATCCTCTTCCACCAAAAAAGATAAAGGATTTTGCATCAAAAGTTGAGCGCCTCATTGTTATTGAAGAACTTGATCCGATTATCGAAAATTACTGCAAATCTCTCGGACTTAAAGTCGAAGGTAAGAATTTGTTCCCGATGATTGACGAGTTCTCTCAAGGTCTTATTGCAGAAAAACTTGGTATGGGCAAAAAGTCTGGCTGTGCAAAAATTGAAGGACTTCCAGTTCGTCCTCCTGTAATGTGTGCCGGCTGTCCGCACAGAGGTTTGTTCTACACATTGAACAAGAACAAGTGTACTGTCATGGGCGATATCGGATGCTATACACTGGGAGCAGTAGCACCTCTGAGTGCAATCGACGTCACTGCATGTATGGGTGCTTCTGTCAGCTCAATCCACGGATTCAACAAAGCAACAAATGGCGCTGCAGAAGATAAAACAGTTGCCGTTATCGGAGATTCGACATTCATGCATTCTGGAATGACAGGACTTGCAAATATTGCATACAATGGAAGCAATTCGACTGTCGTTATCCTCGACAACTCAATTACAGGAATGACAGGACATCAGCAGAATCCGACAACAGGTTATAACATTAAAGGTGACCCTGCCGGCAAGATAGACCTTGAGACATTGTGTCATGCAATAGGCATTAAACGTGTCCGTGTCTGCGATCCGTACAACCTTGAGGAAACAGACAAAGCTGTCAAAGAAGAACTTGCAGCAAAAGAGCCTTCTGTAATTATCAGCAGAAGACCATGTGCATTGCTCAAGTATGTCAAACACAATCCGCCTGTTATTGCGTCCAGCGAAAAATGCAAAGGCTGCAAAGCCTGTATGAAACTCGGATGCCCGGCTTTGAGCATGAAAAACGGCAAAGCATGCATAGACAATACATTGTGTGTAGGTTGCGGTATTTGTGAACAGATGTGTAAGTTCGGTGCACTGACACCGGCAGCAAAGTAAGTGAGTGGAGACAGAACGATGATAACAAATGTAATGATAGTTGGTGTCGGTGGACAGGGTTCTTTGCTTGCAAGCAAACTTCTGGGACATGTTGTTTTGAAAAAAGGCTTTGATGTAAAAGTTTCCGAAGTTCATGGAATGAGCCAGAGAGGCGGAAGTGTTGTAACTTATGTACGTTTCGGCGATAAAGTATATTCTCCGATAATTGATAAAGGCGAGGCTGATTACATCATTTCTTTTGAAACTTTGGAAGCAGCCCGCTACATGGAGTACCTCAAAAAAAACGGCACAGTAATTGTAAACGATCAGCAGATTGATCCAATGCCTGTAATCACAGGAGCTATGTCATATCCAGAAGGCCTGATTGACAAAATGAAAGCTTCCGGTGCAAAAGTCGATGCAATGGATGCACTCAAGCTTGCAATGGAGGCAGGTTCTGCAAAAGCTGCAAACATCGTTTTGATGGGACGTTTTTCAAATTATTACAAAGACATCTCAGAAGCTGAGTGGCTTGACGCACTCGCTGACTGTGTCAAACCACAGTTTCTCGAACTGAACAAAAAAGCTTTTGCACTCGGCCGTCAGGGTTGATGAAAGCTTTGGCAAAAGCTGTCCTGTAAAAATTTACTGAATAAAAATCCTTGCTTTCAATCGCATACATTGCAAGAAAGCAGGGATTTTTTTACTTTGTTTCTGTAACTGGAAATTTATTCATAGTCCGGCAGAACATATTTTTCGATAGCACGGGCGACACCGTCTCTGTCGCAGTCATCTGTTATGTATTTAGCGTACGATTTTGCTTTTTCGTCGGCGTTCTTCATGGCGACGCCTGTTACGCCAGGAGACTTGAGCATCGGTATATCATTCATGGAATCACCGAAAGTCATAATCTCCTCCGGCTTGATGCCGAAAATGTCCGCTATGCGAAGAACTCCAGTTTCTTTGCTTGCGTTCTGAGAGACGATTTCGACATAGTCAGGTAGTGCAAAGCATTGCAGTGTTGGCATAGTTTTTACAAAATCCAGAATGCCGCAGAAAGATTCGTGGTTCTTGGGTATAAGTGCGATTTCCTGTGTAGTGTGCGTGCGTGAAAACTCTTTGATGTCCGGCACGACCTTTTTCATCTTGCGGATATAGGATTCAAGCGCCGTACCGGAAAAAACTCTGATCAGTCTGTCGTATGTCATCTGGTTCATATACGAATAATCATCAACAAAAACATCGAGGATTGCATGATATTTGTCTGCGGCCTCGATAACAGACAGAGCTTCCTCATCTGTAAGATCTGCACGGAAAATCTTCTCTCCTGTCCGCATGTCTGTTATGGAAGTTCCGTTGAGGGAGATTGTGTACTGCGGTTTGAGTATATCGAAAACCTGCTGAGGAATACCTTTAATCTGACGTCCGGTGCAGGGAATGATTTTGATATTGTGGCTGATTGCTTTTTGAATAGTTTTTGCCGTTCTGTCTGAAATTTGTTTTTTTCTGTTTAATAAAGTGTCATCCAAATCGACTGCAATGAGTTTTATCATTTCAGAAGTTTATACTTAGTTTCCAGGGTGTTCAAGTAAGTATCCCTGTAAAAACATACGTCTTGAGCCTGATTTTTTGTACGCAGAAAAAAGCTGCCATTTCGAATGGCGAATCTGATATTTCTTTTATTGAAACTCGGCATTCAGAAAATTCTGTGATGTTCCTGTTATTTTTTTTGGCAGATAGTGTTAAGATACTTTAGGAGCAGGGGGCAAAAATTGTTAAAGCTCAGACCTTTTTTAAAAACTGATGCACAAACTGTGCTTTCATGGCTGCATGATGAAGTTTCTTTCCGCAAATGGTCGGCAGATAATTATGACCATTATCCGATAGATGCCGGTGACATGAACAGAAAATACGAAGAAGCTGCCAGACAGTTTCGCTGTATTCCAGTCATGGCATACGATGAAGAAGGTCTTGTCGGACATTTCCTGCTGTGCTTCACTGATGAAGCATCCGGCGCTGTCCGTCTGTGTTTTGTCATAGTCGATGACAAAAGACGCGGAAAAGGACTTGGCCAGGAAATGGTGGCTTCTGCGGTAAAGTATGCCAGAGTGGAACTGCATGCGAACTCTATTGTACTCGGTGTGTTTGACAGCAATCCGGCCGCAGTTCAGTGCTACAAAAGTGTCGGTTTTAGGGAACTGCCTGGCGGCCGCGATTATTTTATGTGCGGACAAAAATGGCATGGCTTTGAAATGATTTACGCCGGCATGTGAAAAATCTGTAAAATCATGAATGTTGAAATTTCTTGAAATCCTCTTTTCAAACCTCCTGCAAAAAAATATAATTGTGTTTCTGAAAAAAACAGTCTCTGCAGAAAGTGAAATATTATGATATAGCCTTTCTGTACAGCCGCTAATGCGGTGTTTTTGCAGGAGAATTGTAACGATTATGAAAAGTCTTATTGTTTTTTATTCCCTCGAGGGAAACACACGTTTTATTGCACAGGAACTGGCAGAAAAACTTACTGCCGATGTTTTGGAACTCAAACCAGTCAAAGCGTATCCGACTGGAAAAATTTCAAAGTTTGTGTGGGGTGGAAAAAGTGCAGTGATGGAAGAAACTCCGGAACTAGTGCCGTTCAATGACGATTTTGCCCAGTATGACACAGTTATCTTTGGTTCTCCGGTGTGGGTCTCTACTTTTGCGCCGCCACTCAGAACGTTTATGAAAAATCATTCTTTTTCGGACAAAAAAGTTGCAGCTTTTGTGTGCTGCGGTGGAGGCAGAACGGACAAAGCTTTTGCAGAGTTTGAGAAAAATCTTGGCGGCAAAAAACTTGCAGCATCACAAAGCTTTGTAGATCCTGTCGAAGGCAGGGATGTAAACTCTGCTCAGAAAATATCTGATTTTGTCAGTGCTGTTCAAAGCTGACGAAGCCCGGCAGGCAGCTTATAAAGCCTGCCGATAAAAAAAACATTATTTTTAATATGTATTTTTTCTATTCTGTTTTTTCATCAGTATTATGAGGGTATACTTTTATAGGATGCTGATCCTCGTTCAGCATTCTAAATTCTGATGGAGGATAACCTGTATTTTTTCTAAAGGCACGGGTAAATGCCGTAGAACTTACAAATCCTGACTGATAGGCTATATCTGTAATGGAAAGGTCTGAATTTGACAAAAGCATCTGAGCATAATTTATCCGTATTTGCTGCAGATACTGATAGAATGTTTGACCTGTATACTCACTGAAAATTCTTTCAAAGTAAAATTTGCTGAATCCTGCATAATCTGAAATGCTTTTTAGAGAAAGGTCTTCTGTAAAATGGTCTGAAATGTATGTGCAGACATTATTTAATAAGGCATTGTTTTGGGATGTGTTTATTACGGAGCTGTAAGTTGATTTCTGGCAAAAACCTATATTTTTCCCACAGAATGCAATGAGCTGCATAATTAAGGAATAGATTTCAAGCTTATCATAAGGTTCAAGTTCCTTAAAAGTTATAGTATTTTCATCTTCATCACCTTTTCCGTCAATGGAATGGATTGATGGAATACATCCAAAATACAATTTCGTTATTTTATTTATGTATTCGCAGAGCTGATCGTAAATTTCAGGCGGGCAGGTATTTTTTTTTATGTGAAAAGCAGGATACATCGGACGGAAAATATCGTTTAATTCCTTTGATACTGTAATTTTTGAAAAATCTACCTGTATATATAACCTCGCTCCTGGAGATAGAGAAAAAATTTCATGGATAACAGCAGGACATATAAGGAAAATATCTCCTGTATCAACGTAATAAGTTTGATTACCGCATATTACTTTGTAGGGAGCTTCTTTAGCCAAAATAATTTCTAAGTCTGTATGCCAGTGCGGAGGAAAATTTGTATGCAGTCGGTTTATGAACACTCGTAAACTGCTGTTTATTTTGTGGCGAATGCTTTCTTTAAAATCTGCATATTGATTTTTCATATTTTTATGGATTATAGCAATTATGTTCTATTTTCACAAGTAAAAAATTGCTTTTCGAAAAGTAGTATTTTCCATAAAAATGTATCTTTTGTTATAAAAAATCAGACAAAAATACTTAAAAATTACTTGAGAAGAGCAAAAAAAGACATATTTCATAACAAGTTGTGTAAAAAAATATATAAAAAAAGCAATTTTTGTATGTTGAAAAAGCAACTTTTTGAAAGCAGGATCCAAAAAACGCATTTAGAATTAATATAACTAGGAAACAATCTGCAGTTTCTGATATTGGATATTTTAATACGAATTGTAGAAGTATCCTCATACTTTCAATTAGGAGGAATATTAATGAAAATTATAATGAAAGTATTGCCATTTTGCTTTGCCGCACTTTTTTCGGCTGCATTGATTACAGGTTGCAGCGGAAAATCTTCTGCCGGCAAATCAGCAAATGCTTCGGGCAGTCCGGCCAAAAGACAGACTGATGGAAAAAATTTACCTGCACTTACAGAAAAGCCTTTGACGATTATCCTTTGGGATATTTCAACAAATGAACCAGGAAAAACTCAGGATGAAGAAGCTGTAAAGAGATTTATGGCTGACTATCCAAACATCACTGTTAAACAGATTCATCAGCAGAATGATAACTATAAGCAGCAGCTTGTAGTTGCAATGAGTTCAGGCCAGGCTCCAAACATGTACATCCATTGGGGCGGAGGTCCAATGGCTGAATATTACAAATCAGGTTTTGTAAATGATATTACAGATATGTATGCAAAATATGACCATCCGGCATTTATTGACGCTGCTGTCGGACAGTCAACATATAATGGAAAGATGCTTGCTATTCCATTCGGCGGACTTTCAGGCTGTGATATTTTCTACAACAAATCTATTTTTGCAAAATACGGACTTAAAGTTCCAACAACAATAGATGAACTTGAAGATGTTTGTGCAAAGCTTAAAGCAAATGGTATTATTCCATTCTCTTTGGCAAATGCATCAAAGTGGACAGGTTCAATGTACTACATGTATCTTGTTGCACGTCATTCAGGAAATGCAGAATTTGATGCAGCTTACACACAGGAAAATGGTGGAACATTCACAAGTCCTGCATTTATTTATGCCGGAGAAAAGATCCAGGAATGGGTAAAGAAAGGCTATTTCCCGGCTGGTGTAAACTCACTTTCTGCAGATGATAACCAGGATAGAGCACTTTTATACGATGGTTCTGCTGCAATGATGCTTCACGGATCATGGCAGGTTTCTGGAATCAAGGCTGATAGTGAAGAATGGTACAACGAAAACATAAGCGTATTCCGTTTCCCAGAAGATACAGCAGCAAAGGCTGCTGGTGTTCCACAGGATGTAGAAATTGGTACTGCAATTGGTACTGGATTCTCATTCAACTGTTTCAATAAGGACGGTTCTGTAAATCAGGAAATGCTTGATGCATGTTATGTACTTGCAACACAGTATTTTAATGATGACACCTACAATAAACAGAAGATGGATACAGGAACAGTTCCTTCAATCAAAGGATTCAATACAAATATAGATGATCCAAACAACAAAAAGATTATTGATATCTTCTTTGATGCTTCAAACGTACAGCTTTGGTATGACCAGTATTTGCCTGCATCTGTTACAGAGGTTCATAAGAACTGTATGACAGAACTCTTTGGTCTTGTAAAAACTCCAAAAGAAATTGGCCAGGAACATGATGCAGCTATGAAAAAGGCTATCGCAGAATAAAACATTGTAATCTGATTCGGTTCCGGTCAGATAGATATCACACTGCCTGCAGGAAAACTTTATCTTGCGGGCAGTTCCTTGAGTTAAAGAACTGATTAATAAATGAACAAGAGGAACTGTATGGAAAGGTTTAAAAAAATAGGTCTTGCTCAGACAAGGGCAAAGAGCATAGCTGAAGCAGCTACAGTGTTTCTGTCACCTGCGTTAATATTAATCGCTATTTTTATCGTATATCCCATTTTTGATACTTTTGTTATAAGTGGGTTCAAATGGAATGGCATTTCATCTGACAAGGTTTTTATAGGACTTGAAAACTGGAAAACACTTATTTATGATGAAAAATTCTGGAAATCATTTTCACACAATCTTATTGTGATGGTGTTTTCTATCTTATTGCAGATTCCGATCGGTATGTTTCTGGCTACCTTTCTTGATGCCGGAGGAAAAAAACTCGGTATTTTTAAGGTTGTATGGTTTTTGCCTTATCTCATGAGTTCTGTTGCCATAGCATTTTTGTTTGTGTATGCACTTGCGACAAACGGAGGACTTGTTTCTTCTCTTGTGACGTTTATTCTGGAAAAGAAAACAAACATAGACCTTTTGGGAATTTCACCTAATGCACTTTTTACAATAATCGGAGTTATAGCATGGCAGTTTACTCCGTTCTATATGGTTTACTTTATTGCAGGTTATGCAAATATTGATCCCCATGTCTACGAGGCTGCTATAATAGACGGTGCAACAAGAGGACAGTATCTGCGTCTGATTGCAATTCCTATGCTTGGACCAATTTTCAAGACAGCATGTACAATGTCTCTTATTGGATCTCTCAAATATTTTGATATGATCTGGAATATGACACAGGGAGGACCGGCCGGTAGTACAGAGCTTATGGCAACCTACATGTATAAGCTTTCATTCCAGCAGTTTAACATGGGATACGGTTCAACTGTTGCAGCCGGTATGTTTATTTTGATAACGACTATAGCACTTCTCTTTAATAGAGTATTCAAAGTTAAGGAGGATTATTGATATGATAGACATGATAGATAGAACTGATAAGATTGATATGGATGATATTAAAAAAGCTTATCGCATATCAAAAATTAAATCAAAGATAGCATGGACTATAGCAACATTTTTTGCAGTTCTTCAACTTGTGATAACACTTACACCATTTTTCTTCATGATAATGAATTCCTTCCGTAAGCAGTTTGATATGCTTCAGCAGGGGGTTTTTCATCTTCCTGATCCTTGGTATTTCAAGAATTACGTTGAAGTTATTACACATGGATTCTTTGGATATTTCTTTAGAAGCGTGTTAGTTGTAGCTGTTTCGCTGGTGATTATGCTGATTGTTTCGGCTTTTGCAGCATATCCTTTATCAAGAATGAAGTTCAGGTTTAATCCATTAATATATGCGGCTATTGTAGCAATGATGGCTGTACCGATGCATGTAACTTTGATTCCTATTTTCAAACTTACAACTGCAGTCGGATTTTACGATTCATTAAAGTCACTTATAGGTCCTTATGTTGCATTTGCATTGCCGATGTCAATTTTTATTTTGACGGCATTTATGAAGACAATTCCGAAGGAGATTGAGGAATCTTCTGAAATCGACGGCTGCAACCGCTATCAGAATTTTTTCAGTATGATTCTTCCGCTTTCAAAATCAGGATTGTCAACACTTGCAATTTATAATGGTGTTGCAATGTGGAATGAATTTGCTTTTGCAAATACACTTCTCATTTCACCAGAGAATAAAACACTTCCTCTTGCTCTTGGACAATTCAAAGGTGAACATGCGTTGAATATCCCGATAAATATGGCTGTTCTGACACTTTCAGTTCTTCCTATGATAATTCTGTTTATCTTTTTCCAGGATAAGCTTGTTAAAGGCATGACCGCCGGAGCAATAAAAGGCTAAAACTTGTATTTTATTGGAAAAGACGATTGATTATTCGTCGTGGATAAAGGATTTTATTATGATAATATACGTAAACGTAAACGCCAAACATGATGGTAATGGAACCAAAGAATTGCCGTTCAAAAGAATTGGTGAAGCTGCCAGAGTTGCAATGCCTGGTGACGAAGTTATTGTAGCTGCTGGAACATATAGAGAGTATGTTAATCCTGTAAATGCAGGAACAGAAGAAAATCGGATTGTATATAAAAGCGAAAAACCACTTGGTGCTGTTATTACAGGCGCAGAATCAGTAAAAAACTGGACAAAATATAAAGGCGATGTCTGGGTTGCAAAAGTAAAGAACAGCATTTTTGGCAATTATAATCCATATACAACTTTAGTTTATGGCGACTGGTATTTTGCAACACCAAATAAACATACAGGTTGTGTTTGGTTGAATGATAAGGCACTTTATGAAGCTTTAAGTGTTGATGAATGTGTTGAAGCAAAAGTTTACGAATGTTCATGGGATCCTGAGAATTCCCGCAGAAAATGGTATGCAGAACAGGATGCACAAAAAAATGAAACAGTAATTTATGCAAATTTTGGCGGGGCTGATCCGAATAAAGAAAATGTAGAAATTACCGTAAGACGTGAATGCTTTATGCCTGAAAAGGAAGGCATTGGTTTTATCACTGTAGCAGGTTTCAATATCAACAAAGCTGCAACAACATGGGCACCACCGGCAGCCTATCAGGATGGAATGATAAGCCCTCATTGGAGTAAAGGCTGGATAATTGAAGACTGCGAAATTTGGGGAAGCAAATGTGCAGGAATTTGTGTAGGACGCTATTACGATCCGGAAAATAGTAATTTTTATACTACAAAACATGTAAAAAGTCCTACTCAAATGGAACGGGATTCTGTTTGCCGCGGTCAGTACTATGGCTGGCTTAAAGAAAAAATTGGCGGACATATAATCCGCAGAAATAATATTCATCACTGTGAACAGGGTGGAATTATTGGACGAATGGGCGGTGTTTTCAGCATTATTGAAGATAACCATATCCATCACATCAATAACATGATGGAACTTGGCGGAGCTGAAATTGCCGGAATTAAAATGCATGCCGCAATTGATGTCATTATGAGAAGAAATCATATACATCATTGTACAATGGGAATCTGGTGCGACTGGGAAGCTCAGGGAACAAGAATTACACAGAATCTTCTGCATGATAACGAACGTCCATCCTTTGCAGAATATTTAAAAGGCGGAATGACATGTCAGGATATATTCGTTGAAGTTGGGCATGGACCTACACTTATTGATAACAATATTCTTTTGTCTGACGTTTCTCTTAGAATTGCAACTCAGGGTGTTGCAATGGTTCATAACTTGTGTGCAGGTTCATTTACGATGGTCGGAGACGGTACAACATGGCGATATACGCCTTATCATATGCCGCACAGGACAGAAGTTATGGGCTTTATGACAATTCTTCATGGAGATGACCGCATTTACAATAATATCTTCATTCAAAAATGGCCTTCAGAAGATTTCGTATTGATTGATGAATCAAATCCTGATGGAAAACAGGTGGAAAACAGAAAAGTCGGTACAGACTGTTTTGATGAATATCCTACTTATGATGAATGGATAGCTCAATTTGAGATGGAAGAACCATATCCTAATATGATGAAGCACGATAAATATCATTTTTCACATCTTCCTGTTTGGCTTGACGGAAATGCTTATTTTGAAGGTGCAAAGGCCTGGAAAAATGAGAAAAACTCGTTTATTGATAAGTCTGGCAAGGTTCATGTTGATGTCGTTGAGAAAAACGGCAGTTATTATCTTGATACAAACATTTACGATGTATTAAAAGAATTTTCTGCTGACATGATTTCGACTGAAACTTTGGGTAAAGCTTTTGAACCTCAGCAGCAGTTTGAAAATCCTGATGGAACACCAATTACATTTGATTCAGATTATTTTGGAAATCATCGCGGAACAGATGTAATTCCTGGACCGTTTGCATCAAAAAGTGATGCAAAGGAAAAGCTTTTCGGAAAACTTTCTATAGAAGAGTAAATTAATCTTTGTACTGCATATAGTTTTGACTGTTCAGTTTCTATGCTGAATCGTTGTAGATTTTGCAAAATTGTGCAGCTGCTAAAAAGCCGGTCATTATCTGTTGCAGTGCATGGATTTACAGTTTCTGTATGCTTTCTTCCGCCGGCAGAGTGGACAAGAAAAATCTGTTTACGGCTAGCTCCGGTTTCGGGTTTCGTTTAATGTGACAGTTTGCAGAAAATGTTGCAGGAATTTTGGGGAAGGCTCTGGAAACTGAAATTTCCAGAGCCTTTTTTTGCAGTCAAAAGTTTACTTTTGTGCTGCAATAAATTTTTATTCAGCAGTTTTTGCAGGCATATCGATAACAACTTTTCTAATCTTGAAAAAGTTGATGATTATTCTCAAAAACTCATCTGTCATTACTGCAAAGAATACACCTTTTATGCCGAAGTTCAAAACTTTGACAAACAAAAGTGCACATAATACAACACAACATGTGCCAAAAATCTGAGTCAGGAACATCCATCTTGTATCACCGCTTCCACGGATTCCGTTTCCGACTATGATATTTCCGAACTTTGAATACAAATTCAGGCACATCAGTATCAGATAGAAACCGGATGTAGCAATAATATTCTCATCAGTAGTAAAGAAGCCTATTATCACTTTTGGCATGATAATGCACATTACAAGCATGATGACAGCGCATGCAAAAGACATATAGTATGCTACCTTACAGACATTCTTGAACTTTTCACTGTCGTGCGCACCTGTTGCCTCGCCTGTCAGGGTAAGAGTTGCATTACCGATAGAGCCGACGACTACAACAACAAGAATCTCGATACCGAATATCATGGAATATATGCCGGCTGCCTTTTCGTTGATGGAATTCAGAATGGCAATAAGTGCAAGGTTTCCGATATTCCACAGAAAATCCTCGAGAGCTGTATTTATACCAAGTTTTGCAGAACGTAGAAAAGGTATCGGAGACGCTGCAAGCAGAGCCTTCAGACGCGGACGGGTAAAAAGCTTGTCTGACTTGATGAAAATCCATATTGACGCAAGCACACCTGCGTACTCTGCAATCGTTGTTGCAATTGCAGCACCTTTAATGCCCATTGCAGGGCATCCGAGATGTCCGAAAATCATCACCCAGTCCAGAAAAACATTCAGCAAAGAACGTATGATTCCAAAGTAAACCATCGGCTTTGTATAGTTCGATGTCTGCATGATGACCATAGTAGAAGCCTCGATACCGATTATCAGAAAGTTCGGCACAAAGAAATACATGTACTCCATGCACATCGGGAGGACAGTTTCTGATACACCCATCTTTATGAATACGAACTTGCCGCAAAAAATCCAGAACAGCATAAGAGCCACAGGCAGAACATGTATCCACTTCAAAAGCGAAGCAGAATACAGCTCGCACTCAGCAGTATCTTTTGCGCCGACTTTCTGGCTGATAATGATGGAAGCACCGACTACTATAGAAAAATTTACAGACATCGTCGTCCAGACAGGACTTGTGACGTTACCCAGAGCGCTCATATAAAGAACATCAACATGCCCCAGAAACGCTCTGTCTATAAGCATCTGCAGCTGAGAAATAATATTTCCCAGCATGATAGGAACAGCAATCGTCAGAAGCTGCTTCAGATACAGTTTATTGTTATTCATTTGCCAACCTCATAATCTCATCTTCCAGTTTTTTGAACACCAGAGCCACAAGATAACCGTCTGCCGCCGCGTGATTCAATCTGACAGTCACAGGCATTTTGAGAGAACCATCAAAAGATTTCTCAAACCTGCCCCAGTTGACAATCGGATTAAAATACAAATAGCCGTCCGGAAGCTCCAGATGAAGGGAATCGTAAGAAAGCCACGGAATACAGGAAGCATCAAACCAGTTAGGATGATTTGCAGAATCAAGTCTGTATTCCCGAGTAGATTTCGCTTCATCAATATCCTTTACAGCTCGTTCATAAAACGTTTTATAATCACTGTCATACTCTGTATATGCCAAAGTAAAAGTCTCTGTATCATCGTGGAAAATATACTGAGCAGGATTTATTTTATCCCAGCACAAAAGCCTGCTGTTTTTGTAATCCCAGCACAGCCTGTAATCTTCTCGCGAATTCAAAACATTTGATAAAACATACAGAAAATTGATATAGAACTTTGTGTTTGTTCTTTTTGAAAAATCAACAAGAGCAGTTACATCTATTCTGTTTGTAATAGAAAGAGAACATTTGCAGTCTTTGGAAAAATGAGTAAACACACCTTTGCGGTAGTATGTGTCTAAATCGATAAACTTGAAATTCATTTTGCTTTTCCTTATAAAAAATTCCTCGCCAGCAGCGAGTCATGTATGGCAATAATCGCAGTTTGCAAAGCAAAGCGCATACGATAAAAAATACATGAAAAATCACAGGCAAAGCAAAAAAGACGAAAACTCAAGTTAAAGCAGAGTCTTTACTCCATGCAAGATTCGTCATTTATGCTTTGCATGGAGATATGCGAATACATAGAACCATATTCGCCTCCCGTAAAAAAAAACTGTTCTGCTGCAATCGGCAAGCAGAACGTCTGCAAAACAAGACGCCATAAATATAGCACACTGAACCAAAATGTAAATAGGGTTTTAAAAATATACTTGTAAAAAGGAAAATTCTGCACGAACAAAGCCTGAACAAAAAGAGATTTTCCAAGAATCATATAGCATTCACTGCCAGGATTGCAGTCCCTGTTTATATTACTGGAATGAATGGCTTTTTCTGCTTCATTCAAAGTTAACTATAATTGTCCAAAATATCATTTATTATTGTTTGTATATGGGCTATTTGAAGATCTGTTAAGCCGTCTGTGTTTAGAGTGTGTTTTTCAGATATTCCTAAAAGAAAATCTGTGGAAACGCTGAAAAGGTTTGCAATTTTAATGAGCATATCTATTGATGGCATTATATTTTCGTTTTCCCAATTGGAAACGCTCTGCTTTGTAACTCCCAATTTGTTTGCCATTTCAACCTGATTTAAGTTGTTGCTTATTCTTAGTTTTTTTATTTGCTCTCCTAGCATGAATAATCCTGTCAATTAGTGTTTGACTATGATATAAAATTTTCTTGACACAATAAAAATACAAAAGTATATTAATACTTGACTCAAAAATAAGGTCGACTTGTTTAAATAAGGAGTTTGCATGAAAAAATTATTCACAATGCTGGCACTGCTTGTTGCATTTGTAGCAGGTAGCTTTGCCTATGAAGTAAGAGTTGGTAAAGATGTTGTTTTTACCGATGTAAAGAAAGTTGTAATAATATCTGGATTGTCTTCTTGGGGTTCTGATATGATGGTTGATAAAGATACAGTTTTAGCTCCACCTATGTACAAGGTAGTTCTAAAAGATGGTTCTGAGTGGAGATTCTGCGGTGAAGGCGGCTTCTTTACTGACGCTCCTGTGGAATATTCTAATTCTAAAGATAAATACAAGAATAAGTAGTTCAATTTCAAACTGATTAATAACCTAGTATCAATATGATAGTAGGTTATTAGTATGGCGTCCCTGAATTATAGTAAGGACTCTGTACTGATATTATTTTTAAAGCCAATAGCGGATAACAGGAGTATATATGATTTGGGAAAATATTATAGAAGATCCTGACAATCAAAAGTATATTGATGAAAAGACATTAACTTATAGATATCTTTTGGAAAAAGACGGTAAGCGAAAGCTTATTGTTCTGGGATTAAATCCTAGCACAGCGGATTCTGATAAAGCTGATCCAACTATGACAAGAGTGATGCAGTTTGCAGAACAGGAAGGTTTTGATAGTTTTGCAATGATTAATCTTTATCCACAGCGTGCAACAAATCCGAAAAACGTTAAAAGTTTTGATGATGAGATTCATAAAAAAAATCTTGAAAAAATAGAAGCTTTGGTTAAAAGAATTGATAATCCTGTTATTTTATTGGCTTTTGGCGTAAATATTTTGAAGAAAGAAGGTTTTCTCAAATATTTCTATAAAATTTATAAATCATTGAATGAGAATTATAAGCCGTCTTGGAAATATCTTGAGTTAAGTAAGGACGGTGTACCAAGACATGTTTTATGTTTGAGTTATTCATTACGAATGAAGGATTTTAAGTTTGGAGATATAGAAGGAAAAGAATTTCATAACAAATTTAAAGCCGTAGCAAAGATGGCAGATCCAAACGAAGACCCCGATAAAGTAATGTATTAATTTTATACCTTAAAGCAGTTCCAGAAAGTCTTTTAGCTTGATTTCATCTTTGGGAAAGGTCAGTTTATTTTCTGACAGGGTGGCATCCATTGTCGATGAAAAAGGGAAAAGGCTGGTTGTTAGAAACGGATATCATAAGGCCCGTATCATTCAGACAGCCTGCGGAAATGTCGGGGTACAGCTTCCCCGCATCGATGACAGAAAAGCAACGGAAAGGTTTGTCAGTAAGATCCTGCCACCGTTTGTAAGGAAAACTCCGACAGTGGAAACGCTTATAGCAGCCCTTTACCTTGCAGGAGTTTCGTCGAACAAGTTTCAGGAAGCGCTTTCAAGTGTGTTCGGAGAAAACTCGAAGGGATTTTCGCCGGCAACGATAATTCGCATGACCAGAGAATGGTTAAATGAATTCCAGGAATGGAAGAAACGAGACCTGACTGGGAAGGAATATGTCTATGTATGGGGCAGACGGAGTCTATGTGAAATCAAGGCTCGATGGGGAAAAGACCTGCCTTCTTGTAATAATAGGCGTTGGAGTTGACGGAAAGAAGGAACTGATTGCGATTGAACCTGGAATCCGGGAAAGCACGCAGAGCTGGAGAGAAGTGCTTCTGGATCTGAAATACAGAGGACTTACAAAGGCTCCCAAACTTGCAATATGCGACGGAGCATTGGGCTTCCAGAATGCAGTGGACGAAATCTGGGGGCAGATGAAAATACAGAGATGCTGGTTTCACAAGACGGCCAACATCCTGGACAAGATGCCGAAATGTGTTCAGAAAAAAGCCACGGAGATGATTCGTGACATGCACATGGCAGACACAAGGGAAAACGCATTGAAGGCCTATGACAAATTTGTAGAAACCTTCGAGACAAAATATGAAAAGGCAGTTGAAAATCTGAAGAAGGACAAGGAAGATTTGTTCCGGTTCTATGATTATCCTGCCGAACACTGGACTCATATCAGGACAAGCAATCCGATAGAGTCAACTTTTGCAACAGTCCGATTGAGGCACAACTCGACAAAAGGAAACGGAACAGCAAAAGCAACCGAAGCAATGGCTTTTAAACTCTGCCAGCAGGCAGAAAAAGGCTGGCGACGATTGAAAGGCTTTGAAAAGCTTGATCTCGTTGTCAAAGATATTAAATTTGAAAATGGTGTACTGAAAGAAGCGGCTTAAAACTTAGGCTGATTCAAACCCCAGTCCACAACATTTGACAATTTCTCTATCTCTTTTTATTTAGAACATAGCGTAACAGGAAAATTTTTGATTTTCCTCAAAAAACTTCCTTTCTGTTTTTTACATATTAACAGATAAACAGCGTCTGCTTGTCGTGTCAACGCATTTCGGATTTTCAAAGCCCATATCAGTCAGCAAACGGGTCAAAATCTTTGTCTTTGTTCCAGAGGTATTCAAGACCGTTGGCTATTTCGCCGGCTTTGTCCAAACTGATTGTATCTCTCACAAACCCTAGAGCCATATCTATTCCTGCAGTTATGCCGGACGATGTATAAAACTTGCCGTCACACACCCAGCGTGCTCTTTTTTTCCACTGAACTTTGCTGCTCTGTGATACAACCCAGTCCCACGAAGCTTTATTGCTTGTGGCAGATTTGCCGTCAAGCAGGCCTGTCTTTGCAAGCAGGACAGAACCGGTACATACACCCAGAACATACTCACTCTGCTCGACAGCCGTACACAGTCCGGCGATAAAACTGTCATCGCTCACAAGAGAACGCGTACCCCAGCCGCCCGGCACAAGCAGAATGTCGCTTTTTTTCAGCTGGTCAAAACTCTGCGTCATAATCTGATTTTTGGTTGAGCTTGTGACAACGCCACCAGCAAGAGAATAGTATTTTATCTCGCAGTCACTTCCGAGACGGGCAAACACCTCTGCCGGACCAAGAGCATCCAGAGCTGTAAAATCATTGAACAAAATAATATTTATAAGTTTCATGCTACATGAATTTTAACTGTGGAATTCAATTTTTGCAAGAATTAAAAATACAGGACCTCTGCAAAAATGCTTTTTACAAGTTGCCCGAAGTGCCAGAAGAATTTTCCCCGGAAAAACAGAAACAGCAAAAAAGAGTATTTCAGACATTTTTCATTCAGTTTAAAATACCGTATTTTAAATGAAAAAGACGTCTTTTTGAAAATAAATACGGTATTTTAAATGAAAAAGACGTCTTTTTGAAAATAAATACGGTATTTTAAATGAAAAAGACGTTTTTTTGAAAATAAATACGGTATTTTAAATGAAAAAGACATCTTTTTGGAAATAAATACGGTATTTTAAATGAAATAAAATTTTCAGCCGTCAGAGAGAGGAGAGGACTTTGTTCTGTCATGCTGAAATAAATTCAAGTCTCAGCTTTCGGTTTCTGACAAGTTTATTTCGTAAACCCGCATGACAGAATGAATTATCTTTTTGCTCAAGCTCTGCTAATGCTCTGCTAATGCTCTGCTAATGCTCTGTACGCAGGCTTATAACTCTATGAATTCTTTCGGCTTGAAGTTATCTGCGAGAGTCCATGTATGAGCCTTGCCGTTTTTCATTACAAAGATTTTTACAAACTGACGCACTTTTTCTTTGTCGCCCCAGGCCTGCATGAACTTGCGGGACGGATGACTGTAAATTTTTTCAAAAAGACTGTCATCTTCTACAGGTTCAAAGCACCCGGCAACACGTATCTGAGTTCCACCGGCCATAAAACAGACTTCTGCTTTCGGATTTGCCATAAGCTGTTTGTACATTTCCTTGAATGCACCTGTGTGGAAAATAATGCCGTCGTCTCCGGCAGAAAACATCAGGATTTCGCGGACATGCGGCTGTCCGTCTGCGTCCACTGTTGCCAGATTCATAACAGGATTTTCATTCATCATCTTGAACAGATCTTCTTTTGTCATACATTCCTCCAGTACAAGATAGACCTTTTAAAATTGCAATTAAAAACAACTTTGAAAAGGTTTTAACCTCGTCAGTTTAATTTTCTGAGGTTTTCTTATACCCGTATCATATTGATGTCTGACAAACAGAACTTTCAAAAATCAGTCAATTTGTTTCAAAAATCGCTCCCTGTATTCTTTCGGGCTGATACCAAACTCCTTGTGAAATGCCGCTGTCAAATGCGAATTGCTGGAGAAACCGCATTTATACGCAATCTCTGTAATAGAATAATCATCACGCCTCAGCATAAACTGAGATTTTGTTAAACGCACCTGAGACAGATAGTTTTTGGGAGAAAGACCGCATTCTTTTCTGAAAAGCTTACAGAAAGACGACACGGACATATTGGCATTCTCTGCAAGACGGGCAACCGTCAGATTTTCGCCCAGATGCTGTTCTATGTATGCCTGAATTCTTGCGATGCGTGCATTTGAAACAGGGGAACGCATATCATAGTTTTCGCCAAGAATGCTCCTGATAATCCAGTGCGTCAAAAGCATTGTCTGACAGCCAAGCGTAATATCAGAGTTCGGCATGTTCTTGGTAGATTCGAACGCAAAAAGATGCAGGATTTTTAGCACGTCATGACAGATTATAAACTGAGTTCCCTTGAACAAAGGCACCTGTTTTTGATACAGGGCAAACTGCTGTTCAAAAAAATCTTTGTCTATCATAATCGTGTAATAATTCGGAAAATTTTCCGCTTTATCCTCGTGCGGTATCCCCGGCGACAAAATCGTACCGAGGTAATAGTTTTCTGGAACATCGACAGAAAGATTCTGCAGACCGTCTTTTGCATCAAATTGAATGATAATCATATATGACGGATGAGAATGCTGATGTTTTACCGCAATCTTGCAAAAATCGACAGACTGTATAAAAAGTGCAAAGTTTCTGAAAGCAAAGCAGTCTACAGCCTTCAAATCCTCAGGCTTTATACCGGAACCGACAAGATTTTGTATTGAATCAAAGTTCTGCATGAATCAATTATAACATACAAAAACCTCCGGGAAGCGCGACTTTTTAGAGTTTTGCAGAAAACAGAATTTCCGCCGAAAGCATTATATTTACATTGATAAAATACTTTTCAAAAGAAACATAATTCACTATAATAAGCCCCATACCGTTATCCATCAGGATTTTATACGGAGAAAAAAAATATTATGCTGTGCACCACTTGGCGTGCAGGGAGATTTTATGAAAAAAAAATTGATTTCGTTATTTTTTATGATTGGATTTGTATTTGCTGATTTAACTGCAAATGAATTAAACCTGAAAGCAAAAAAAACTAAGGAAACAAAAGTAGAACCTGTTTATATTCAAAAGATAGAGGCCATTGCAGAAGGAAAAAATGGAGAAGAAAAAAAATTAGAAGGATTGCTATTTTTATTTGAAATAACGAAACTTCGGAAAAATGACAGGCAGTTGTATCTTCAGGAATTGAGGGATTTCCAAATCAGCGGCGTAAGTTATGCAGAAATTACCAAAGAAAAAATAAGTTTGGCAATAGAACCTCACACAGAAATTATAGAGTCCTGTAAATTTATTGAAAAATATCCAGATGCTAAAGATGTTGTAAAAAATCCTAAAAATGGAATCATAATGCAGACTGTTATTTATGGAGCAGAACTTCCAGAGAGCGGAAATGTATCCGTAACTACCCAGATTGGATGGGCAGATTTTGATAAAGAAAAAAAAGATATGGTAAATGGCAAAACAGAGGATTTTGTCTTCGAATTTGATTTATCAGCATTAAAGGATGAAATTAGTACTTCTGAAATATCAGAAAAAGAAAAGGCTAAATTATTGAAACTGATAAATGATTTTAGGCAGGATAAAGATTTTTCTATAGATAATTTGAGAAATTATTCATACATTATTGATTTTGCTGAGAAAAATGAATTAGTGAAAATTTCAGTCGATTCTAGTTCTTTTCCAACTGACAGTGTTTCAAGAGAATATTCAGCAATATTTTTGCTGGCATATGTCAGTGGAAACCTGGAAAAACAACTAATTTCTGGTAATTATATTAATTCCCCAAAAGAAGGTATTGAATTCGAAGTGTTAAAATATAAACAGTTAAAAGAAATGAACAAAGACATTAATATTGATTTTTTTAACGATTTAATGTAAAAAAAGCGCCTGTCGTTAATGCAAAGCCGGCAGGACGGTTCCAGTCTTCTGCCGGCATAATACTGCAATATGCTTACACAGAAGATAAATAATGATTATAAATAAAAACATGACATTAAATTTTATTAACCTGTTTCTGGGAGCTGTCCTTGCTTTTTTGCTTTCAACAAATATTGAATTTAATTCAACGGTTTTAAATTCAGTGTTTCCATTTTTTGTGCTGCTGTCCGGAAGCCTCTGCTATAAAAAAATTACTTCACGTACAAAAGGCAAACTGCTGTTTTATCTGCCGTCGTTTATATTCGGATATGGTTTTTATATTGCAGTAATCCTTGTAATGCTGCTGAATTTCACTGGAGCTGCATTTTGGTTTAATGAAGAAATAAACAAAGAAAAAATACAGAAATGCAGGTCTTCAAATCAAACTGAGTACTGTGAAGTTTATCATTATCCGGTCGGAGCTTACAGCGGAGGATCTGGCAGAGTCCGTGTTTTTGTAATCAATAAATATTTTTCGCTGATAAGAAAGGAAGTTTATTATGAAAATAAAGCATATATTTTCCCTGAAGATAATGATACATCTTTTGAATATGCAGAATGGAAAGATGAAGATACAATAATCATATGGGATAAGGAAATTAACGTGCATGATATTGAAGTTTATAAAGGGGTAGTTTTGATATCTGCTTCAGTTTTTTCAATTGTCCTTTTTGTTTATTTTATTGCAGCAGTAATAAAAATAATTCAAAAAAAGAATTCAAAGTAAATGGAGGAATCTGTTCCCTGTCAAATTAAACATGGCCGCATTACGATTACAGAACATGCGGTTAAGAAAGGGCAGAAAAGTATCGGATGCTTCGATAGTTGATGTCGTTATCATTGAAAGAAAATAAAAAAAGCAGAGAAGCTTTGTTTCATTCTGGGATTTTATTCTTGAAATTGCAGTTTTTAAGGGTTTTGGCAATTATAAGAACTTTCTTATCTTTGTCTTATCATATCTTCATGAACGGAGGGACTGTTTGTTCGATAATACGAGACAGTAAGCTTTTTTCATACTAACTAACAACAAACCGATAAAAAGACTGTCCGTTTAGGGAGCTTTTCTTCTGGCTGTGAGTTTGCCCCTCACAGCCAGTTTTTTTTTGCATTTGAATAAGTGAAAACTTCGACAAGAGTCTGTTTTTTATGGCAGAATTAGTATAAAATGGATGTCATACAAGATATCTTGTATTGGAGGATTGTGATGAGTAGATTGAAGCTGCCGTCAGCAGGATCTGACAGTACTTTTTCTGAACCTGTCATTTCTGGTTTTCAGCGTCGTGTAAAGGCTATGCCGCCTGGCGTTTGTCATGTAGAAATGTTGCTGTCTTATCTTCGGCTGTGTCATGCCCAGAGTTGTGGAAAATGTGTACCGTGCCGTATTGGTATTCATAAAATAGAAGAGCTTTTGCATAAAATTGTAAACAACGAGGCCACTCTTGATACGCTTAGGCTAATCGGGCAGGTTGCAGAAAATATCAGAATTTCTGCTGACTGTGTTATCGGCACAGAAGCTGCCAGAATGGTTTTGGATGCTCTCGACGGCTTTACGATGGACTTTCTTTCTCATGTCCGTGATCATCGCTGTATAGGAAGTTTTGAGCAGCCGATACCGTGCATTGACCGTTGTCCGGCTCATGTTGACATACCTGGTTACATAGCCCTTGCTGGTGAAGGCCGTTTCTCTGACGCTGTCAAGCTTATCCGCAAAGACAATCCTTTTCCGACTGCCTGTGCTCTCATCTGCGAGCATCCGTGTGAGTCACGCTGCCGCCGTCAGATGATGGATGCGCCGCTTAATATCCGTGGTCTCAAGAAATATGTTGTAGATCATGTTCCAGCAAATGAAGTCCCTGTTCCGTCCTGCAGTGCCGCTACTGGCAAAAAAGTCGCCGTTATCGGCGGAGGTCCGTCAGGCCTCACTGTAGCTTATTTCTTGCGTCTGATGGGACATTCTGTTACTGTTTATGAATCAAAGAAGCAGCTTGGCGGTATGCTTCGCTATGGTATACCAAGTTATCGTTTCCCGAGGGAAAGGCTTCAGGAAGATATAGACGCAATACTTTCTACTGGCATAACAGTTCATTGCAACAGCAAAGTCGGTAAAACCGAGATGGAAAAAATTGCCGCCGAGTATGACGCCATTTATCTTGCAATAGGTGCTCATGCAAGCAAGACTGTCAGAATTCCTGGAGAAAATTTAACAAATGTTCTGTCTGCTGTAGAAATGCTTAGAAATATCGGTGACGGCAATATGCCTGATTTCAAAGGTAAGACAATTGCCGTTATCGGCGGCGGAAACGTTGCTATGGACTGCGCCCGTACTGCAATTCGTGCCGGTGCACAGAGAGTTTATGTTGTGTACCGCCGCCGTCAGGAAGATATGACGGCTCTGCCGGAGGAAGTTATGGACGCTGTTGCAGAAGGCGTTGAACTTGTAACGCTTGAGGCTCCTGTCCGTATAGAAGGTGACGAGCACGGTTGTGTAAAGGCTCTCATTGTTCAGCCGCAGAGAATTGATGAAGTAAAGAATGGTCGTCCGGCTCCTGTTAACGCTGCAAAAGATGAGATTTCAATTGCGTGTGATGTCGTTCTTGAAGCTGTCGGCCAGGATGTAGAATCTGCAGATTTTGTTGCTTATGGTATCCCTGCCAAGCGCAACTGCTTTATTGCAGACGAGTACGGCAAAGTTCAGAATACTGAGGCAGTTTTTGCCGGAGGTGAATGTGTTACAGGTGCTTCTACTGTCATCAAGGCGATTGGAGCCGGCAAAGTTGCTGCTGCAAGTATTGATGAATTTCTGGGGTTTGAACACAAAATTTCATGCGATGTAGAAATTCCTGCTCCTGTATTGAATTCAAAAATACCTTACGGTCGGGTAAATCTCGGTCAAAGAGAAGCATGGGACAGAAAGCGTGATTTCAGCAGTGCAGAACTTAATATGAGCGAAGAAGAGGCTCTCGCAGAAACAAACCGCTGCCTGCGCTGTGACCACTATGGTTGCGCATCATTCAGAGGAGGCAGAGTAGACAGATGGTAAACTTGAAGATTGATGGCCGTGATGTACAGGCAAAAGAAGGCACGACAATTCTGAATGCAGCAAAAGAAAACGGAATTGAGATACCTACACTGTGCTATCTTAAAGATTTGAATGAGATAGGGGCATGCCGTGTTTGTCTTGTAGAAATCGAAGGCAAAGACACATTGTCAGCTGCTTGCAATACAGTTGTTCGTGAAGGCATTGTTGTAAATACAAGAAGTAGAAAAGTTCTGGATGCAAGAAGAATGAACTTGCAGTTTATTCTTTCAAATCATAATTATACATGTCCGACGTGTGTACGAAACCAGAACTGTGAACTTCAGCGTCTTGCGTATGACACGGGAATCACAGATGTTTTGTTTAGTCACAGTTATGAAAAGTTTGAATGGGACACGAGTTTTCCTTTGATTCGTGATGCCTCAAAGTGCATCAAATGCATGCGCTGTATACAGGTGTGCGACAAAGTTCAGGGACTCAAAGTCTGGGATACGGCCGGCACAGGACGTCATACAAGTGTCAATGTGAGTGAAAACAGGTCTATAGGCAATGCAAACTGTGCCTTGTGCGGTCAGTGTATCACTCATTGTCCTGTCGGCGCACTTCATGCCAGAAACGATACCATGAAGATGATGGATGCTATTGCAGATCCAGAAAAAACTGTTATCGTTCAGGTAGCGCCTGCCATCCGTTCTGCATGGGGAGAGTCTTTTGGTTTAACAAGAGAACAGGCTGGTGAGAAAAAACTTGTCTCAGCCCTCAGGGCCATCGGTGCAGATTATGTTGTCGATACAAATTTTTCTGCTGATCTGACGATTATGGAAGAAGGCAGTGAGCTTTTGGAGAGACTCAAGAATTCAAATAAATATAAGTGGCCTATGTATACTTCGTGCTGTCCTAGCTGGGTTAGATTTCTCAAAATGGAATATCCGGATCAGGTTCCGCAGCTTTCGTCTGCAAAGTCTCCACAGCAGATGTTCGGTGCCGTCATAAAGTCATACTATGCTTCGCTTCTGGACATTGATCCAAAGAATATTTTCTGTGTTTCAATCATGCCATGTGTAGCAAAGAAATACGAGGCCGGTGTATCGACAATGACGAGTGCAGGAGCAGGACAGGACGTAGATCTTGTGCTGACGACACGTGAACTTGATATTCTTATCCGATCTCAGAGAATCGTACCGTCTGCTTTGCCAGAGACAGATTTTGATACGCCTTTCAACAGCACGTCTGGTGCCGGTGTAATCTTTGGAGCGACCGGCGGTGTTACAGAAGCTGCACTTCGTACGGCGTATGCTATAGTCAACGGCAAAAATCCTGATCCGGATGCGTTTAACAATATCCGAGGAACAGAAGGTATCCGTGAATGTACTGTCGAACTTGCCGGCAGCACGCTTAACATTGCTGTTGCAAGCGGGCTTGGCAATGCCAGAAAAGTTGTTGAAAGTGTCAAAAACGGTACAAAACACTATGACTTTGTAGAAATTATGGCATGTCCTGGAGGATGTGCCGGTGGCGGTGGACAGCCGATTCACGAAGGTGAAGAATATGCTCAGGAACGTGGTAAACATTTGTATAAACTTGATGCAGAAAAGAACATAAGATTCTCTCACGAAAATCCTGAAATCAAAAAAATTTATACATATTACTTAGGTTCTCCACTTTCAAAAATCAGTCACCATCTGCTTCATACAGATCAGTCTGAGTGGGATCTGTAATCCTGTATCTTGAATTTTGATTTTGTGCATCTTAGAAAATCTGATTTGTCTGATTTTCTAAGATGCTGTTTTGTTTAAATCACTGATTCTGGTGTTTGGATGATTGAATCCACCTGTAAATAAAATTATCTAATAGGTTGAAAGTCGAGTTTTAAGATTCATAGTCATTCTTGTTCGGATAAAGCTATAAAAACAATCTGACATCCCGAATTTGGTTCGGAATCTATTAATATGAGAGATGCTAAAACTAAATTCAATTTGCTGTCTTCTGTTGTTAACGAATTTTTACATCTATTTTATTAAACTCGACATTCAGTCAAATAGTTAAATCCGCTGCACTTCGTTTCGCTAGTTGAAAGCCCGCACTGCACAAACGTAAAAG
>JAZQQW010000073.1:0-5773 GCA_045629255.1 Treponema sp.
AAAAATCATCAATAATGCAGTATAATTCTATAAGATCGTTTTCGGTCATGGCGTAACTCCTTTGTTTTTTGTGTGGTAACTAAATTCTAAAGAATTACGCCTTTTTTGTAAATTCTATTTATAACTCGAAATTTGACCTAAGTATATATTGAAGCCTTCTGAGGACGGAAATGTTTTCTTTCCAGCAGACTGCCGTTTCTAAAAAGTATGCATCCAGATTACCGGGAAAGAATACCTTCCGTACATGACACTCATGATCTAACTCTGATATGACCTGTTCGTAGGAGCCGAACCTGGAAAGCATGTAAGCTTGTTGAGTTGAATGTGTGTGTCTGCTATGTAGATGTAACTCATTTTGCAGTCAGAACGTTCTGAACAGGTGCATGTAGTTATATCTGACTTTGTTTTTTTGTGAATTCTATGTTTTCATTCTGGATTCGAATGATCATTTTTTCATTTGACAGAGAAAGAATTTCCCAATAATAATCTGAATAAAGCATATTACTTTCTTCCTTATATATATCTATGTGATTTATATAATCTACATAAAAAGTAATTGCAAAACGCTCAGATCCTGGGAACTGCATGAACCCTTTTTCCCACGAGAGAATTTCCAGAGTAACGTAATCAGATTCCCATTTTCCGTACAACTCTTTTATGCTGCCCATGCCTTCCGCTGCAGTTTGATAAGTTGATTTTCGGAAACCGTAAATTACTCCGTCGAAGTCAATTCCAAGCTCTTCTGAGGTCAGAAGAAATACATTCATTTCGCTGTAATCTACCGGTTCTGAAAGATAATAGACATCTGAAATGCTCAGGATTTTTCCTTCTTTATATTTCCAACGGCATGATAAAATTTCTTCGTCATCACAGCAAAGCTTAAAACTTCCATCTTCGTTAAAAAAAGCTTGGTTGTACACTGAATCCCAAATTCCGATTAAATTTTCTGGATCTATAACTTCCCATGGTTCATATATTTTCTTTTGCACACACATCCTGTAAATATAAAGCAGGTAAGAATAACGATAAAAGCAAAGAATCTTTTCATATAATCTCCTGTAAAAAAATCCATGATGATTTTTTTGCCTTCAAGAAATTCTGGGTGACGCGGATTTGACAAAATATCATACACTATTTAGAAAGTTTATGCACAGCGGAAAATCATATATTTTTCGGGTCATACATAAATGCCTGTTGTCAAAAAGATGTTTTTGTTCGCTTCGTCTAAATGAAATTTAAAAAAATATATTTTGTCTTAACTAAGTAAAAATTTACAAAAAATTAAATATTTACTTTTGTCTGCGTTTTGTATGTTATAATGTTTTTCACGAATCGATTTTCAATCAGGACTGGTATGATTGAGAGGAAAACATTTTTTTTGTACTGATGGTTTGGGGATGACGGAGTTATTATGAATTACAGAAAATATTTTGAGTGTCGTTTTACAGGAGATGAGTTTGACGGGAATTTTTCGGGTGGTCTGACTCTTGCAAACGGTGAGACGACAAAGCTTTTGAATGACGATATCGAAAAAAAAGGATGTTCTGATTCTGCAACTGATTCGAAAAATCATTTTTTTTCAATGAAATGTCACAAAGCCGGAGACTGCAGCATCATATCAACGACTGTGAAAAATAAAGGCGCAGAGTGTGTTTCTATTGAGATGATTTCTGCTGTTGCTCTTCGTGGTCTTGTATTTGACAAAGTTCATCGGCTCAAAACTTTCTGGAGCGAGGAATGTTGTCTGAAAACTGATACTCTTGAAGATTTACAGCTTATTCCAGGCTGGGCTCCTAATGGTGTGCGCATAGAAAAGTTTTTCAATGCAAGTTCTGCGCCGAACAAAAAATTTCATCCTTTTATCTGTCTTGAAAATTCTGCAACTCATGATTTTCTGGCACTGATGCTTGGAGGTGGAACTCCGTGGCAGATAGAGCTTTTCTGGCGTGCAGATGAGTATTTTCTTTCGGCAGGCCCCGCTGATAATGATGTTGGTCACTGGAAAAAAAATATCGCTCCTGGAGAGAGTTTTGAGACTTGTGATGTTTATCTTGCTGAGGGCAATTCTCTGGAAGAGGTGTGTGCAAAGCTTGTTTTTGCACAGGAGCATGATTATTCTGGTGTAGACGATGGTATGCCGGTAATTTTTAATGAATACTGTACGACTTGGGGCAATCCAAGTGAAGAAAATGTCAACCGTATTTTGAATACTATCAGTGGCAAAGATATCAGATATTTTGTAATTGATGCCGGCTGGTATAAGGAAAATGAGCAGTGGTGGTGTGATCAGGGAAACTGGAATGTTGACTGTAAGAGTTTCCCGCACGGCATGAAAGCTGTGACGGACAGAATTATTGAATGCGGTTTTATTCCGGGTGTCTGGTTTGAGCTTGAAATTGCCGGTCGTGGTGTAAGTGTGTTCGGCATGACTGAACATCTGCTTAAACGCGACGGTGTTCCGCTTACTGTTGGTTCGAGCCGTTTCTGGGATATGACGGACAGCTGGGTGCAGGATTATCTTGAAGAGAAGGTTATTGGTTTCCTGAAGGCGAATAACTTCGGATACATAAAGATTGATTACAATGCGCAAATTCCAGTTGGGTGTGACGGTTATGAGTCTTTGGGGGAGGGGCTGCATCGTCAGATGGCGGCAACCCGTGCATTTTTTGCAAGAATTAAACGTGAGATTCCAGATATTGTTATTGAACTGTGTGCGTCCGGCGGTCACAGAATTGTGCCGGATTTTCTCAAGCTTGTTTCTCAGGCAAGTTTTTCCGATGCGCATGAATGTAAATATATTCCATGTGTTGCCGCGAACTTGCTTCGTGTCATGCCGGCACGGCAGTCTCAGATTTGGGCTGTTATAAGAGCTGACGACAGTTGTGACAGAATTACATATTCTCTTGTAAATACTTTCCTCGGCCGGATGTGTCTGAGCGGTGATGTGTATGACATTTCAAAAGAGAAGTGGGACATAATTGATGAGGGAATCAGATTTTATAAAGAAGTTTCGCCTGTTATTGAGTATGGCTCAGTTATCAGCATGGAATCAGAGTATAAAGATATTACTCATCCGACTGGTAATCAGATTGTGGTAAAGAAATATCAGAACAGAAAGCTCGTTGTTGTCCACCGGTTTGAAAAATCTCATAAAATTGATGAATCTGTTCTCGGAGGAAAACTAATCAGAAAGTTTGGTTCGGCACATTCGGACTGGACGTCGTGTTCATGGCTTGTTGAAGTGTGACTGATTTGAGTCTGGTTTAATACCTTTTTTTGTATTGCGTAAAGGTATTAAACCTTGAAATTTGCAGAGTACTGTTTTATTTATCCTGCTTGAGTTCTTCTTTGATAGCGTTCAAAAGCTCATCGTATGTTTCGAATGCTGGAATTGTAGGATTGTCTTTTTTAATCTGGTCTGTACTCTTGAAAAGGAAACCAGCTTTGCTTGCCTTGATCATGCCGAGGTCGTTATGGCTGTCTCCTGCTGCAATTGTGCTGTAGCCGATAGACTGCAATGCTCTGACAGTTGTAAGCTTAGTCTGTTCGCATCTCATCTTGAATCCTGTGATTTCTCCGCTAGGAGCGACTTCCAGTGAGTTGCACATGATTGTTGGCCAACCGAGTTTCTTCATCAAAGGTGTTGCAAACTGTGTAAATGTATCGCTTATGATGATGACCTGGCAGAGTGAGCGAAGCTCATCCAGAAATTCCTTTGCACCCTCCATAGGATCGATTGTTGCAATAGTGTCCTGTATTTCTTTCAAACCGTAGTTATGCTCTTTGAGTATGCCGAGACGCCACTTCATCAGCTTGTCATAATCAGGTTCATCTCTCGTTGTTCTTTTCAGCTCGGGAATGCCAGATGCCTTTGAAAATGCAATCCAGATTTCAGGAACAAGAACACCTTCAAGGTCAAGACAGGTAATATACATAAAAGCCTCTGTTATAAATAAAATATAGATTGAATATATCACAACATGGCTTCACATTCAATTAATCTTCTCTTTTGACATTTTTTTTTCATAATTCTAAAATGACCTGCGATGGAGTTCAACATGAAAAAAGCATTCTTAGTACTATCATTTTCGATTTATTCATTAATCTCGAGTTTCTGCTTCTCTGAAGAATATAAAAGAGATGTAGAATACACTGCACAAGTCTATGAGTTCTTCAATAAATACTATAACAGTGAAATAAAAGACCTTTCCCAGGCAGAGACTTTATACCTTGACGCCTTGGAATCTGTTTCAGATAATTTTGATGAATATGCAAGCGAAGTTCATTTTGCACGATGTGATTACCTTATGGGAATGTATTCAATGGGAAACTACGATCTTGATTCAATTGAAAAGATCAAAAGTATTACAGATACAGAAGATGACACTGACGGATTGACAGATGATGTAAAAGAATCTAAAGCAAAAGCTGCAGCCTTCTTTGATTCAGGAATCAATCATGCACAGAACGCACTAAAGATAAGACAAGGTTCTGATGCCTATCTCATTTATATTATGTGCATTTCTTCAAACTGTACCGTAAAAAGTAAATCCTATGTTATTGGAAATGGCCTTAAGGTTGCTTCGAATGCGAAAAAGGCAATAAACCTTGATCCCAAAAATGCAACAGCATATTATTTTCAGTATGCTCAGGATCTCTATGCACCAGCATTTTTTGCAAATTACAAGCGCGGTTATACAAAGATGCATCAGTTTTTGAATGATGAAAACCTTAATAAGGAAAGATTTGATTTATTCAATTTTAAGACTGGAATAGGACATTCTTTTTTTAAGAGAGGAGATTACAAGCAGGCGCTGGAATGGTACCAGGATGCGCTCAAACTTTATCCTGGAAACAAAGAAGTCAATTCCATCATTACCCGCTTAGAGAAAATGCAGTAATCTGCATAGTTTACAAATTACTGCATTTTCTTTTTCTATATCAAATCATTCATTTGAATTATTTGATTTTCCATGAACCTGTGGTAATTTCACCAGACTCACTCCAAATATCAAACTGAACTGATTTATTCTTTGTTAAATCCATTGCAGAATAGAACTCAGAAAGATTTCTTACCTTTGTTCCATTTACACCGGTAATTACATCTCCATTCTGAAGTCTTAATGCTGCTGCAGGAGACTTTGGAATTACATTTGTAATTGCAACACCTTCAACCTTTTCGTCAATCTTAAGCTGCTTTCTTACTTCTTCATTAAGTGGAACAGCTATAAAGCCCGGCCAGAGTTTTGCATCATCATTAGAAATCTCATCTTTACGTTCTTCAATAGTAACAGTAACTTCAAGTGTTTTTCCGCCACGGATTACCTTAAACTTTGACTTCTGACCTACTCTGAGAACTCCTACATCACGGACAAGCTGGTCAACAGTTTTAATCTTATTTCCGTCAAGTTCCACAATATAGTCTCCAGCCTGGATGCCGGCTTTCTGTGCAGGGCTTCCTACGAATACCTGTGATGCAAAGGCTCCTTCGATATCTTTAACACCAAGAGATTCCTTGTATTCTTTTTTAACATCAGTAAGGCTTACACCAATCCATCCGTATGTAATCTTTCCGTCTGCAATAAACTCATCAATTGCATTTTTAACATTGTTGATTGGAATCGCAAATCCAAGTCCAACGTTTCCACCAGTACCTGAAGCAATCCATGTATTGATTCCGATTACCTGACCATAGATATTCAAGAGAGGTCCGCCGGAGTTTCCCTGGTTGATAGCTGTATCAGTCTGGATGAAGTCATTGATATTTCCGATA
>JAZQQW010000074.1:0-33275 GCA_045629255.1 Treponema sp.
CTTCTTTCTTTGTAAGGTTGCCGAATGTGCCGTCTACTTCCATCTTTTCGATTTTCTTGAGACGAAGAAGTGATTTTTTGATTGTAGAGAAGTTAGTAAGTGTACCGCCAAGCCAGCGGGTATTTACGTAGAACTGTCCACAGCGCTCTGCTTCCTTCTGGATAGCCTGCTGTGCCTGCTTTTTTGTTCCAACAAAAAGAACTGATTTACCAGCTGCTGTTACCTTGCGGATTTCATCGTAGCTGTCTTTGATTGCAGCGATTGTTTTCTGCAAATCGATGATGTGAATTCCATTGCGCTCTGCGAAGATATACTTCTTCATGCGTGGATCCCAACGTTTTACCTGATGTCCGAAGTGTACACCGGACTCAAGAAGACTCTTCATGGTTACTACTGCCATGATAAACTCCTTCACCGGAAGATTTTAAATCTTCCACCTGACCTTATTTCTCGAGAATGCAGTCAGTAAAAATATCTGATTGCAAACCGGAAGATATACGGCACTGTGTTTTTGGCTAACTACCTGCACAGTGTCCGTTAAATTACTTACTGTATTAGTTTTCTAATTCAGTAATGGGTAATTTTGTTCACGTAGCATATCATAAAGTTCAAAGATAGGCAAGCCTATTATGCCGCTTTCAGAACCTTCGATTTTTTTGATAAACATGGATGCCAGTCCTTGAATTCTGTAACCGCCTGCTACACCATGCCATTCACCTGTATTTACGTACCACTCGATTTCTTTGTCATCCATTGGAGCAAAAGTGACCTTGCTTATGCTTGTGCGTGTCGTTATATCGTGCAGGTTGTCATTGTATAATGCTATTCCTGTAATGACTTCGTGTGTTTTGCCCTGAAATGTCTTTATCATTTCAAATGCTTCTGCTTTATTTGCAGGCTTGCCATAGAGTTTTTTATTGTAATAGATAACAGTGTCTGCACCAAGTATCCATCCAAGATCTTCTCTGTTTGCAGAAATTTGATGTGCGACTGCCGATGTTTTTTTGCATGCTAAATATTCCGGAACTGATTTTAGTTTGATATTATCAGGAACTTCTTCGTCTATGTTTGACGGGTTTACGAAAAATGGTATATTCAGCAATTTAAGAATTTCTTGACGGCGAGGGGAAGAGGATGCAAGAATTATTGGTATCATGATAGTCCTCCTAAAAATTAACTTGACAATTCCAACTTTAATTTATAATATTTACTATATTTTACAACTTTTGGGAGATTAGCTCAACTGGATAGAGCGTCGGCCTCCGGAGCCGAAGGTTGTGGGTTCGAATCTCATATCTCTCATACTTTTTGTATTTTTCTTTTATTGATAAAAAAAAGGCAGCTTGTTAAACAGGCTGCCTTTTTTTATAGCAAGCGCTAATACTACTCTGACTGGAGTTTTCTCAAGAGATCCTTAGCTCTCATGCGGACAGGTGTTGCAAATCTGTAGTTTGCAGCAATTTCAGCAATTGACTGAATCATTGCATTCTTGTCCTTTACTTTTGGTGCAAGTTTTTCATATGCGCCGAGAATGTCGTTTGCAAGTGAACTTGTTGGGTTCAAAGCTGCATAACGATGCTGGATGAACTCGATTGTCTGAACAACTTCGTCGTTGTCATTCATACCGATTTCACCAAGTGACTTTACAGCAGCACTGACAACCATTGGCTCTGAATCTTCTCTTGTAATAAGGAGAAGTGTATCTTTTGATTCTTTTGATGGAACCTTTCCAAGAAGTTCACAAGCATGTCTTCTGACATCCGGGAAGTTATTTACGAGACGACCATTTGTTCTCTGCTTTGTTGTGATACCTTCACCAGCGAGGCTTTCGAGAGCAACTCTCTGTTCGTTAGTGATTGTTCCGTCTGCTACTGATTCCTCAAGATACTGAAGTGCAACAAGCTTGTTGTCATACTCTGGAGAAACTGCAAGTTCTGTTATGATTACGTCCTGAACATTGCTCAAGTAAAGATCTTCTACAGATGTCTCAGAACCCTTCTTTGCAGCCTGTGCAAAAACCATACTTCCGAGAAGCATAAGGCATGTACCATAGGCGATAGTTTTAACCAATTTCATTAGAATCCTCCTGGATTTAGTACAGAATTAATTTTATACTATTTTTAGCAAAAAATCAATTCTATTTAATAAAATAACAAATATAATAATACACAGTTACATCTGCGGAAGATGAAGCTTCCAGACTCCGCTCTCCTTTCTGAGATTGTAGTAGACTGTATCACCTTCATATTTACCTTCGGCATCTTTTCTGATTTGTACTACTTTAACTATTTTTTCTGTCTCGTAACGGATTTCATCCATTTTGTTACCTTGTCTTGCAGGGATGAAAACGTACTTGAAATAGTCTTCCAGTGTATCGAGTTTTAGTCCCTTTACAGGAAGTCTTTTCTGTGCTTTCTGCAGATTCTGCTTTTTAGACCAGTATGTGTAGCTTTCGTTATCCAGATATTTTGTCCAGCTGCCAAAATTTTCTGTTTTCATTACTTCATTCAAGACATCGATAAGAGCAAGAACAGCTTCCTTATCTTTATTGAATGTATCTACGTCAACAGCTTTGCCTTCCATCTGGCTGACAGAACGCTCGTATTCTTCATCAGCTGCTTTTTTCTCGGCAGTCTTTTGTTCTGCTTTTGGTTTTGGAGTTTCCTTTGGTTTTTCTGCCACAGGTTCAGGCTTTTTTTCTTCTACGACCGGCTTTTTTTCCTCCTTCTTTTCCGGCTTAGGAGTTGTTAATGATACCTGAACTTCTTCTTTTTTCTGTTCCTGCTTTGGTTCTTCTTTTTTTGCAGGAGCTGCAGGTTCTTTTGGGGCAGGTATGTCCTGTTTAGGTGTTTCCTTTGAAATTTGAGTTGATGCTGTTGTGTCCGGAACTTTTGCAGTTGTGCAGTTTGATACACAGCCTGACATCAAAAGAGTTGTCATTATGAGTCCAGAAAATTTAAAAAATGATATGTTTATCATATCTAATATCATAATATGTTATGCTTTTTTGGTCAAATTCTTTTAAGATTTTTTGCATGAATAAGAAGATGTTTACTATTTTTTTCTACAATATGTACAGTGCAGATTTTATGTTTATTGCGTTTTGAGTCAACTTAATTTGCTTATCTTAGTAAAGAACTGTCAGTTTTTTATCTATAAAAAGGATTGTTTTCATTGTTTTTTTTTGTTAATTGTGCTAAGTTCGTAGAAAAATACAGTGGGGCAGATATGGTAACAGCTGTTTTTCCTGGATCCTTTGATCCTCCGACATATGGGCATCTGAATATAATAGAAAGATCTAGCAAGCTTTTTGACAATATTGATGTCGTTATTTCTATAAATCCTGACAAACATTATTTATTTTCTGACCAGGAACGTTATGCTATGCTTAAAGAATTGACCAGTCAGTATGAAAATGTAAGCGTGCATATCTGTAATTCTCTTATTGTAGATTACTGCGAGAAGGTTAAGGCGAATGTCATATTGAGGGGAATACGCAATTCTACTGATTTTGCATATGAATTTGATTTGTCTTTGATAAATCGTTCGCTGAATTCTCAAATGGAGACTCTTTTTGTTCCGACAGAGCAGAGGTATTTTCTTATCCGTTCAAGCAGCATCAAAGAGCTTGCCAGATTCGGCGGAAATATCAGTGGTATGGTTCCTCCTATTGTAGAAAAAGCTATCAAGGAAAAATATAAATAAAGGAATTTTTACTTAAAGAATGTTTTTGGATTAGCATTTTTTGAAGTAAAGTGTTTTTCTTTTTTTTGACAAAAAATAGAAAAATGTCACTTTTTTTATTGACAAACATATCAAGTAATATATATAATTATTGACATAAAAAGGGAATCTGTAGTATTATTGCTTCGTTATTATACAGATGACTCTATTATTATAGCGAGGTTATAAATATGGCAGTACCTAGAGCGAAAACTTCAAAAGCCGTCACAAAGAGAAGACGTTATGCAAACATGTTCCTCAAGACACCAAATCTTGTAGAATGTTCAAACTGCGGAAATCTTATTATGCAGCATCACGTTTGTCCAAAGTGTGGCTTTTACAATGGACGTCAGGTAATCACACCTGAAGTAAAGTAATTTAGGAGTAAACAATGGCAGACACAGAAGTATTGAATGATGAGTTGTTCAAGAAAATTCAGAAGATTATAGCAGAAAAGCTTGATATTGATCCTGCAAAGGTAACACCGGAAGCAACATTCCGTGGTGATCTTGGAGCAGACAGTCTCGATACTTATGATATGATTTACAATATCGAGGAAGAGACAGGAATTAAGATTCCTGATGATGCAGCTAATGAATTCGAGAGCGTAAAAGATGCTTACGAGTTTATCAAGAATCATAAGGAATAAAACTGTTTTCTGTTAATTGTTTTATTTATGAGCACAGTACTTAGTTGCTGTGCTTTTTTTCTTTTAAATGAGCATACAAGGGATCTGTAAAATGATAATACGATGTTTGCAGGATTTGGAACTGTTTTAACAGCTTGGTTCTAAACGTTGTATTTTCAAAACTTTTAAAAAAGCTTATATATTTTAAAGAATTTGAAAGAAAAAAAAACAGGAGGTTTACTGTGAATATACGCGATAAAATTTACGAAGCAAAAAAGCTTAGTGTCGATCGTAAGAAAGAACTTCAAACTTTTTGCCGGAATCTTGATTTGCATTTTAAAAATCTGAATATGCTTGATTTGGCATTTCATCACAGGTCTTTTTCGAATGAAAATGAAGAGCACCGGCGGTATAACAATGAGAGACTTGAATTTCTTGGAGACAGCGTTCTTGGACTTGCTGTAGCGGCATTTCTTTATGAAGATATGATGGATAATCCTGAAGGCGATCTTGCAAGAATTAAGGCAAATGTTGTAAGCGAACAGACTCTGGCACCGATTGCACTGGAAAAGATGCACATTGATAAGTATCTTGTTATGGGCAGGGGAGAAGAGCTTTCTGGAGGACGTCAGAAGAAGGCTATTCTCGCTGATGCTGTGGAAGCTGTAATTGGAGCTTTGTATATTGATTCAGGTTATGCTGCGGCAGAGAAACTTGTTGAAGAACTGATTGTTCCTGAAATCCGTAAAGTTCAGGAAAACAAGGGAAACAGAGATTACAAAACTTTACTGCAGGAATACAGCCAGAAGAAATACAAGACGTGCCCTAAGTATGAGTTTATTGGTTCTACAGGCCCCGAACATGATAAAACTTTTTCGATGAAAGTTCACATGGGAAGTGTGTCATACGGTCCTTGTACAGGTAAGACCAAAAAAGCAGCAGAACAGGCAGCTGCAAAAGATGCATGCATTGTTTGTGGTATTATTAATGCTTAGTTTGAATTTTGTAAAAAGTTTAAAACAAAAGTTTTGCTGCTGAAAATATCAATTTCTTTTATATAAAAAAATCCCCGCTCGGATGGAGTTCCAGGCGGAGATTTTTTATGTCGGAAAAGCGATTATTTGTTCCGCATGTTTACATAGTTGAACAGAAAATCAACAGTTCCGTCTATTCCGAGTTTTGTGGAATTTACGCACAAATCGTAGTTTGACTTTTCACCCCATTTTCCGCCTTTGGAAAAGTAATCATGATATGCTGCTCTGTTTCTGTCGTGCTTTTCAATTTTTCTTACAGCACTCTTTCTGTTAAGTTCTGGATGACGTTCGATGACACGCTTGATGCGTGCTTCTCTGTCTGCATAGATGAAAACAGAGATGAAGCCGTCTATACCACGGAAAAGGTCATCTGCACAACGTCCGACAATTACAAATGAGTCGCCGTCTGCTGCTTTTGATTTTAGCAGAGCAAGCTGCATGGCTGCAACATTTTCTTCCGGAGAATTTGAATATCCTCTGACAGTTCTTGTGAACAGGCGGAGTTTTGGTTTTTCATCATATTTTGACAGGTTGTTTGTATCAACATGTTTTGCATTGGCAACTTCGTCAATCAAATTTCTGTCATAAATTTCCATATCGAACTTTTTTGCCAGTTTTTCTGCAATCAAATGTCCGGCACTGCCGTATTCGCGGCCGATAGAAATAATCAATTGTTTACTCATGTGTACTCCGAGTCAATTACAGATATATAACAAATATATATGCTGTACAGATTGCCATAACAATTATTGTTGCAGGAACGGCTTTTTTACAGTATACGCCCCAGCTTACCGGATAACCTGCTTTTGCAGCAACTGATGTACCGACAACGTTTGCACTGGCACCTATTGGTGTTGCACTTCCTCCGATGTCTGTTCCCATTGCAAGAGCCCATGTCATTGTTGACAAGCTTACACCTGTTGTAGCTGCCAGTGACTGGACTACCGGAATCATTGTAGCTGCAAAAGGAATATTATCAATGAATGCGCTGGCAATCGCGCTTACCCAGATGATAATTGCTATCATTAAGTATACGTTACCTCTTGAAATTTTTCCAATAAAACCTGCAACAATTTCAAGAATTCCTGTCTGTTCAAGTCCGCCTACGACAACAAAGAGTCCGATAAAGAACAAAAGTGTCTTGTAATCGACTTTTTTAAGTAATTCGGGAACTTGTTTTGCAGATGTAACAAGTGTGATGATTGCAATGGAAGCTCCGATTGTTGCAACTGATAAACCTGTTGTTGCATGAGTTACGAGCAGTGTGATAGCAAGAACAAAGATAACAGTGCTTACGATAAATCCTGTTTTGTCTGTGATAGCACTTGATGGTGTTGGAAATTTTGAAGTATCAACTGTTTCTGTAGTCTTGAGATCTTTGCGGAATGCAAAGAAAAAGAATACTACTGTGAAAAACAGGCTTATACCAGCCATAACACCTGTATTGCAGATAAAATCTGCGAAAGAATAGCCGAATGAAGTTCCGATGATGATGTTTGGCGGATCGCCACACATAGTTGCACTTCCGCCTAGATTTGCACAGAAAATTTCAGCGAGAATCATAGGTACCGGATTGAATTTGAGGAGCTGGCTAAGTTCTACTGTAACAGCTGCAAGAAACAGGATAACTGTAATGGAATCTATGAACATAGCAAGGATTGATGACATAATCATGAAGGTAATGAAAATAGGTATAACCTGATATTTTACCATCTTTGCCAAAAGCATGCAGAGCCAGCGGAAAAATCCCACGCGAGCCATGCCTTCTACCATAACCATCATACCGGCAATAAATATGATTGTTGCCCAGTTAATACCGCTTGAAGATTCTTCTGCGCTGCCTTTGGCGTACCAGAATCCGATTGTAAAGATGTTCTTTACGTTTAAAGTGGCGATTATTGCAGACAAACTGCGCATACCCAGTCCAAAAACCAAAAGCAGTGTCAGAACACCACAAACAAGAGTTATGTGATGTCTTTCAAACACTTCCAGAATAATCAGAGTGAACATCACAAGAAAGATACTAACGGCTAAGATTTGTGCTAACATGAGCCGAATTTTACCAAAAAATTGAATTGTTTGCAATTGCTTTGAAAAGAATAGAAGTGATTTCGTTTTTCTAGTCTGCCTTTGGAATTTTTCGCGAAAAAAATACTGTTAAAAAGATTTTGTATTAATTTTTTCCTAAAAAATACAGATTTATGGTGTTCGTTTTTTTTAGTATTGGTCATTTTTCATAAAAATGTTATGAATAGGTTAGTTTCTTTTATGAAACTCTTAGAGGCTGGATTAGCTGTGCTGGAGAAAGCGTAAATCAAAATTGTGTAGTTTACGTTTTCAGCGGTTAAATTAATTTACTTTCGGGGGAATATTTTTTATGGATAATTTTGTATGTGATATTTGTACAAAGGTGTACTTTGGACGTGGAGAAGAACTGAAAGTCGGAAAACTTGTCAAAGAATATGGCGGCACAAAAGTTATGATTCACTATGGAAGCCAGTCTGCAAAGAAAAGCGGACTTTTGGACAAGATAAAAAAATGCCTTGATGATGAAAAGATATCATACATAGAGCTGGGAGGAGTGCGTCCGAATCCTGAACTTGCACTTGTTCGCCAGGGCATAAAACTGTGCCTCGAAAATGGAGTTGATTTTATTCTGGCTGTTGGAGGCGGTTCTGTTATGGATTCTGCCAAAGATATTGCAAACGGAGATGCAAATCCTGATGTTGACGTGTTGGATTTTACACTTGGTAAAACAAGTCCTGCCCGTACTCTCAAAAAAGGTGCCGTTCTGACTCTGGCTGCTGCCGGTTCCGAGATGTCTAATTCCTGTGTTATTACAAATGAACAGACTGGGGTAAAGCGTGGATATAACAGTACATTGAACCGTATGGATTTTGCCATTGAGAATCCTGAACTTACGTACAGCGTAAGCAAATATCAGACTGCGTGTGGCGCTGTCGACATCGCTATGCATACAATTGAAAGATATTTCTGTAAAGGAGAAGATACATACCTTACAGATGCTGTTGCAGAAAGTATTATAAAAAGTACGATGAAAGCTGGGCTTGATGCATACAATAATCCACAGGACTATACTGCGAGGGCAAATATGATGTGGGCGTCATCTCTTGCACATAACGGACTTACACAGTTCGGAAGAACCTTTCAGCTGACTGTTCATCAGTTTGAACATGAAGTGACCGGCATGTATCCTGATGTTGCACACGGAGCAGGACTTGCAGCTCTCTGGTGCAGTTGGGCTCGCTATGTATACAAATCATGCATGAACCGTTTCTTGCAGTTTGCACAGAATGTCTGGAATCTCAATCAGAATTTTGAACATCCGGAAGAAACTGTACTTGCTGCCATAGACTTGCAGGAAAAGTATTACAAAACAATAGGTATGCCGACATGCCTCAGAGAGCTCGGTGTCAAAGAAGAAGACGTTGAAACTCTGGCATTGAGATGCAGTCGTGATAAAACAAGAGTTCTTGCAGGTTATATGGAACTTGGATACAATCAGATTCTTGATATTTACAGACTGGCTTATTGATTTTTGATGCAGAAATCTGATATTTATATCAAAAAGGCATGAGTCTTTTTTAATAAGAGGTGGGAGAATGACAAACGAAGATTTAGAAAATCTTGTTTCCGGAGCTAAAGATCTTATAGGCATTTTTGAAAAACATCAGCCGATTACAAACAGCAGCTACGACATCGAAAAAGTAAAATCCTGCATTACTGAGATGGCACAGAAATGCATAAGTGATACTCAGGAATGTTCAGCTTTGCTTGAATGGATGGAAAAACACGAGTTTTTCACATCTCCGGCATCGTCTAAATTTCACGGTGATTTTAAAGGCGGTCTTTGTGTTCATTCGCTTCAGGTTGCGTATCAGGCTCTTAAGTTTACGGAGCCGTTTTTTGCAGATTTCATGAAAACTAAGTACGCAGCAAATTATACATTTCTTGTACAGGATATCTTTGTAAGTGCTGTTGCACATGATTTCTGTAAAGCCGGTTTTTATAGCCAGAGTTACAGAAACACAAAAGATATCTTTGGAAACTGGACAAAAACTGCATATTTTACTGTCAAAAGTAGTAATAGAACACTTGGCCATGGAAATGAATCTGTTCTTCTTCTTCTGGAGTCCATGCCGTCATATTTAAATAAGCGTCCGGTTTTGGAAGCTGTAAGCCGCCACATGGGATTCAGCGATGTTACAGATACAGAGAAAATTAATTATTCAAACTTTCTGGATAATCCTCTTGTACTTCTTCTGCAAATGGCAGATCAGAGTTCATGCGGATGGTATGATTACTGATCAGTTTTTTTGATTTCTGTGATCTGGATGTCCGGTAAGTTTTTGCATGATGAATTTATTTCAGCATCTGTGAATAAAGTCTTTGACCTTATTTGACGAGTTTTGATACCAAAAGCTTGCTCTCTATCGGCTTGTAAATTACATGTAAATGTGAAAGCTGCCGAAGGCTGTCTGGTTCAGAATATAGATGTTAAGCTTTTTTGGAAAGTCCTGTCACAGTCAGCATGTAAATCAGATTATATGAAAAAATCCCTGCAGCAGAAAATTTTTTGATGCAGGGATTTTTTTGAGTACGGGAGAAAAGCCTGCAAAATAAGGGCTTTTATTCCCGTGTAAATATTTTTTTATTTAAGAGCCTTAGTCTTTTTTGAGACGTTTTCAGTTGGATTCAGGTTCTTCTTTTTCTGTTTCTGTATTTTCTGCTGTGGCAGCTTTTTTTGCTTTGTTTTTATTACTGTCCACAATAAGCAAAACTCCAACAGCAACAATTAACAGGATAAATAAGAACTTACCTTTTGAATCGTTTTTAACCTGATCTGCAAGTGCGTCTTTAAGCTTTTCGACAGAATCGATTTGATCTGGAAAAACTTTGTAGACAGATGTTTTGCTGTTATAAGAATACGGCTTGAAAGTATTTCCAGACTGTTCTGCAAGAACTGAAAGATACGGACTTTTTTCTACGTTAAAAAACTTGTATTCAAGACTTACATCACCGACTTCTTCTTCATCTCCGTGTGCAGGATCTCCGTAATAAAGGCCTACCCATTTGAGGCCGCAGATTTCTTCCTGGCCTTTGAAATGGTCATTTAGCGGAACGAGAGACATGCCTTGCTCGTCAAGTGCAAAATCTCCGACTTTTGTTCTGGTGATTTTATCTGTTGTATTTAAAGTATCCAGAAAGTCATACGAAAAAGTCTGTTTTGGCTCAGGACGGTCTCTCCATTCGTGCCTTGTTTTTCCGTTATCTTCGTAAGCCACAAAATCTTTAACAATACGGCGGGCTTTGAATGTATTAAGCGGTTCATAAAGTTCATCGAAATACACTTTATCGTCAAAGTTTGCTTTGCCGCAGACGAGTACAAGTTTACCATTGTTTTCAGGATTTATTTTTCCATCGCTTACAACAGTAACTTTTTTCAGTAAATCGGCATTCGTTGATTTTTGTTTGTTGATATTTTTTACGCCCATTATGGAAAAATAAACAACAATAACAGCAAGTATAATTTTCCCTTTTGTAATTTTCATAGTTCCTCCAGAAAATCAGCTTTCAAAAATTAAGGACACCTCGGAAATGTTTAGGATGTGTCCGACAAGTTTAGTACCTGCTAAATAATCGGTTTAAACTTCGCATCTTCAAAATGTCTAAAAAATTACTTTTACATTATACTGCATAAATGATGTTTTTTACCATAAAATTTATTTAAACCAATTTATTTAAACAGAGAAATAAATTGATATTTTTTGACTTTGTCAGGGGAAAATAAAATTAATTAGGAAGAAAAAAAAATATTTTTCATACGAGTGTTATTTTTATGTTTTTGCGTAACTACCGCTTGTTTGTAATTTGTTTTCCTGAAATACTGTGTTTTATTTGATTTATAAGGTACAAGAAATTCAAAGAAAATGATTTTGATTTTTACATGCTTTGCTTGAAAAAAAAATATTTTTACCGAAAAATCAGAATTTTTTAATTTGTATTTTAAAACGGTCGTTAGTTTTTGCAGCTGCAAAATCAATAAACAGAAAAATAATGTCAGAGTCAAAAAACTGGAAGTTGAGCGTTGTAACACAAACTGCATCAAAATACTGGCATAACAGAAAAAGTGTTTTATTTTTTGTCTTTGAGAAGAATGAGTGATGATTCCAGCTCATGGATATTGTGTGCGCGAACAAGTTCTTCATTGTTTTGATTATAGAAGATAACTGTCGGTGTGACAAAGACACCTTTTTCCGATGCCGTTGTAAATCCCTGTTCGCTGTCTATTGAGATTTCTGTGCCTTCCATAGCTGTCAGTGCCATGAAATCTCTGACAGAATCACATTTTGGACTGTTTTTCTGTGTGAACATTTCGTATGTTCTGCCAGAAAGGGAAGCAAAGTCTCCATGTATTTCTTCAGAATCCTTTTTTAGTGCAATGCATGTAAAAGGCTGTTTTTCGCTGTCACCGCTTTTGAGGACTGCCATGAGAATGTCATCTAACAGTGTCATTTCTGCCTGGCACGAACCGTATGTAAAATCCATTTCATATCCGCCTACAACTGCTTTTTTGCTGCAGAAATGTTCAGGACAAGTGTAGTCGAGCTGAATATAGATACGGCCTTTTTGTGCGAATGAAAGTGAAAAGACGAGCATCTGCATGCATTGATAGATTTCCTTGTAAGTAAGTGAATCTGTTTTGATAAAAGGGGCGAGCAGTGTGTCAAATGACAGAAGTTCCCTTGTTTCTGCAAAAATGATGTGGCATACAATGGAAGAAAGATGGCTTGCAGGAGCTGCATGACATTTTTTGTCATGCAGACCATGCTGGATAATCTGCTCAAGTCCCGGCAGTCCGTCTTGTTCATCAGATGTTTCGTAATCTTTTGCAAAATAATCATTCCACTCTGGAAAGATAACTTGTTCTTTTGGAGAAATCAATCATCCCCTCCGACGTTTTTTACTTCCTGTATAAACTCATCAAGGTTTTCAAAGTGCTTGTAGACACTTGCAAATCTGATGTAAGAGACTTTGTCAAGCTCGTACAGTCTGCCGAGCACGATTTCACCGAGTTTGCTTGTCTCAATTTCTCTGGCAGATTTTCCTCTGTTGTATGCTTTGTCCTCTATTTCTGCAACAATCTGGTCAATCATGCCTGTTGAGACAGGGCGTTTTTCCAGTGCACGTTCAATGCCCTTTGCAAGTTTTTCGCGGTCAAACGGCTGGCGGCGGCCGTCGCGCTTTATGACCATAAATGGTTTTTCTTCGATTCTCTCGTAACTTGTAAATCTGTATCCGCATGAATTGCATTCACGTCTTCGGCGGATGCTTTCTCCGTTTGCCATTGTTCTGGATTCTATTACTTTATCATCAAGACTTCCACAAGATGGGCATCTCATTGTTCTTTCCTCAAATTATGTGCACTTTTTTTGTGCGATGCTAGAAAATTTGATGTTTTGGCTTAGAGAAAACTCCGAAACCTCTGTTTCTGAACGTTTTCTTTATGCATTTTATCAAGCCAAAACTTAAACGGGAAAATATTTCCGCACTTTGTTAAAAAGTGTTCTGCCGGATAATATGTTACTTAATATGTTTCCCTTTTTATAATAATAACTTGCATTTAAAATGCTTTCAAGACCATTTTTTTTAGGCCAATATCATAAGTTTCTCAAAATTGTGTTTTTTGAATGTGCATTGTGATTTTTTGCGCGAACATCGTTTATTTGCGTTTATTTATTATATGCTCCCATAATTTTTTTGTCCTGCGGTTTTCAAAGTTTTTGTATATTTCTTCAGCTTCTTTATCGTCATCCTGATAAAGTATGCGTGCTGTCAGTGGTCTAAGAACTGCAGCCAATGGAATGGAAATCGTAAGCTTTACAAAGTCTCCGAGGATAAACGGAGATATTGTGTGCTGAATGATTCTTGCAGTATCTAACTGATTTCCTTCGAGGTCCATAATATGTATATACCATGGAATTCCAAGAATATAGGGTGTTGCAAATGCAATGAATGCTGCAATTGACAGTTTAAGATAATCTTTTATGGTCAGTTTCTGTTTGATGTTGAGCGGTGAACCCATGATAAGTCCTGCTATCAAAGCTCCGAGTATGTATCCCCACAGATAGCCGCCTGTTTTGCCTACAATTGTAGAAAGGCCTGCACCATGACATGCAAAGACTGGAATTTCAAGTGCTCCCAGTACGATAAAAAAGCCTACTGCTCCAGCTCCCTGGAAACCTCCGAGAACAAGACCAGACAATGCTGCAAAAAAATTCTGCATTGTGATTGGAATGCCACTTACTACTGACGGGGTTGAAAGAAGTGATGCCGCACTGATTACTGCTGCAGTTATGATTGTACATGTGCTTCTGATAAGGCTCATTTTTGTCGTGAATTTCATTTTTACTCCGCGTTTATTTCTATTATAACAAGTCTGACTCTGATATTTTTAAGTTTTATCAGAGCGTACAGTGCATATATTATCATGAAAAATAAAATTGCATATACAAACCAGTCTCCAAGCATTGAATATAATGTCGGCTTGTGTTCGTAAACTGGCACAGTAGATGTAAGTGCACCTTCCGTGAAAATTGGCATGTCGTCTATGATTTTTCCAGCCGGGTTGACAACGACACTGTATCCTGAGTTTGCGCAGCGGACAAGAGTAGTCCTGAACTCTATTGCAATGTAGCTTGCAGCTGCAAAGTGCTGATACTGCGCGGAAGCTGTTTTTGACCATGAATCATTAGTGATGTTCATAAACACTTCACTTCCTGCGTTGAACATTGTACGGCAAACGTCCGGAAATGCGTCTTCAAAGCAGATAGGTACACTAAAAGACACATAGTTATCAGGGTTTTCAAATTCGTTTTCTATAAACTCGTTTGTTTTTTTCAGGTCCGCTTTTCCGGCTATATTAAGGGCAATTTCAGTTGATGGGCTCTGCATGTATTCAAGCGGCGCAGACAGATATCGGCGTTCACCGACAGGTATCTTGAAAATGACATTTTGTCTGCCCGGTGTCCATCCGCTTGAAAAGCCGACAGTTTTTTCCATAAAGTACTTCATAAGCTGGCTGTCCTGGAACGGAATGCGTTCTGCAAAAGGAACAAGATGACGTTTGCTGTAGAAACCGGCATAGCGGCCTTTGACGTCATAGAAAATAGCACTGTTGCAGTAGTGTTTTTTCTGCCTGTTAAGAATTGTCTGTCCGCCGATTATAAATGGAACGCCCATTCGCTTGATAAAATCACTCAGACTTTCGTCTTCAGGATTATTTTCATAATAAGAACGGCTGTTTGGGAAAGAACGGCACAAAACGCCTTCGCTCCACAATACAAGATCAGCAGGTTTATCCAGCTCTGCACATTTGAGAATGTTTTTTTCTGTTATATCCATGGAAAGTCTGATAGATTTTTCTTCGCCGCCTTCCCACGGATCAATGTTCTGCTGAACTGCTACAATCTGCATGGTTTTTGCCGGAAATCTCGGCATAAAGTACTGGTACAAGCCATAAAGAGCTATGACTGCATACAGTACGGCACAGAATTTTGCAGTCTGAATATAAGAATCTGCAAAAGACCTGGAAACTGATTTTCTTTCGAGAATTAAGATTCCTTCTCCAAGCAGTGCATTGAAAAGTGCATAGATAAATGAAACTCCCCATTTTCCTGAAATAGATGCAATCTGTGTGAAAATCTTCCATCTGTAAGCTGAAAGAAACAGTGTTCCCCATGGATATCCCAGAAAACCTGTTGATTTCATCCATTCGTATGTTATCCAGCATGCTGCAAACCAGAAAATTCTTGCAGCTGTGCAGAACTGTTTTTTGCCTGCATTTTCTTCGAGAATAGAGCTTTTACCAGCCATAGACGGAAGCAGATGAAAGATTATGCCGATAAGACCGCCTTCGAAAGCCGTTCCTAATGCACTTGCACCGAGCGTAAATATAGCAAAATCTCTGAAATTCGCCAGCCAGAAACTGGAAATCAGATGAACAGTAAGAGTCTGAAGGAACATTATCAAAAAAGACTCTCTGTAACTCTTTGCTTTATATAGAGAAATATAAAGTGGAACCAGAGATACAAGCGTCAAAACCGGCGAACCGAGCTGAATAAATTCGTTCGGAATAGCCAGTCCTTGGATAATTCCTGAAAAAATTGCATAAAAAACTTGTAAAATAACGAATTTCATTATAATATTATCATATTATCTTGAAAATAAAAATTCAATAATCAATTAAAGATACTCCTCAGGTGAGAGATATGGATAAAATAATAGAAGAACATGAAAAAGAATATGGAGTTAAACCGGATGTAATAGCCGTGGCTCCCGGACGTTTCCATCTCATTGGAGAGCATTCTCACTTTTTTAAGGATAAAACGCTTTCCATGGCAGTCGATCTTCCTGTCTATGTGTCGGTATCTAAAAGAGATGATGCCAATCTCCGTTTCAATTTTGTTCAGCTTAATGATAAAAAAAGAGCGGCCCTTGCATCTCTGCGCTTCAAAAAAGAAGACAAATGGGCAAATGCTCTTAAGTCAGTTGTATACGGGTTTTCGAGCGGAGGATTTGAGTGCTGCGGCATGAACTTTACTGTCTGGTCTGATATATTGCCTTCGGCAGGATTCGGAATCACGACGGCAATAAAAATTGCGGCGACATGGGCGATAAAGGAACTGTGTTCTTTCAGATGCACGCGTGTCGAGCTTATGCAGGTTGTAGAGCGGGCAAATAAGCTTTACTACGGTGTAGAAAATCATAAAGCAGACAGTTTTACTGCTATTTTTTCAAAAGAAAATTCACTTGTCCTTACTGATTACAGTACAAATTCATACGAAGTTATCCCTTTCAAGTTCAAAAATAAATCCATTATTCTTACTGATGCGAGTGTTCCTAGAATTGTTACGTGGAACGAAGAAAGTCTTCAGCAGCCGGAAAATGTTCTTCTGCTCGGAGAACTCAAGGAACGCCGTTCGAATGTCTATGGCGGCTGGAGATACGAGGAAGACACCGCCGAACGTAATGAGGTTCTGTCCGTCGTGAATGAGGATACAAGGCGCAGACTTCTGTGCATTATTTCTGAGCACAAGTGTGTTTTGGATGCATATTCCGGCATTATAAACAATGATTTCTCTACATTTGCCCGTGCAGTTAACAAGAGTCACGAGTTTATGAGTGATAATTATGATATTTCATGTCCGGAAATTGACTGGCTTCTCAAGAGAGTACAGGGATTCAACTGTGGTCCTGAGGATTTGCGTAATCCTGCAAATTGCGGACGTATTACAGGCAAAGGGTTCGGCCGATGTACATATTCTTTCCTGCGTCTTGAAGATGTTCCGAAATATAATGAAACTCTCCTTGAATATGAGAGAATCTTTGGTTTCAAAAGTGCAAGCTATACCGTAAAACCTGCAAAGGGTGTTCATCTTCTGTAATCTGTGGTTGATTTATTTCTGAAAAATATTATCAAAGAATCAGAGTTGAAAACTTCTTAAGATGAATTGATGATAAAAATTTTGCAAACAGATATATGTTTATTAGCTGCCTCTCGGACTGATTTTTTTTGATGGTGTAAAATATCATTGAATTGAGGTATAAACATACTGAAACAAAATGACGAAGATTGAAAGAGATAAGGAGACTTTTTTTGCTTTTTGTATAAAATGATACTTCGAAAATTCAAAGAGGTGTCTGTCGGTGTTGAAAATCTTTTAGGAAGCTGAAATTTTCAGAAGTTTTCAAAATCGATTTTTTCTTAAAAATTGCGGCAAAAAGAGAATCTTGAGTTTATTTTTTTAGGAAGTGTGGATATGCCGGTAAATAGCAGCTTGGAAGAAGGTATTTCTCTTTACAATCAGAAAAAATATTCAGACGCTTTATCTTTCTTTTTATCACTTCCTTCTGATTTTGAAGCTAATTCAATAGAAGTTGCTTATTATGTAGGATTGTGTTATTCCAAGCTCAAAAGATATGATGATGCACTTTTGTATTTGGAACAGGTTGTCACTTCAGAAGGTGATGCTTCCAGTGAGCTTGGTGATCAGCGCGTGCTTCAGTGCCGTTATCTTCTGGCAGTCATTTACTGCCTTACAGGTCGTAAGAAGCTTGCTGCGTTTGAATTGAACAAACTTGTCGAACTTGGGTATAAAAAATCATCTGTTTATGCTTCTCTGGCATATCTTGCATGGCAGGAAAACAATGTCAAAGAATGTATTGACCTTTATGAAAAATCTCTTAAAGAAGATGAAGAAAATCCTACTGCGTTGAACGGGCTTGGTTATGTTCTTGCTTATGAGGAGAAAGACCTTGTCCGTTCTCTGAATTTGTGCAAGAAAGCACTTTCGCTTGCTCCGAAAAGTGCCGCTTGCCTGGATAGTGTAGGCTGGGTATACTACAAGATGGGCTTGCTTGACGAAGCCAAGCGTTATGTTCAGCAGGCTGGTGAACTTGATTCTAAAAATGAACTGATAATAGAACATATGCAGGAAATCTTAGAGGTGGAACAAAAACAATGAAAAAAACGATATTAATTGCATCACTTTTGCTGTCAACAATTTTTCTTGGATTTTCGCAGAACAATCTTGTAGATACGGCGCGTGATGAAGATGATACAATGCGTACTGCTGAATCTGGTTTCGCAGAAGATGAGTTCAGACGCGGAGTTCAGAGTTATTATCGCGGCAATTACAATGAAGCTATTCTCGAGTTTGAAAAAGCTCTTTCATTTCTCCCTGGTGAAAACCGCATTCTTGAATGGCTGGGTAAAGCTTACTATATGTCCGGTATGGAAGGTACAGCAATTCAGCAGTGGGAATTTGCAAAAGATCAGGGGTGGGGCGGACTTGTCCTGCCGAACAAGATTGAGATTGTCGGTGACAGAAGAATTACAGATACTGATTATGGCTTTACACAGCGTTATACAGAGTCCGGTTCTTTTCCGAACATAAACGGCAAATCCCTCATCTATCATTATCCTATCTCTGTTCTTCCAAATACAGATGGCTCTGTTTGGGTTGTAGCTTATGGTTCAAATGAGCTTCTGAAATTCTCTGTAAACGGTATTGTTCTTGACAGGGTAAGAGGACCTCTTGAAGGTTTTGACCGTCCTGTCGATGTTATACGCTTGATGAACGGAAATCTTCTTGTTTCTGAGAGTGACGGCAACAGACTGTCTCTGCTTGATTCAAAAGGTAAATTTCTTACACATTACGGCAAACGCGGAAGAGGATCTGGTGAACTTATTGGACCTCAGTACCTTGCAGAAGATTCGTACGGCAATATTTATGTAACAGATTACGGAAACAGCAGAATTGTCGTGTTTGATGCAGACGGCAATGCCCTTTTGTCTTTCGGTGGTAAAACTGACGTTTTCGCCGGTCTCAAATCACCGACTGGTATCATTGTTTACGAAGACAGAGTTTTCGTTGCAGACAGTGTTACTGGTGGAATTTATGAGTTCGACAGAGCTGGTAACTATCAGGGTATTTTTGTTGAAGAAGGCACTCTCAAAAAGCCGGAAAGCCTCAAACGCTGGGGAAATTATTTTATAGTTGCTGATCTGAACAGAGTTCTTGCAATAGATGCATACACTGGTGCTGTATTTGAAAATGCAACGACAGGAAATGCCTCCAGCTGTATAACATGTGCGGCCCCAGATAGAAACGGCAACATAGTTGTAACAGATTTCAAGGCAAATGAAGTATATATCATGTCAAAGATGTCTGAACTTATTGGCGGACTTTTTGTACAGATAGAAAGAGTTTATTCGGATTCGTTCCCGAATGTAACGCTCGAAGTAAAAGTTGAAAACAGAAAAAGACAGCCGATTGTCGGTCTTGATAAGGCAAACTTCCTGATTACAGAAAGCAAATATCCTGTTGCAAATGTTGAGCTTGTTGGTTCTGCAAACAACAATGATTTTGCTGACGTCACATTCCTGATTGACCGCTCATATGACATGAGAAACTATGAGGAACAGGCGAACACAGCTGTCAGAGAAATTGCAGCTTCAATGGCTGGTAAAGGCAGTGTAAAGATTATCAGCCTCGGTCAGGTGCCGTCTTTGGAATTTACAGGAAATCCTCAGGATCTTTCCAATTTCTCTGTAAGGGCTTTGAAATCTCCGTACATGGCAGACTGTCCGTTTGACCTCGGCATCAGACTTGCCGCAAATTCTCTTGTTAACGGCGAGAAAAAAAGAGCTGTTATTTATATCACATCTGGAGAAGTCGGACAGAGTTCATTTAACAAGTACTCACTTTCTGACTTGTCTGCATATATAAATAACAATTCTATATCTTTCAGTACAGTTCTTATGTCAAATAAGGCTGTCTCAGATGAAGTAAAGTATCTTACTGACAACACAACTGGTGAATCATATTATGTTTACCGTCCGGAAGGACTTAGTTCTGTTATGAAAGATATAATAGACATTCCTTCTGGTTTGTATAAGCTGACTTATACATCTGGTCTTGGAACTGAATATGGAAGAAAGTATCTTCCTGTAGAAGTAGAAACTTATCTGTTGAATAGATCTGGACGTGATGAAGCAGGTTATTTTGCTCCTCTCCAGTAATTGACGACTTTTGAGATAAAAAAGCTTCTGAAAACTTTTGTTTTTGGAAGCTTTTTTTTTATAATTGAGAAGTGTATCTGATAATCTGATTTTACATCAGCCGTGCTTTCTTGATTTTGAGTTCCGGATATTTTTCCTGGATACTGTAAATTGCTTCTTCTACTTTGTGCTTTTTTTCCTGACCGAAGTCGAACAGTTCTTTTTGTGTCTGTTCATCTTTGTCCATAAGATTTTCGCAGGCTATGCCAAGCAGCCTGATTCCTTTTGATCCGTCAAATTTTTTGTAAAAAAGCCGTTTACTTCTTTCAAAAATATCATCTGTGCTTGATATGACGACATCGCTTGTTTCCTGTACAGAAATCGTTGAAAAATCTTCATACCGTATTTTGAGCGCAATAGTTCTGGATTTTACTTTTTCTTTGTGCATTCTGTACATAACATTTGAACACAGTTCCATCAATGCAGATTCTATGGCATAGCGGTCCGTCAGATCAAAGTCATAAGTGCATTCAGAACTGATGGAATGATTTTTGGGCTGGGTGCCGAATTCCATTTCTGGATTTCCACGAACCGCATCGTACAGAAAGTTTCCCATATTTTCGCCAAATATTGTACACAGAAGGATTTTTGATTTTGAAAAAATATCTTTTGTCGATACAAAACCTGCGTTTTTGAGGCGCTGCTGTGTTTTGGTGCCTGCTCCCCAGACTTTATCAAGTGGCAGGGACAACATGAACTCAGTTTCTTTTCCTTTTGGTATGATGGTTATACCGTCTGGTTTTTTGTATCCGGATGCGATTTTTGCGATGTACATAGTGTTCGCAATCCCTACACTGACAGTAAGTCCAGTTTGGTCAAGTATGTCTTTTTTGATTTTGCAGGCCGCTTCGTAGCTTTCGCCAAAAAGCAGTTTTGTACCTGTCATGTCCAGGAAAGCCTCGTCGATGGATATCTGTATCATATCCGGCGAGTATGTCGAAAGAATTCCCATGATTTTTTCGGAAACTTCCTGATAGTGTCTGTAGTTACCACGTATGTATATGCCGTTTGGACACAACTGGTAAGCCTTTGCAATCGGCATTGCAGAATGAACCCCAAACTTGCGCGCTTCGTAGGAAGCTGTAGATACAACTGAACGCCTGTCTCCTGGAAGTCCTCCTACGATAACTGGTTTTCCTTTGTATGACTGATTGTCATGCTGTTCAACAGAGGCAAAGAATGCATCAAGGTCAATATGGAAAAAAACTTTGTCCATATTACTCCCTGTCTGCTGTGCCGGAGAGCTGGCATGTATCAGTTTCGCTTACAATGGTTCCGTCAGTTTTGCGGATATATGTAATAATTTCAATGTTTTCCTGTGCGTCTTTTACGCGTGTAAATACTATGTTTACAGTTGAACGCGGATTATCCGGAATATGTATCAGGACCTTGTTTTTGTTTTCGAAGGAATAATCATAATTACAGTCATAAACAGGTATTTCTTTTTCACATGAAATGCTTATGTCATATCTGAGAACTTTGCAGTCAGCACTTTTCTGCAAAGCCAGTTCTGAGAGCGTGTATTCCATGAACTGACTGTTTTTGCAAGAAATCTGAATATCATCGTCTGTTGAATCATCGATTTTCATTCTTGCGGCAGGTACTCTGTCTGCCGCGTGATTCTGGAACAGATTGAAAAACGAAAAACTTTCTTTGAAAACAAATGTGACACACAAAAGTAAAAGCAGAGAGAATGCTGCTGTAGATATAAAAAGATAAATTAAACTGTAAACAAAACGTCTGAAAAATCCGTGTTGCCGTCTTTCGCCAAAAAACTCAAAGAGAATCAAAAGCCTTAGGAATTGAATCTGGAACGGGAATATGATAAACGATATGAGCATGTTCTTCAAAAGCGAAAGTCTTGAAATTTTAAACAGAAGCATTGGATTTGAAGACATGAGGATATTTATTGCATATGGGATGAACGGCAGAAACATCAGAAACAGGTAAAAAATTGCAGAAAGCCTGGTCTTTGTCTTGCTTGCCAGATTACAGATAAAGTATTCAAAAATGAACAGAAACAGGAATGTCAAATCTATTCCTGTGAAAATAAATATGTTTGCTGTTGCCGAGAAAACGAGAAGCGCGGAACTCAGATTGTATGAAAACAGGATGTTCAGGTATCCCTGAATCAGAAACAGAAGGATTGTTGCACAGAATGTGATGATAAACTTCTGGCCAAAAATAAGTATCGGCAGTGAAAAAAGTCTGTCTGATATCTTCTGTGAAAAATACAGCGAAGCTGTTGTAAATGCTATCAGGATCAAAATGTAGTACCAGGAACGAAAAACGTCCTTGACGGCTGCTATATTTTTGGCTTTGAAAGTAAATGTCGAAAAGCAGAGATAAAACAGAATTATAAGTGACAGTAAGAAATAGCACAGGCAGAAAAATGTTTCGTTCAGCCAGATTTCAAAGTCCAGGACCGGAATATAAATACATGAATAATGTCTGTCCCATTTTGAAGTACTTGTAGTCAAAAGATTTTCTGCAGCAGTTAAAAGAATGCTGTAACCGTCTTTTACATTTGCTGCATGCAGACCGACTGCAGGAATGCCTTCTTCCAGAAAACAGGAGACTCTTTCATCTTCGTTCATGAGATGCATTCTATACAGAAATGCTGCTGAGTTTGGCAGATGTGAATCAAGTAAATTCTGAGAACATGCAATTTTGAGGGAACGTACAAGCCACAACGGAGAAACATCGCCGGCACCACCGGGAATGATAGAGTTCTGTGTAGTTTTGAGCATTCTCTGACGGACAACAATAACTGCAGTCGACTCTGTCTTGTTTAAGGTTTTTGCATAGACAGAAGTACCTGTATTGTGAATCAGAGGCATGTCTTCAAGAAGAAAATGCTTTTCATCATTTGCGGCAAGGAGAACAGTAACACTCAGAGGAAGATCTGCTTTTTTTAATTTCTGTACAAAGTCCAGAAATGCTTTTGTATCTGATTGTACGAATTCCTGGGTAAATGCAAAAGTTATATTTGTCAGGGAACATACAGGCGGTATTTGTGAAACATTTGATTTTGGAATTGTAAAAATGATATTCTGGGGATAGATTGAAAAGTCCGTCTGAGTCAGTCCCTGATACCGCGGATCCAGGCTTGCGGTTTTGCAAAGATCAAAAAGTTCAGAATCTGAATATGATTGGCTTTGAACATCTTTTTCGGATACAGCAGTTTCTGCCAGTGGCATAGAATTATCCTGCATCCATGCTTTCGGAGTCAGATAAAAAAACAAAATCAGGCAGTAAATCACATACCGGAAAGAAAATCTTTGCATTTTTATTTGCATGGATTTATAATAATTTATTGTTGTTTACATTGCAAGAGACTTGTTATATAATAGTATAAAATAAGATTTTAAAAAATCTTTTTAATTCAGGAGTAACACTTAAAAAATGAGCGCAGCAGATAAAAAATTCATGCTTGACTTGCCTTTGAAGGTTATATTGACAGAGGAAGGGGCCTCTCACTTTATCAGCCGGAAACAAAAACTGCTGCGTTTTAAGCTTGCAGATAATGTTGAAGAATACGGAATAAGCCTTACTCATTTTTCACCGATGTCTGTCCAAAATATGATTCTCATTGATTACATTTCCAAAATTGAGATATCAATGTCTGAGTTTGTTTCACACAGACAGGATATCATGGATTTGTCAAAGATTATCGTTTATTCTATTCTTTACAAGCAGTTTGACCGCGAAATATACGAAGCTCTTATCCAGTGTGATTGTGTCAGAGTTCACAACAGACAGAATCCGTCACAGCTTATCGATGAGAGAACAAAGCTGTCAACATCTCAGCTGCGCAAACATCTTGCAATCAAAGATAATGTTATCCAGCAGTGCCGTCAGATGATTCTGGATCCTGTCTGGAAGAGCATCATGGCAGATAAGGATTATACTCCTGAAGAAAAGAACATATTTCTTCTCATGACAGAAAAGTTCTTGAACCGTCTTAGTCTGATGAACTGGTATATCATTACTAAGTTTTACAAGAGCAATGGTTTTGACCAGATGCTCGGCGCGATTCGTCAGGCTCTTCATACATACATGGACAAGGCAAAGATTCCTGAGTATATCTCCGTTATGATTATGGAGCTTGTACTTAACTGCGAAAACACAAATATGCGCAAGGAAGCTAAGATTCTCTACAAGGGAATCGATAACTCAGAATCTCTTATATACGATCAGGAAATTCGCGGCAAGATTATTGACGAACTTGTACGCAAGCACGAAGTTGTATTTTTGACATGGAGAATCGGAGGCGGTTCTTCTGCTATCGGTAAACAGGGAAGCTTAAACATTACTTTGTATAATAAATCTGATGAGTTCCAGGAAGTAAAGGATAACATCGAAAGCAAGATGTCAGCCAATACAAACAAGCGTTCCCTTATAGATTTCTATAGACAGATGCCGGAGGGCGAAGGCGGAAACGACCTCGGTCTTTACTATCTGTCTTATCTTGATGACGCTTGTAAAAAAGTTGGCGTCAAGTTCGAATCTATCGTCAACCAGTTCTCTGCAAGTGATCTGACAGTTATTAACTTAAAGTTCAATTTTTCGTAATGAAAATATTTCTGTTTGTTCTTGCAAGTCTCTCTTTGTTTTTGTTTTCCTGCGAATCACAGAGTACCAGAATTATAGGAGTTCAGCCTTATATAGTCTATGAAGACTCTGGAAAATCTGGAGTACAGGGAAAGCAAAAAGAGTCTGTTCAATATCTGGCACTTTTTGTACACACAGATATGATGGATTCGGAAAAGTCAATAAAGATTGAAAACAAAGAGACAGGACTTTGCTGGGAAAACTTCAATGTAAAAAATGCAGCAGAGGATTTTGTTTACGCATTTTTTTCGCCGAAATCTGGTGAAACATTTCCAAAAGGCGAGTATAAACTTACATTAACCGGTAGAAGCGGCAGAAATGCAGAATCATTTTTCCGTCTTGAATATAGTGATGATAATATTGTAAACTGGGAATCTGCGGAGAAAGTTGCTGCATTTGATGATGCAATGGTGCTTTCTTGTATAGAACCGAATGGCAGTCCCGTATTGGAACGAGACTGGAAAGCTTTGCGCCGTATGCAAATGACAAATGATAGCCGGACTATTTATTTGTTTCCCATGGAAAAGAAGCATAATTAGAAAGTCTTTGAGGCTTTTTGATGCTTTTAAATATTAGGACATCTTCAGTTATGAGGTGCCTGACGAGTTCAAAATTGATGAGGTTTCATGTTTTGAACATCGCATTTTTTAGAGTTGTTTCAAAGGCAGAAGTTTTTGAAGCTCCCATATAGAGAGGATTGTAATGTCTAGTGAGGTTGAGAACGGGTCTTCGAGTTTGCAGTCGACTGACGAGCAGACTTCAAATGACCCAGTTCCTTTAGAATCTGGATCGAAAGAAAGTTTTTTCAAACGAACTATCAAAACTTATGTTATTCGTGCAGGACGGATGACTGACAGTGAAAAACGAAGTTACGAAGAACTTCATCAGGTATGGTGTATTCCATTTGAACACCGCACCCTTAATTTTACAGAAATTTTTGGAAATACGAATCCTGTAACAATAGAAATTGGATTTGGAATGGGACATGCAACAGCTCAGATTGCTGCTGACAATCCTGATATAAATTATCTTGGATTTGAAGTTCATGTTCCTGGTGTAGGACGTCTTTTGAGCGATATAAAGAGACGCCAGCTGAAAAATTTGTTTATAGTCGAATATGATGCTCTTGAAATCCTTGAAGCAATGATTCCTGATGAGTCAATCAGTGCTTTTCATGTGTTTTTTCCAGACCCATGGCCAAAAAAGAAGCACCACAAACGCCGCCTGATGCAGCGTCCGCACACAGATTTGCTGGCTTCCAAGCTTATCCCTGGCGGTTACCTGTATTTTGTTACGGACTGGGAAGAATATGCTGATATTGCGCTTGATGAGCTGTCACAGACAGCAGGTCTTTGCAACAAATATGACGGTTTTGCACCACATCAGGAGTGGAGGCCGCGTACAAAGTTTGAGCAGAAAGGTCTGGATGCCGGCCGCAAAATATACGAGCTTATGTTCAGCAAAAAATAAGAACTTCTGAAAGTCTCTGGGAATGTCAGTTTTCAGTGATTTTCTTTATAAATAGCAGCCCCGGCTTTATAAGTCCGGGGTTGTTTAATTTTTGAGAAGCAGCCTGAAAACTTGTTGTTCTCAGCTGTTTAAAAATCTTTTTATGCGGCAAAAAAATGGAATCATTTATAAGAATATCTGAACTTGAGAATCAAATACTTCGTTATCAAAAATCATATTACAACGGAGAGGCTGAGATTGACGACAGCGAGTTTGATAAATTATGGGATGAACTGAAATCTCTTGATCCGGACAATCCTATTCTGCACAAAGTCGGTGCCGACAGTGGCAATTTCGAAAAAGCAAAGCACGTTATGCCGATGGGCAGCCAGGAGAAAGCGTCAAATCCTGAAGAGTTTTTGTCATGGGCTGCAAAACATTCATATCCTGAATATCTTGTTGAGTACAAACTCGACGGAGCAAGTCTTGAACTTCAGTACCGTAACGGCAGGCTTGTACAGGCTGTCACGCGCGGAAACGGTGATATCGGAGATGTCATAACATCAAATGCTGTAAAAATGAACGGCGTCCGAGGTGAGCTTGTCACAGAAGAAGGGAAGCTCGTGTCTTTTACCGGAGGTGTCCGCGGTGAAGTTATAATGACACATACTGTCCATGATACACTTTTTGCAGATAAGGCAAACTGCCGTAACGCTGCAAACGGACTTATGAAAAGAAAGGACGGCGTCGGCTGTGAGAATCTGACACTTATAACTTATGATGTCTGGGCGACAGAAGGTGAGCAGCCGTTTAATGACGAAGAGGGAAAGATTACATGGCTTAAATCGTGTGGTTTCAACAGTGTACCTCTTTTTATCTGTAAGTCTGCTCAGGATGTCATTGATTTGCGTGCTTCAGTCATGGAAACAAGGCAGGATCTGGCGTATGACATTGACGGTCTTGTAATCAAGGAAAGAGTTGTGAATCATCTGGATGCAAGCCGTGACAGACCTGACAGACAGATTGCGTTCAAGTTCAGTCTGGAAGAAGCTGTCACTGTAGTCCGCCAGGTGGAATGGAACGAAGCAGGTGCTACTTATACACCTGTTGCCATTTTTGATCCGGTTAAGCTTAACGGAACTACAGTACAGAGAGCAAGTCTTGTAAATCCAAACACAATAGCAGCTCTTGGATTAAAAATCGGAAGTCATGTTGTTGTTGTTAAGCGCGGTGAAATCATCCCGAAAATTGAGAGCGTTGTAAAACAGGATAACGAAGAAGTTCATGATATACAAATGCCTGAAATCTGCAGTACATGCGGTTCTAAACTGATAAATGAAGGAACCAGACTTTATTGTCCTGAAGTATCATGCAGCAAGCGTATTCTGCACCAGCTTTTGAAATGGGTAGACATAGCAGACATAAGAGACTTGGGAGACACGCTCATAAGGTCTCTTTTTGAAGATTCTGTGATAAGGTCGATATCGGACATCTATTCTTTGACGGAAGACAAACTTACTCCTTATTTTTTGACAAAGCAGAGCATGGAGCAGGAAAAGCAGTCTTTGGGAGCTCAGAAAGTTTTTGCTTCCATACAAAAACATAGAACGCTTTCGCTTGCAAAATTCATTGCCGGCTTTGACATTGATGGAATAGGTGAGACTATTGTAGAAAAGCTTGTTGATGCAGGCTATGACAGCCTGCAGAAAATCTTTGATGCAACATCTGCGCAGATTGCAGATGTATATGGCTTTGCAGATACAATGGCAAAAACTTTTGTAGACGGCATTGCTCAAAATAAAGAAGAAATGCTTTCTCTCACACAGGGCGGCATAATAACGATTCCCGCAAAGAACAATAATCTGATTCTTTCCGGAAAGTCTTTCTGCTTTACAGGTACTCTTTCAATGAAGAGAGCAGACGCACAGAATCTTGTCAAAGACAACGGCGGAAGCGTCAAATCTTCTGTTGTCAAAGGTTTGAGTTATCTTGTCACAAATGATACAGAAAGCGGCTCTTCAAAGAACAAAAAAGCAGCAGACCTTGGAATTTCTGTGATTAATGAAAAGCAGTTCCTTGAATTGCTTGGAATGTGATTTTTGAACTGATACAAAAAATCCCTGCCTTTGATTATCTTAACAAAAGCAGGGATTTTTTATGCTTTCCAAAGAATCCCGCTGAAAACATTGTTTCAGCAGAATCATATGTTCAGTACTTATTTTTCGTTTGCATAAGTAAAGTTTGAAACAAAGAAATCCGGACTTACAGCGGCTGTGTTCAATCTCATTTCCCAATGCAGGTGAGGACCTGTTGCAAGACCTGTTGAACCTGAAAGACCTACAAGCTGACCTTTTTTTACCATGTCACCTTCTTTGACTTTGAGTTCACTCATGTGATAATACAAACTGTACAAGCCTGGCAAATGCTCGACAACAACAGTCCAGCCTGTTGTGACTCTGTCTTCTGCCATGACAACGCGGCCTGCAGCACATGAAGTGACCTGAGTTCCCTGTGGTACACCATAGTCAATACCGTAATGAAGGCTTGTTGATGATTTACCGTTTGAGTATGCGTAGATTCTTCTGTCTGCAAAGAAAGATGTTCTTCTGGTTGCTGTTGTCGGAGCTTCGAATGCACTTGTCTGATAGATATGGTCTTTGTTTGTTGTTGCAAGGATTGTGTTAAGCTTTTCTATCTGAGACATACGCTTAGGACTTGTGTCAGTCTTGATAGCTGTGTTTGAATCATCAAGAGGAATAGTTTCTTCTACGAATTTCTTGTACTCCATTGAGAATGGAAGAGAGAAATCGTATGCCTTGCTGTTTGACAGCTTGTATGTAATCTTTAAGTCGTACTGATTATCTGCGTTCCACCATGAAGAAAGTGGAATTCCTGCAAGAAAAACCTGTGAATTTCTTGAGCTGTCACCAGGCAAAAGATAAAAATCAGCTTTTTCGAGCTGTTTTTCGCCGAGAAATAGCTTCATTGTGATAGCCGTGCTTTCGAGTTTAAGTTTTTTTGTCTGCTTACTGTTCTGGGAGAAAGTAATGCGGGCAAAAATTGCGTCTCCAGGGCATGCCTTGTCATTGTACTTTACATTGATGGTGTAATCTTCACCTTCAAAGACTGCTTCTTTCGCAAATGCAACTGCAAAAACAGAAGCTATTGCAAAAAAGAGCAGGGCACATAGTTTCTTTTTCATTTTTTACCATCCTTTTTTTTGCAGATTCCAAAATCACTTTCAGGAATCTGCAGTTTTATAATGCGATATTAAAAACTGCATAAACTGCAGCATTAACTTTGCGATTTTCTCAAATCCTCGAGTATAAGCTGAGGAGTCTCTGTTCCATTATAAGTATTCCTGTCAATATGAAACAAGATGTCGATTTTGTCGTTCACTTCAAAATCTCTGTGCAGTCTTTCGCTTTCGTTCCAGAAAATTGCCGGCCATTTGTATTTACCGGAAGAAACTTCGATTTTTAGGTGCTGTTTATCTGATTTGCCGATTATTCTTGCATCTGTAACCAAAAGTCCGCATGTCATAAACAAAAGCGGATCATTTTCCTCGCCGAACGGTTCGAAACGGTCAGAAATTGCAAGCAGGTCAGGTGTCAGATACGATGGCGGAATCTGTGCATCTATGTTAAATATATCGGAAGTATTTTCGCTGAGTACGATTTTTTGTGAAAGGTCTGTGACACGCTGCTCAAATTCGCTGAGTTTTGAGCGTTCAAAGCTGAAACCACCGGCAAAAGTGTGTCCGCCGTGATTGATGAAAATGTCTTTGAGTTCGTTCAGAAAATCTGCAACATTCACGCCGCGGCTGCTTCGAATTGAGCCGACAGCTGTGTCGTCAACAAATGTAACTGCAATTGCCGGCAGGTTATATTGAGATGCCAGGCGAGAGGCGATGATACCTGTTACACCGCGGTTGATTCTTTCATCTATCACAACGCAGAGCTTGTTGTGATGCAGCGGAATCGATGTCTGTGCCTGCAGCGCTGCGTATCCCTGTGCATCCTGTGACAGCTGTTTTCTCTGATTATTGCATTCTTTTATCTTCTGGGCAATATTTTCTCTGTATACAGGATCGTCTGAGATAAAAAGTTCTGCAGCAAGCTCCGGCTGTCCGAGACGTCCTGCTGCATTCAGATTTGAAACCAAAACCCAGCTTAAATCTGTCGATGTTATATGTTTTTCAAGCATTCCAAGTGCTGACATAAGTTCCAGAAGACCTGTCCTTATGTGCTTCGTGTTCATGAAATTCAGGGCATTGCGGACAAAAATTCTGTTTTCGTTTTTCATCGGCATGATATCGGCCAGAGCTGCCAGAGCGACAAGCTGCAGGTCTTTTTCTTCTTTCTCCTTGATGTCCGGGAAAGCTTTTTTGAATGCAAGCTGAACATACGTTACATAAATATTGTATAATCCGCCGGTCTCTGTCGGCTCATGGTTGCCGTACTTTGCAATCTTTGACATATTCTTGATCTGTGACAAAGAAAGGTTTGCAAATGTCGGAATCAGTTCGGAAATCAAATCACGCACATCAAGCATGTTAAACTCTGTTCCACTGCCGAAACAGTTTTTCAGAATGTCTTTCTGCTGAGCACAGTCCCAGGCGAGAATCATTTCTCCCTGAAGATAGTTGCAAAGTTTTGAATCTGCGAAAAACATACCTTCTGAATCAATCAGCTGAGTAATGCGTGAGACAGGTACGAGGTTTCTGATTTTGATGCACTCGATTTTGTAGCCGTCGCCATCGGCATATGCATTCAGAAGTGTGACAGGCTGCTTGTACCATTTGCTTCTGCTGAATCTGAGGGCAGAGACGAGCTTAAAGACGACAGCGCAGCCGGAGATATCTTTGAAAGGATAACCTGAGTCCTCGCATTTAGGATTGATGATGATTGCAGGCGACGGCAGTTCTTCCTGCGGGTTATGATGGTCTGCAATGATTACGTCAAGACCAAGTTCCGCAGCATGTGCAACTTCTGCATTGTTAGAAATGCCACAGTCAACAGTGATGATCAGAGAACCGTAATCTCTTGAAAATTCGTCAACGGCTGCCATTGAAAGTCCGTAAGCTTCATCACCTTTCGGAAGTTTGTACTGTACATCAATTCCCATTTCGGAAAGACAGTCATACAGGACAGTAGTTGCACTTACACCATCTACGTCCCTGTCACCGAAAATCAAAACTTTGCCTTTGGATTCTGCAGCATCAATGATTCTGTCAACGGCATCTTCCATGGCAGTGAACTGAAACGGACTGTGCTGAAAACGAAGATCATCTTCCATATGGTAGAGAAGATCTTTGCCGTCCGTAATATTTCTTCTGACCATAATGCTGGCAGATATCGGATCGATGTTGTATTTTTTCTGGAGCAGATCAATCTGCTCTTTGCTGATATTTGTTTTGTTCCAAGCTGGCACGCGGATAGTCCTTTATTTGTTTTATGAGCATCGCTAAAAAAACTTTGTTCTAGAAAGACAACTAAAAAAGCATGACGTAAAAAATGCAATTTAAGCAGGTTTTAATTTGTCAGCTTTATTGCAAGATGTCTTTTTAGAGTTTTCAGCGGTGTTTTATATGTCATCCCCAAAAATGCGGTTTTCAGAGACTCTCATATATATTATATGTTTCAAATCTTATTTAAGTTGCAATTATACAAAAAAAATCAAGAAAAAACAATTTTTTTTGTATAAATTTTCATAATATTGTACTGCCTGATTCGAGTGTGTTTAATTTTGCTCCGACAGCCTGTTCAATCAGATAAAAGACAAGTTTTTTGAGCTGATATGCACTGTCTGCGCTGATTGTTATGGCGCGTACTCTGCCGGGCGTAAGAGTATTGAGTGCGGCAAGATATTCAAGGGATTCTTTGCTGAGCAGAAAAAGGCTTTGCTTTTGCTGTGGATCTGCGGATTTCTGACATGATTTACAGATAATGCCGTTTCTTGCCGGTGAAAAAGATGCATCTTCTGCACATGCTTTGTGACAGAAACTGCATTCGGCAATATCCGGCTGTACTCCGAGAAGCCCAAGATACCGCCACAGAAATCTGACAGTTCCTATTCTGGCTCCGCTTTCGTCAGTAGAGTCTATGCCGTCCAGATAAGCGCGGAACAGAACGTAAGCGTTCGGCGCATCACCTGCGCACTTTGTTTTCATGAGAATTTCACAGGCGAGATTTGCCGCCCATATCGTGTAAAGATTTGATTTAAGCTTAATATGATAATTTAATATTTCAAAATCTGTAATTTTGACGGAGTTTTTGATTTTATCTTCGTACAGCCAGATTCTGCCGGAATTGAATGGCTGTACAAGGGATTTGAGCTTACTTTTCGGCCCGCCGTACAGAGTCGCCCAGGAAATTCCCTGTTCTGCAGAAACCAGACATACCTGACTGCAATTGTCTGCCGTATTTCTGACTAAAAGAACTGTAGCATTTATGCTTTTGTTTCTCTCTCCCATAAAAACATTTTATGCAATATTGTTCTGCAAGGCAATACTTCAGTCAGTCATTATCGTCCGTTTACGATAGCTCAGAGTTATCCTTTTTTATGGAAGAAAGATTGAATTATTTGTTATATAGACATAAAATACGAAAAATGATAAAATAAAATTTAGTTTTTAATATATTGAGAGGTATGTGTATGATTTTCCCACTCGAACAAATGTCAAAATTTAAAGGCAGCATATATGAAATCACTGCAGCTGCAAGCCATCGTGCCTACCAGCTTGCAATGCTCAAAGATTCTGTTCTGGATGAAAACGACGGAAAAGTTGTAAGTCTTGCAGCAAAACAGCTTTTCACAAATGAAGTTCAGTATAGAATTGAACAGCAGCCACAGTAAAATAGAGTAGTATAAGTTCCTTGATGATCTGGCTGGCATACTGAAAGTTGTAGAGAAAAATTTATCAGTTTTGTTTGTCATAGCAGTCAGTTTTTGTATTTTTGTCAGGAAACAGATTAACAGGGAACTTACTTTTAGTTAATTGATTGAATTTCAAGTTATAGATAAATTTACAAAAAAGCTAAAAACAACTTGCCAGTAAAATAAAATCAACTTGTCAGCAAAATAAAATCAACTTGTCAGCAAAATAAAATCAACTTGTCAGCAAAATAAAATCAACTTGTCAGCAAAATAAAATCAACTTGTCAGCAAAATAAAATCA
>JAZQQW010000075.1:0-13438 GCA_045629255.1 Treponema sp.
AAACTTACTGAATTCTTTATTTTTACCATAAATTTTATCCTTATTTTTCTTTAAATATTCAATTGCATCAGTCTTTGTAATTTATATCAAAAATTTAAATAACATCGGTCATCGGTTTAGAGACAGTCCATGATATTAAGTGTTCTATGACAAAACATGTACATACAGATTTTCAGATGCTGTAAAACTTTAATTATGTACAAAGAGTTTTTGTGCGTTTGAGCCCCAGAACTGGCAGCCCCAGTGTTCAAAGTCCCACTTTTCCATGTAATCGTTGCACTCATAGTCTATGTAATAAAGCTTTTCTTTTTGTATGACAAAATTTGTCGGGTAATAATCTATATTTGTGTTTGCTGCATACAAAAGTGTGCACATTTTCTGCATCTGGTTTACATAATCATCTTGCATTCTGTCATCTTGTACGAGTTTATCGATTGTAGTTCCGTCGATGTATTCTTTGAGGATGCGTTCATTATCTCTGTCAAAGTCAATCATTTTGGGCATTGTGATTCCTATGCGGCAGAGTTTATCATAGCTGTCAAGTTCGGCTTCGATTTTGTTGCCGAATGTGTAATAATCGCATGGTTCGTGATGTATCTGCTTGAGTACGTATTTTTCTGCATGACAAACATCTCTGGAGCCGGCACTGTCAGCAAAAGCATGCACCAGGTAAGAATAGCCTCCTTTACCGTGTCCTATGAGTTTTTCAATCATAAATTCTCTGCCGTTTACAGAAATTGTCTTCGGCAAAAGGTGTTCAAGATTCTGTTTGAGCAGAAAGTATCTTTCTTTTTTGCCTGTTGCATTCCATATGCTTTCGCGCGAAGACAAAAGTATCTTTTTGTCGTACACGAGATTTTTGGCTTCTTCGCCAAACTGTTCCGATGTCAGATCAAACGCAAATCCGTTGACAACGTTATACCAGTGTTTGCCGCGGCCTGTTTCTGTGCCGTAAATCTCGCCTCCAAATATGTCCTGAACTAAAAATGAAGTGATTGCACACTGTCCGGCTGTTTTATTTTTGTCACTGAATCTTTTGCGAAGTCGTTCCGTACAAGTTTCTTCTGTCCAGCAGTACTGCAATGCTTCGTAAAGGTCATCCGGAGTTTCTATGCCAGGATAGATTGTATTTATGGCCTTTATGCTGTCGTTTCCGCTGTTATAGTAATTGTATTTCATGTTTTCACTCCTTCGCATTTAGCTAAAAATCTTTTTTGAAAGGCTGTCGCTATGTATAAAAAAAACGCTCTTTCTTATTACAGAAAGAGCGTTTATCAGGAATAATCGGCCGTTACAGATCTCTTAAGAGGCTAGCTTTGCGGCTCAACTATCCAAAGCTGTCTGTTACAGCAAGTGAGCTCTCATTTCTTCACCATTCATGGCTGAAAGAAGTGCCGGAGGGATATCGAACAATGTCTTGCATCCTTTATCGCCGGCTGCATTCATGCGGGCTGCGGCACGTGCACATGCAACAAGTACGCTTGATGTAAACTCTGGGTTTGAGTCGAGTTTGAGTGAGTACTCGATTGTATGATTGTGTTCTCCGTTCCAGCCTGTTTTACCTGTGCGGATAACAAATCCTCCGTGTGGAAGTCCTGAGTGATTTGCCTTCATTTCTTCTGCGCTGATAAAATGAACTGTTGTGTCATAATCTGAGAAATAGTTTGGCATTTCTTTGATTTCTTTTTCGATTTTTGCTTTGTCTGCGCCTTCTTTTGCAACAACAAATACTTCGCGAGTATGCTTCTGACGTGTTGTAAGTTCAGGATTCTTTTCAGAACGTACAGCTTCAAGTGCTGCCGGTACAGGAATTGTATACTGGCGTGCGTCGGCAACTCCTTCGACACGGCGGCATGCATCGCTGTGACCCTGGCTTACTCCTTTGCCCCAGAATGTGTAATCATTGCCTTCTGGCAGAATGATATTACCGTACAGTCTCTGAATGCTGAACATACCAGGATCCCATCCGGCGCTGATTACTGCAATGTGATTGCTATCTTTTGCAGCTGCATCGACATTTGCAAAATGCTCAGGGATACGAGCGTGTGTATCAAAACTGTCTACAACATTGAAATACTTTGCGTATTCTGGTGTAAGCTTTGGCAGGTCTGTTGCACTTCCGCCACAGATTATAAGAGCATCGATTTTTTCTGTAAATTCTTTGATTTCGTTTACTGAAACGACAGGTACATTCTTAGTCTGAATCTTTACAGTTGCAGGATCTCTGCGTGTAAATACAGCTACGAGTTCGGTGTCTGCGTTCTGCTTGATTGCGCATTCTACACCGCGTCCAAGGTTTCCATAACCCAAGATTGCAATTCTTGTTTTCATAAATGCTCCCATATATAAGACATCTCTAAAAACTTAAGTTTTTGGAGACAGCTTTGAAACTTCTGTGTTTAGAGTGCTGTAACTCTATGACTCTAAACCCGCAGGACATCTTTTAAATATACGATGTCTTTGACTGCTTGCCCCGAAAAACTTCAAAGATTATATGTCATTTCTGACTATATCTTCAAAGCTCTGACGCTTTACTATAACGCGGCTCTTTCCGTCTTTTACCATGACTACAGCAGGCTTTGGCAGACGGTTGTAGTTTGAACTCATGGAATAATTGTATGCACCTGTTGAAAGAACTGCCATGATGTCTCCGCCTTCACACTTCTGAAGAGGAACATTTTCTCCAAGAAGGTCACCTGTTTCGCAGCACTTGCCGGCAACTGTTACTGTTGTGTCCTTCGGCTTGTCTGCTTTGTTTGCAACGATAAACTCATACTTTGACTGATACAGAATGTAGCGGGGATTGTCTGCCATACCTCCGTCAATACTTACATATGTGCGGATGTCAGGTATATGCTTTACAGCTCCGACAGTGTACAGCGTTGTGCCGGCTTCTCCTACAATGGAGCGGCCTGGCTCAAGCATGATAAACGGAAGCTTGATTCCAAAATCTTTTGCGCAGCTGTGAATTGTCTTTGATACTTCATCCATGTACTTCGGATATTCTATGCGGTCATCTTCCTCTGTGTAACGGATTCCGTAACCGCCGCCGAGATTGAGTTCATCAATTTCAAAGCCTGTTTCTTTCTTTACGTCAGCGATGAACTTCATCATCACCTTTGCAGCTTCAACGAACGGAGTAAGTTCATGTATCTGACTTCCGATGTGGCAGTGTACTCCGACGAGCTTGATGTTCGAAAGCTTTAAGGCCTCTTTGACAGCATTCATAGCCTCGCCTGTTTCCAGAGCAAAGCCGAACTTAGAGTCAATCTGACCTGTCATGATAAAGTTGTGTGTATGAGCATCAATGCCAGGCTTGATGCGGAACATGATTTTTGCAGTTTTGTTCATTTCAGACGCAATCTTCGAAAGGCGGCAAAGCTCTTCGATATTGTCGACTGCAATGCGTCCGACACCGCTCTCAAGTGCGTATCTGAGTTCTTCGTTTGTCTTGTTATTTCCGTGATATATGATTTTGTCAGCAGGAAAGTTTACAGACAAAGCTGTGTACAGTTCGCTTGCGGAAACGACATCTGTTCCCAAACCTTCCTGATTTGCGATGCGGTAGATTTCTTTACATGAAAATGCTTTTGAAGCAAAGCAGATAAGACCATTGCCGTCATAAAACTTTTTGACGGAATCAACGTACTGCTTCATAACAGAACGGATAATATCTTCGTCCATTACATACAATGGAGTTCCATACTGATTTGCAAGCTCAACAGAATCAATTCTGCCGAGTGTCAAATGACCCTTTTCATTGATATTAACGTTTCCAGTCATAAAAAAAATCCCCGTAAAATGTCTGTTTACAGATTGCCTCTAAAACGTAAGTTTTTTGGTTTCCTGTGCAAAACTATTACGGTTTCCAATACTACATTTTTTTCAAAGCTTATGGAAGTAGAATTTTAGAATCATAACATAAAAATATTGCAGACTTTTTCGAAAAATAAAGGACATCTTCTAAAAATTGCAAATTTAAGAAGATGTCCTTTATTTTCATTCAATTATCAGCAAGTTTTAGTAGCCAAGTTCTTCTCCGACAAATACGACTTTTATTCTGCCAGGAACAGCGCTTGTTCTTGTTGTGACGATACTTGAACACAAGCTGTTGTTCAGGCAGTCGGCGCATCGTCCTGTTGTAGCACACGGTGTGTCATAATTGAGGCGCACTGCATTCGGCGGTGTCGCACAGTTGCGTATGCGGCGTATTGCATCGTCTACAGACGCACAGACTTTGTTCATGCCCGTCAGAATAATTACCTGTTTTGGTCCGTAAATCAAAAAACACACACGGTTTCCGCGCTTGTCTATGTTCACAAGTTCACCGTTCAATGTAACGGCATTTGTACTCATCAAAAAAGTATCTGCATTGATAAGACGTGCATTGCACTCTGCAAGTCCTTCGGGAGTTTTGCCAAGTTCTTCGCGATTAATCAGTTCGTGTCCAGCCTGTGCAATTTTTGCCTTGAGGCCACACTCGTCAATTGTCATCGATCCGCCATAGCCTACACTTTTGCGTCCGTCTCCGATAAGTTCCAGAACTTTGTCCTTTGCTTCTTCAATATTATCGCAGTAAAAGCCTTCCATACCGCGCAGTTTCATTTTTGCAATAATCGACTCAGCCTGATTTCTGTAAAAAATCTTTTTGTTCTGATTCATGCAGTTTCCCCCTGTTATATCGCTTTTGTTAATGTCATCTCCAGAAAAACGAAATTTTCAGAGTCTTACAGAATCAACAAAGCTTCATTATTTTAGCACTATTGATAATCATAAGCAAATGTTTTATGAAAGACTGTTCTGCAAAAATCTCCGTTACATTGAAAAATATTTTTGCACATGCTATTATGCAAAAAAACTATATGTCGATATTTTAGATTACTTATGAGCTTCTGGTATAACATAAAACAAGAAATAAAAGATAATGATATCTCCTGCAATGTATCAAAAAACACAGTCTATAAAAGCATAGAAAATAACTGCGATATCTCTGAAAATGACGCACTCAAGATTGCACGTCATTTAAATACAGACACTGAAAAACTCATGACAGGTACGGATAAACCTTACCGACCTGCAAAATCATGTGCAAGTTCAAAGGTAAACGAAACTTTAGGATCAAGAGTTTGTGCAGGCGATTTTTCCATGCATAAAAAACAAATGCATGTACAAAACTGCGAAAGACTCATCGCTGACATGGAAACACTTCCGCATTCAGTACAGGGCAAAATCATCAATACAATCACAGAATGTACTTCCCTGCACTTGTAAAATCGAAAGCTTCTCTGATTGCCTAACAGAGAAGCTTTCCCTATAATAAGTTATGCTTTCTTATCAACACGAATATCATGCAGGCAATCATGCAGATGTACTCAAGCACATCTGTCTGACACTTATCCTGGACAGCCTGTGCAAAAAAGACAAACCGTTTACAGTTATTGACAGCCATTCCGGAGCAGGCAGATTCAATCTGCAAGACGAAAGAATCCTCAAAACCGGCGAAGCGTCAGGTGGTATCTTTCGGCTTATGCAAAATGGCTCGGACGAAAGCCAGATTCCGCAGAGTATTTTGCACTATATCAAGCTTGAAAAGCCGTACTTTGAGCGCAGTCTCTACGCAGGAAGCCCGGAAATTTCACGTCTATGTATGCGTGAACAGGATCACTTGCATCTTGTAGAAAAACATCCAGCTGCACTGCAAAATCTGCAGAACAATTTCCAACTGCCGCTTTTTTTATGCGAAAATAATTCAACCGGCAGTCACTTTTCCGAGAAGCAGGCCGATGTCCGCTATACAATACACAACGAAGACAGTTACAAAGCTCTTGCAGCACTCACGCCTCCCCTTGTTAAACGTGGTCTTGTTTTGATTGATCCAAGTTATGAGGACGCAGAAGATTATATCCGTGTAGAAGACGCTGTCAAAAGCGTTCACAAAAAATGGAATACAGCTATCATTGCTCTGTGGTATCCGCTTCTGGTACGCAGAAAAAACGAAACTGCACAGATGCTGAGCGCACTTGAAGACAACGCGAAGCTTGGTCTGAATCCGTGCGAAAGTTTCCGCTCTGAGCTCAAAGTAGTTCCTGCAGAAACTATGACAAAGGAAGACGGCGCACATCTTTATGGAAGCGGAATGCTTGTGATAAATCCGCCGTGGAAATTAAAAGAACAGATGGAAGAAGTCACACAATATCTAACAAAAGTCCTAAGCGACTGTACAAAATCAGAAAATGCAGACTAACTGACCGGCACAAAAAATCCCCCGATGCTATGTGAAGTACGCCTCGATAATACACTTCAAAGCGCAGGGGATTTTTACAGACGGTCTATATAATCACATGCTTTTTAAGGATTTTTTTTATAAACGTATACTGTCTAAAACCAAAAGCGTATGCCAGTTCCGACAGGAATATTTACACGGAACTTAAAGCCGTCGTCTGCATCAAACAAAACGCCTGGCTCAACGGCAGCCTGGGCATACAGTTCCAGAAAATCTGTAAGATATGAATTGACACCAAGTACAAAACGAGGAGCAACAAAAAGCCCCGTACTTTGTGTAAGTTTTTTGCTGTCAACTCTAGAATAATAGAGAACAGTGAGGCCAGGTCCATAATAAAAATGAAACAGCGATATGCCTATTACAGGATTTGCAAGCCACATGTCCATAGTGGCTCCGGCAGAAGAGAATTTCCAGTCGACAAACTGTGAACGAGCCTGTATTACAAAAGGCAGTCTGTCCGATTTGAATGTCAAAGAAATATCAGTTGTCTGTTTGCTGTGATAAACAGGAATTACAGCTCCGAATTCTGCGCCTATGGCAGTTCCTGCAAAAACATGTGAGCTGAATAAAACAATAAGGACTGCAAGAAGTGTCAGATTCTTTTTCATTGAATGATACCCTACAGTCCTTATGATATGCAAATTTTCAACTAAAGGCAACCTCTAAAAAATACATTGTAGAGATTCCAATATGTTTTATGCCGTAAACACAATGCCATTATCAGAAGCCGTCGCTTTGACAGCTGCATTATCGCCGAACTTTCCCTGCAGAATTTCTTTTGCAAGAGGATTTTCGATATAACTCTGAATGGAACGCTTTACCGGACGTGCACCGAAAGCTGGATCATAGCCGACACGAGCTATGAAATCTAAGGCACTGTCGTCAAACGTAATGTTCACCCTGTGCTCACGCAGACGGCTTGCGACACGTTCAAGCTGAAGTTTAACAATGCCTTTTATGTGTTCTTTGCCGAGCTGACTGAACATAACGGTCTCGTCAATTCTATTCAAAAACTCAGGTTTGAAGTGCTGTTTGAGAAGAACATCCAGCTGAGATTTTAATGTTTCCATGCGGGCAGCCTGATCTTCATGTTCAGAATCAGCAAGACTGTCTGCTGTTTCCAATATCAAATCTGATCCAAGATTACTTGTCATGATGATAATAGTGTTCTTAAAGTCCACTACGCGTCCCTGTCCGTCTGTCAAACGTCCGTCATCAAGTACCTGCAGAAACACGTTGAACACATCTGGATGAGCTTTTTCTATCTCGTCAAAAAGCACAACACTGTAAGGACGGCGGCGGACAGCCTCTGTAAGCTGGCCTCCCTCGTCATAACCGACATATCCAGGAGGAGCTCCAATCAGACGTGTAACGGAAAACTTGTCCATGTACTCGCTCATGTCAATTCGCGTAAGGGCTTTTTCGTCGTTAAACAGGAAGTCTGCAAGAGTTTTTGCAAGTTCTGTCTTGCCGACTCCTGTCGGTCCAATAAACAGGAATGAGCCAAGAGGCTTGTTCGGATCACTCAGTCCGGCCTTGTTTCTTCGTATTGCGTCGGACACAGCCTGTACGGCAGCGTCCTGTCCGATTACACGCTTGTGCATGACATCTTCAAGCAGCAGATATTTCTGCTTTTCGCTTGTAAGCATTTTTGCAACAGGAATGCCTGTCCAGATACTTACAACACGAGCTATGTCTTCTTCTGTTACTTCCTTTCGCAAAAGGCTTTTCCGTTCTTCGCTCATTTCATCAGAAGATTCCTTTGACTGCTGTTCCATTGCGATTTTCTTTTCCAGAGCAGGAATCACAGAGTATTTAATTTCAGATGCCTTTGCAAGATTTCCTTCCCGTGTAAATTTTTCCATATCGAAACGGGCTTTTTCAAGGTCTTCTTTTGTCTTGCGGCTTCCTTCGATTGAGGATTTTTCGTTCTGCCACTGAAGTTTCATGCTGTCTCTCTGACCTGAGATTTCAGCCAGTTCTTTTTCGAGCTTAGTAAGACGTTCTTTACTTGCTTCATCATCTTCTTTAGAAAGAGAAACTTTTTCTATCTCAAGCTGTAAAATCTTGCGCTCAAGACGATCAAGCTCAACAGGCTGACTTTCTATTTCCATTTTGAGACGGCTTGCAGCTTCATCTACAAGGTCGATTGCCTTATCCGGCAAAAATCTGTTTGTGATGTAACGATTACTTAAAGTAGCTGCCGACACCAAAGCTTCGTCGTTTATCTTTACTCCGTGATGAATTTCATATTTGTCACGAAGTCCTCGCAATATGGCAATAGTATCTTCTACGTTCGGTTCCTTGCAGAACACCTGCTGAAAACGTCTTTCCAGTGCAGCATCTTTTTCTATATATTTGCGGTACTCATCAAGCGTAGTAGCTCCGATAACATGGAGTTCTCCACGTGCAAGAGCCGGCTTGAGCAGATTTGACGCATCCATGCTACCCTCTGCCGCACCGGCACCGACAATTGTATGAAGTTCATCAATAAAGAGAATTATCTGTCCTGAAGATTTTGCAATTTCATTTATGACGCTCTTGAGGCGCTCTTCAAATTCTCCGCGAAACTTGGCTCCTGCTACGAGCTGTCCCAAATCAAGTGAAAGCAGACGTTTGTTTTTGAGACTTTCAGGTACGTCTCCGCCAGCCATACGCCGTGCAAGACCTTCTACGATAGCAGTTTTGCCTACGCCCGGCTCACCAATGAGAACAGGATTGTTTTTTGTACGGCGGCAGATTACCTGCATAACACGCCGAATTTCTTCATCGCGGCCGATTACCGGGTCAATCTTATCAAGACGTGCGCGTGCTGTCAGATCAAGACAATACTTTTCCAGTGAGCGCATCTTACTTTCCGGATCCTGTGAATCTACACTCTGATTGCCGCGCACTGCTTTCAGAGCTTCAAGAGCATCTTTTCTGGTACAGCCGTGCGCACGAAGCATAGAACCGACTTTATCCTGAGCTTCTGTCATCGCAAGAAACAAATGCTCTGTAGAAAGATACTGGTCTTTGAGATTTGACATCTCTTTTTCTGAGTTGGCAAGCGTTCTCTGAGCTTCAGAAGAAAGCGTTACCTGAACATTGCCGCTTACAGTCGGATATTGGTCTACAAGATTATTCAGTTCAGCCAGAAGAGTTGAAGGCTTCACTCCGATTCTTTCCACAAGCGGAGAAACTATGCCGTCTTTCTGGTTAAGCAAAGCTATGAGAAGATGTTCGTTTCCGATTTCACTCGTATTTTTCTGCATCGCGAGACTGCTTGCTTCCTGTATTGCATCCTGCGTTTTAAGTGTCATTTGATCGTAATTCATTTTCGCCTCTTTTGAAAAATTATATTCATTCGAAGTCTTAAAAAAATCATTTGTTTTACTGTGTACATCTCAAATATATTTACGAAATTTCAAAAAGGCAATAAAAAACATTTTTTAAATGCAAAAAGGCTCAAAAAGCATAACTTATCTGCTTTCAGAGCCTTTTGTTATTCATATTTGCAAGAACTTATAAAAATCAGTTTCTAAAGCTGATTGATGTAATCAGCCGTAAGCTGTCCCATTTTCTTTGTTCCAACAAGTTTACCGGATAATTTCAATGATTCAGCATTTTTGCCGGCAATATCAAATGTCCGCCAGCCGTCATCCAGAACTTTGTTTACGGCATTCTCTATGGCGCAGGCTTCTTTTTCCAGTGCAAAACTGTAGCGCAGCATAAGTGCAGCAGACAAAATAGAGGCAAGAGGATTTGCAATATCTTTGCCGGCGATGTCAGGCGCTGTTCCGTGAATTGGTTCATACAACGCAGGACCGCTGTCACCCAAAGATGCAGAAGCAAGCATGCCAATAGAACCTGTTATCTGACTGGCTTCATCAGTCAGGATATCTCCGAACATATTGCTTGTCGCAATTACATCAAACTGCCGGGGATTTCGCACAAGCTGCATGGCTGCATTGTCTATATACAAAAAATCCAGAGTCACGTCAGCATATTCTCCATGAATGTCTTCTGCGACTTTGCGCCACAGACGGCTCGATGTCAAAATATTTGCCTTGTCCACGACGGTAAGATGTCTTTTTCGATCTCTCGCAAAATCAAAACCTTTGCGGATAATCCTTTCTATTTCATAATATGAATATTTTTCGGTATCCCAAGCTGTCCTGCCGTCAGAAGATGTACCTCTTTCACCAAAGTAAATTCCACCTGTAAGTTCCCGGACTACAAGTATATCAATGCCGTCTCCTGCAATTTCATCTTTGAGCGGGCAGGCGTCTTTCAGCTGTTTCCACATGACTGCAGGACGAAGATTTGCATAAACTTTCATGCCGCCACGAAGTCCAAGAAGAGCTTTTTCCGGCCTGATGTCAGGATTTACTTTGTCCCATTTTGGTCCACCTACAGCTCCCAAAAGTACAGCATCGCTTGCAAGACATATATCAAGCATTTCTTTTGGAAGAGGATTGTTCCACTTATCAATGGCAGCACCGCCTGCTGTTACTTCGGTGAAGTTAAACTTGTGTCCGAATTTTACAGCTATAGTATCCAGAACACGTACGCCTTCTGCTACAACATCAGGACCTATTCCATCACCAGGAATCAAAGCTATATTTTTTTCCATGCAAAAATCTACCTCAGCTGAAAAACAATTTCTAAAAAGTATTTTTTTTAGAAATGTACTTTTGCAAATTATGCGTTTTAAACAAAAAAAGGCCGCCAATTTTCTTGGCGGCTTGTCTTACCCAAGTCTTTATACTGGGTCGAAGAATGGTTCCAGTGCTTTACTGGCAGTTAAAAAGTCACCCCCGTAAGGGTCACCATCTTTGTCGGAAATTGCATAATCGCCTCCATCGATGATGGCGGTTTCCAGCTCCTTAACCTGTTCCTTACCATCTATATTAAGTATAACATGCCTTTTGTATTATGCAAGTTTTTTCTTCATTTTTTTGCTCAAAAAAACATTTTATTATAACTATTAAAAATACTTGAATATTTCAATGAAAACACTTTTTTTAGCTGTATCCTCTCAAGGATTTTCAATTCAGATTAACTTCTGAAATCTCCGCTCAATATCCCTGATAAGTTTGTACTCAAAAGAGTCAACGAGAGCAAGCCAAGAAGCTTCAACAACGTCGCAGCTGACACCTATCGTTGTCCAAGTATCAATACCGTCCGTACTTTCTATAAGAACACGAACTCTTGATGCTGTGGCACTTTTGCCGTCAAGAACACGAACTTTGTAGTCTATCAGATGAATCTGCTGCACAGACGGATAAAAAGGTGTCAGCGCTGTACGCAATGCGATATCCAGAGCGTTAACAGGACCGTTTCCTTCTCCGGCTGCAATTTCAACATGATTGTCGACGTCTATCTTAAGCTGCGCAAACGAGTAAAGATTGTTCTCAATCATAGGATATTCATCGCTTGTCTTGTAATAATGAAGTTTAAAGAAAGGCTGGTATTTACCTATGATTTTTCTGACCATCAGTTCAAAACTTCCGTCGGCTCCCTCAAACTGATACCCGACATGCTCCAGCTCTTTTACTTTTCTGATAATGTCGGAGACAACGGGAGAATTTTTTGTGATAGAAGGATCAAACTTCTTTATTTTCTCAATAATCATACTGCGGCCTGCAGCTTCACTCATCAAAAAGACACGTGCATTTCCTACTGCTTCCGGCACAATGTGTTCGTATGCATATGGATTTTTGAGAACAGCATCAATATGCATGCCGGCTTTGTGAGCAAAGGCATTCTGCCCGACATAAGGCATGCCTCCGTCTAATGTGATATTGGTTATCTCAGCCATACGCTTGCACAAAGGGGCGAGTTTTGCAAGCTGCTCATCAGAAACACAACGATACCCCATCTTGAGCTGCAAATCGGCAATTACAGTAGAGAGATTTGCATTGCCGGTGCGTTCGCCAAATCCTAAAAGAACGCCCTGCACATGAGTTGCGCCGGCCTCTACTGCCACAAGAGAATTTGCAACAGCAAGACCTGAATCATTGTGAGTGTGAATGCCGACAGTCACAACATGACTGAACTTATCCACGACTGCTTTGACTGCATCGTGAATCTGATTCATTATGCAGCCGCCCTTTGTTTCGCAAAGAGAAAGCACAATCGCACCGCCGTCCACGGCCGCCTGCAGAGCAAGCATTGCGTAATCAGGATTTTTCTGGAATCCTGTAAAAAAATGTTCTGCGTCATAAATAACATTACGGCCGCGTTTTGTCAGATACTCACAAGTATCTCTGATCATGTCAAGATTTTCTTCTAACGATGAGTGCAAAATATCAGTAACCTGGAAATCCCAGTTTTTGCCAAAAATAACAACATCTTCTGTTTCAGCACGCAAAAGACTCTGCAGATTTGCATCTTCTGCACACGAAGTATCCTTGCGTCTGGTAGAACCAAACGCAACCAGACGAGAGTTCTGAAGTTTGAGCTCATTGACACGCAGAAAAAACTCCATGTCTTTCGGATTACTGCCAGGATTTCCAGCCTCTATGTATTTTATTCCGAGTTCGTCAAGTGTCTGAACAATATGAATTTTATCCTGAACAGAATAGCTTACACCTTCTCCCTGAGAACCATCTCTGAGTGTAGAATCCAATATTTCAATATTCCTGCTCATCTGTGCCATCTGACATACTCCTTTTCAATACTGCCCCTAAAAATTACAATTTTTAGAAATCTCTTATCAGAATAACTTTGCATATTATATAGAAAAACTGTATAATAGGCAAACTTAGTCGAAAAATGTTAAGGCAGCACATTCCGCATTGCAATACCACACCGCAGATGAACGCTTTACAGAACTTATGTTTCTATAAGCTGACAAATGCAGACTTTGCATGCATTATTTTTTGAGCCTGCACTAACAAAGGGGATTTTATGTATATTACATGTTTGGATTTGGAAGGAGTTCTTGTTCCTGAGATTTGGATCGCTTTTGCAGAGGCAACCGGTATTCCGGAGCTTAAGAGAACCACAAGGGATGAGCCCGATTATGACAAACTGATGAAGTATCGTATTGCTATTTTAAAGGAGCATGGCCTTGGATTAAAGGAGATTCAGGAGGTCATTGCTACCATTGATCCGATGCCGGGCGCAAAAGAATTTTTGGATGAATTAAGAAGTATGGGACAGGTATTG
>JAZQQW010000076.1:0-40493 GCA_045629255.1 Treponema sp.
CGTAATTGGTTAAATTGGGAAAATATTTGATGAAGTTCACAGCTGCATTTCTGTGAAATGTTTTCAAGTCAGCAATTCTATCAAGAATTCTGACAATATTTAAGGTCATCACTTCCGGAACGGTCATCCGGCGAGCCGGTCCTCTTTATCCGTAATATATATTCAGATTTTTTTTCCTGAAGAAGTTTTGATAAACCGCTGGTAAAAATCATCAATAATGCAGTATAATTCTATAAGATCGTTTTCGCTCATGGCGTAACTCCTTTGTTTTTTGTGTGGTAACTAAATTCTAAAGAATTACGCCTTTTTTGTAAATTCTATTTATAACTCGAAATTTGACCTACTAATTTTAATTACTTGACAGCCAATATAACTTATTGTATTTTAAATTGAATATATCTTTATTATTCGCTGCAAATCATTGCAAAAACATTCAAGCCGTTAGTCGGCAAAGGATTATTTGTATGTCCAAAAGAATTTATGTTGGAAATCTTAGTTATTCAACAAAGGAAGAAACACTGAACGAGTATTTTTCCATTTATGGTGAAGTTGTTTCAGCTGTAATCATTAAGGATCGCGATACTCAGCAGTCCAAGGGGTTTGGTTTTGTAGAAATGTCTGATGACGCTGCTGCAGAGAAAGCTATTTCTGAGTTGAATGGTCGTGAGCTTGACGGTCGTAAAGTAAGAGTCAACGAAGCTGAAGAAAAACCTCGTGGACCGAGAAGACCGAGAGGTGAGGGCGGTTTTGAAAGAACTGGAGGATACCGCAATCGCAGCAACAATCACCAGAATTTTAGAAATAGTGATTACTAATAGCTTGATTAAGCTATAATTTATTATTTTATCTTTTCGTAAAGCCTGCCTTTTGTGCAGGTTTTTTTTGTTTTCAAATATTTTTTTTCGTTGTATAATTAATATATGGGTTTCCTTCCTGATATCTTTAATGACTACATTGCTCCGAATGCAGATCGCGCAGGAATTTTGCAGCAGTATCTGTCAGATCTCGGGGTGAAGTCTGTCCGCACTCCAATGGAGGGAAAACAACATATTCTGGTTCAGTTTGACTCCTCTTTTTATAATCCCCAATTTAAGATAAAGACTGTAGTTGCTCATTATGACCGTGTACCGAATAGTCCTGGTGCAAATGACAACAGTGCAGCTGATTTCCAGATTGCAAGCTGGGCTGGCGAACTTCAAAAATATAATACTTTTCACAATGTTCGTATTTTTTTTACAGACGGAGAGGAACTTGGCTGGAATACTGGCGTGAATGAGCAGGGGGCTTACGGAATCGCAAATGTGTTCCGCCGTCTTGGTATAATGAATGATGATGTGTATGTTTTTGATTCCTGCGGTCGTGGAGAGGTTCCTGTTCTTGCAAAAACAATTCTGCCTCCGAATTTGCCTTCATCGTTTGTTAATTCGTTTAATTCGTTGTATGAGAGGTCTCAGGAACTTTTGCGCCGTTCATGTCCTGGCAGATGGATGAGTCTTCCTGTGCCTTACAGTGATAACGCTTCTTTTTTGGCATGTGGTATACCTGCTGTTGCAATAACTATGCTGCCGGCTGATGAGGCTTCTCTGTATGCCAGAGAACTTGTACGCACAAAAAATCTTTCGGATAAGGTCATGAACCGCGAATCTACAAAGAAAGACCGTCTTGATGGTAAAGATGTTGATTTTGCATACAAAGAGCGTCTGCCTCTTACGTGGCGCATGTTTCATACTGACAGGGATAATATAGCGTCTTTGACTCCGGAGAGCTTCCGTATTATGAGAAATATTCTTACGACTTTGGCTCAAGTCAAAGCTATTTGATGATAGTGTTTTCTATAAAAAAAGCTCTGTTATGAAAAATTAAATCATAGCAGAGCTTTTTTGTTTATGTCTTTTTTGAGTCTTACATCAGTTTTTCTTTAGTTTCATTTGTTTCATCGAATAGTTCAAGCTCATTTGATGCTGACTGAATCTGGTTTGCAGCAGCACTGATTTCTGTGGTTGATTTTGTAAAGTTTTCGATACTTTCGTTTATCTGGTCGATTGTGATTACCATTTCGTTGAAAGATTCAGACTGTTTTTCGATGATGGATTTGATTTCATTAGCTTTGAAAGAAGTTTTTTCTGCCGAGTTTTTTATGTTCATAAATTGTTTTTCAAGCTCGTGTGAATGTTCCATTTCTTCCTGAATGCTGTTTGTTGTATTTTCTGATGAGTCAATAAGCGATCTGGATGCACCTTTAATGTCTTTGATATGTGTCTGAATTTCTTTGATACTTTTTACAATGTTGTCTGCAAGTCGTTGAATTTCTGATGAAACAATATGGTAATTTTTGCCGGCTTTGCCAGCACCTACTGCTTCAAGTTCGGCATTGAATGCGATAATTCTTGTCTGACTTGCGATATCTTTGATGATTTTCATGACGTTATCGATGTTTTCTGTCTGGCTTGTCAGGGTGTTTATGCACTCGATGATTTTCTTGTTTGAGCTGTCGATTCTTTGAATCTGTTCCATGTTCTGCTGTACTGTCTTTGAGCTTGTTGTAAGGTACGTGTTCATGTCGTTACAGCCGGCTGCTACATTCTCTGTTTTGCTTTTGATATTACGGATAGCAGAGTTCATCTCTTTTACAGTGGAATTTGCTTCTGTAAGCCGTACATTCTGTTCCTGAGATGTATATTCAAGTTCTTTTGAAATAGCTGCAAGATTGTTTGATGTCTTCATGATATCTGTGCTGACGGATGTTACACTTTCGAGCATATCCATAAAGGCACTTGCGGTTTCGTTTACAAGGTAAGTACTGTAATTCAGTGAGTCGAACAGGTTTGTGTCAATGTAAATGTTCTCGTTTTGTTTTTTTATGATTTCTTCGAGTCTGTCACTCATCTGGTTCGCATATGATGTGAGCTTTTTGCGGAAAAGAGAACTAAGTTCCAGGTACAGAGATGTATTTACGAATATGACGATGATATTTCGGAAAAGTACGTAATTCTGGCTTGAAACGTTAAGTGATTCCGGATAGAAATACTGCTTCGCCATGAAGTATGTAATCGGGATGATGTAAAAAAGTGGCATAATCAGATAAATAAAGCATCTTAAACCGAGATTCAGTCCGAAGCTTTTTTTCTTTTCAATGAGCTGTTTGTCAATGCCTTCTTTGATGAGTTTTGTACAGAATGTACTGCATATCTCTTCGGAGTAGCTGAGTGTTATGATTCCTGCTGTATATGCACCGAAAAGACATGCACTGAATGAAGCTATTGTAAGCTCTGGAGCTATGGCAAGCGGTTTTAGCATACTGTAGCCCATTGCAAGAAATATAGCACATACAAGATAGTATATGTGTGTCTGTACTGCTTTTCTGAAAGGAAAGTGCGACAGTGCAAGGAAAAGCTGAGTGCGTTCCTGTTCTGTTTTTAGTTCTCCGGATTTCCAGTTTTCGATAAGTTTTGTGATTTCGCCTGTCAAAATACCGTTTGTAAGCGGAGAAATGACAAACTCTGCAATGACTACAATGCCAGCTACCAAAAGCATAGCCCACGGCAGCTGTTTGAGTGTGATAAAGACAAAGCTGACTGAATAAATAAATATGATTCCCGCTGAGATTATGTTCGGTCTCATGCCTCTTTTATAAATTATCTGGTCAAATGCGTCTGGATTTTTCTTTTTATTCATTGTCATCTCCGTTGTTACTGTTCAGATGTCCCAGTTTGTCTGAATTTCTGTTGAGGCTTTTTGATGCTTGTACAAGGGTTCTTGTAGAAATTGCGAAGTTTTCTATGCCTTTACCGATTTCTTCAAGTGTACTGCGAATCTGTGTAAATGATTCAGATTGGTTTTCAAGCATGTTTCTTATTTCGTTTGCTGCATCAGTATTTCTTTCTGACAAAGCATTGATATTTCCGAAATTTTCTTCCAGTTCACAAGACAAAGTCATTCCTTTTGTTATTTCGTGTGTGTTGGATACAGAATAGTTCAGAAGTTCATTCTCTGCTTTCTCTATCTCTTTGATGTAGTCTTTGATTTCTTTGATGCTGTCGGCAATGTTGTTGGCGAGGCGGCGTGTTTCAAGTGCAACATTCAAAAAGTTCTCTTCTTCTTCTGATACGTTTGAAGATTCAAGTTCTGTGTTAAATGCAATAATCTTTGTCTGGTCTGCAAGTGAGTTGATTATGTTGATGATTTCCCAAATAGAGCTGATTTTTTTGTTGAGCGATTTAATACCGGCGAGTGTTGCTTCATTGGAACTTTCGATGTAGCGCATATTCTGTATGTTCTGTTCCATGAGGCTGTTACAAGATACGATATTCTGGTCTGTTTCGTCTGCACATTCTGTAACAAGTTTTGCCGTTGCATCGATTTCTATGGACATTGCATGGCAGTCTTCCATTGTACAGATTATTTCCTGAGTCTGCTTGTTTTGTTCCTCGGATGTACTTTCTGTTTCTGTAGAAATCTGCGACAGGCTTAGAGACGATTGAGTTATCATTTGTCCGATTTCTATTGAGTTAGATATCATTGATCTAAGTTCTCCGATAAAATCGTTGATGAGAAATATATTGTATGAAAGTTCGTCGCTCAGATCTGTATGGATTGCATTTGATTCCATGATGTCTGATTTTCTGATTTTCTGCAGAATTTTGACAGATTCGTTGTTCTTTTTGTGGAATGACGTATAAAAAATCATGATGAGTACAATCATGATGATTGTATTCAATACTGCAGACGAAAGAACTCTGAGTATAGGCATCTGAATGTAAAATGTTCCTATTGTTGGAAGTATAATTTTTGCAGTATCTGCTGTCTTGTTCGGTGATATCAAGTTTATGAGAAACATAAACAGGATCATACATGTTGTCAAAAATATCGGCATATACACGAACATGAACATCTTGGAAAAAAGTCCCTGCCCAAAGTATTTTTTTGAATAAATGTACTGTTTGTTTATTCCTGCTGAGTTTATCTCGATAGAATATGATGTGCATATTCTGCTTATATAGCTGTATGCAAAAAGTCCTGCAAAATACGAACCGGATAGCCACTGTATGAGTATGGCATATTTTACGTATGATTCAAGCTCAAGACGGGAGAATACAAATAATGTCGCTCCCAAAGTTGTGATTACAAAGAAACCGCTTGTCAGAACCAGACCTATAAACGGATATTGCTGTAAATCTTCCAGCAGGCTTGTTCTGTCGTCTAGGCTGAGAGTTCCTTTTTTGAATGTTACAAGCCTGTTAGAGATATTTCTGTATACGAAGTGATCTGCAAAAGGTGCTATGATAAACTGTACGAAGCAGACTATCGGAAAGATATACATAATGAGTTCGATTAAGACTTCTGTTTTTATTCCAAGTGTAAGAGCTGTATAGCTTATAATCAGAAGAACTGCCAGAAAATCTGCAGTAAAACTGTTTAGTATTGCTTTTTTTTCAAAAGTCATAGTTCTTCTCCTGTGCTGATATTTGTGATTCTCTTTTCAATTTTTTCTGATTCAGTCTTAAGCTTTGCAATTGTGTTTGGAATCTGCTGGCTTGAACCTGTCAGTTCATTGAGTTTTTCGTTTATGTTTATGAGCGCTGTTTCTATCTGCTTAAATGCAAGTGTCTGTTCCGGAACTGATGTCTGGACTACTCTTGATTCTGTCAGCGTCCTGAGTGCGCTTGACTGTATGTAGTTGAATTTTTCTTCAAGTTCTGTTGACAATGCACTTCCTTCGTTAATTTGTTCCATAAACTCATGGCCGGTTTCAATCAAATTGTTGTTCAGTATCTTGATTTCGTTGATGTTTTCCATGATGTCGTTTGTCAGCTTTGTAGTTCTGTCTGCAAGAGAACGTATATTCAGTGCGACGCCCTGAAAATCATTATTGCTGTCTTTTATGGAACTTGCCTCAAGTTCTGCATTGAATGCAATGATTTTTGTCTGCGATGTAACGCTGTTGATGAGGTTTACAATTTCCAGGATAGCTCCGAGTTTGTTTGACAGACTCTGGATACCATTTATCGTGATTGTATTTGAGTTACGGATTTTGTCGATTTTTTCGAGGTTTTGCTGCAGCATGGCAAAACTGTGGTCAATCTGCTGAGCTGTTTTGTCAGCAACGTTCATGACTTCTGTTGCTTTTGTTTCTATGTCTGTACTGTTCTGGTCAAGGCTTTTCATTGTTGTCAGAATTTCATTTGAGATTGAGTACTGCTCTGTAGATGTGCTTGCTGTTTCTGTAGAAACTGATGACAGATTGATTGTGGATTCGTTAATAGCCCTGTTTATTTTGGCAGTATTTGTCATGATACTTTGGAATAAAGCTATTGTTTTATTCAGAAGATACATTGTGTATGATATTTCTGATGCAAAATCTGATTCAAATCTGTCTGTCAGCCTTGATTTATCTTCAATGAGAGACGTCAATACTTTGTTCATTGTAGCAAAGTTGTTTTTGAGTCTTCTGAAGAACAGTATCGAAAGAAATGATATCAGTAAAATGTTTGTGGCAGACAGTATAAGCATCTTGGTATTTGAATATTCAAATACAATACCCATGTACTGAAAGAAACTGCATATAATCATCGGTATAATGATATAGAGGAAAAAAAGTGTGTGAAGCGGCAGACCGTAAAAGTGATCTTTGCCTATCATTTCTTCATCTATACCTTTTTGAGCTATCCTCTGAACTTCGGCGTTGCATATTTTTTGTGTGCGGTCCGTAGTAATTACAAATGATGTGTATGAAGCACATATTGTTATACCGTAAAACAATACAAGCTGTGATTTTGATAAATCAAGTATTACATAATATGCGATTGCACAGAGTACAAGACCTGCAGAAAATTGAGCCAGAATTTCAATTCCTTTAATTACAGGATACTTGAGGAGCTTTTTTATCAGGAGCGTTCTTTCTTTTGGGGATAATCCTGTACTGTAATAATAGTTCAGTCTGTTTATAAGCTGGGAAATTACAGCTTTGTGAATAAATGGTGAAATAACAAACTGGATTGTGACTGACAGACCTAGTGATATCATTATAAACTTTGCAAGTACATTTTGAGGAATATTTATAAAAGTAATTGTATAAACAATCAGAGCTATTGTAACCAGACAGTGATAGGGTATAAGAGAAAGCAATATGTGTCTTGAGAAGTTAGTTTGCTGTGTCATTGTAGTACGCTCCTGTCTGATAGTTTATTTTATTGAGCTTGATTGCGGATCCAAACAGACTTTCTGAAGTCGTGTTGATAGCTTTTGTTGTTTTGTCCAGTTCAGTAAGACTTTTGCTCATCTGATTCAGACTTTCGAATATCTGAAGGAAAGACTCATACTGTTCATCGAGACCATCTTTCATAGAGTGAACGCTTTCTGTTGTAACAGTACTTGATATTTCGAGTTCATTAAAACTCTTTTCGAGGTCGCAGAAGAACTCACTGCCTTCACGGATTTTCTGAGTTTCGCCTTCACTTGAGATAATCAGGTTATCTGCTGCTTCCTGTATGTCTTTGATGCTGGACTGAATATCTCCTGTTGAGCTTGTGATTGTTGAAACAAGGCGTCTGAGCTCATTTGCAATGATATGAAAGTTTCTGCCCATCTGATTTGATGAGCTTGCTTTAAGTTCGGCGTTGAAAGCAATCATCTTGTTTTTTTCTGCAATGGAATTGATGTTTGCTATCAGTTTTTTGACATCATCGATTTTATCGTTGAGCTCTTTTATTTTTGACATTGTTTTGAGATTTATTTCTGTAATGTCTGACATTTTCTCAATTTCGCTTTTGAGGATGACGCCGCTTTCTTTGACAAACTGCTGTGTTTCTTCTGCAGCCTGGATTATGTTTGCCATTCTCTTTTTGACTGCAGCAAATGCACTTTTTCTTTCATTCATGATTGCAAGACATTCTGTGACATTTGATTTTTCTGTCATGGAAATTCTTGTATTTGTGTTTGAGATGAGAGACAGGTCGTTTGTCGAATTCAATATGTTTTTGCTTGAAAATGCAAAAAATGCTGAAATAGAATCGATGTATTTGAGCAGATCATTTGTCAGAAACAGATTGTATTCAAACTCGTAGCTTAAATCTGTCGGAATATAATTGTCGTCCTGTGTCTGTCCGGAAGTGATGTTTTCCAGAAGCTTTGTCTGTGAGAAAATAGTTGCGTAAATATGTTTGAAAAATGAATCTGACAGTATTATGTATGTTGCAACATTCAGTGTCAGAAGTAGTAAAGAATCCATATGGATATTGAAAATAGAGTGGATATTGTAATGAATTTTGTTTACGAAAGCGAGCTGAGTTATTGTTGCGAGTATAAACGGCAGAATAATGTGAAATGCAATTCTCAAGTATAAAGACAGTCCGTAGAACTGCTTTTTGCGGATAATTTCGTGATCTACCTGGTGTTTAAGCATGTCCTGTGCAATTTTAGAGCATATAACTTCAGCTGCTGAATAATTTTTGACAGCATTGACTGTTGCTATGTAGAAAAAACCGCATACCAGGAAAATAAAAGTAGGAATGTCAATCAGATAATACAGTTTGAGAAAAGCAAGAATACCATAACTCATAAGCAGATGAAAAATACTTATTGCAAATGAAACTGGCAGAGGAAATATCATGATTTTCTTTACTATGTCTGTTCGTTCCTTTGCCGTACAGGTTGTTTTTCTTTCTTTTTCTATGCGCTTGTTTATGCTCATTGAAAGAACATAGATGATTCTTGGAAGCAGAATGATGTCTCCGATAATAAACCCTGCTGTAATTATCAGAAGAAGAGATGCAAATGGTACTTCTCTGGTTTTTATAACACCGGAGAAATAGAAAAGTATAAGTCCTTCTGTGATGTAGTATAGCAAGTTTGGTACCAGACTTGATTTCATTATTTGAAGTTCAAAAGAAGTTTTGTTTTTCATACAGTTTTTCCATTCCTGTTATTTTGTAGTCAAAGAGATAGCTCCATCCCAGTTGTCTGGTTTGGATTCGAAGAATTCCTTGCATCTTTCCAGCAATACATGGGAAGCCGTGTCATTCGGATATTCCTGAAGTGCATTCTGGAAATATTCCTGTGCAGTCTTGAAGTTGCCGATTTCGTACTGGTTAAGTCCCTTTCTGTAGTTTTCCAAAAAGCTTTCAGATCTTAATGAAGTATCAGAGCTTATTGAATAAATATGGACAGCCTGGGATTTGCCTTTTACTTTGACATTGTCTATCAGTCTCGTAATATGACTGAGAGACGGCTCCTCAGATTCAATCAGGTTATTGCACCTTACTGATTCATTAACTGTATCTATGTCTTTTTTTACACTTTCTGTTATCAGGATATTTGTGCCGTACAGTTTTGTAAGGCTTTCTACACGGGATGCCAGGTTTACGTCGTCTCCGATAACTGTGTATTCTTTTTTTTCTTCACTTCCGATAGAACCGACAATAGGCTTGCCATAATGTATGCCTATGCCGACTTTGAATTTATAGTCGCCCATGTTCAGCTTGCTTGTGTCTACGTTCTTTAAGTCCTCAATCATTTCGAGCGCTGCATTTGCGGCTCTGTTTCCATTGTAAATGTAACTTTCTGGTGCACCGAAGAGGGCCATGATTGCATCTCCCATGAACTTGTCGATAGTTCCGCCGTGCTTCTGTATGATTTTACCCATTCTGGCAAAGAAATAATTCAAGAATGCAACGATGTCTTCCGGCGAGTTCTGTTCGCTTATGTTTGTGAAGTTTCGTATATCTGAGATAAGAATAGCAACCTGTCTTTTTTCTCCGACTGAAGACGTCAGAGAATCTTCTTCGTTGATGATTCTCTTGATGATTGTCGGCGGCAGAAAGCGGGAAAATGCTTTTTCGATTTTCTGCTCGGACTCTGCGATGATATTAAACGCAAGAGCTTTTTCCATAAGTTTGTAATATGTATAAATAAATTTGTTCAGTCTGTCGCGCGTTCTGGCACTTATTATGCCGTCTTTGCAGACTGCGATATGTGCTGTATATCCTTTGATTTTCTTGTCGAGCGGAAAATTCTCGTAAGTTCTGATTTTATTTCTGTCTTTCTGATTCGGAACGAAAGTATGAGAGTATTGTTTGACAGAAAGCCAGTTTGAGCTTGATGTGTCTTTAAATGCTTCTGCGTGATCAGTTCTTACAATCTGCAGAAAATCTTCTGTTTCTGATTTTGGAAGCATTTTTGATCTGCTTATAAACTCTGCGTGAATTTCGCCGTCGATGATGAACGAAAAAGCGTCGTATTCAAATATTGTCAGAAGATTGCTGCACATACTGTCAAACAGTGTCTGAATGTCGTATGTCTTGCTTTCTGCATTGAATGCCTGTTTTACGACATACAGTTCAAACAGCTCTTTGTCATGTGCGTTTGACATAAGGTTTATAAACTCATTTTGGGAAAGTTCTGCCCGGCGTGCGCCTTTTTTACAGTTTTCGTATTTCTGCAGAATTTCGTGAATATTCTTGATAAGCTTTGTGATTGTACAGTGCTTGAGAAAACAGTTGCCGTCACATATTGAGTTGTCGGACATGAATTTGTAGATGTCGTTGTCGTCTATGGAACAAATGAGGACAGCAATGTCTTTGAGATAGTCTGTGTTCTTGATGATTCTTGTAAAAGCGTACGGGTCAATCACAGACAAATCCGTACATACCAGAATACAGTCAGGATGAACTGTGCAGGCTTTCTGTACTGCATCTATTCCGTCTGAAGCTGTGGACACTTCAAAATTGTTGTCTTCCAGATTCTTTTTTAGGAAAGAAGTTATTGTCTTTGAGTAAAATGCTAAAAGAATTTTTTTCTTTTCTGCTGTAGTTTCAGTCATTCAAAAACTCCTTGACAGCCTGAAGCAGATTGCCTCGCTGGAACTCTGATTTAACTATAAATGCCTGTGCACCTGCATCGAGAAACTGTTTTTTTGCTTCAGGATCATATGCACCAGATACAACTATGACAGGAGTGTTGTTATACTGCTTCATAAGTCTGATATTGCTTAAAAGCGTAATACCGTCCATGCGCGGCATATTAATATCTGTGACGACAGCATCGATGTGCTTTGCTTTGAGTTTGTTCAGAGCGTCATTGCCGTCGATAGCGGTGTCTACGATAAATCCTGCACTTTCAAAAATTGCCTGTTCAATCTGACGTGTTGTATTTGAGTCATCAACAATCAGTACTGAATAATTTCTCTTTATACTCTTTGTGCGGTATTTTTTGATATCGTAAGAAACAAGCCGTTTAAGTCTCTGCATAATATCCGGTACATTCAGAATCGGTATAATGGAGTAGTTTTCATCAAAAACAACACCGCGCAAAGGCTGCATGTTCTGCATGATTTTTGGAAGTGGAATCGTGACGAGATTTTCGTATTTATCGATGGAATCAACTGTGATACCTATGTTTGTTTCAAGATATTCTACGATGATAATCTGAAATGATTCCTGGTGCTGCTGGTTTCCGAAAACTGAAGACAGATTGTAAACCGGTACGAGTTTGTTGTGCCAGTTGATGTAAGGCTGATCCTGAATGATAGTTTTCTGGACTGTGTCGTTATCTATGAGTTCTGCAATGTAATCTGCAGGCAGCATAAATTTCATATCACTTGAATGTATGAAAAGACCTTCCTGAGTTGCAAGTGTAAGAGGCAGTGTCAGTTCAAAAGATGTTCCTTCGCCGCTCTTTGACTTGATGTGGATTTTTCCTTTAATCATTTCCATGGCATTTTTGACTATATCAAGTCCCATGCCGCGCCCCGAAAGCAGTGTCGGCGTTGAAAGAGTAGAAAAACCTGTTCTGAATATGTATTGCTGCAGCTCCTGTTCGCTGGCAGCTTCTATTTCATCGGCTTGGTTCGGATACAGAATCTTTGATTTCTGACGGACTTTTTCGTAGTTTATACCGCGTCCGTTGTCGCTTTCTGTGATGATGAGATGATTTGAGCGCTGTTCGGCATGGATAGAGATGAGTCCTTTTTTTTCCTTTCCGGCTTTGATACGTTCTTCTGTCGTTTCAAGTCCATGGTCGATACTGTTTCTGACAAGATGCAGAAGAATTGTCTGCAGCTGAGAAAGTATGACTTTATCGAGCATGAAATTTGTCTGCGGAATATCAAAAACAACAGATTTGCCAGATTTCATGGCTTCCAGTTCAATCTGTTTTTTCAGCGGAGAAAGAATGAGGTCCAGCGGCAGCATGCGCAGATTGAGAATCTGGTGCTGTGTTGCAAGAATGGATTTCTCAATTCTCTGCAAATCTTCTTTCATCTGGCTTGGAAAATTCTGAATGTGCAGATCTTCGAGCTGCTGTTTGAAGCGGAACTGCTTTGTTATGATGTCATCAAAAGCTTTTACGATTTCGTTAATTTTATCAATAGAAATTCTAATAGAAGTAATATTGTTTAAATCTTCGAAACCGCTTTCTTTTTCTTTTTCAGTATTGTCTTTGACCTTAAGTTCTTCTACAGCGAAGAAAAGTCCTTCGGAAGCTTTGGAAAAAGCTTCGAAAAGCTTTGTTGTGTCGTAGCTGTCAGACTGTGATTGTGCAACTTTGTTTAAAAGACTCTGTATGATGTCTGTCGTTGTAAAAGTGAGCTGAACAAGTCGGTCTGTAAGAGTGTATTTTTCTTCGCGGAGACCTTTGAAAACATCTTCGAGTCCATGAGAAATATTTTCGATAGTGGTGAATGCCATCATTCTGGAACTGCCTTTGACTGTATGCAGGTTTCGCAGAATTGATGTCAGAAATTCTTTGTCAGAAGGATTGTTCTTCAGCTTTATGATTGAATCATTTATGGCATTGAGGTTGTCTTTTGATTCTGAGACAAATTCTTGTATGAAACTTTCTCTTGAAAACGCCATGTTTTACATCCTTTCACTATAAATTAGAGGTGTCCTCTATGTTTTCCTCCAGAAACTTAAGGAAACTCTGACTAAACGCGAGGAAAATCATTTAATCAGCGTTTACGGATGAGCTTAGAAACTTACTTCGTAAGTTTTATGACTCTTCATTGTCTTTTGCATAATTATTGCACATCATCAGAAAGTATTCCGGGCTGAATTCCTGTGTAATAAAATTATAGCAGCTGCTGCCATTCTGTATATATTGCTTAAGAGCCGTTGCACACAATGAAAATGCTGTACGGCTTTCTTTTTTGTTGTTCAGATCTCTTTGAGTCCATGCCAGTGCATACAGTGCAGGCCAGAAATATTTGTTCAAAATAACGGCGTTGTTCAAATCCTGGCAGGCTGTCTGCTGTTTGTTTTCTCCAAGATGAACTAAAGCTGTCAGATAGTATTTGTATTCCATTTCATGAGCACGGAATCTTCTGCTGCCAATGATTGTCTTTGCCTGATCAAAGTGTTTTTTATCTACGTTTTCCTGGACTTCATTGTAAAGAGTCTTGAGGTCCAGCTCTGTGTAATCTGTACTGACTGTTTCTGTCTGTCTGTTCAAAGGTCTGCTGTCTTCAGGAGATTGGACTGTCTGACTTACTGAGGTGTTTGTTAAAGGTACAGAAGCTTTGTTTTTTGACAAAGCAAGATATTTTTGCTTTTGCGCTGCTGAGATAGATGCTTTTGTATTTTTCTGTTCGGTTCTGCTTGTTTTTGCATGCTGAGGTTCTTCTTTTGGGCATGAAGATTTTCGCAGAAAGTAGACACGGCATGTATGCTCTTTTTTAAACGGCAGACTGTTTTTTGTTTCTATTCCTGAAATCTCATTTATGGAAAGAAACAGAAGGCCGTCTTCTTTCAATGCCTTTGCAAGACGCTGCAAAATTTGTGTGCGGCTTTCCGGTGTAAAATAGATAAAGACGTTCCTCAGAAAAATGATATCAAGGCTGTTTTCTTTCATAGGAAAAACTGTATCAGATATCAGATTGAACTGACTGATATTTATATCTTGGATAACTTCCGGCTTGACTGTAAAGAATGTATCTTCTGAGTAGTTACGCGGTGCTGCATACCGTTTGATGAGGGGCCAGAATTTACTGCCATCAGATCGGAAAGAATTGTTTGTATATTTGCCGTCTTTGAGTTTTTGCAATGCAGATGTATCTATATCAGTAGCATAAACAGATACTTTCGGATAAAAATCCTTTGCAGCTGCATAAATTGAAAGCGGTTCTTCTCCTGTTGAGCAGGCCGCACTCCAGATACTTATTTTTTCTGCCGGATGTTTTGGGAAATATTCATTAATCAGATATTCAAACTGCTTTTCTTCGCGGAAAAAATAAGTCTCGTTAACAGTAGTCTTGTTTGTCATGAGCGTAAGCTCATCGCTGTCTGTTTTGAGCAGTTTAAGATATTCATCTGTGTTCAGTGAGAGAATCTGTAGTCTTTCTTGTATCTCTTTTCTCATAAAATCTCTGTGGGCATTTGTGATTGCCATGCCTGTATAAGATTCTATGACAGAAAGAACATCATCAAAGTCTGTCATGCTTTTTTCCATCAGCAGATAGTCGATCTCATGACAATGTCATTTATTGTTGGTGCAATTTTCTTGAGCGGCAAAACCATTTTGGCAGCTTTTTCTTCGATAACTGCTTTCGGCATGCCGAATACAACACATGTTTCCTGATTTTGTACTATGGAAAATCCGCCTTGCCCAATAATCTTGGCACATCCTTGAGCGCCGTCTTTGCCCATACCTGAAAGCACGACAGCAAGAATCTTGTCTTGGAGTATGTCTGCCGCACTCAAAAAAAGTTTGTCTACAGACGGTTTTAGAAAGTGCATTGGGGGGTCATTATTTAATGCAAGCTCAAACTTGGCGTCAGAGCTGCCCGGCACGAGTATAAGGTGCTTCTTTGCCGGTGCTACGTAAACATGTCCTTTCTGAGGAACTGTGCCGTTCTGTGCAAGTTCTACTGTAAAGTGTGTCGTGTCATTGAGCCATCTTGCAAGCTGTATGTCAAATTGTTCGTCGATGTGCTGCGTCAGAATTATAGGCAGTGGAAAGTCTTCACTCAGTCCGTTCAGTACAGTCTGTACAGCTGTCGGCCCTCCTGTAGAAGAACCTATGAGGAGGACGCTGAAATGCATTGGTTTAGAAGGCATTTCATTGGCAGGTATGTCTTTTTCGGGAATTTTATTTTCCCGGATGTTCTTTTCTGAGGATTTGTTTTCTGATGTGCTTCTTTCCGGCAGTTTAGTTTCCTGTTCACTGGTATTGACAGATTGCGCATGTTTTATGCGGACTGGTTCCGGCTGTTCTGGCCTGATATCAGGCTGACTGAAGACAGTATATGTAACATGCGGCATATCCATGTTATTTTCTGTTTCCTGATTCTGATCTCTAGCCTGAACATTGCTTGACTTTGTAATGGTATATATTTTATCGATAAATCTCTGGAGCACTTCATTGTTCATCTCTGCAATGCGCGGCTTCTGGAAAACATCGATTGCGCCAGCTGTGATGCACTTGTAGACAGAGTCCATAGTATCTTCTGTGGTAAACATGATTATTGTAGGCTCTGAGAATGACATAATCTGCTTAGTAGCCTGAATGCCGTTCATGACAGGCATGTTTATATCCATGATGATGAGATCCGGTTTGTGAGCCCGTGCTTTGTCAACGGCTTCCTGACCGTCCCCTGCTTCGCTAACAACTTCAAAACGAGAATCATCTGTCAAAACTTCTTTCAGCATTGACCTTACCAAAGCTGAATCATCTACAAGAAGAACTTTTATCATTTTTCCAAACTCCCTGGATTGCAGCAGAACGACATAAACTTGTTTATGTCAAAGATAAACTGTATGCGGCCGTCTTTGATAATCAATGATTTTATGCCTCTTTTCTCGAAAGAGTACTTTAAAATCCGGCTCACCGGCAAAAAATCATCTGTATCTACGTTCTGGATTTCTGGTACTTTACTTGTATAATACGTCTTTCCTTTGATTACGAGCATTGATTTGACTTGCTGCACATTTTCGAAATTGAAACCCTGACACAGAAAATCGTCTATCGATTTGTCCTGCACAGCTTCTTCCCAGATTTGTGCATCGTCGATGTCTGATTGAGGAATAAGGATGTCGAATGCCCCGAAATCAAGCCGGGCATACCACTCAGATACTTTCAATGTCGCCTCTGATTTTGTCCATCATGTATTCTATGTCTACAATTGGAACTATTGTATCATCGTATGTTATTGTACCCAGAAAATGCTTATCATCGTTTGGAGAGAAATTCTGGACAGTTACGTCTTCCTGATTCTGAAATTTGTCTATATTTGAAACAAGAATAGTTACATCTTCTCTGTCTTTTAACACGAGAAAGATTTTTTCTTCTTCTTCTTCTTTTTCATCGAGGTTCAGGTCGAGAATATCGTCTTCCTCTGATTTTGCAATATCAGGATTTTCTAAAAGTGAAAAATCAACAACGGCAAAAGGTGAACTGTAACAGTTTATGATTCCTATGACATATTTTGGTACAAAAGGAACCGGATAAATAGTGTTGTTTCTGACTATTTCCTTGATAGCACTTGAGTTAATTGCATATTTTGAGCCGCCGGAAGTAAAAATTAGCCACGGCCAGACTTTTTCTTCATTGTCAGACATAGTTCTATTATAAATGCTTTTTCATGCTTTTTCAAGGAAAAACATGACCTCATGTTTATATAATGGATAAACTTCTTATGTTCTGATAACTGTATTCCATTGATTCCCTGAACTGTTAACATTGCAAAATATGTTCAAGACGTGTATATTTTATCCATGTTTCACACAATAGATAAAAGCTGGACTGTTACTGCCAGAGAGCGACTTGATGTTTTTTTGCGCAGGGAGCTTTTGCTCCTTATTCAAGAGGGTAAAGAAGCGTCTAACAGCAAAATACGCCGTCTGATTATTGCCGGCAGTGTAAATGTAAACGGCAGGGTATGCAAAACTCCGGCTTTTGAGCTGCACAAGGGCAGTACAGTCAGCGTGCATCTTGATGAGGAAAAGTTTTTCTTTGAAAAAAAGCCTGATGACATAGATTTTGTTCTGACTTCAGAAAACGTTCTGTTTGAAGATGAAAATATTATTGTTGTGAATAAACCTGCTTTTTTTCCTACAGAAGAGACTATTGTCAAAGGCAGAGGCAATATGCATCAGGCTGTAATAGACTATTTATGGAAGAAAAATCCGTCTCTTCGAAATCCGCCTTACGCAGGCATAATGCATAGGCTTGACCGTGAAACCAGCGGTACTCTTTTGTTTACAAAAACACGTGCTGCAAACAAAGCTGTTCATGATATGTTTGAAAATCATACCGCAGTAAAAACTTATCGGGCAGTATGTTTTACAGATGGTGGAAAAAGTTCTTCTTTTAAGTCAAAGTCTTCTTCTGGCTTCTATGGAAAAACTTTGGAACCGGGAATGACATTCTGTGTGGAAAATTACATCGGGCGCATAAGTGCGAAAAGTCAGACGTGCATGATGGGTGAACTTGCAGAAAATAGAGGCGGACTTTATGCGCGCACAGATTTTGAAGTGGTAAAAAAAGTCTCTGATAAAAAATACGGGAATCTTTATTATATTGACTGCACACTTTTGACAGGCCGGACTCACCAGATACGTGTACATTTATCAGGTGCAGGTTTTCCGATAGTTGGTGATGAACTGTACGGGGCAAAGTGCGGCTTTGAACAGAACGGCTCGCGTATCATGCTCCACTCAAAGAGCTTGAAATTTCAACATCCGGTAACTGGTGAAACTGTTCTTGTCGAAGCTCCGCTTCCTCACTTATTTGAATAGTCAAATCTTTTGAAGTTGAGTGTTCTGGAATTGAACACTTTGTACGGATAAAGTTTGACTGCATTCGGAAAATTTATTCTCCCAAAATCAATTCACACAGATAGTATTTGTTTTTCCACATCTCGTTTTGACCGGCAGTTTTGAAACCAAGTTTCTGATATGTTTTGTATGCCGGAATGTTGTTTATTGCAACAGATATGTGAACAGCTTCAATTCCGCGCTTTTTCATCACTTCAAGTACATTTGAAACTAGAAGTTTTGCATAGTGCCTGCCATGAAAATCTGGATGAATGACGACACGGGCAAACTCGCCTGTATTTCTGTTTGAACTCCAGCACTTCAGATCGTCCAGTTCATTTTCTGGAACAATAGAAATGGCACCTGCAATGAGTCCGGCAGATTCCAGAACAAAAAGATTGTCAGTCGCAATGTCTTTGGTTATTTCCTGAAGCCCAGGATATTCATCGTTCCATACGCAGAACTCTGTTCCAATAACAGCTTTGTATAATGCGAGTATTATATCTTTTTCGGTTTCACGTGCGAGCCTGAAAGTCATATTTACTTGTAAAAATGCAGATACGGGAAGTCTGATGAATTTTTTGAAGCTTTCTCTGTTTACTGTTCATTGGCTTCTGTGTATAAAAAAATGCAAGCATACTTACATATACTTGCATTTTTTATTTGCAAATGAAAATATACATGCATTTTTAAATGCACATGTATATATGTTTTTTACAGCTTAAACCTGATTACGTTCCAAGAAGCTGGCTTGAGGGCAATTGTAAACTTGTTACCGTCACCTGCGACAAGCTCTGCATTTGCAGGTTTGACTGTATCCGGATTTTCCAAAGAGTTTTTTGCGAGCAGACTGTTTCCGCAAAGCTCTGTACGGTAAATCATCTTTGGATTTGAGTTGTCAAAAGCTGCGAAGTTCAGTTCTGTTTCCGAAACTTCTGTTTTGCTTGTATTTAATGCAAATACAGAGATTTCATTTTTCTCTTCGTTATAAACTGCTGAGAAAATAACGGCTGGAACTTCTCCGTACTTGTCTGTGATTTTATTCTCTGTGCGGACAACTGGTGTGAGAACTGTTCCGCGTCCATAAACAGAAACATCACGGAAAGGATAGTAAATTGTCTGCTTGTAAGCACCTTTTCCTGGTTCTGTAAATATTGGAGCGATAACATTGACAAGTTGGGCAAGACAGGCAACTTTAACTCTGTCGGCATGATTGAGAAGTGTTATACACATGCCGCCGACAACAAGTGCATCGAGAAGAGAGTAGTGGTCTTCCAGAATGCGCGGTGCTTTCTGCCATGGATGAGGTTCCTGATTCTGCTGATACCAGACATTCCATTCATCGAAAGAGAGATACATTGTTTTATTGCTGCGCTTGAAAGCTTTGACATAATCACATGTAGAACATGCAGTTTTGATGAACTCATCCATGTCGTGAAACGAAGCGAGGAAATCATCGTCATTGCCAAAATTCTCGTAATATCTGTGAATAGAGATGTAATCCACTGCATCGTATGTGTATTCCAGGACAGTTCTGTCCCATGCCGGATATGTAGGCATCTGTGTCGACGAACTTCCACAGACAACGAACTTTGCATTCTCGTCTGTAAGCTTCATGAGTTTTGCTGTTTCAAGTGCTTTTTTGCCGTATTCGTCAGCATCGAGATGTCCAATCTGCCATCCGCCGTCCATCTCATTTCCGATACACCATGTGCTGATTTTGTAAGGGTTTTTGTGACCGTTTGCTTTGCGCAGATCACTCCAGTATGTGCCGCTTTCGAAATTACAGTATTCAATCATGTCGGCAGCATCCTGTGGTGTACCTGTTCCCATATTGACAGCACCCATGATATGAGTGTTTGCCTTGACTGACCAGTCGTAGAACTCATCTATGCCGATTTCGTTTGTTTCAACAGAATGCCATGCACGCTCAAGTCTTGTCGGACGCTTATCTTTTGGGCCGATACCGTCTTTCCAGTTGTATCCGGAAAGAAAGTTTCCGCCTGGATAACGGACAAGCGAAACATTGAGGTCTTTGACCATATCTATGACGTCCTTGCGGAATCCCTGTTCGTCAGCTTCCGGATGTCCAGGCTCGTATATACCTGTGTATACCGCACGGCCAAGATGCTCAATAAATGAACTGAACAGATTGTCATCAACTTCTGCCAGCTTGAAATCCTTTACAATAGAAACCTTTGTGTTCATAATGCTCCTCGAGCTCTCTCCGTGTTGAACATTTGGGAAAGCCGTCATTGTCAGAATTTAGTCGCTTATTGTGAATCTCAGTATATCATTAGTTTTTTTGATTTACAACATATTTTTTTGATATTTATCCATTTGTTTCAAATGTATAACGGTAAAAATTGATACAGTTCATCATGACTGCATATTTCTCAGCTGGAGATGATGACAAGTTCGACAGCGGGGAAATTTATTCTAAACTCTGCAAAATGCAGTTTAAAATACATTTGTGTTGTGATAGACTGTTTTTGATTTTTAACGGATGGAAAAAGTTTATGAAGACTGTTATACAAGACAAAACGTTAGATGAGGAAAGAGCCTTATATTTTACAAGAGATGCAAAAATAATGAACTGCATTTTTGCAGGAAAAGCTGACGGCGAATCAGCCCTGAAGGAATGCTCCAGCATCGAAGTTTCTGACTGTAAATTCTCTCTCCGTTATCCTTTGTGGCACACGAAAAACTTTTCGGTAAAATCAAGTATCATGGACACAGGCTGCCGGGCCGCTCTGTGGTATGCATCTGACGGTTCAATCACGAATACTGTGATGAACGGCATTAAAGCCGTCCGTGAATGCAATAACATATTTTTTTCCGGCTGTCAGATTTCGTCTGAAGAGTTCGGCTGGAAAAGCCGCCTGATTACACTTGAAGACACTCAGATAAAAAGTGAATACATTTTTCTGGACAGCCGCGATGTCATACTCAACCGTGTAAAGATGTCCGGCAAGTACTCATTTCAGTACGTCGAAAATATGACAATAACAGACTCAGAGCTGGACACAAAAGACGCATTCTGGCATACGCATAACGTCACTGTCAGAAATTCCATAGTAAGCGGAGAATATCTCGGCTGGTATTCTGACGGACTTACACTGGAAAACTGCACAATCCGTGGCACACAGCCTTTGTGTTACTGCAAGAATCTCAGACTGATAAACTGCACAATGGAAAACTGTGATCTGGCTTTTGAGTATTCTGATGTTCAGGCCGATATTAGAGGAACAGTTGACTCTGTCAAAAATATTCGAAGCGGCACTGTTACAGCAGACTCCGTTCTCAATGTAATTCATGATAACCCTGTAATGACGTGTACCGGCGTTGTTGTGCAGAGAGAGAGTTGACAGCTGCTCTGAAAAATTACAGGATCTGTTCGTTGAGTTTCTGAACCGTAGATTCTGCGCAGTTTGGAACATCTTTTTTTTCAAATTACCTTTTAAAAACTGATGGGCGATTTCTGAAAAGTTCTTTTTTAAAATTGCTGAACTAAGACCGTTTTTTTTGACTTTCGATAAATTAAAAAAGTTGCCGTAACTGGAGATAGTATGTTTGTTCTTTTTGATTTGGACAGAACTCTGATGGACATGGAAAGTGCCGAGAATACAGGAATCAGAGCTGTGTACAACAGATATCGCAATGAATTAACGATGCAGCCCGAGGAATTTATTTCCCAGTGGAAGATTTGGGCACAGCATTACTTTGACGAATATTCTGCCGGCAGATATAATTTTGACGAACAGCGCCGTGAACTTGTACGCAAAATGTTTGAGCTTAACAGATATCCTTTACAGAGCGAAGAAGCACTTCAGGAGAGATTTGAATATTACTGGGCTGCATACGAAGATGCATACGGAATTTTCGGCGATGTAAGATTTGTCCTGGAAAACTTCAAGCATCACAAAATACCAATGGGGCTTTTGACGAACGGAGATTCCAAGAATCAAAGATGGAAACTGTACAAAGCAAGAATTGCAGAATTTTTTGACCCGATTGTCATATCATGTGAAGTCGGTGTATCTAAACCTGACCTCAGATTTTTCAAGCTTGCAGTCAAACTTGCAAAGAAAAAAGCCGGCACTGCCGAAAAAGACATCTGGTATATCAGCGATACAATAGAACACGATGTCAAACTGTCCCGCGAATTAAAGCTGAACACAATCTATCTCAATAACCGCATGACAGGCGGTTCACGAATCCCTCATTTCAGAATCGAACATTATGCAGACAATGTAATTTACGCCGAAGTAAGAAGCCTCACGGAAGCAGGCAAGCTTATCCTGCCGTCTGTCGGATTTTGACAGCACATACTGTGTACATCATACAGTTTTACTGAAAGTTTTTTCTGCAGACTGCAGTTTCCAGAGAAAACATTACGCAGCATTTTTAATCTGCAGTATTATTGGAAAAGACCTCTACAGTTCGTAGGTTGCAGCATTATAGACAGCGGTGTTATCCTTAACGAACAAAACAAGTCAGACATATCATGAAGGGCCTGGATGCTTGAGAGCGGCATATTGAACAGACCTGATATCACAGACAGAACTTGTCCGGAGGGAAAATGAATTACGTTGCAGGCAAAACAATCCGTACTCTGCGGGAAAAAATGCATTTGACACAGGCACAGCTTGCCGAGCGGATAAATGTCACGGACAAAGCAGTTTCCAAATGGGAAAATGACAGAGGCCTGCCTGACATAGGCATTATCGCAGACCTTGCAAAAAATCTGGGAGTCTCAGTTGCCGAACTTTTGACAGGCGATGTCCAGCAGAACAAAAACAGAAACGCAAACCTTGTGAAGTCAGGCTTTTATGTATGTCCTGTCTGCGGCAATGTGATTTTCTCTGTTGGAGAGGGAAGTTTTTCTTGCTGCGGCATTACACTGCCGGTACAGATTGCAGAAAAGCCGGACGCATCACATCAGATAACAGTCCAAAACATCGAAAACGAAATCTATGTACAAGTTCTGCATGACATGGACAAAACACACTACATATCGTTTATTGCTTATGTATGCACAGACAGCGTGCAGATCAAAAAGTTCTATCCGGAAATGGACTGCGAAACAAGATTTCAGTATAACTGCAAGGGAAAAATCTTTGCATACTGCAACAGACACGGATTGTTTGAACTTGCATGGAAGAAAACATCAGAATCCTCATAAAACCAGAAAGAACACATAGAACCAGTCTCCCATAAAAAAATCAGACAAACCCTTTATTTAGACGCTCAAAACGCAATGCCACGAAAAGTAGCAGAAAAAACAGCTGATGTAAACAGGATTTTCTGTCAGAAAAACTCATCCGGGGCTATAGTGACTTCCGAAAGCGGCGGTGATACCAACAAACTGAAATCACATCGCTTTCAGGGAGTATTACATGAAAAATACAAAATATGTTTTCAAGCCAAAGAAATTCTATCTTATAACTTTGGCTTCTACCTGGGTTCTATGGTTTGCTGCAGCATTCTTCAGCAGGCAGCATGATGAAGGATTGTACGGCATTGCAATGATATTCATGCTGCTTGGTCTTATTGTTCCGTCTGTCATTGCATTTGTCTTTGTAAAAAAATCAGGCAGTGCACGGCTTAAGCAGGATTATAAGGAAAAACTCTGCGGCTTTTTCAGAATCAATGTAAAGAATCTTCTGATTGCTTCTCTTGTAATGTGTGCAATAATTTTTGCATCAATCGGAATATCCCTTCTGTTCGGTGAATCAAAAGAACAGTTTGCCTTTGCAGATGGATTCAGTTTTTCAATCGGCGGAATGCCGACACTGTTCCTTCTTCTTCTTACCGGCATTTTTGAAGAATTAGGATGGAGAGGTTATGCAGAAGATTCCATTGCACAGTACCACACATGGTTTACAGAGTCAGTCATCTTCGGCATTCTGTGGGCCGCATGGCATCTGCCTCTGTTCTTTATAGAAGGAACTTATCAGGCAAATATTCTGGCAATGAATCCATTGTACATGGTGAACTTTTTTGTAAGCATTATGCCTATCGGGTTTATAATTACATGGGTATATGTTGGAAATAAACGCAGCATTTTTGCATGTTCAATCTTTCACTTTGTAATCAATTTCCTTCAGGAACAGATTGCCATGACCCAGAATACAAAATGCATTGAAACAATAGTCCTTTATATTGCAGCAGCCGTGATTGTTGCATGCAACAAGGATTTATTCTTTGAAAAAAGACATATCGGAAATATTTTAGCTGAATAGGTGAAAAATTATGAACTTTACAGATGAATCAAAAAACTTGAAAAAAGAGGAGATGTTAAACATGAATGAACAGAAATTTTTATATGAAAGCCGTACTGAATATGATTTTGACGGAGAGAAGAAACTTGATGTAAAGATTGGGACAGCACACAAAGTTGTCATAGAAAAGACTTCAGAAGAAAAACTTCAGGTACTGCTTGCTTCGGACAAAATGAATCTTCTTGGAAAGCAGGTCAAGGTCAAGATTGAAGAATTCAAGAATACCATGGACGTTAAGCTTAAGCGTTCACATGATCTGTCAGACATGCAGGCAGGAGAAGAGCTTTATGTATTTGTAAAGATTCCTGAAGCCCTTACTGCTGAAATTGAACTTTCAGGAACAATCGGAAAGCTCTTTATCAGAAACGTATCATTTGATACTCTTGAGTTCAGCGGAAAAGTAAAGGAAGGCTTCCTTTCAGACTGTTCAGGTCATGTAGAACTTGACACTTCAAGCGACGTTGATTTTACGGCAGAAGGCTTTAAGGGCAAAGTTGACTTCAACCAGATACATGCAAGTTCCGTCCTCAAAGTAAAAAGCGGAAACTGCAGCCTCCGCCGCATCGGAGCTTCAAACAGCTTCCTGAATGAAAAAGGTGAAATCATTGACCTTGCAAAAAGCCTTCCTTTCCAGGATTATCCTGAAGAAGAAATCAGTGGTTTTGATTTTATTGCAGAAATTGCCGGCAGAAAAAGCACCCTTCAGATTGTAAGGGCAGATTCTGAAAAAAAGGCTGAATGAAAATAACTTCAAAAAACTGCGGCATCCTTCAGCACAGTCTGGAGCCTGCCGCATTGCAGTGATACAAAAAGTAAAAAGCATTGGAACAGGAGGAAAAAATGAACTTTGCAGATAAATTGAAAGATTTGCGGAAAAATAAAAAAATGAGCCAGGAACAGCTTGCAGAAAAACTTTATGTAAGCCGTCAGGCAATTACAAAGTGGGAAAACGGAGCAGGGCTTCCTGACATTGAAAACATCATTGCAATTGCAGCACTTTTCAACACAAGCCTTGATGATTTGCTGTGTGAAGAAAAATCGATTATGACAAAGCACGAGTTTTTATACGAAAGCCGTACAGAATATGACCTTGATGAAGAAAAGCGCATTGACATCAACATTGGAACGGCACACGAAGTAATCGTAGAAAAAACTTCTGATGAAAAAATACAGGTACTGCTTGCTTCAAACAAAATGAATTTTCTGGCCCAGCAGGTCAAGGTCAAGATTGAAGAGTTCAAAAAATTCATGGATGTTACACTTAAACATTCACATGATCTGACAGACATGCAGGCAAAAGAAGACCTGTTTGTATTCATAAAGATACCGAAAGCATTTATTGCAAAAATTGAACTTTCAGGAATAATCGAAAACCTCCGTATCCGCGACATTTCATTTGATAACCTTGAGTTCAGCGGAAAATTAAACAAAGGCTTTCTTTCAAACTGCACAGGTCATGTAGAACTTGACACTTCAAGCGATGTTGATTTTACGGCAGAAGGCTTTAAGGGCAAAGTCGACTTCAACCAGATACACGCAAGCTCCGTCCTCAACGTAAAAAGCGGAAACTGCTACCTCCGCCGCATCGGAACAGCAAACAGATTCATTGACGCAGACGACCGCATCATAGAACTTGCAAAAAGCCGCCGTAGCCGGAACGTATCTGATGAAGAGTTCAGAAATTACGATTTTATCGCAGAAATAGCCGGCTTCAAAAGCGAACTTAAGATTGTAAAGGAAGGCTGATTTTTGCATTTTATTTAAATCACGGCGATTTAAATAAAACAGAAATTCTGTCGTGAGCATTTGCTCAAAGGGCAAAAAAGGTCTTTTTCGTGCCGTGAGCATTTGCTCAAAGGGTAAAAAGACAACTTTTCATGCCGTGAGCAAATAGGAATCTCTGCTGCATGCAGTTTATCTGCCGTAAGAAGTGCAGATAAAAAAGCTTTTTATAAGGAGTTTTTATGAGTATAAAATCAAGTTCGGATTCAATTACAAGGGATTATTTTGATTCACTTCTTGTGGAAACGAGGTATATAGATTCAGTCATTCCATCGACGCAGTTCAGCCTTTTCGGAGAGATTTTTTCAACTCCCGTAATGACAGCGGCTCTTTCACATCTGGGAAATACTGCTGAAAACGGTATGACTGTCTATGCACAGGCTGCTGCAGACTGCAATGCTGTTCACTGGGTCGGAATGGGAGACGATTCTGAACTTGAAAGCATTGTCAGGACAGGGGCAAAAACTGTTAAAATAATAAAGCCTCATGCAGACAATAACGAAGTTTTCCGTAAAATTGAGCATGCCGTAAAATGCGGATGTCTTGCAACTGGTATGGATATTGACCACAGCTTCAATTCATGCGGCGACTATGACAGTGTATTCAATCTTCCTATGAAGGCAAAGTCGCTTGATGAAATAAAGGAATTTGTTTCAGCTTCACGAACTTCTGACGGTAAAAAGATTCCGTTCATCGTAAAAGGAGTCTTGAGTCCTCTTGATGCAGAGAAGTGCCTTAAAGCTGGTGTTTCTGGCATTGTCGTTTCTCATCATCATGGAATGGTTGATTATTCCGTTCCGCCTCTTTTAGCCCTTGAAGGAATACTTGATGCTGTTCAGGGCGAGGTTCCTGTCTTTATCGACTGCGGAATTGAAAGCGGCATGGATGTATATAAATGCCTTGCCATTGGTGCTTCAGCCGTAAGTGTCGGCCGTCATCTCATGCCTCTTTTGAAAAACGGCCCTGATGCCGTAAGTAAAAGAATCATGGAGATGAATGCAGAACTTAAGGGTATAATGGCAAGAACCGGAATAAAGGATTTATCATGCATGGATAAATCTGTAATTCATAAAAGGAGTTTTTAAAAAGATGTGCTGCCGTTAACGCGGTATTTTTTAAGGAGGAAATATGGCGGATTTATCACACAGAAAGGCTTCTGCGAGAGTGCAGGTTTCAGGCAGGGACGGAAAGCCCTTGTGCAATGCAAATGTTAACATTAATCAGGTCAACCACGAATTTCTTTTCGGCTGCGGTGCTTTTGAATCGCTTATGTATGTAAACGGTTCATCCGTTCACAGCGGAAACGGTTCCCTTACCGGAAAGAGCGGTTTTATTACTGACAGAAGTGTCATTGAAGACCGCATGAATAAATGGCTTGAGCTTTTCAACTATGGAACGCTTCCTTTTTACTGGGGCGGATATGAAATGGAAGAAGGAAAACCTGATACAGAGGGAAGAATGGCTGCAGCAGAATTCCTTAAGGGTAAGGGCGTAAAAGTGAAGGGGCATCCTCTGTGCTGGCATACAGGCTGTGCACCGTGGCTCATGAATTATGACAACAGGACGATTCTTGAAAAGCAGCTTGAAAGAATCCGCCGTGACGTTAAAGACTTCAAGGGTGTAATTGACATGTGGGATGTCATCAATGAAGTTGTCATCATGCCTGTTTACGATAAATATGATAACGCCGTTACCCGTATCTGCAGGGAACTTGGACGCGTCGGCCTTGTAAAAAAAGTTTTTGATGCAGCCTATGAAACAAACCCTGACGGAACATTCCTCATCAATGATTTTAACATGTCTTCAAACTATGAAATTTTAATTGACGGCTGCCTTCAGTCTGGTGCCCGCATCAATACAATCGGGCTTCAGTCTCATCAGCATCAGGGAATATGGGGAAAAGAAAAACAGGAAGAAGTTTTAAGCCGCTTTGAACATTTCGGCCTTCCGATTCATTTTACTGAAAATACGATTGTTGCAGGCCCTCTTGTTGCCCCGGAAATTACAGACCTTCAGGATGCTCATTATGACGATGATGCTGCAACTCCTGAATATGAACAGATGCAGGCAGATGCCCTTGAGCAGCAGTACAGAAATCTTTTTGAAAATCATCCTCTGGTTACTGCAATTACAAACTGGGATTACGGGGACGGTGCATGGCTTAATGCTCCAAGCGGCGTAATCCGTAAGGACGGAAGCTTAAAGCCTTCGTATGAACGTCTTCATAAGCTGATTAAGGAAGAATGGCATACTGGATTTGATGCTGTAACTGATTCTGAAGGTTTTGTTGAAGTAAATGGTTTCAAGGGAAAATATGAAGTTTCTGCATGCGGTGAAAAAGGTGAATTCATCCTTTCGGACAAATGCACGGAATTAAAGGTCAGCTTGAAGTAGGTAATCATGCATTTAGGAATATCATCATCACTTAATCATAAAAGTCCTGAAGAATGGGCAGAAAAACATGCAGCCCTTGGATTGAAGTCTGTTGTTTTTCCTGTTGACTTTACTGCAGGCGAAGAAAAAATCATGGCATATAAAAAGGCTGCTTCTGAAAAGAATCTGCAGATTGCAGAAGTCGGCGTGTGGAAAAATACGCTTGCAGCAGATTTGTCTGAGCGTGAAAAGTGGACTGATTATGCTATCGGTCAGCTTAAGATGGCAGACAGAATCGGAGCCTGCTGCTGTGTGAATGTTGTGGGTACTCCGTATGGTTCAAGATGGGACGGCGGTTACAAAGAAAACTTTTCTGAAGAACTCTGGAAGATGGCTGTTGAAATGATTCAGAAAATCATAGGCAGGGCAAAACCTGTAAATACAAAGTTTGCAGTTGAATCCATGCCGTGGATGATTCCTTCTTCTCCTGATGAATATGTCCGCCTCATGGAAGAAGTAAACCGGCCTCAGTTTGGAGTTCACCTTGACATCGTTAACATGATAACCGACCCGAGGCGTTATTTTTATAATGAAGATTTCATTGCTGAATGCTTTTCCAAATTGAAGGGAAAGATTGTAAGCTGTCACCTGAAAGACATAAACTTGAAGCCTGAATACACATTTCAGCTTGAAGAATGTGCCTGCGGAAAGGGAAATCTGAATCTTGAACTTTTTGCTGAACTTGCTGATGCTGAAAATCATTCCATGCCAATGATTATAGAACATCTTTCTTCTGATGAAGAATATGCTGAAAGCGTGAAGTATGTCCAGAAAAGGTTAAGTGCATTCTGCTGAAAATCTTTGAAAAACAGTAAGTGCCTCTTGAAAATTTAATTTTTTGCAGGCATTTGTGATTTAAACATACATTTGAGAGGTCAATATATGAAATCAATTTGCGGAAGTGACTGCTGTGACAAATGCGCTATCAAGGACAATGCCTGCGAAGGTTGTTCTGAAAGCCTCGGTCATCCATGCGGAGGTAACTGCATTGCGGCGAAGTGCATAAATGCCGGTGGCTTTGAAAAGTTTGGCACGTTTAAAAAAGAACTTGTCGACCAGATAAATTCTCTTGGCATAGAAGGTCTTAGCGTATCTGACCTGAACCTCATGAACGGTGCTTACGTAAACCTTGAATATGATTTTCCGAATGGTTCCAGCGTCAAGTTTCTCAATGACAAAGATGTTTATTTTGCAAATCAGATAAAGATTTCAGGATCTGATAAATTTTATGGCGTATGTGCAGACGACAAAATGCTTGTCGTAAGCCGTTATGGTGCAAACGGGCGCGATCCCGAACTGATATTGTACAAAAAGCGCTGAAAGCTGAAAAGAAAAATACAGGACAGGCAAAAAGGCTTTGTGAAAGCTTTCATGGCAAATTGCAAAGCTTTGCTTGATTTATCGGCGGCATGGGTGAGAAAGAGGTGAACACGCAGTTTGACTTTTCTGAATAGCAGAAAGCAGGCATTCTGGACACGCGGTTAGAATACGTAAGATGTTCTTGTTTATCTTTGAGAATGAGATCATCTTACCTTCAGGTGCGTCGAACGCTGCAAAAACACATTGTCTGCCATAAAATCTGCCGGAAGTCTATATCTGGAAAACTTATGTCAGACATAAACTGCATGTGTTCTGTCTGAAACATCAGGACTCATCGTATGATGATGCATGCAATATGCTTTCTGAATTTCATAGGCATATGATGAACTTCATCGAAAGCTGTATACAGTAAAAACTGTTTGTGTGTGGAAAGTATTTATTGTGGGAAATGCAGTTCTGTTGCGGCCATCTTTTATTTCAGACATGTCTTTTCATTATGTCTTGGCTGTGCAAAGTCAAAATCGGATGAAAAAATCGAGGGAGTTCAGTGCCTGTTCTTGGTGTTCTGTTATGTTCAAAGAGCGTTTTCTGCGAAAAAAATGATGTTTTGGGCAGGTTTTGAGTTTCATTTGAACAGATATTGCCAAATTAGGTGTTTTTTTTGCTTTTTGATTCTATTCTTGGTAATCATGATTTATAATTGTAGATATGAAAAAAGAAATGGGAATCGCCAGATGCGGACTTGCATGCTGCCTCTGTTCAGAAAACGACAAATGTCACGGGTGTAATTCTGGAGAATGTCCAGATAAAGAGTGGTGTGTAAATTTACACTGTACAATAGACAAAAAAATTTCACATTGTTATGAATGCAAAGACAAAACATGCCGTGCAGGCCTTCTTTCAAAAGTTAAGCCGTTCGGCTTTACTGAGTTTGTACGCCGCTATGGTGAAGATGAACTTCTTGACTGTCTGGAGCGAAACGAAAAAAACGGAGTCGTTTATCACCGTGTAGGAATTACAGGCGACTATGACGATTTCGACGATGTAGAAAAACTTATAGAATTCATCAAAACCGGCAAAAAGCAGTAATTTGTCTTTGCGCTGAGTTTTTTGCAGAATATGGAATCGGGCACCTCTAAAAAGAACTTACTGGAGGTGCTTTTTTATTGCTGGAAACTGTCTGGCTTGGATATTAAAAAATCGTCTGAGCAAAAAAAAGCACTTGCATTCATTGAATACAAGTGCTAAAGCGGAAAACGGGAATCGAACCCGCAACATCGACCTTGGCAAGGTCGCGCTCTACCATTGAGCCATTTCCGCATAAACTTGAGCGATCGGGGATTCGAACCCCGGACCCACAGATTAAGAGTCTGTTGCTCTACCAGCTGAGCTAATCGCCCGAACTACAGAAGCTTTGAAACTGCTTCACAAGTCGTGAGCATATAATGCAATAAATGACGAAAAGTGTCAATAGCAAATTAAGTTTTTTTCAGTTTTTTTGGGAAGAGGTTAGTTTTTTTCAAATTTACATATCTTAAAGTTATACTTCTTTTTATGCAGAAGCTGAAATCATAAAGTTTTCACATCGGTAAACAGTAGGAGTTTTACTGCAGTGAAAACTTTATTTTTGACTCTGATTATCAGATTTCTGAATGTAAGACCTTAGTCGGCTGAACTTATGATTTGTAAACGTCAGCTTGCACTCCTGGGAATCATAATCTGGTCTGGCTGAAATGCTCGATTATACATGCATGGCATGTACAAAATACTGATGCCGCTCAAAGAAGATATTTTATTTCTTCTTTGAGCTTAAAAGTTTATTTATGTAATTTTTCTCTGATTCAGTCTGTATGCTTTCAGAGTTTTCCTTTTGACAAATCTGATTTTAATCTGTTTAATGCACACAATGCCATCTGGTGATAGCCTTCAGAACTTGGATGCAGGTGATCTCCGCTGTCAAAGCCCTGTGCAAACTTTTCCGGATGTGCACTGTCTCGTACAGCTTTGTCAAAATCTATGCATCCTGAGAATTTGTCTGATGTTCTGAGCCATTCATTGAAACTGTTTTTGAGTTCTTCGCGAAACGGTGCATAAGTTCTCCAGCCGCATATCGGTAGAAGTGTGCCGCTGTAGACTGTGAGGTTGTGTTCCTTGCAGTAAGTAAGATACAGTTTTTCTATGCCGTCTGTCATTTCTCTGACTGTCGGAAGATCTGTCATCGGACGGAATTTGTTTACCTCCGTGCCGACTGGATGTATTATGTCGTTTATGCCGTGCTGGATGATAACTGTGTCGACTCCGGCTGTGTTCATCTCGATTGGAAAACGTGTTTCGCCTTTTAGTCCGTAAGACTGATATGTAATGCAGTCGTATTGACGCAGAATGCGTGTACCGCAGACAGCACGCCGGATTACTGCTATGTCATCTATTCCATGTTTTTCAAGTTCAAGCTGCAGATATCCTGGCCACTCATGTGCTGTTATGGAATCTCCGAAGCAGCATACAGCATGATTTTTTTCTTCTGTCAGGACGTCGACCGTATTGAGAAAATAATACCATTGCGTGCTGTGTGACAGATTTACAGGAAGTTCGTCTTCGAGAGCAAAGTCTCCGTATGCGTATTCTCCGCCGGATAGTGGCCCTGTGACAAGAGTTCCCGCATTCATCTGTGTATAGTCTGCAAGGTAAAAAGAAATAACTGCATTTTCGCCGCGGCGGGCGTTGTACTCTATGTCATCTGTTACAACTTCACTGCCGGCCGGGATAACAATCTGGGCAGAGCCTCTGACTGTCAGAGGAGTTTTGTCTGCAAAAGCTTTTGTGATAGTAACATCTTCTGTGCCCGTCAGATTTGAAAAATGTATACGGATACGGTTTCCGTCAAAGCCCATATGAATCGGGTATCTCAATGTCAGATTTTTTGAATAAACTGCTTCTTTTCTCTCTGTAATGGATGTTGCAGTTCCCCAGCATGCAACCCATTTTGTGTATTGTTTGTCCATGATATGTTCCGCCATTTTTTATGGAAAAATTCTGTAAAATCAGGTACACCAACAGCGAAATATTTACTGATGGTGTTTGTAGTTTTTGAGCCTGCTTTTGTAAACTGCAGTTTTCAGAAAACAGGCTTTTTTGTTTTTTGGTTTGATTATTCAAATGTTTCGATTTTTTTGACCATAACTAAAGCATCTTCTTTTGTTTTGTCTTCGTTTGCAAAGAAATCTGGAAGGACACATACTGTATTGAATCCTGTTGTTTCGTAGATGTAACGGGCGCTTTCCCATTTTCTGTTTACAAGAAGAACAAATTTCTTCAGTCCACGTATAATTGAAAACTCTTCAATAGCCTTGTTCCAGGTAATGCGTCCGTATCCTTTGCCCTGATATTCTTTGGTCAATGCAAAAGATGAAATGTACAGAGCAGCTCCCTGATCACTCTGGGGGGTATGATTTAATGCAAAAAACTTTGCCAGTTTCAGTACGTAAAGGTCAGCTCTTTTTTCGTCGTTTTTTGGAATGTCTTTGATAAACTCTGCACTTATATAGCCCATGATTTTATCTGTTTCTGAGTCCCTGAACATAAAGAACTGTTTGTTTTTCGATCTTAGTCTGGCTTCAAATGTCTCTTTTGATTCCTGAATGCAAGGAATAAAACATTCTTTTTCGATTTTCATAATATCGGTGAGATGTTTAATTTCTGCCTGAATAAGTTCAATTCCCATACTTTTTATACTAACTGAGTTTCCTTTTATTGTGAAGTGATTTTCGAGTTTTTTTACAATAAACTCTAAAAACTTTAGTCATTATTTTTGTGAACAGAAAAACCTTGAAGCTGTGCAAAATCATTATCATGTGAAAGAGTTTTGTCAATAACGTTGTTTTTAACATAAATTTGAAGAGTTTAGACTTTTTTTGTTTTTAAATTTGTGATACTCTTAATTACCATGATTGAATATTTGAGTTTTTGCAGATTGCAGATAGCCTGTTTTGCTGTTCTCATATATGTAGGTATTTTGTTTATCGTTACTGGCAAGGGAACTAAATGCAATCCTTTTGCCGATAAACTTTTTTTTCTGTCAGAGATTGCAGTAGTCTTTGACGCAGTTACTGCATACAGCGTAAATAATCTGGACAAGATGCCTTTCGGGCTGAATATCGTTTTCCATGGTATTTTCTATATTTTGCTGCAGCTGATTGTATTCTGTCTGTTTATGTATCTGCTTTCTATTACGGAAAGTCTGCCAAAGACAATGCTTGCAAAGTGTATTATTTTTGGCAGCTTGCTCATAATGCTTGCTCTGACAATTGCCTTTCTACCTCAGATAAAGATTGCTTACGGTGATACTTCAAATTATTCTTATGGTCCACCTGTATATATTACATATTCTTCTATGCCTATCCTGATTGTGCTTTCTGTAATTTACTGCCTGCGTTACCGAAAACAGTTTAACAGGCTCAAGATGTGGACTTATATTTCCTGCCTTGCAGGTGCTTTTCTCTTGTCGCTTTTGCAGTTTCTTGTTCCGGAAGTGCTCTGTACATCACTGACAGTTTCTTATATTTCAATAAGCGTTGTGCTGAATGCCGAAAATCCTGTGAATTACAGGCTTGCAATGTTTATTGAAAAAAGTAAGATGGAAAAGTGCTACTATGACCGTCTTGACGAGATTGAACAGAAACAGTCTCTCATACGTCACGATGAAAAGCATTATCTTGCTGCTCTTGCGGGCTTGTGTGCAGAGGGAAAAATAGAAGAAATCGAAAAGCTCCTCAAAGTCATGGACGTAGAGCTTCAGAAAAATACACCGCGCAAATGGGTTCACAACAGAATTGTAAATGCGCTTTTCAACGAAAAAGAACTTATTGCCAGAAAACAGGGTGTTACAATAGACTTTGAAATTGAGCCGGATATAGTGTTTCCGTCAGTGAAAGACATAGATCTTATATCTATGTTCGGCAATCTGATAGACAATGCCGTGCGTGCAGAGCATGATTTGTCTGACAGTACAAAAAAAGTAAATGTAAGGCTTTTTGAAACTGACGGAAACTTCATCATGTTCACAGTTGAAAATCACTATAAGAACGTTGTTGTTAAAGGCGGCCGCATTGTATCCACAAAAAAGTCAGCCGGCATTCATGGACTCGGGCTTGTGAGTGTACGTTCTGTTACAGAACGTTATGGCGGTCTGCTTGATTTGAATTACGACGGAGAAGTTTTTGTGGCAAGTATAAGTCTGCCTAAGCATGTATAAAGACATCTTTGTATGCAGAAATAAAGTTAAATCTGCAAAAAATGTCAGTTTTCGCAGTCAGCTTTGATAAAGATACGGACATCTGGTTTTGGGAATTGTTGTAAGACTGTCTTTCAAAGTAGCTTTCGATAAGTCTGTTTTTATCTGGGCAGAGTAAAAGCATTTCTAAAAATTGCAATTTTTACAGGTTTCAAAAACTATTTTTCTGCAGAAATGCTGCTTTTTTTGCGATGCTCTCTTGGAGTCATGCCGTAACATTCCCTGAATTTTTCCGTCATGTAGCTTGCACTGGCAAATCCCGTAAGGTCTGCAATTTCTGTCATGGGTTTGTCTGTTTCTACGAGAAGATCTGCAACGGCATAAAGCCTGAACCTGATCAGGTTTTCGATTGGTGTCAGGCTTGTAAATCTGTGGAAAAGGTGATTGCAGTATGTTCTGCTTACGTTTCCCGAATCTGCTATGTCATCAAGTGTTATCTGTCTTGAAAAATTGTTCTGTATGAAAGTCGTCATTTTCTTGAATTTTTCGATGCTCTGTGTATCTGCCGGTTTTCTTCCGCTGATGAGTGCATCATGACATCTTTCCGTTATGAGTTTCCAGATTTCAAAAGTGAGCCGTGTAATTTCAAATTCGTTGTCTTTTACTGACGGAAGAAATTCCATTATCTGTGAAAGTTTTTCTGTGTCTCTGTCTTCTTTTCTAAAAATAATGTATTCAATCCTGCTGTTTTCTGTTATGGGCTTTATGTATTTTTTTACGACTTCAGGGGAAGTGCAGAGTATTTCCGGATGAAAAATGTAGATGATGTAATGTGATTTTTCTTCTTTTGGTTTGAGACCTATGCTGTAATGAACCTGTTTTGCATTTACGAATATGCAGTCACCCGGATGAAGCCTTACAGTTTCTCCGTTTATGGAGTATTCAATGTCATTTTCCTGCAGGTAAATCATTTCTATGTCATCATGAAAATGTGCATCTTTTTCCCATGTTGCACCTGTGTAGACAGTTCCGTTGTATATGTAAGTCGGAAAATGCGGTGCATCGTAATTTACTCTTTCTGAACCGTCTTCACGTTTCTGTATATATCCGCGCCATTCCCAGATCATTCTGCTTCCTGCCTGCTGACTGCATTCTGAATATTCTGCATCTGATGGAATATCGTGCAGTTTTCTGATATGAATAATGAAATTGTGTAATATTGTTATAAAACTAGGCAATATTCCGTCTTTTTATTCACCTAAAGCAATTATATACTGTAAAAAATTGAAAAACAAGCCGGCCGGCTGGTTCTGCAGAAAACTGTATTGTACATTTTCAGTTTGTGTACTTTTCCAGTGAATGTGTTTGTCATCTGCTGGATGTATATTAGCTGTTTCTGGAAATAGATGTTTTTTTTCCGGAAAAACAGGAGTGTTTATGGAACCGATTATTACTTTGGATAATGTATCAAAGGATTTTAAGGTGCTGAACAGACGTGAAGGATTGAAAGGCAGCATCATGGATTTATTTTCGCATGATTACAGTTACGTTCATGCTGTAAACAATATTTCCATGCAGATTCAGCCGGGAGAAATCGTCGGTTATCTTGGGCCGAACGGTGCCGGAAAATCTACTACAATTAAAATGATGACAGGTATCCTTAAGCCGTCTGCCGGACGCATTACATGCAACGGAGTTGAACCGTATAAAAACCGTTCTGCAAATGCCCAGAATATCGGTGTTGTTTTTGGCCAGCGCAGTCAGCTGTGGTGGGCTTTGCCTGCCATAGAGTCTTTCAGGATTCTGAGGGATATATATCAGGTACCGGATACTGATTTTAAACAGATGATGGAATTGTATGCAACTACAGTTGAGATGGATTTGCTCATGCACAAGACTGTCCGACAGATGTCTTTAGGGCAGCGTACTCTGTGTGATATCCTTGCTGCATTTTTGCATAATCCGGGAGTTGTCTTTCTTGATGAGCCTACAATCGGTCTTGATGTTGCAATGAAGGCAAAAATCCGTGAACTTATCAAAATGCTTAATAAGGAAAAGAATACGACAATTATCCTTACAACTCATGATATGGGGGATGTTGATGCTCTTTGCAGGCGTATCGTAATTATAGATAAAGGTTGCAAGCTGTATGATAATGACATCTCACATCTGTCACAGCTGTTCGGTAAGTACAGGACACTTCAGCTTGTGCTTACACACAAAAGTGATGCCGGCAATATGGAACTTCTTGAATCAAAGTGTGCCCAGGTAAAAAGTATACTTGCTGAAAAGTATACTGATACATCGGCTTTTGAAATTTCTTTGAAGGAACATGCGGTTGAGATTCTGATTGATGAAAACAAAGTTCCTCTCATGAAAGTCATTGGTACACTGCAGGAGCAGATGAAGATATATGATATTCACATAGAAGAAATTTCTACGGAGAGTGTAATCAGGAAGATTTACGAAGGGGGTATCTGATGTTCAGAAAATATTTGTCCTTGCTTCGTATTGATGCAATGACTCAGCTTCACTTCAGATTCGCCATGTTCGTGCAGGTGATTGGAAATCTGATTTATCTTCTGCTGATGTATTTTCTCTGGAAGGCAGTTTTTGCTTCTTCGGCAGTGGACACGATAAACGGCATGAATTTTAACGATACGATGATTTATCTTGTATTGGCTTCTTCAATGCTTGAGTTCATGGAAATGTATATAGTCTACGGTATAGGACGCGATGTTCAGTCCGGACAGATTGTAGTTGACCTTCTGCGTCCGATGAAGTACAGAAGCTATGTATTCTTTAATGGTGCAGGCGGAACTGCCGTCAAGTTTGTCTGTACGTTTTTGCCGACTCTGATAGCCGTGTACTTTCTGACCGGCGGAGCGTATGCACTGAGCTGGAATCTTCTGTGGTTTATGCTGAGTATAGTTCTGAGTATCCTGATAAACTTTTACATTGTATTCTTTGTAGCGACGCTTACGATTTATACTGAAAGTATCTGGGGTATCAATGTAATGCGTGAAATTATCATTGGACTTCTGTCTGGTGCTGCAGTTCCTATTGCATTTTTCCCGGGAACATTCAGAGAGATTGTAGAAATCCTGCCGTTCCAGGGTATCTGTAACAGTCCTGTACGTCTTCTTCTTGAAAGCGGCATGGGACTTCAGGAAAGGCTTGCGATTGTTTTGACTCAGGTTTTCTGGGCTGTTGTAACGGGAATCATAAGTGACCTGTTCTTCATGGTTTCCATCAAAAAGATAACTGTAAACGGAGGCTGAAATATGTCTGCAAAAAAGAATAGACTGATGTTTTACTGGAACATATATACAAAAATTGTAGCTCAGGATATAAAAAGCAAGATGAGCTATCGTGCAGATTTTATACTGTCCATGTTCGGCATGCTTTTTACGAATGCAGCTGGTGCTGTAAGTTTCTGGCTGATATTCCAGAATTTTCCGGCAATTAACGGCTGGACTTACAGTGAAATGATTTTTCTGTATGGGTTCTGTCTGATTTCGGCAACTCCGGCGCAGTGTCTTTTTGACAATAACTGGTCGCTCAGAATGAACGTATATTCGGGAGATTTCATCAAGTATTGCTTCCGTCCGATAAATGTGTTCTTCTACTATATGTCTGAAGTGTTTGATCTGAAGGGTGTGTGGCAGCTTCTGTATGGCATTGCTGCTGTGGTTTATGCATGGTGTAAGCTTGCACTTCCTGTTTCGTTTGTGATTGTTGCACTTTTCGTGGTGTATTCACTTTCTGCTTCTCTTTTTGTAACTGCAATTCTGAATGCGTCGGCTGCAACATGTTTCTGGGTTCCGAATTCGTATTTTGTTCTGTCACTGTCTACTAAGCTCCGTGATTTTGCAAAGTATCCGATGAGCATATTTTCAAAGCCGTTCAGGGTTGTATTTACTTTTGTTCTTCCAATCGGCTTTATGGCTTATTATCCGTGTCAGATTTTCCTGCGTCCCGATAATATTCCTTTGATTGTATGGTTTACGCCGCTTTTTGGTGTTCTGTTCTTTTATCTTAGCTATAAGTTCTGGATGAAAGGTGCAGAAAACTATTCAGGTACAGGAAACTGAAAACTCTGCCGGACTGCAAGACGTGACTGTAAAAAGCTGTGTCATGTGCAGCCGGCTGTCGGATCTGCGCCGGAATCTGATAAAAATGAAGCCGGCCTTGCGTGAAAAGCTTTTTTTGCGGTACAGCAATGTGCTATATTAGAAAAGCTTGTTACGAGTTTTAGTGGTGTTTTTTCTGTATGATTTTGACGCACATAGTTCACACATTTGAACCTGTTTATAATTCAGATTCCAGAATACTTATTCTTGGTTCTCTTCCGTCTGTGAAATCAAGAGAAAATGGTTTTTACTACGGAAATCTGCATAACAGATTCTGGAAGATACTTTCTGCTGTATTATCTGACAGTGCGGATAAAAGTTCTGTTTATGTTCCACAGTCAATCGAAGAAAAGAAAAACTTTCTGTTGCGGAACAGAATTGCATTGTGGGATGTTGTTCATGACTGCGATATTTCGGGGTCGAGCGACAGTTCCATCAGAAATGTGACACCGAACAATTTACAGATAGTGTTTGATAATGCAGATATAAATAATGTTTTTGCAAATGGTACGGCTGCATTTAATTTATACAGCAGGTACTGCTCTGATTTTTACGGCAGAACTGCACAAAAGCTTCCCTCAACAAGTCCGGCAAATGCTTCGTGGAATTTTGACATGCTTGTCAGTGAATGGCGCAGAATAAGGGATTTTCTATAGTCTGAATGTTTTGTTTTTATATATAAGATTTTTGGCAAAAAAATATTCAAAAAAATAGGCAAGTCATGGACATATGCTGATTGAACTTGTCCCGGACGTCTTTATCAGTGTGTCCGGGGCTGTTATTTTACATAATATGAACGGGCTTTGATACAGCCTGAATCACGTATTTTCTTTCATAATTTGAATGGTATGCAATGCGTGTTTTTATGCAGATTGCGTATGATTTTCCTGTTTCCAGATTTTTTGGAATAGCAAAGAGAAGCTTTGAAGGCTTGTTTATTGCAAGTGGGGAAGTTACCGGAATCCACATTTTTTCGTTCTGTTCCTGATTTCCATCTTTGTTCAGCGGAATAAAGAAAACACCAGAATCGCTTCCTCCGATTTTGATACCTTTTCCTTCAATCATGCATGTAGCACCGGAATTTATTGTGCCGTCACAGGCTCCGCTTGTTATATCGGTCACACCGGAAATCTCTGCCTGCGGCTTACTGTATGATTTGAGATTTACATCAACATTTTTGACTGCATCGTGCAGAACTTCAGAAGGTGAGAATCTGACTTCCAGAGAAGGTACGGGATTTTCTTCTGTTACTCTTCCGTTTGCAGCAAGGCGGAAAACGCCCATCTCACCGAATTTGACAGAATATCCTTTGGATATTGCTCCTGTCAGTGAACGTGCATAAGAGTTCAAAACATCAGCAATCATGCCAGTAGAAGTTCCTGGCATATCTTTTGCAATGTCATCAATGATATTTTTTGCAGAATAGAAATTCTGCATTACAACACCATAATAATCGTTGCCTTCCTTGTTGAACTGGTTTTTTCTGAGTTTTACAGAAACATGACCTCTCGGTTTCTTTGACAGAGCTATAAATGAACTATTAGTTTTTGTACCTTCCATAATGAAA
>JAZQQW010000077.1:0-28417 GCA_045629255.1 Treponema sp.
TGATGCATCAAACATCGGAAATGACAGCGCACGTCAGGCTCTCCGCGAAGTAAGCGTTGAACGCTTTGAACGCGAAGGTTCATGGAACGTACATATTTCACCAGACTATGGTGTTATCCAGGGACGCCTTTTTGAAGGTGCTCCAGCTGCAAAGGAAGAACTTAACGACAAGGACAACCAGCAGATTGAAGATACAAAGGTACTCGGTGTTAAGGTTGAATTCTTCCGCCGTGGTGTAAACTCGTTCTACATCACATCAGCTCGTCCAATTCCTATCGAAGGTGTTACAAAGACAGTTTCTGTATGGGCATGTGGTCGCAATATGGGACATCAGCTCTATCTCCTCGTTCAGGATTACAATGGAAACAACTTCGAACTCTGGATGGGTTCTCTTGAGTTCAGTGGTTGGAAGAAGATTACTGTAGCAATTCCGCCGTCAGAAGATGGTGTTCATGGTATTGTACAGCAGAGTGTTTACCATGGTGACAAGCCTGGTCTCCGTATCCTCGGATTCCGTATTGACTGTGCTATGATGGAAGCTCAGGGTTCATATTATATGTATCTTGATGACCTCCGTGCAGTAACAGATCTCTACGATTCTGAGAACAAGGATGCAGATGATCTCGCTGATAACTGGTAGTCTTAAGTGGTTTAATAGACCATAAATGATACTAAAAAAGCCGTACAGTAGATGTGCGGCTTTTTTTATTTTTTAAATGTTTTTTATGTAATGAAATATGTAAATATAGTAAATGTGATATTCTGAATAAATTGTTATGTATCTTCTGTGTTATGCTTTGTATTTTTTTGCTTGAAAGATGAGTATTCTGACCAGTGATTTCTTTTTCTATGCAAATTTATAGGTATAGGATTTTTTGTGTTCTTTTTTTTCTCTTGTTAAGAGTCCCATTTTTGTATATACCCACAAAATAAGTCGGACATCGTTTGCAGTTATTTTAATGTTCTTGTCTTTGCAGATATTGCAAAATTGTGTTGAGGTGAATTCGTTTGGTAATTTTTCCGGTAGAAGTGAGATATATGATTTTTTACCATGCAATGTTTGTGAGCTGATTATTTCGTTTAATATTTTGTTTGTTTTTATCCAGTTTTTCTTAAATCTTCTGCGTTGATTTTTTGACTGAACAGGCACGTCTGTAGAAAGTCTTTCTTCTGTAACTGTAACATCGAGAATTTCCAGAAAAACATATCTGTTTAGTAAATATGGTGCAAGTGCTGTCAGTTCTCTAAAAGATGTGTATATTGAAGCGTGCTTTGGACTTTTTTTTCTTGTGACAGTCTTATCTGTTTTTGTTGTCTGAATATATTTTGTAGATACTATAGGAAAGACTATTGTTATCTTTTTTTTGATGCTGATAAAGTATTTTATCTTGGGAATCAAGTGTGATAACGATGTTGTCTGAATTTCTATTACATTTCCCTCTTTTGTTTTGATATCTACTATAAAATTTTCATATTCTGCTTCTGTTTCATATTCTTGCAAATTGACTGTATATAGCGTTTTTAGCGACTTATGGAGCGAACTTTCATTATATGTATTGATCATGTTTCTGTAAATGATAAGAAAAAAAATAGAATTCATACCATTATCGGTGATTTTTTTTGTTGACAGTAGAAAAAAAAATGGCTAAAATAGGAAATAAGTGGGAAATAGTGGGAAAAAGTGGTGAGATAGTGGTATGGAAATGCTGATTGGCGAGTTCCGCAATACTTTTGATGAAAAAGGCAGAATCCTCTTTCCTTCAAAGTTGCGCTCTGTATTGCAGAGAGATGAACTTGTTGTCACGCAGGGCCTTGACCATTGTCTCATGCTTTTTACAACTGAAGAGTGGGCGAGTCTTAATGAGAAAATCATGGGCTCTGCTTCTCTCTTTAATGATCAAAAACGATTGGTGATGAGGCGTTTTATTGCGCCAGCTCAAAAGTTGGATTTTGACCGTTCAGGTCGTCTTTCTATTCCTCAGAATTTACGGGAATATGCATCTCTTAAAGGTGAAGCTGTAATACTTGGATTGAATAAATACATGGAATTATGGGATTCACAATGTTATTCTGATTATCTTGAAAGAACTGAAGAACAGTTCCAGAAAGCATCAGAAAGTATGGGAGACATTTTTTTGTAAAAGAATATTACAAACTGTAAAGGTTTTTTTTGAGTTGGAGCGTTTTGATGGAAATTGTTCATACACCTGTTTTACTGCAAGAGTGTCTTTCTTATCTTTCGCCTGTCAACGAACCTTATGCAGATAATGCATTTATGATTGACTCAACTTTGGGAGAGGGAGGTCATTCATATAACTTCCTGTCAAAGTATCCGAATCTTCATATTTTGGGATTGGATGCAGACAGCACTATTCAGGCTCGTGCAAAGGAAAGACTTGCAGAGTTTGGAACAAGAATGAATTTTTATAACGGCTGGTTTAATGATTTCTACCGTGATTTTCCGGCAGATGCACAGCGGCCAAATATCATTCTTTTTGATTTAGGTATTAGTGTTTTTCATTATGAGAAAAGTGGGAGGGGATTTTCTTTTCGATATGATGAAAAACTTGATATGCGCTTGAATCCAAATGCTGGTGAGAGCGCAGAAGATATAGTAAATACGATGGATGAGGAGCGCCTCGCTAATATTATTTACTTGTATTCTGAGGAAAAGTACTCGCGACGGATTTCTTCTGCAATAACCACGGCAAGGCAATCCGGTCGCATTTCTTCTTCAAAAATGCTTGCAGATATTATTTACGGTGCAGTTCCTTCAAAGTATCGTTACGGTTCGATTCATCCTGCTACCAGAACTTTTCAGGCACTAAGAATTTATGTTAACAGTGAACTCAAACGTCTGCCGGAAGCAATACATGATGCTTTCAATGTATTGCTTCCAGGTGGAAAGCTTGGGATCATAACATTTCATTCTCTGGAAGATAGAATTGTGAAAACTTATTTTCGCAATCTTGGAAAGCAGTGTGTGTGTCCGCCGGAACAGCCTGTTTGTGTTTGTGGTGGAACTCCCTGTGCGGAAGTTCTGACCAGAAAACCAATTGAACCGTCAGAAGAAGAAGTAAAGGTAAATTCTCCTTCGCGAAGTGCTAAGCTTCGTGTTGTGAAGAAAATCAGAGATGCTGATGAAAAGCGTTTGTATGGAGTAAATGCTTTATGATGGATGTTAGGTACCTTGTTAAATGTGTGTTAATTTGCCTTTGCGCATTAAGTGTGCCGGCTCTTCTTGTTTTGGATGGCGTTCATGCAAGGAAATATACTGACCTTGAAAAACAAGTCGAGGATTTGGAAAGAAAGCAGCAGGAACTTATTGAACAGAATAAAAAACTTATTACTGATATAAGTCTGCTTTCCAGTTCCGACAGAATTGAACAGCTTGCCCAGGAAGAGCTTGGCATGCGCCAGGCAAAAACTGACGAAATTGTCCGTGTAGAGATGAAGAACGAAAATTAGTAGTGGGATTAAAATATGTCTGAATCTTTGCTTTCTTTGGAAGATTTGCTGAATGCTGCCGGTGGTGTGCATCTTTTGGGAAACGGTACTTTCTGTTTTACAAGTGTATCAACCGACAGCCGTAATTTAACTGAAAAATCATTGTTCGTACCTCTTATTGGAGAAACTCAGGACGGTCATGCATATGTTCCGCAGGCTCTCGAAAAAGGTGCAAGTGTTGTTCTTATTGCACTTGGCAAATATGAAAGCAATAGCGATTTTTTTGTTTCTCTTTCAAAGAAATATCCATCTGTGTATTTTATTGGAGTTCAAAATACACTTCATGGACTTCAGGCAGCAGCTGCCGGTTATGTTTCAAAGTTTCCAAATCTGATTAAAGTTTCTGTGACAGGTTCCAGCGGTAAGACAACGACTAAGGAAATAGCTCTTTCTTTGCTGTCTCAGAAGTATAACGTTGTCGCAAATGTCGGCAACTTAAACAGTGAGACCGGACTGCCTTTGTCAGTGTTTACTATTCGTCCAGAACATGAACTTGGACTTTTTGAGATGGGAATGAACCGCAAAAACGAAATGAAGGAAATTGCCGGCGTTCTCAAGCCTTCATTTGCAATAATTACTAATATCGGCACTGCTCACATAGGAATTCTTGGAAGTCGTGAAAATATTGCGGCTGAAAAATCACACGTTTTTGATTACTTTGATGGAAAAGGAACTGCAATTATCCCAAAAGATGACGATTTTGCGTCTTATTTGCAGGATAAAGCCGGCGGTCATGCCGTGTTCTATGGTGACGGTTTTCCTTCAAATGTAAAATTTATTTCTGATGACGGTCTTGAAGGTACTTCATTTGCCATTGATGGTATTCCTGTACATCTTTCAATACCTGGAAAATACAATTATAAAAATGCGCTCGGCGCTATCGCTCTGGCACAGTCACTTGGTTTGACTACAGATGAAATTGTAAAAGGCTTTAAGTCTATCAAGACAATTTTTGGCAGAAGTGAAATTATCAGAGGCGATGTTACTGTAGTACAGGATTGCTATAATGCAAATCCTGATTCTATGGAAAAAGCTATCGAGATGCTTTCTTGTGATACAAAATCTTTGCATCATTTTCTGGTGCTTGGTGATATGCTTGAACTTGGTGATTCTTCCCTTGAATCTCATACAAAAGTTATTCGTTTTGCTGTTGAGTCCGGTGCGTATGTCTTGCTTGTCGGAAGTGAGATGCACAGAGCTTATGAGAAACTCTGTGCTGACAAAACAGTTTCCCTTGAAAACTGTTCATGTTTTGCTGATAAAAGTGATAAATCTGTAGATGATGCTGTCGCTTTGCTCAAAATCAAGATGCATAAAAATGATGCTGTTTTGATTAAGGGCTCCAGAGGAATGGCTTTGGAGCGAATTTCTCAGAAAATTTTAAAAGAGGCTTTTAATGCGTAAGTTTTCTTTTAAAATGGACAAGCCTGTCGAGAAATATAACAAGAGTGATATTTTATTTCTTGCCTCCGTTATTCTTTTGTGGGGGCTTGGAATCTTTACACTTTTTGTATGCAGTCCTAATGTCGCTGCAAGATTGTTTAATGACAGATATTATTTTGTTGCAAGACAACTTTTCTGGTCTGTGGTAGGCTTTTGCGGACTTGCTTTTTTTGCACTTGCACCAATGGCCATGATAAAGAAACTTTTGCCTTTTGTTGTCTTGGGAAGTTTTTTTCTGTGTCTTCTTGTTTTTATTCCAAATATCGGAAGCAAAAGAAATGGTGCGGCAAGATGGATTTCTATTTTTAATCTGTTTACAATTCAGCCTTCAGAGTTTGCAAAGTTCGCAGTTATTTTATTTTTGTCAAATCTTTTCAGCAAGCAGCAGGAAGAAGATAGAAGTGAAGTATATCCTACTGTCGGAGTTATGATTTTTGTTGGCATAATCATTTTCTTGCAGAAAGATTTATCAACGGGATTTATAATTTTCTGCGTAAGTTTCATTATGTTTATTGTCTGCAAGGCAAAACCAAAGTTATTCTTGCAGTTTACATTTTTTATCGGTCTTCCGTTTTTTTGTTACTTTATAGTAATCGAACCGTATCGTCTGAATCGTATGATCGCTTTTTTTCATCCGGAAGAGTTTTCTCTTACAGCCGGATATCAGGAAATGGCATCACAGAGGGCAATTACTGCAGGCGGTGTCTGGGGAAACGGCATTGGTTCTGGCCTTACAGAGGCTTTTAAGATTCCGGAAGTTCAAACTGACTATATTTTTGCAGCATGGGCAGATTCTATGGGGCTTGTCGGTGTAACTGCGTTTTTTCTGCTGGAAGTTTTCTTTTTCTGGCGAGGTATGCGCATTGCATTTTGCTGCAGTGATACTTTTGCGGCATATACTTCATTTGGCTGCATTATGCTTTTGTTCCTGCAGATGCTCATAAATTGTGCTGTTGTTAGCGGAGCATCTCCGACGACTGGTATGCCGTTGCCGTTCTTTTCTTCGGGCGGTTCGTCGCTTTTTATAACGCTTTGCATGTGCGGATTTGTTCTTAATGCATCGCATTATGATGTTCAGGATGAGAAAAAAACAAACATCATGACAGAGTATTGATGTAAACTGTAAAATTACGTTTTTAAAGGGATTAAAATGTCTAATTAATATAATCGGCTGCTAAAGGATACGATAATAAATAAAGGGGATAATTTTATGGATGGAGCATTTTCATCTGAATTGCAGGGAATGGATATTCTGTTTAACAATTCTGTGAAGGAGAAGCAGGTATTTGAACAGAAATCTGAACCTAAAAACAAAGATATACGCTTGAAGATTGCAAAGATTATTGTACTTGTTCTTTGTATTTTACTTGTTATAGAAGCAATCTTCTATACACTTATAATTCCGTGTCTTGCACCTGTAAAAGTGCAGTTTTCTGGACTTAATACTCTTACATCCGCAGAACTTCTGCAGAAACTAGAGGATACAAAGGCTTCTACTTGGATTGCATTTGATTCAAGTCGTGCAGTGGAATCGCTAAGTTCGATATCTGGCATAGAAACTGTTGCTGTTGATAAAGTATTTCCGGATAAGGTTGTCATTACTATAAAAGAAAGAGTGCCTGTTGCAAAGACAATAGTGTCGATAAATAATCGTTCTTCAACTGTTCAAATTGATGAAAATGGTGTATTATTCACGAATACAGCGTCAGTTTCAACCGACAGTAATATTCCTTTGATTTCTGGACTTCCTGTTGACGGAATGCAGATAGGAATGCGGTTTCCATCGAAGTACAGACCTCTTATGGGGCAGCTTGCTGAAATAGAGAAACTACCACAGAATTATTTTGCGGGAATTTCTGAAATTCAGGTTTTGCAGAAAGAATACGGCAATTATGAGCTTGTCCTGTTTCCGATTCAAAGTCATGTCAAAGTACTTGCGGACAGATCACTTGACGAAGATGCCATTAAGCGTATGATGGTTATTCTTGATGTAGTAAATTCTATTGAAGTAGATGTAAATGAGGTAGACCTTCGTTATGGTTCTGTCTCATACAAAACTCGATAATTTGTTGGGGGATTTTTCTTGAGCAACATAATTGTAGGACTTGATATTGGAACTGCTTTTGTCAAGGTTGTAATTGGTGAACTTGATGAGAATAATGCGGTTTCAATTATTGGTTTTGCAAAAAAGCCTTCTCACGGATTGCGTAACGGAGTCATTGTAAATATTGACGCTGCTGCTGCTGCTATAAAAGATACTATTGAAGCAGCTGAGCAAGTTGCCGGTGTTGAGGTAACCTCTGTTTATACGGCTATAGGCGGTCCGACAGTTGAAAGTATGAATTCTGAAGGCACTGCTGTTGTTGATACTTCAAACCGTGCCAGAACCCTTCCTATTGATGATGATGTTGTTCGCCGTGCCATAGAATCTGCTATGGCTGTACAGCTCGCACTTGGTAAACAGGGATTGTGCTGTATTCCACAGAAGTTTTTTGTTGATGATCTTGAAGGTACAAAGAATCCCCTTAGAATAGAAGGAAAAAAACTCAAAGTTAAAGTTCATATTATTCAGGCATCTGAAACTGCATGTAATAATATCGAACGCTGTATAGCTGCTGCCGGCTATGATTATCCGGAAGAATTCATAGTTTCAAAAACATTGGCAGCATCAAAAGCTTCTATACATTCTGATGAGCAGGACTTGGGATCTATATTGATTGATATGGGGGCCGGCACAACAGATATTATGATTGTCAATGAAGGTGCTCCTGTATTTATGGCGTCCATACCTGTTGGTGGAAATCATGTTACAAATGATATTTCAGTTATTAAGGGGTTGCCGACAGATCTTGCAGAGAAAATTAAAGTAGAAAGCGGCTGCTGTTGGATTTTTGGTTCTGAGTCAGATGAAGATGTTATTATTCCTGGAATCGGCGGTAGACCTCCTGAAGAAATTACACGTTATGAACTTTGCCAGATAATTCAGCCGAGAGTAGATGAAATCTTCTCTATGGCAAAAAAAGAAATTATTCAGCATGCAAAGATTTCTCAGCTGAACGGCAGTATTATTTTGACCGGTGGCGGTGCGAATATGCCGGGCGTAGTGGAACTTGCTCAGAGTGTATGGGGAACATCGTCTGTGCGAATTGGCGAACAGTCTGATTTTGGTAATCTGGATAAGTCTTACAGATGTCCTGATTATGCAACTGCAATTGGCATTATTCTTACAAAAAAGGACAGTGAGCGTTATGTTAAACAAAAAACGCGTTCTTCCCGGATTGTAGAAAATAAAGAAAAAAAGCCGAGTTTAATAAAAAATCTATCGAAAAATCTATTTAAAAATTTATTCTAATGTATTATTATATGTTTAAATATAGTGCTTGTAAGTCATTTTGGCGGGGATAAACAAAATGACTTTTTTGGGGCGGGAGGAAGATATGATAGAGCTGTCTGTTGTTAATGACGGGAACTCTGATATTTCGGCGGTGAATCCGACAGTTATAAAAATTATTGGCTGCGGAGGCGGTGGTTCTAATGCTGTAAACCGCATGATAGATGCCGGTGTAAATGATGTTGAATTCATTGTTATGAATACGGATTTACAGGCTCTTGGTGTTTCTAAAGCTCAAAAACGTCTTGCAATAGGTCAGAAACTCACTGGTGGACTTGGTGCCGGTGGTAATCCTGAAGTCGGCGAATCTGCTGCAAAAGAAGATACTGATAACATAAATAATATAGTTCAAGGTGCAGATATGGTTGTTATTACAGCCGGAATGGGCGGTGGAACAGGCACAGGTTCTGCACCTGTCGTTGCTGAGCTTGCAAAAGCTGCAGGAGCTCTGACTATCGGTGTCGTTACAACACCGTTTGGCTTTGAAGGTCCTGTCCGCATGAGAAATGCTCAGGACGGTCTTAAAAAGCTTCGTGAAAATGTTGACAGTTTAATTATTGTGCCGAACGAACAGATTATGAAGAACGTCAATAAGCGTATGAGTTTCAAGCAGGCATTCCGTCTGGCTGATGATGTTCTTTGTCAGGGAGTTCAGGGAATTTCAGAAATAATAACTTTGCCTGGTGAAATGAACGTAGACTTTGCAGATGTCCGTTCTGTAATGAGTAATCAGGGGGATGCTATTCTTGGTGTCGGTTTCGGTGAAGGTGAAAACCGTGCAAACGAAGCTGCATTAAGTGCAATTTCTAATCCGATGCTTGCAGACTGTCAGATTGACGGTGCTTCTAATATTCTTGTTAATATAGTTTGTGATGAAGATGAAGAGACTACAGCAGGAATGTCTGAAATCGAAGAGATAATCAAGACTATTTCTGTATCTGCTTCTAAAAATGTTAATATCATCAGTGGAATTTGTACAAAGCATGGAATGGGTGACAAAATTGCAGTCACTGTTATCGCTACTGGATTCAAGAAGCCGGAAGATGATAACGATCCTTATTCAACTTCTGACAATGTCCGCAAATCAAATGACAATGTTATTGACTATGGTAGTTTTGAGAAAGTTTTGCATAGCGGACCTGCTCCTGTAACTGCGTCTCAAAAAGAGCAGCCTGTTATGACAGATGCTAAGCTCAGTACGATAAATCTGAAGCAGGAATCTCTGGACGTTTTGAAGAAACCTGCAGAGCCTCCTGTGAAATTATCAGAAAATGTAGCGGTACAGCCAGCTGCTATCAAAAAGCCGGCTGCACCAGCAACAATAAGCGAAACACTCAAGAAACCTGGAGAAGCGGCCAGACTTCAGCCTCCGATTGGAACACGCATCAATAAAGATGATATAAATCAGCCGGCTGCATGGCGTAATCTGGACGGACTTTCTAGAGAGATAAAACTTTCTAATGGAAAGTAATAACATCCAGCTGGACTTTTTACAGAATGCTTTTCATGATGAACTTGTATCTGTGGATGGTCGTGCTGAACTTTGTGCAGAAACTTATGTTTTCAGTGTAAGGCAGTTTTTGCTGTACTTGCAGAATCATGATATTGATTTAAGAAATGTTACAGCAAAAGATTTGATGTATTATCTTGCTGCATTGAAAGCAGAAGGTAAAGATCAGTCAACTTTGGCAAAAGATGTTTCTGCACTCAGAGCTTTTGGTGATTTTCTGAAAAGAGAGGAGATTTGGGAGAAAAATGAGGCTCTTGATATCGACAGACCTCAAGTTTCCCGTACTTTGCCGAAAGTGCTGTCGATAGAGCAGGTTGATGCTCTTCTTTCTGTAATCGATACAAGCAAGGTAAACGGACTGCGTGACCGTGCTTTGTATGAAGTGATATATAGCTGCGGACTTCGCATAAGCGAAGCTTCTTCTTTACTTGTTTCCAATGTACATTTTTCTGAACGTTTTTTGATAGTTAAAGGCAAAGGTGATAAAGAACGCCTTGTTCCGTTTGGTGATGCAGCAAAGTTCTGGCTTTCAAAGTGGATAAATGAAGGCAGAATTTTGTATGCAAAAAATGCTTCTGTTCAGGAAGTATTTATCACAAAGAGTGGAATGCCGATTTCGAGAAAAACGATCTGGAAAAATTTTCAGGCACTGGAAGCAAAGGCTAATGTTGACGCAAAAGTTCATACGCTAAGGCATTCTTTTGCCACTCATCTTTTGCATGGTGGTGCAGATTTGCGTACAGTGCAGGAACTTTTGGGACATGCAGCCCTTTCGACGACGCAGATATACACGCATATCGATGATGAATTGCTCAAAGAATACCATCGTGGTTATTTCCCTGGGCACAAAAATACGGCGGAGGAAAATGATGAAAAAATATAATAAGATAATTTTTGCAGCAGTTCTGTTTTGTACATTGTTTTTGACAGCTTGTGCTCCTACTAATAATTCCATTAAAAGAATGCAGAAACTGGAAGAAAACGTTTCAAATCCTTCTTCAAAAGAAGAAATCGTGGAAGCAATTAAAAAATACGAAGCTAGAGCGATGGATCTTACACTTGCAGAATCTCAAGTTGGAATGTGGTACAAGCTTTTGGGAACTCGTTATCTGGAAGCAGGAATGTATACGAAGGCTTTCGAAGCCTTTCAGAAAGCTGTCTATTATTATCCGGACAATGCAAACTTGTATTATTATATAGCCGTAAGTGCAGGATTTATTGCAAACTCTCAGCTCGATTATGAAGCAAAAGGTGAGCTTGATGCAGCTACAAAAAAGATGAACTATCTTAAGCTTGCAGAATCAGCATTTTTGCAGGCTCTTGAAATCAATCCTCGTTATTATCGTGCTATGTACAGCCTTGGCGTTCTGTATGTTTTTGAACTTGATCAATGTGATAAGGCTATCCCTTATATTGAAACTTACTTAGATACACAGAAACGTGATACAGAAGGCATGTTCCTTCTTGCTAATGCATACTATCAGACATACCAGTTTGATAAGGCAATTATGCTTTATGACAAAATCATAAGCATAAATCCTGATTCACAGACAACCGAAAAAGCAAAGGCAAATAAGAAAGTTGTTTACGATGCACAATTTTCAAATTAAGAGTATTTTTTAATACATTTTTATGAAATATGACTGAGGGTTTTAATCTTTTTAGTTAAAATGTTAAAACATCAGTATTTTTTGGCTGGCTCTAGAAAATCATTTTTTAGAGCCATTTTTTATTTTTCGGAGAAAGTTACATTACGACGATTTACACATATATACCAGTTGTGAGCTCATATCGAAACAAAATGTATTGTATCTGAGTAATTTCCTTTGGTAATAATTTTGGCAAATTTTATGGTTGTGACTGGAAAAAGAATTTTTTATTAGCCTGAGTATCGAGTTTTAATAAAAAAAATGTAAAATTCATTCTGTAATCTCACAACAGAAGGCTGTGAGATTTGTGCTGAAAGCCGCAGAAGGCTAAAAAATTCTTGATGACAGATTGTTTTTATGGCCTTATCATTGTCAGAAATAATATGAATTTTGAAACTCGAAATTAGTACTAATCTACAGAAAAACTGATTTTTATCTGTTCCATTATAATTAGCCTTTCAAGTTTACTTTTATTCTTGCCGAGTTGTTTATATGGTTGTCTTTGAATTTCAGTTTTTTAAGATAATCATATCTTCGTGGCTGTACATTGTCTGTATACTGTAAAATCAGTTTTGCAATGGTTCAGCTGTTGTTCAGGTATTTGTGGATATTCTTGATATTGCAGTTTCGTCCATTTCGTTTCTCACACTCAAGGAAAAAATTCTTTTTAAGAAGAATATTGACACTATTGATAAACTTGATGTACTTTCTATAGAAGATATTGCTATGCTTGTGAATCGTCCTTTAACAAAAGTTGTGTGGAATGGACGTGATACAAGGATACTCGCAGAAAAAGGCATGCGTTTAATGGAAAGTCAGAATATCCAGTCTGTGCGATATGGTGATGCTGACTATCCGGCTCTTGTCACTGAAATTTTGAATCCGCCGTACATGCTTTTTTTCCGTGGTGACATATCGACATTAAAGAAAAGATCTGTTTCTGTTGTAGGAACAAGAAATGTCTGTCAGAAAACTGCCAGAGCTGCATTTGATTTTGCAAAAAATGCGGCTTTGGATAATTGCGTTGTCATAAGCGGCAATGCTAACGGTATTGATAGTTTCGCACATAAAGGTGCTCTTGCCTCTGGGTGTAGAAGTTCGACAGTTGCAATTTTGCCGTGCGGTATAGATATTATTGTTCCTGCTGGGCATAAAGCGATGGTTGGTCAGATAATCAAAAGCGGCGGACTTTTGATGAGCGAATATATCCCTGGAGTGCCTGCAGAAAAATGGCGCTTTGTTCAAAGAAATCGTCTGATAGCAGCTCTTTCTCCTGCTACTCTAGTTGTTCAAGCCCCGCCTGGAAGCGGAGCTTTGATAACGGTTTCTTTTGCTCTTGATTATAACAGGGATGTAATGTTTCATAAGGCGGCATTTTGCGAAGATGCAAAGAAGATTTCTTTGGAAAAAGGAAAAAGAAACACTTCTGTTTCTGCCAAAAAGGTGAGCACCTGCGAACAATATATTGAATCGGGTGCACCGGTAATTGCCGATTATGAAGATTACAAGAATGTACTGCTTGATGCTCCTGGCACGCATTCTCAAAGAGAAGGGCAAGGACTTTTTAGTTTTACAGATTGAGGTGTACAGTATGGCTGCTGCAGCGAAAAAAACAAAAAAGAAGACATTGGTTATAGTAGAGTCTCCTGCAAAGGCAAAGACTATAGAGCATTATCTTGGTACTGGATATACAGTCAAGGCTTCTATGGGTCATCTGATAGATTTGCCGAAGAGTCGTATTGCCATTGATATCGAACATGATTTTCAGCCGGAATATATTACAGTCCGTGGACGAGCTAAGCTTCTCAAGGAACTTCAAAAAGATGCAAAAGAATCTGATGTCGTACTGCTTGCATCCGATAATGACCGTGAAGGTGAGGCAATTTCATGGCATTTGAATAATGCTCTCAAAGACAAAACAAAAGCTGTAATCAAGAGAATCACATTTAATGAAATCACACCTGTTGCAATAAAAGAGGGAATTAAAAATCCGAGAGAGATTGATGAGGGCAAAGTTGATGCACAGAAAGCCCGTCGTGTTTTGGATAGACTTGTCGGATATAATTTAAGCCCTCTTCTATGGAAGAAAGTTAAAAACGGCTTGAGTGCCGGCAGAGTTCAGTCTGTAGCTCTCCGCCTGATTTGTGAACGCGAACAGGAAGTAGAGGATTTTATTCCGGAAGAGTACTGGTCTCTGGATGCTGATTTTGTAAAAGGCAAGACAAAGTTTACTGCAGAACTGACATCCTATAAGGGACAGAAACCTGAACTCAAAAGCGAAGACGTCGTAAAGAAAATCATTGATGAAATTCAAGGCTGTGAATGTATTGTCAGTGATATCAAAGAAAGCGAAAAGACTATGCGTCCTAAGCCACCTTTTACTACATCGAAACTTCAGCAGTCTGCTGCAAACAGACTTGGATATACTTCAAGAAAAACTATGCAGATAGCACAGCAGCTTTATGAAGGCATTCAGATTGGCAATACACGTGTCGGTCTTATTACATATATGCGTACTGACTCTGTCCGTATTGCTCAGTCTGCTCTTGATGAAGTAAGAGACTGGATTGGCAAAAACTATCCAAACGATCTTCCTCCGAATCAGATTGAGTATTCTGTCGGCAAAGCTGCCCAGGATGCACATGAAGGATTGCGTCCGACTTATGTTAAGTATACGCCGGACAGTATCAAAGAGTATTTGACACGTGATCAGTTTAGACTTTATTCAATAATTTGGGAGCGCTTTGTTTCCAGTCAGATGAATAATGCAAAATCTATCGTAACTGGCGTTGACATAAAAGCAGGTGAAGCTGTTTTCCATGTAAGTGGAAGCAAACTTGTAAACAAAGGCTTTTATAACGTAATAAAAACTTTGTCGTCAAAAGAAGATACATCGTTAAGACTGCCGTCTCTTGGAGTCGGTGAAGTTATTTCCTGTGGTAAGTTCTATCCTGAACAGCATTTTACACAGGGATCTACAAGATATACAGACGCATCTATCGTCAAAACTCTGGAAGAAAAAGGAATCGGACGTCCATCAACATTTGCTCCGATTATCTCAGTTCTTCTTGACAGATATTATGTCACCAGAAACAATAAACAGCTTGTACCGACTCAGCTTGGCAAAATGATCTGTAAAATCCTTGTAGAATCATTTCCTGACGTAATCAATGAGAAGTTTACATCTGATGTAGAAAACGATCTTGATAAAGTCGAAAAGAAAGAACTTGTCTGGAACAGTATGATAGGTGATTTTTACAAGCCGTTCAAAGAGCGGGTTGATGAAGTTACAAGTTCTCAGGAAAGTCTGAAGGGATCGCTTGATGAGCAGACAGAAGAAATCTGCGATAAATGCGGCAAGCCTATGGTCAAAAAACTCGGGCGTTTTGGATACTTCCTGGCTTGTTCTGGATTTCCGGAGTGTCACAACACAAAAAGTATACCTCTTGCAAAATGTCCGGTCAAAGGATGCGACGGTTATATTGTCGCAAGAAAGACAAAAGGCAAGGGGAAAGAATTTTACGGCTGTACAAACTATCCTAAGTGCAGTTTTATATCTCATTTTAAACCGATTAATTCAGTCTGTCCTAAGTGCGGTTGGTTCCTCGTTGAAAAATACGATAAAAAGAACGGATCTTACAAAAGCTGCATAAATCCAGACTGTGATTATCTGCATTCTATGGCAGGAGAAGAAGAGCCTGTTATAGAGGGAGACAGTTGATATATGCCTGTGGACAGGCTTGAAAACTACAAGGAATTTCATTCTGTGCAGGAATGCATAGATGAGTTTCTGTTATATATAAGTGCAGTAAAGAATCTTTCTCCGCATACAGTAAAAGGTTATAGAGAAGATTTAAAGCATCTGGAATGTGCCATTGATTTGACATCTTCTATAGATGCTGTTACTGTAAATCAGCTTCGTTCAGTTGTCGGTTTTTTGAGTAAAAAAAAGTACGCAGTTGCATCCATAAATCGTTTTATTGTCTGTACGCATAAATTATTTGATTATTGTAAAAAAAATTGTTATATTCAAGAAAACATAGCTTTGGAAGTAAAAAATCTTAAGATGCCTAAGCTTCTGCCCAAATTCATGACACAGGCTGAAATCGACAAATTGTGTATGGAACCTGATAAAAAAAATCTGCTTTGGCCTGCACGGGATAAAGCAATTTTCGAGATGCTGTATTCATCAGGCTGTCGTGTAAGTGAACTTGCATCGCTCAAATTTTCAGATTTTACTGCAAACTTTGAGTCTGCAGTTGTTATGGGTAAGGGAAGCAAAGAACGTTATGTTTTTTTTGAGGATGATGCACGTCAGGCTCTGAGAAATTACATTGCAGAAAGAAAAATGCGTTTTCCTCAGCATGAACCGACAGGAGCATCTCCGGTCGACTATATTTTTTTGAATCAGAAAGGTACTGTGCTGACAACGGCCGGCATCAGGCTGATTGTGAATACTTACAGCGGGATACGTGGCGTAAACAATCCTGTGACACCACATGTATTCAGACATACATTTGCTACATCGATGCTTATGAATGGTGCAGATATTCGTGATATTCAGGCAATGCTCGGACACGAAAGTATTAACGCTACACAGCGGTATGCGCATGTGTCCTTGGAGCAAATGAAACAAATATATAATCAGGCATTTCCGCACAGCGGAAAAAATGATTGAAAAAAGAGGACTGTTATGGCAGATAATGAAAAAGTTGTTATAAGAAGTACAACTGTTATCGCAATCAAGCGCGGTGACAATGTTGCGATGGCTGGTGATGGTCAGGTAACTGCAGGAAACACAGTTGTCAAAGGAAACGCAAGAAAAGTGCGTCGCATTTACGATGGAAAAGTTCTTGCTGGATTTGCAGGATCTGTTGCAGATGCATTCACACTTTTTGATAAATTTGAAGATAAGCTCAAGGAATATAACGGTGATTTGACAAGAGCTGCTGTTGAGCTTGCAAAGCTATGGAGAACAGAACGTTCTCTTGGCAAGCTCGAAGCTATGCTTATCGTTGCCGATAAGAGTAAGATACTTCTTATTTCTGGCGATGGAAATGTTATTGAACCGGAAAATGGAATCATGGCTATTGGTTCAGGTGGAAATTATGCATATTCTGCAGCAATGGCATATATGGAAACAAGTGACCTGTCTGCAAAAGAAATTGCAGAGCGTTCACTTAAGATTGCTGGTAAAATTTGTATTTACACAAATGACCATATTACAGTAGAAGAGCTTTAAAGGCTTATTTAACAGAAATTTATAAGCGTCAGCTACAATCATTGCTGAAGCTGCCGGCGAGTTTAAACCGCAGGAACGGCGGTACCTAAACATTGTAACTATATAGAAACTTTTAGAAATTTATTTTTCCAGAGGTTTGCGAAAGATTTCACAGAGGTTTTGTTTTGGAACAGGAACAGACAGAGAAAAAAGAAACATTGGGAATCCCAGACGGGCTTACTCCAACAGAAATTGTACAAAGACTTGATAATTATATCATCGGACAGAATAAAGCAAAACGCTTTGTAGCTGTAGCACTCAGAAACAGACAGCGAAGAATAAAGCTTCCTGAAGAAATCCGTGAAGAAGTTGCACCGAAAAATATTCTCATGATAGGTCCGACTGGTGTTGGTAAGACTGAAATTGCACGCCGCCTCGCAAAACTTTGCGGAGCTCCTTTTCTTAAAGTTGAGGCTACAAAATATACAGAAGTTGGTTATGTCGGCCGGGATGTCGAAAGTATGGTCAGAGATTTGATGGCTGTCGGATTCAACATGGTTAAAGCAGAGATGCAGGAAACTCTTAAAGCAAAAGCAAAGCCTCTTGTAGAAGATCAGCTTTTGGATCTTCTGCTACCTGGCAGTTCACCGAAGAAGGACATTGATAAAAGTGCCGACACAAACGCTCCTAAGCCGAATGTACATATCCTTGGAAACATATTTGGAGAAAGCAGCCCTGTTCAGGGAAGTGTAATCAAAATTGATCTGCCAAAGTCGGGTAGTGCAGGTTTTGCAGACTGCGTAAAATCAGATTTCTCAGATAATAATGACTGCTCAAGCAGTTCTGGTACTGATAATGCATCTCAGAGTGATTCTGCCGGTAAAGATAACTCAGGCATGAGTGCAACAAGAGAAAAGTTCAGAGTTCTTTTGCGTGAAGGCAAGCTTGAAGATCGTATGGTAGATATTGTCGTTCATCAGCAGCCACGTGTCGGCGGCATGGAAATGTTTGGCGCTGGTTCACCAGAAGACTTGGAATCAAGTCTGTCCAGCATTCAGGAAATGCTTACTGGTGGCAGAAGTAAACATAAGTCAATGACTGTCAGAGAAGCAAGACAGGTTGTTCTTGCGGAGACACTTGAACGTCTCACCGACAGAGATAAGGTTTCTGAAGAAGCAAAGCGACGCGTAGAGCAGAGCGGAATCATATTTATTGATGAAATCGACAAAATCGCAACAAAGGGCGGCGAAGGTAACAGACAGGACGTCAGCCGCGAAGGTGTACAGCGCGATATTCTGCCTATCGTAGAAGGAAGTGATGTAAATACAAAGTGGGGTGTTGTAAATACAACACATATTCTCTTTATCGGTGCCGGTGCGTTCAGTCTGTCAGCACCAAGCGATCTTATACCGGAGCTTCAGGGACGTTTTCCTCTTCGTGTAGAACTCGAAGCTCTGAAGAAAGACGACTTTAAGCGCATTTTGACAGAACCGAAAAATGCACTTATCAAGCAGTATGAAGCTCTTCTTGGAACAGAAGGAGTGACACTTAAGTTTACAGACGAGGCTATCGACAAAATGGCTTCTATTGCAGAAGATGTAAATTCACATTCCGAAAATATTGGAGCACGTCGTCTGCATACAATCATGGAATCAGTTCTGGAGGATTTAAGTTTCAGTGCAGATCAGCATGTTGGGGAAACAATTACTATTGATGCAGACTTTGTTGATCAGAGATTGAAGGGCATTGTACAGAATCAGAATTTGGAACGCTATATTCTGTAGACTTTTTTAAGGAATTAAAAAAAGCTTTACATCTTTTTTGGTGTGAAGCTTTTTTTTATCATAAGTTATTTAAACTTCTGGCGTAATTTGCCGATAACACAAATATGGGTATAAATAGTTTTGTAAATTCAGTTGATTTGCTTCACAGAGAACTTGATGTTGAGAGTCTCCGCTATCAGGTAACAGCAAATAATATTGCTAATAGCGAAGTCCCGAATTATAAGCGTCAGAGTGTAAACTTTGAAAGCGAACTGAAAAAAGCATTTGAGGCTCGTGATAACGCACATGATACTTTTGAAATGCAGACAAGTGATCCTCGTCACATCAAGAGCGACAAACCTGGAAATTGGCGTTCTGTAGATGCACGTCGTGTCACTGATTACACAACTACCTCAAAATCTAACGGAAATAATGTAGATGCTGAAGAAGAGGCTATGAATATTGTCCAGATTCAGATGCAGTACAGACTTTTGACACAGCTTGAGAGTTTTGAATTCAATCAGGTTCAAACTGCAATGAAATCAATTCGCTAAGTGATTGTGGAGGCTTAAAATGGGACTTTTTACAAGCATAAATATAGCTGCAACTGGAATGAGCGCAGAGCGTCTTAGAACAGATGTTATCAGTAATAACATTGCAAACGCAACATCTACGAGAACAGAAGACGGTGGTCCATATCGTAAGCAGTCAGTCATTTTTGAACCGATTGCTTCAGAAAAGCCTGTTTGGCGTTCTCCTTTTGTAAGCGACAGTTTGGATAACGGTCCTGGAAAAGGCGTTCGTGTCCGCGAGATTGTTAAGGATGAAACACAGGGACGTATGGTATACGATCCAAGTAATCCTGATGCTATCAAATCTGGACCGAATAAAGGATATGTTGAATATCCTAATGTAAATATAGTAAACGAAATGGTAGATATGATTAGTGCAAACAGAGCCTATGAAGCAAACAGCACTGTCATTGATGGCAGCAAAGATATGTTCAGCGCTGCCTTGAATATTGCTCAGTAATATAGGAAAAGTGGGGCATCATTATGGAAATGACAATAGGATCGCTTGAGTTGAATAGAACAAACTCAGCACATATGGGAACTAAACCGCTTGGTGATTTGAGCATTTCAAAAGAATCTTCCGGTAAAACAGAAGGTACTTTTGAGAAGTATTTGCTTAGCGCTGTTGAAGAGCTCAATGGTCAGCAGACAGCTGTTGATAAGATTCAGGAGAAGCTTATAACAGATCCTGACAGTGTTGATATTCATGATGTTACTATTGCCATGGCAAAAGCGCAGATGTCGCTTAATCTTGCCCAGACTGTCATAGACCGCGTAATAACCGGTTGGACAAACCTGTCACAGACAAGGTAAAAATCGGTTTGCAGGAATTAGGTTTCATGCGATAGAATACCCCCTGCATTTGGAAAACAAAACATTTTTATACCTTTTCAAAAGGGTATTATCATGTTATAGTATGAGTTACCGCTCATACCATGCAGTGGGAAGTGTAGTATGAGAAATAATTCGTTCACGGGAGGGGAAAATGAACGAATGGTTTAATAAAACGTTCGGATCTATAAAAGAAAAGTGGGGCAAATGGACTATAGTCCAGAAGATCATACTTGGAGCAATCGTTGTTATTATTTTAGCTGCTATTGTTCTTTTGATGTCTGTTTCTTCTAAGCCTTCATCGGTCAGACTTTTTAATTCACCAGTCACAGATCAAAACATACGAGATGATATTATTCTCAGACTTGACACAGCAAACGTAAAAACTTACGTTTCTGATGATGGTTACATTTCTGTAGATAATGAAGCAATTGCCAGAAAGTGGCGCAGTAAGCTTGTTGCAGAGGGATACGAACCTTCTGAAAAGGATCCTTGGAGCCTTTTTGATACAACAAAGTGGACACGCAATTCTTTTGATGACAAAGTCAATTGGCAGCGTGCTATGCAGGATGTTGTAAAAGATCACATCGAGCAGTTGGATGGTATCCGTTCAGCAAACGTTGTTCTTTCTATACCAGAGAAGGAACTCTTTGCTGATGATCAGACTCCAGTAACTGCATCTGTAGTTCTTTTTGCAAAGCCTGGTAGCGATATTCTTGAAAATAAGCAGCAGATTAAAGGTATTCAGCATCTCATTATGAGAAGTGTTGATGGACTTACAGAAGATAACATTCTTATTATGAATGGTGCTACTGGTGATGAAATCAATGACTTTGAGGGAATGGCTGATTCTGACCGCATCTCAAATATAGAAAAGCAGGAAAAGCTTATCAGAAGACTTGAGTCTGAGTATTCAAGCCGTGTTCTTAACGAGCTGCAGTCAACATTTACAGACAAGCGTGTAAAAGTTACTAGCATGACTATCGATATGGATATGTCTGAGAAAACCAGCACATCCAAAGCGTATTCTGGTATCACAATTAAGCCTGATAATCCAAATACTGTTTATGATGATAGTGAAGTTGTACATAGCCTTGTTCTTTCTGAAGAAGTAGTAGACAGGAAATTTACAGGAACTGGATATAATCCAGAAGGACCTGCCGGAGTAGAAGGTCAGAATCCTCCTGTATACTCTGATATGTCAAACGTTGTAGGTCAGTCTACAGAGAATGGTCAAAAGCGTAATTATGCTCTGAATGAGACAAACTCATCAGAGAAAGTAAGTCCTCAGAAGGGACGCCGAACTATCGCTGTCAACATCGATGGTGTATGGAAATATCCGTTGTACGATGAAAACGGCAAGGTTCGTCTCGATCCTTCTAGCGGCGGTTTCTATCGTGAATATGTTCCTATCAGTGAAGAAGAGCTTAACAAGGTTACACAGCTTGTCCGTGATGCAATCGGTTACGATGTACAGCGTGGAGACAGTGTTACAGTTACAAATATCCAGTTTGATAGAACAGAAGAGTTCAAAGAAGAAGATGCAGCATATATAAAGAGCGAAAAGACAAAGAAGACAATATTCTTTGGAATTATTGGTCTTATCGTTGTACTTGTTGCATTTATTGGATTCCGTCTTATCAGCCGTGAAATTGAAAGACGCAGAAGACTTCGCGAAGAAGAGATTCTCCGCAAGCAGCAGGCAGAGCGCGAGCAGGCTCTTTGGGATGCCCGCAACGAAGGTATGGAAGTTACCATGTCTGTCGAAGAGCGCAAAAGAGCAGAACTTCAAGAAAATGCAATTGCAATGGCAAAAGAGCATCCTGAGGATGTTGCTATGCTCATTCGCACTTGGCTTAGAGAGGAGGCTTAATTTATGGCAGACGCAGCATCTAAAGGTTCTAGCCATTCAAAGCAAGCAAGTAGTGGCGGAAGCACAAAGAAAAAGGGTGGCTTGAAGGACTATAAGAGTCTTACAGGTCGTCAGAAATCCGCTATCTTCCTCGTAGCTCTTGGAAGCGAAGTTTCATCGGAAATAATGAAACATTTGCGCGAAGATGAAGTAGAAACTCTTACATTTGAAATTGCACGTCTTGATGCAGTTGACGCAGATTTTAAGGAACAGGTACTCGAAGAGTTCCAGGCTCTTATGCAGGCACAGAACTTTATCACTACTGGTGGTATTGATTATGCCCGTGAGCTTTTGGAAAAATCTTTGGGAAGCCAGAAGGCAATAGATATTATCAACCGTTTGACAAGCAGCTTGCAGGTCAGACCTTTCGATTTTATCAGACGTACAGATCCTTCACACTTGTTGAACTTCGTTCAGCAGGAATATCCGCAGACAATTGCTCTTATTCTGGCTTATCTTGAACCACAGAAAGCAGCACAGATTTTGCAGAACCTGCCGGATGATATTCAGCCGGAAGTATCAAAGCGTTTGGCTACAATGGACCGTACATCACCTGATGTTTTGCGTGAAGTTGAGCGTGTTCTTGAGAAGAAACTTTCTACATTGTCCAGCGAAGACTACACTGCTGCTGGTGGTGTTGATGCAATCGTTGAGATTCTCAACAGTGTTGACCGTTCTTCTGAGAAAGCCATTATCGAAACTCTCGAAGAGGACGATCCAGAGCTTGCAGAAGAAATCAAGAAGAGAATGTTCGTCTTCGAAGATATTGTTATGCTCGACGACCGTGCTATACAGAAAGTATTGCGTGAAGTTGATCAGCAGGAACTTGCAAAGGCTCTTAAGTCTGTTGATACGGAAGTTCAGGACAAGATTTTCCGCAATATGTCTAAGCGTGCTGCAAGTATGCTTAAAGAAGATATGGAATTCATGGGTCCTGTCCGCTTGAAGGATGTTGAAGAGTCTCAGCAGAAGATTGTTTCTGTCATCCGACGTCTTGAGGATAGTGGTGAAATCGTTATCGCTCGTTCTGGTGATGACGAACTTGTTGAGTAGCGATATTAGGAAGCTTCTGAAAACTTTTGTTTTCGGCGGCAACTTTGAAAATGCGGCGTTTAGAACCGTTTGATTACAGCGGTTTCTAAATTTGTCGGGTACCTCAGTAAAAGTTTTTCGAGGTATTCATTATAGGAGTAGGTAGATGGCACAGACTGTATTCAGAACAAACCAGATAAATCAAATCGAAGGCAAGATGACTTTGACTCTTCCGAAAAACTTTGCACCTGAAGTAGAGGAAGTAGAAGAGGTTGAGCCTGAATATACTGGACCAACTGCTGAAGATTTAAAAAAAGAAGCAGATGACTTCAAGATAAAGTGGGAAAAAGATAAGGCCGCTATGATTGCCCAGGCTCATGAGCAGGCTGATAATATTATCCGTGATGCACAGAATGCAGCTTTTGATGAAGTTAAACACCAGAGTGATGAAGCTGCTATTATTAAGAATTCTGCTAAACAGGATGCAGAGAAAATAATTGCAGATGCAAAAGCTCAGGCTCAGAAAATATTGGATGATGCAGAAGCTTCTAAAAACGTGATTATTTCAAAAGCTCATGATGAGGGCTTTGAAAAAGGTCGCGAGGAAGGTTTTGAGAAAGGCAGAGATGAAGTGTCTCGTCTTGTTGAGCGTGTCCACAGAATTATTGAATCTGTTCAGAATAAGCGTCAGGAAATTCTTGATACAACAGAGCAGCAGATTGTTGATCTTGTAATTCTTATGACAAGAAAAGTTGTCAAGATTATGAGTGATAACCAGAAGAGTGTTATCATGGCAAATGTTGTTCAGGCTCTCAAGAAAGTTAAAGGACGTGGTGATGTTACTCTGCGTGTAAATATTGCAGATGTCAAACTTACTACAGCTCATACACAGGACTTTATCCGCGAAGTTGAGAATATAAAGAATATTGCAATTGTCGAAGACAGTTGTGTTGAGCAGGGCGGATGTATTGTTGAGACAGACTTCGGTGCAATCGATGCTCGTATTGCAAGTCAGTTGAGTGAGCTTGAAACAAAGATTCTTGAAATATCTCCAATTAAGACTGTTAATAAAGCAGATGTAAACAAGGCGGATAACTAAAAAGAAAGAGAGTGTGAAGAATGGAGTCTTTTTCTTTTTTTGATAAGTATGTAAAAACTGTTGAACGCACTGATACCATCAAATACACTGGTAAGGTTGTTGCTGTTAAGGGATTGATGATTGAAAGCAAAGGTCCCCACAGTGTAATGGGTGAGATTTGCCGCATAGAATTGTCTGGTGGCAGACAAAGTGTTTTGGCAGAAGTTGTCGGTCTTGAAGATTCTATAGTTCGTTTAATGGTCTATGGTGAAACAAAGGGAATTGAAGTTGGTGATTCAGTTGTTGCCAGCGGACATGTTCTTGAAGTCCCTGTAGGTAACGGACTTTTGGGTCGTGTTATTGATGCAACAGGACGTTCTTATGACGGTAAGGGCGATCTTGCTGCTGATGATTTTTATTCTGCTCTTGCATCTCCTCCTAGTCCAATGGAAAGAAAACCAGTTAACAAACGCATGGTTACTGGCGTACGTGCTATAGATTCTCTTTTGACTGTTGGTAAAGGTCAACGTATTGGTATTTTTGCCGGTAGTGGTGTCGGAAAAAGTACTCTCATGTCTGTTATTGCAAGAAATACAAATGCTGATGTAAATGTTATTGGTCTCATAGGTGAACGTGGAAGAGAGGTTCTAGACTTTATCAACCGTGATTTGGGAGAAGAAGGTCTGAAACGCTCTGTTCTGGTCGTTTCTACAAGTGATCAGCCGTCTATTGCACGTTTGCGTGCAGCTTATGTTACTACAGCTATTGCAGAATATTTTCGTGATCAGGGCAAAGATGTCATGCTTATGTTTGACAGTGTAACCCGTTTTGCTCATGCTCAGCGTGAAATCGGACTTGCAACAGGTGAACCTCCTGCACAGAGAGGTTATCCGCCAAGTGTTTTTGATATGCTTCCAAAGCTGCTTGAAAGAACTGGTACAAATTCCAAAGGTTCTATCACAGCATTCTATACAGTTCTTGTTGACGGCGATGATATGGATGAGCCTATTGCGGATAAAGTAAGAGGAACTCTTGATGGACATATAGTTCTCAGACGTTCACTTGCACAAAAACAGCATTATCCTGCGATTGATGTTCTTGCCAGTATAAGTCGTCTTTCGAGACGTGTTACAGGTTCTCAAACATTGAAAGCTGTCCAAAAAGTTAAACGATGGATGGCAGATTATGCGCAGCAGGAAGAAATGATTCTGGCAGGTGTTTATCAGAAAGGCAATTCTCCGGAAGTTGATGAGGCTATAGATAAGCATCAGGCAATAGAAGAGTTCTTATGCCAGGAGGAAAGAGAACACTGTACAATGGAAGACACACTCCAGAAGTTGGCTATCTTAACTGATATTGAAATCCCAGAAGAGGAGTTTGGAGAAAGTCCTGTCGCTATAAACTGAGTCTAAATGAAAAAGTTTTCTTATTCGTTACAAAAAGTTCTTGATTTACGAGAATTTGAACTAAAACAGGCAGAAGTTGCACTCGGCAAAATAAATTCTCAGATAGCTGCTTTGAATAATCAGCTTAAGACAATTGCTATGCAGAGACTGAATGTGCAAAAAGATATGGATTCCTCGTTTGATTTGAATTTCTTTGCTCAGGGATGGGGATATACTGTTTTTCTTCAGCAGAAAAAAGATGAGTGTCTGCAGCATATCGCAGAGCTTCAGGTACAGGCTGATAAGCAGAAAGAAGTTGTAAAGGAAGCGATGCAGAAACAGAAAGTTCTGGAAAAACTTCGTGAATCTAAATACAATGCATGGAAAAAAGAGAATCTCCGTTTGGAAGAGATTGTCATGGATGATGTCGTTACAGCAAAATATGGCAGTGCATCAAGAATGTAAAAATAGTTTATTGCATTCTTTCTGATATATAAAAAACACCCCGCAGGTCGATAAGTGATTTGAAGTGCACTTCTGTCATGACAACCTGCGGGGTGTTTTTTTGTATAATCTTTTTTCAAAGAGATTCAGATTATGGCAGGCAGAACATTTTTTTGCCAAAATTAAGTTCTGCCTGCTGAATATTGTTTTGAAATCAAATACTATGGACTAGTAATGGAAATCAGAACCTCCGATAAACTCTCTGATTATAGATTTGTTTGGAACAGATGTTGCAGGAATTGTTGAGAAATAACTCAAGAACTGAAGCAAATGGTTTGCTTCGCTGTATTCCTTCTGCAAAGGACTTACACATCTGAGTAATGGCTCTGCGTAAACTTTGAGAACAGGAATTTCGTAGTCCAGAGCTGTATTCAACATAGCATCTGCATTGTTTTGGAACGGGAAGATATGCAATCTTTCGCCCTTCTGAACGTTATCCCACATTGCTATTGTATCTGCTGCACTCTTTCCTCTGAACTGTGAATCACGTACAATGCGGCGGATAAGTCTGTTATCACTTGTAGAAATTCTGTTATGGTCATCAAGATTAAGCTGAGTCAGAGCTGACAGGTAAATCTTGAATTTTAGTTCAGAAGGAACAAGAGGTGTAAGTTTATCATTTAAACCATGAATACCTTCCATAACAAGAATATCATTTGGAGCCAGTGTCATAGTATCGCCAGGCTTAAAATAACTGAGTCCTTTATGGAAGTCATATGACGGAAGCTGTACAGTTTTGCCGTCAAACAAATCCATGAGGTTCTGGTTCAAAAGCTTTACATTGAGAGCTTCAAGACATTCGTAGTCATAGTCTCCTTTTTCATCTCTCGGAGTTTCCGTTCTGTTCACATAATATGAATCAAGACTGATAATCTTTGGCTGATAACCGATTGCCTGAAGCTGCAGTCCGAGTTTTTTGCTTGTTGTGGTTTTTCCTGATGATGACGGACCTGCAATCAGAACGACACGAACAGAATCACGCTGGTGAATCTGGTCAGCAATATCAGAAATACATTTAGCCTGCAAAGTCTCTGTAATATCGATGAAATCTTTGATTTTCCTGTCATGAATGAGTTCGTTCAAAGATGCAGCAGATGTTACATTCAGACGGCGGCCCCAGTCTTTATACCTCTTGTAAATCTCAAACAGTTTCGGCTGATCGACAAATTCTGTAATCTTATCCGGGTCTGTGTGCTTAGGGAAGCGCAGTAAAAATCCTTCCTGATACTTAATAAGATCAAACAATTTGAGTACGCTTGTATTGCATACAAGTGGACCAAAGTACAAATCTGAGAAATCATCAAGTCTGTTAATCTTGATTGTAGCAGGACAACGGTAATTCAGCTGCTTTCTTGTTTCTGTAAGTCCAAGACTCTCAAACAGCTCACATGCATCTTTGTAAGAAATTTCATCTGTCTCAATGACTTTGTCAGCATTGATGATATCTTGAATTTCTTTTTTGAGGAGTTTTAGTTCCTCTTCTTGAATAGAGTGACCGTTTTCTATTGTGTAGTAATAACCATAATCAAGGCTATGTCCTACAAGCAGTCTGGCTCCCGGAAAATACTTGTGTGCTGCTGCTGCAAGCAAAAAGCAAAGAGAGCGGCGGTAAATCTGAGCTCCTTCTGATGTATTATCATATATAGGCTCTATATTTGCCGAAATTCTAATTTTTGTGTAAAGTGAACAAATTTCATTGTTTACCTTTACTGCGAGAATTTTTCTATTATTACTCTCTAACTTGTTGAGCAGTGTAATCGCAGTCACAGGGCTGTCAAGTTCCATTGTTGAATTATCTGGAAAAGTTAAGGTAAATTTCTTCATACATATATTATAAATCAATTTTCTAACATTTCAACAAATATTTTATCTTCAATGATGGATTAAGTTTAGATTTATTATGAAATGTCAAAAAATGTTTTGTATAGTATTATATGTTTTCAAGGAAAGAAACAATGTGATAAAATGTTTCCAAGAAAAGAAAAAACAGTATCAGAAACAGGTTCAGTGATTTCTTCAGAAACTTTCTGTTTTTTTCAATTCTCAACTGCTGAATCAATGGCTTCAATTATTTCACTCTCATAAGGACTGAGTTCATCAACAGAGAATTTTTTCATTTTATCAAGATACGAAAAAACTTTTTCAAAGCACCATTTTCTGTCAAAAGCTTTGACATGTGCACCATGTTATACATAAATCAAATCTTTTATAAAATCACAATATTCATCTGAAAAAATATTAAATGCAAAATTTTCCGGATAAAACGTTGCATTTTCATATCCATCAAAAAATAAATTTTCATAAATTATATAGGTCAAATTTCGAGTTATAAATAGAATTTACAAAAAAGGCGTAATTCTTTAGAGTTTAGTTACCACACAAAAAACAAAGGAGTTACGCCATGACCGAAAACGATCTTATAGAATTATACTGCATTGTTGATGATTTTTACCAGCGGTTTATCAAAACTTCTTCAGGAAAAAAAATCTGAATATGTATTACGGAAAAAGAGGTCCGTCTCGACGGATGACCGTTCCGGAAGTGATGACCTTAAATATTGTCAGAATTCTTGATAGAATTGCTGACTTGAAAACATTTCACAGAAATGCAGCAGTGAAC
>JAZQQW010000078.1:0-13914 GCA_045629255.1 Treponema sp.
AGCCTCCGGCGGCTTTCAGCACGGAATCTCATTCTGCATGCAAATTAACAGCCATCAGCCGGAAAATATCTTGGTAAAATACTAATATTGGGATTCTTAAGGGCATCACCTGACAGGCAGATGTGTAAGGTACAATTCATAAGAAGTGCAGCTAAAAAAATCTTAAAGGGAACTATTGTTCCTGAATCATTCAATAATCAGGCATAAAAGAATCTTTATCAGACTTTAATGAACTGGAGGAACATTGTCTATCAAGGCTAAATGGTATGTATATTACCAGCAGGAAGATGATGCATGTCATGATTAAAAATGGATTCCAGCCCAATATAGAAGATACAAAATTTTCAGGAGTTTTTACTGCTGTAAGGTGTATAGAATAAGGCATCTGATTGACGTACGTAATAATGTACATTATATTGTTTACAGAGGTGCTATATGAATGCAATAAATGTTACACAGGCAAGGGCGAATCTTTTTCAGCTTATCGCTAACGTAAATTTTAATTCAGAGCCAATCACACTTACAAATAACAAAGGGAAAAATGCCGTCTTAATTGGCGAGGATGATTGGAATGCAATTCAGGAAACTCTATATTTGAACTCAATTCCAGGAATGTATGAATCCCTGAAAAAAGGAATGGAAACTCCTTTGGATGAATGTATTTCTGAAAACGATGTAGAGTGGTAAATGTATAAAATTGTTTACGAAAAACAGGCTGTAAAAGATATTGTGAATCTTAAATCAGCAAAATTAGACGGGAAAGCAAAGGAATTGATTGAAATAGTAAAAGCTAATCCCTTTCAGAATCCTCCTCCTTATGAAACCCTGGTTGGTAATTTATCAGGTCTTTTTTCAAGAAGAATAAATATTCAGCACAGATTTGTCTATCAGGTATATTCAGAAAAAATTGTGGAAGAAAATATTGAGTATGAAGGCACGGTAAAGATAGTAAGAATGTGGACTCATTATGATAATTTAAAATAACACATAACTGCGATCTGGAAATGACCAATAAGTTTTACCGTTGGCAGAAAAGGGATGCTGAACTAAATTCAGGTCGCAGCCTTTTACTGCTAACGAGTTTATTGCATAAACTCGCATGACAGAATGTTTTGTGTCATTCCGAATTCAATAGCCTCCGGCGGCTTTCAGCACGGAATCTCATTCTGCATGCAAATTAACAGCCGTCAGCCGGAAAATATCTTGGTAAAATACTAATATTGGGATTCTTAAGGGCATCACCTGACAGGCAGATGTGTAAGGTACAATTCATAAGAAGTGCAGTTAAAAAAATCTCTTTAACTCACGGTGACTGGACTTTCCGGAGAGGCCTGTAACTTGATTTATATGGAATTTATGCTAGAATATAGTTCGGTTGTAGAAGAGTTTTGGAGACTGTGCTGGAGTAGTTTTTATGGATGTTCAGAAAAAAGTAAAAATATCTTTCAATTCACCTGTAATTCTTACGTTTACTGTTTTGTGTTTCATTGTCCTTGTTCTTGGGATTCTTACAGCCGGTGCAACGACAGTTTCCTTTTTCAGCGTTTACCGTTCATCCCTTGCAAATCCGCTTACATATTTACGCATGTTTACTCATGTGCTTGGTCATTCAGGCTGGGAACATCTTTTTGGAAACATGACAATGCTTTTGGTTACAGGCCCGCTTCTTGAAGAAAAATACGGTTCTGCAAACACGCTTTTTGTGATACTGGCAGCGGCACTCGTTACCGGACTCGTGAACTTCATCTTTTTCCCGGGCGTAAGGCTTCTAGGGGCAAGCGGTGTCGTTTTTGCGTTCATTCTTCTTTCATCCCTGACATGTGCAAAGGAAGGTACTGTTCCCCTTACGTTCATTCTTGTTGCCGTAATTTACATGGGAAAAGAACTTTATTCAGCCCTTTTCATCAGGGACAATATTTCCAATCTGGCTCATTTACTTGGAGGAGGCACGGGCTCTGTACTCGGCTGTATAATGAATAAAAATAAAATGTATAGAACATCTTATTGACAGGAAAGATGAATGTTTAATCATGTAACCGCAGATAGCTTTGATGATTTTTTTACCAGTCTGACACAGAGGAAAAATAAAAACGTATATTTTTACCGCATAAATGATTATGCAGAAACGGTGAATAACCTGCTGACGAAATTCTATAATCTTGCAGAAAAAAACGGTGTAATCATTGAAGGTTCAATTCCTTCACCTGACCAGAAAAATCTTTCCTACTATAAAGATATGATGGGAGATGATTTTAAACCGGCAATTGCCTTTATGGATTCAGGACTCAAAAAATGGATTCCAAGGATGAACGACGTACAGCGTCACGATATTGCAATGTCACTGCTTTCAACTTTTCAGGACATGCTGAAAGCAGGCAAAAATGAAAACATCATAAAAAACACATACATTAAATTTCTGTGCTGGCTTTACTATAAGTTTGACAGAATACTTGATAAGCTTGGAAACAATGACATTCCCAAAATCATTTATGAAGGCAGCATTTCAAATCATGAACTGCTTTTCCTTTCAATCCTTTCAAATGCAGGATGTGACATTCTTTTAATTCAGTATAACGGTGATGAAAATTATTTAAAACTTGACCCTGAGTCTAAACTTTCTACGCCACTTTTAATTTCAGGAGGAAAGCCTTTTCCACCTGATTTCAGCCTGAAAAAACTGAGGGAAAATGCGGCAAGGGAAAAGATAAATACACGGCTGTACGGTACTTTACCTGATGTAATCATGTGTACGAATGCATGGATTGAAAGGCAGAGGGGACTTGAGATTATAAAAGAGCCTGTTTTGATGAGGGGAAAGGAAGAAAAGTTTATTTACAATGCATTTATCCGCATAAACGGTGCAGAAGACAAATATATCTATTCTGACCAGCTTTACAGGATGCAGCAGGATTTAAAGAATGCAAAACGTCATTTAGTCATTGTAAACGGAAAGATTCCAAATCCGACTCCTGAAGAAATTGACGGCATTAAGAGGGGAAACTATGCTTCTTCGGAACAGCTGATACTGAACATTTCCCAGAACATAACATACGGAAATAACATGGAACTTCAGAAGCTAATGAGAAAAGCTTTCATTGACATAATCCTGGAAGAATCACAGAAAGCAGATACAAATGTCAACAGGCTTTCAAGTAAGGCAGTGTACCTTCTGTGCTGGCTCAAAAGATACTCTCAGCAGTTGTTTTCAAACTGGAAACAGCCGGAAGTCGGCGTGTTCATTCATTTCGGAGGGTGCAGTAATGAAAACGAAGCACTTTTTCTGAGGCTTCTTGCAAGGATTCCTGTTGATGTCCTGATTCTCTGCCCTGACTTAAATACAAAGTGTTCCTTAACGGACGATTTACTTTATGAAGAAAACAACACGGAATCATTGAGTATTGAAAAATATCCGGAAGATTCAGGACTTGTCAGCATGGGAACAGTTGCCTCTCATGCAGAACAAGAAATGATGAACATGATGAGCAGTGATTCAAACGGGCTTTATAAAAACAGGCAGTTTGCAAAGGCAAATTCCATTTCGCTTAAGACGATGTATGAAGAAATACAGGGGATGTGGGATATAACCGTAAATTACAGGCAGTTCTTCAGGATTGAAAACAATACTGTAGACATTCCTGTCGTATTTGCAAAGATATCGGGCGTAAAAGACGGAAAAATAAAAGCTTACTGGGATTCAATCCGTGCATTAAATACAGATGATACTTTAATGATAACAAGCATTCCGTATATTGCTCCGGGAACATCAAATCCATTCAAGGGACTTGCAGCAGAGTTTTACAGAAACGGAAGGCTTCAGAAAGAGAAAATAAAGAATCATAAAGATTTCCCCTATGCCATTTTAAGGGATGAAATGCAGAATCACATTCTTGATAAAATTGAAATGTTCATAAATAACAGGCTGGTTAAAGGAATAGGCGAAAACGGAACGGAATATACAGTCATAGGATGGTGCCTGAACCTGCCGAAAGAAATCGTAAGGATGATTCAGAGTTTTGACTTTACTAAAAAGAATCCGAAAATTATTTTCGTCAATACGACTGACAGGACATTGTCACTTGAAGATTCCATCATCGTGGCTTTTCTGAATTTAATCGGTTTTGACATTCTGTTTTTTGTTCCGACAGGATACCAGTGCATTGAAAAATATTTTACAGAGAAATTAATGGAAGAACATCAGATTGGAGACTATCAGTATGACCTTGAAGTTCCAGACCTGAATGTTTCGCTCATTAATAAAGCAGGTAATTCATTACTTGGAAAACTATTTGGAAGAGGTAAATAATATGGATGGCGAAATGATTAATCCTGATGAGCAGAATATGAACGGCCAGATGATGAACAGCGGCATGTACAGTCAGAATATGAACGGCCAGATGATGAACGGCGGCATGTACAGTCAGAATATGAACGGCCAGATGATGAACAACCAGATGATGAACGGCGGCATGAACCAGATGAACGGCCAGATGATGAACGGCGGCATGAACCAGATGAACGGTCAGATGATGAACATGAATAATCAGATGATGAACATGAACAGTCAGGTGATGAACATGAACAGTCAGGTGATGCCGGGTGATTCTGTTCCGGCTGTATTTGACCAGAATGCACTTCTTGCCAAGATGGACAGGGAGATGGTCAATTCCGCTGATGTCCAGAACATGGTACGTTCCCTTGACATAAGCAACTTTGATGCAATTCAGACTTTCGGTAAAGATGTAATGGAAGAAATGTCCCGTGTTTCTGATGCTGTAGTTCAGGACCAGACACGTGCAATGCTTCTTGAAGGCAAGACGACAGATCTTCTGAAAATATTCAGTAAACTGTTTTCTCAGATTGACCCTTCAGAGCTGAATAATGACAAAGGCGGACTTTTCGGCAAGATATTCGGCGACCTCAAGAAAAAAGTAGAAGCATTCATTGCAAAATATCAGAAAATCAGCGTAGACATAGACAAGATTTATGCTGAACTGAAGAAATATGAAGAAGATTCCAGAGCCGGCAACAGAAAGCTTGCAATGATGTATGATTCTAACCTGAATACTTTCCATGCACTTAAAGTTTACATTTATGCAGCAGAACAGTGTACAATCAACATCAACAGAGAAATTGAAGAGCAGACAAGAATTCAGCAGCAGACAGGAAACGTTGAAATTACAAATTACATCAATAAACTGACTGCCGCAAAACAGCTTATGGAAAAACAGTACATGATGCTGCTTACAGCCCAGAACGTTGCACTTCAGTCACTTCCGCAGATTAACATTCAGCAGCTTACAAACTACAACATCATAAGCAAGGTAAACGAATACTTCCTCGTTGGACTGCCAATAATGAAACAGGGCATTGCCCAGGCAATCATGCTCAAGAGACAGAAAATCATGACTGAATCTCTGGCCGGCCTTGATAAAAAGATGAATGAAATGATGGTAAGAAATGCACAGAATACTGTTGAAACAGCTAAAACTGCAATGCAGCTTTCAAATCAGACGTCAATTACTGCTGAAACACTTGAAACAACATGGAAAACAATAGTTAATGGAATTGATGAAGTTAACAAGATAAATGCAGAAGGCAGCAAGAAACGTATTGAAGATGCACAGAAACTTGAGAAGATTAAACTTGAATTTAATGCTAAACTTGGAGCACCTGCTGAAAAGTAATCTTTATAATATTCAGAACGGCTGAAAAATATTGTCCTGGCATGCGATTTATTTTTCAGTCAGCGTAAATAAATATATTAAAAAGGAGATTTATTATGGCTATTAGTCTTTCAAAAGGACAGAAAGTTGATTTGACAAAAGGCAGACCGTCAATAAAGCACCTTATGGTTGGACTTGGATGGGATGTAAATGCATTTGACGGAGCAGACTTTGACCTTGATGCATCTGCTTTTATGGTAGGTGCAAACGGAAGATGTCCGACAGAAAAAGAATTCATTTTCTACAGTAACCTCAAGCATCCGAGCGGCTCTGTTGAATCAATGGGCGATAACCGTACAGGAAGCGGCGATGGAGATGATGAACAGATTAAAGTTGACCTTTCAAAAGTTCCTGCAAACATCGAAAGAATAGCATTTACATGTACAATTTATGAAGCTGATGCAAGAAGGCAGAACTTCGGTCAGGTATCAAATTCATTTATCCGCATCGTTGACCTCGATACAAATGAAGAAATTATCCGCTATGACCTTGGTGAAGATTTCTCCATTGAAACGGCGATCGTAGTCGGAGAACTTTACAGACATAACGGAGAATGGAAGTTCAATGCCATCGGAAGCGGTTTCCAGGGCGGGCTTGCAGCTTTGTGCGGTCACTACGGAATCGATGTAGCATAAAAAAATTACATTTACACATTGATTTTCAAAGTCATTATGTGTATTTTTGTTGAATACGCAGTAATTTCCGAAACTTGCAGTTTTTGGAAGTTAATGTATAGTTTCAGATGATATGATGAGTGCTCTGGCTTTTTTGCAGAATGCTGAAAAATCAGTCAGATTTTTTCCAGACCATCGGACAGCCGGTATATCCATGAACTGTGGACTGGAATGGATCGCATGACATAAACAGGAGGAAATTATGTCGGTAAGTCTTTCAAAAGGACAGAAAGTTGATTTGACAAAAGGAAATCCAGGCTTGAAAAAAATCATGGTTGGACTTGGCTGGGATGTAAATGCATTTGACGGAGCTGATTTTGACCTTGATGCATCTGCCTTTATGCTTGGTGCAGACGGCAAATGTCCGTCAGACCAGGATTTTGTTTTCCACAATAACAAAAAGCATCCGAGCGGTTCTGTTGAATCAATGGGCGATAACCGTACAGGAAGCGGCGACGGAGATGATGAACAGATTAAAGTTGACCTTTCAAAGGTTCCTGCAAACATCGAAAAAATAGCTTTTACATGCACTATTTACGAAGCAGATGTCAGAAAGCAGAACTTCGGACAGGTAAGCAATGCATTTATCCGCATCGTAAACCAGGACAATGGAGAAGAAGTCATCCGCTATGATTTAAGTGAAGATTTTTCCATTGAAACGGCAATTGTAGTCGGAGAACTTTACAGACATAACGGAGAATGGAAGTTCAATGCCATCGGAAACGGTTTTCAGGGCGGACTTGCAGCTCTTTGTTCTTACTTTGGAATTGATGTTGCTTAATAAAAATCCTCTATGGATGATTTGATATTTCAAACATAATGAGTATTTTTAGTTAGCATAGAGATTAAAAATTGTAATTTCTAATAATTGCAATTTTTAAGGGTAACCTGAACTTGTGCATAGGAGATTTTTATGGCAGTTAGTTTGGTAAAAGGACAGAAAGTCAGTTTGACAAAAGAAAAACCTGGTCTGTCAGAAATATTTGTTGGACTCGGCTGGGATGAAGTTGAACAGAAAAAAGGTTTCATTGCAAATTTATTAGGAGCAGCTGCACAGGATATAGACTGCGATGCTTCTGTATATCTTTTGAAGAACGGAAAGCTTGGTTCTGAAGGTGACATCGTTTACTTCGGTAACTTGAAGCATAAATCCGGAGCAGTATCTCATCACGGAGATAATCTTACAGGCGGCGGAGAAGGTGATGATGAACAGGTTTCAATCGACCTTACAAAACTTCCTTCTGAATACGACAGGCTTGTAATTGCTGTAAACATCTACAAGGGAAGTGAAAGAAACCAGCATTTCGGCATGATTAAAAATGCATTCATCCGTGTTGTAGAAAAGAAAAGCAATTCTGAGATATGCCGTTATAACCTGACGGATAATTATTCAGGTAAAACGGGGGTTATCTTCGGTGAAGTTTACAGAAACGAAGGTGAATGGAAATTCAATGCCGTGGGTGAAGGCGTTATGGCTTCATACATCAATGAAATTGCAAAAAGATATTCATAATTTTTTTATTATAGCAGATAATACTTTTATATAAAAAATAACACAGCAGTTTGCCGATGCGTTGCATTTGCAGACTGTTTTTTCAGCACTTTTATGTGTTGCCACACTAACGTGGAATTTTTATAGGAGTTATAGATGGCATCTATTAACAAAACTGACCTGATGAACGGTCTTAATGATTCTCAGGTTGCAGAAAGCAAAGCAAAAAACGGAACAAACGAGCTTTCAAAAAAAGAAACAGAGTCCCTCTGGTCAATGTTCATAGGAGCATTCGATGATATCTGGATTAAGGTATTGTGCGGTGCCCTTGTATTAAAGATTGCACTTGCAGTATTGGGATGTTTTGTTCCTGCTCTTGCCGGTGGAAATGATGTAGTTGAAATCGTCAGCATTGTTATGGCAATTGGACTTGCAACAGGTTTCAGCACTCTGTCAGAGTACAGAAATACATCACGCAGTGAAGCCCTTCAGGAAGAATATAATAAGACTTATGCAAAAGTAATCCGCGGCGGCAAGCTGATTAAAATCCTTACAAGTGAAATCGTAAAAGGCGATACAGTCCTAATTCAGGCCGGTGACAAAGTTCCTGTTGACGGACTTCTTTTTGAAGGTTCAATCAAAGTTTCACAGGCTGCATTGAACGGTGAATCACGTGACGAAACAAAGAAAGCCACAGACTCAATGGACGATGCCGAAAGTACAGACTATGCTTCAGAAAGCAAAGTATTCATGGGTTCTGTAGTTACATCCGGTGAAGGATATCTTCTGGCTACAGTAATCGGTGATGCTTCTGAACTTGGAAAGATTAACAAGGCTCTTACAGAAGATGAAGAAGAAGAAAGAAAAGATACATCAAGCCTCAAGCTCGAAAAAGTTGCAGCAGGCATCGGTAAAATCGGTGTTTCTGCAGCAGCAATAGCAGGTATTCTTACTGTCGTATTCTCTATCCTCAATAAAGAAGGCGGCTGTGATGTAGTAACAATTCTTCTTTTTGTTGCAGAAGCTGTAATGCTCATGGCATCAATTGTCATTATGGCAGTTCCGGAAGGACTCCCTATGATGAACAGCCTTGTTCAGTCAATGAATACAGAATCGATGTACAAGAAAAACATCCTCGTAAGCCACAAAGCAGCATTCTCTGACAGTGCTTACATGAACATTCTGTTCAGCGATAAAACAGGAACAATTACAGAAGGCAATCTTTCACTCGTTGAATTTATCACAGGCGACGGTTCAATTACAGATAAGATTACTGACGGTGAATTCATCGAATCAATTACACTGAACAACCTTGCAAAAGTTTCTGAAGGAAAGGCAATCGGAAGCAACAACATGGACCGTGCCCTTCTTACTTATGCATTGAACAACGGATACGACGAATCAAAAAGCAATACGGACAAAGTTGCAGAAATCAGCGGCTTTGATTCAGAAAAGAAATGTGCAACCGTAAACCTCAAGGACGGAACTGTTTACTGGAAAGGTGCTACAGAAAACATCCTCGGTCAGGTAACACATTATGTTCTCCCGAACGGCGAAGAAAAACCGTTTACGGCAGATGACAAAAAGAAAGTAGAAGAGCAGATGCTTAATGAAGCAAAACGCACGATGAAACTTCTTTCTGTTGCAAAAATTGCAGGCGGCAAAACAGTACTTCTTGCAGTCCTCTGTCTCCGCGACAACGTACGTAAAGACGCAATTGAAACAGTTAAAATCCTCAACAAAGCCGGCATTCAGGTTGTTATGGTTACCGGTGATGCAGAAGAAACAGCAGTTGCAATCGCAAAGGAAGCTGGAATCCTTAAAGATGAAAGCAAAGATGTAGTTCTTACTCATGAACTTCTTGAAAAAATGTCTGATGAAGAACTTAAGTCTAAGCTCCCGAACCTCAAGGTAGTAAGCCGTGCAAAGCCTCTTGATAAGAGACGTCTTGTAACACTTGCCCAGCAGCTCGAAAATGTCTGCGGTATGACAGGCGACGGTGTAAATGATGCACCTGCACTCAAACAGGCAGACATCGGATTTGCAATGGGTGACGGAACGGCAGTTGCACAGGAAGCAGGTGATGTAGTTATCCTCAACAACTCCCTGACATCTATCAAAGACTGCGTACTGAACAGCCGTACAATGGCAAAGTCAGTCGGAAAGTTCCTTATTTTCCAGCTTACAGTAAACATTAGTACACTTCTGATGAACATTCTCGCTCCAGTTTTTGGAATCGTTGAACCGTTCTCAATCGTACAGATTCTCTGGATTAACCTGATTATGGACACACTCGCAGCCATGGCATTCGGAGGAGAACCAATTCTTGAAAGATACATGAATGAAAAACCGGCCCTGAGGACAGACAATATCCTGACAAAGTATATTAAATCTGCAATCGGCACAGCATCAATTTTCATCACTGTAATTTCAATCCTCATCCTGAAAAATGTCGGCGGACTTACATCTATGATTATTCCTGAAGGCTGTCAGAACGTAGAACTGTACACAAAGACATTCATGTTTGCATTCTTCATCTATTCAATTATCTTTAACAGTCTGAATACAAGATCAGAAAGGGCAAACCTTTTTGAACACCTTGGTGAAAATAAAAAATTCATACTCGTCATGGGTTCAATCTTTATCCTTCAGACATTAATCATTGAATTCGGCGGTGCAGTATTTGAAACAGTAATGCTTGACCCGAAAACACTCCTTGTTTCAATGGCACTCGGTTTACTGATTATTCCAGTTGATTTAATCCGTAAGATTTTTGTAAGAAAATAATTTTTTTTGCAGGCAGGGAACACTCATCATGCAGAATGAATGTTCCCTGTTTTTTTTGTAAAAATACAGTTAAAAATATGCAGGGAAATTTCCGCATGTAAGGAGATTGCAGTGGATAATAATTTTGTGCTGCCGGAGACCGAAAAATCACTTAATCTGATAATTTCAAAGATAAAACTTTTTTTTGAAATCATATCATTGTGCTTTACCGGTTTTTATGCTGCATACACAGTTTTCCGAATCTTTTTCATGCCGGATTATCTTATCCCGAACATCATGCTGTCCGTAATTTCATGGACGATTTTCACGCTTACACTTCTTGAATTCCTGAAAAAAATTCATTTCAGGCACACCGTTCATCTTGTATTTGAAATATGCAAACGCACAGTCTGCGTGATTATATTCATACTTGTATTCATCAGCCTGTTTTCTGCACGGAATGAAATCCTTCCGTACAAAATATTATTTGCAATGTTCTGCGGGGCAGGCATCATCCTTTCTTTTATCGGCGACATTTTTAACGCAACAGTTCCGGCGTGGACACAGACAGTGCTGGACAGCTTCAAGTCAGACATAGAAATATCAGGCCTTGCAGAAAGAAGCCTGGATCAGCTGAAGGAAGAACTTAAAAAAGATGAATTCAAGGAAAAACTGACGGCCGGCGCAATCAGTGCAGGAAGCTCCCTTGTCAAAAATGCATTCAGAAATATTTTCCGCAGAAAAAACAGTTAGGACAAAAACTTTTTATTGAAGAATATTTGTATCTGAAAAATATGTCATCCTGAATAAGTAATGTCATTCCGGACTTGATTCGGAATCTCTCTTATAACAGGATGCTGAATCGAGTTCAGACCGCAGCCTTTTGATGCTAATGTGTACCTTTTCCTTCAGCAGACAAAAACCTTTTCCTTCAGCAGACAAGAACCTTTTCCTTCAGCGGACAAGAACCTTTTCCTTCAGCGGACAAGAACCTTTTCCTTCAGCGGACAAGAACCTTTTCCTTCAGCAGACAAAAACCTTTTCCTTCAGTAGAAAAGAAATTTTTCTGCCGGTGGAAAATAAGTTTTTTCTTATGTATTGGATAAGGCAGTAACGGACTGTTCATAAAGTTTTTTTATATATAGTAATTTCAGGAGGCACCGGATGAATGCAGTGAATATTACTGGAAATGAAATGTTTCAGAAAGGAATCGTAAAGGTTTATCAGATTCCGTTCGGAGACAGAAAAAATTATTATGGAAAATTTGAAAGAAAGATTATAGATTCAAGGACTTTGCTTGGAAGAATTCAGAAAAAGAATGCAGGAACTTCCCTTCATGCAGTGCAGGAAATGATGGGACTTTTGAAAGAAGTTGTCCTTGAAAGCATTTCTGAAGGTGAAACTGTAAACCTGCTTGACCTTCTTACAGTGTACATCGGTGTGGACGGAAAAATTGAAGGCAATGCCATAAAAACTGAACAGGGAAAAAATCCACTTAAGGTAAAGGTAACTCCTTCACGCCTGCTCAATGATGCAGTCAGGAAAATTGAAATAAAGAAAATAGAAACGGCAGATACGTCTTCAAAGATTCTTTCAGTTTTTGATAAGTACAGGATGAAAAGCGACAGCACTGTTTCTGCCGGAAAGGAAGTGCAGTTGAAAGGCGAGAGGCTTAAGCTTTTAGGCGAAGGCAGTGCCGTGTATATGTGCCCGCTTGATGAAAAAAAACAGATTACGGAAGATGAATCAGCATGGATAAAATGTACAGCCGTTACACATAATTCACTTTCCCGCATAGAATTCTATATTCCTGATGATGCCGTCCGCACGGAATACCGCTTTGTAGTTCAGACATACATTACTTCAACAGGCAAATTATGCAAAACAAGAAAGCAGGCCGTCTCCGAAATCATCCGCCTGGAATGAAGGGGGGCTGAGTAATCAGAAACATAAATGACATCGTTTGAGCTTAACGGAAAGGCTTTTTCACAGACAAAAACAGATATATATTTTCTGTATGCAAAACATCATTATGCTTTATAATGTAATAATCCGGATTTTTATCCAGCTTTGAAACATTAAATGATTCAATAATACTATTTAATAAAGCAGAAGGAAAAGAATGAATACAGAAAACGAGGAAAAACGTGCATCATTGGACAGTATAAAAAAGGAAGCTCCTGCGGATATGTACAGTATGACATATTACAGTAGTTTCCTGTTTGATGAGTATTTAAAGGAAGGCTTTAAGGGAAATGATGCTTTTATTGGTTTTGTAACTGCAAAATTACTCGGGAGCATGGAAGAACTTGCTGCAATAAAAAGCCATAGCTGCTCTGCTTTTGTGTGCCGCAATAAAAAGAATGAAGTACTTTACTGTCGGAATTTTGATATTGAAGATATTTCTCCATGCTGCATGCTTAAAACCCTTGGTAAGGACGGTTGTAAAAGTATAGGTGGTACAGACATTTCAATCCTTTATAATCCTGAAACTCAGTCTCTTGCAGTAAACAGACCTTTCAGCCTTCCGGCACTGGCTCTTCCATATCGTTCCCACGACGGAATGAATGAATATGGTGTTGCAGCTTCAATTCTGATGGCAGGACGTGCAGAAACTGATTATGACGACAGAAAAAAGATGCTGTCTGTTCTTGATGTAATCCGTATTGTACTTGAAAAAGCAAAATCAGTTGATGAAGCACTGGATGTATTGAAAGATTATACGGTAGACTTTCATTCTGTAAATGATACTCCGTTTCATTACTTTATTGCAGATGCATCAGGTAAATCTGTAGTCTTAGAGTTTGGAGAAGGTAAACCTGCTGTAATTGAAAGTAAATATGTAACCAACTTCAATCTTGGAGGAAACCCAGACGGAGTAGGCCACGACCGTTACGATACTATTAAAAACACTCTTGAAGAAAAGAACTTTGTCATGACAGAAAAAGATGCCATGAATCTTCTTGCTAAAGTATGCATGAAAAACATGGAATGCTATTCTGTTGTCTATAATCTGACAAATGGTGATGTTTCAGCATTCAGCCATGCAGATCCATCAGTAACGGCAGAGTTTCATCTTGATATGAAATAATGAATGAAACAGCAGAATCTCCTGCTGAACGGTTTGTTGAATATATGAAAAAGAGGTAGTTGTTACGATTTGAAAATACGAGAAAAGCGGGATACTCTAGATTGACGGATCTGGAGAGCCGGTGGAAGGCAGGTCATTTTTGCGAACGGAAGAGTTCGGGAGGTAGTT
>JAZQQW010000079.1:0-43467 GCA_045629255.1 Treponema sp.
CAACTAGTGAATGGGCTTACGGAGCGGGATGTGCGGGGCTCGAACCCGCGATCTCCGGCGTGACAGGCCAGCGCGATAACCAACTTCGCTAACACCCCGTGATGAATGCTACTATATCAGTTCCATATAAAAGTGTCAATATATCTTTTACTTTTTTTCTGAGTTAGCAAGTCTCACCGTTGACTATTAAAAGACACAATGCTAAAATTACATACACAAAAAAACATAAAAGGACATCTTATATTATGGATCAAGAAAAAAGACAAAGAACAGCAAAAGACAATACAAAAATAGGTGCTGTAATCATTCTTGTTATTTCAGCAATTGTTTTCATTCCTTTCGGAGGAATGGAAGTTATAGAAGCTTTCTTAAAGAAAAACGATTCACCAGTTTATGGTAAATATAATGGAAAAGAAATCCGCTATGAGAAGGGTTCTCTTTTTACAAAGAATACAGAAGAGTACACAGAAAGACTTAAGAGCTACGGCTATCAGATTGATGATCAGGCTTATTACAGCATACTTAATTCGACATTTGCACAGACTGTTCAGGAAATGGCTTTCACAGAGGCTTTGAAAAAAGCTGGATATACAGTTCCTGAAGAAGCAGCAAACCGTATTCTCATCAACTATTACAGAGATGAAAAAGGTAACTACTCTCCAAAAATCTACAATAATACAGATAAAGCTACAAAAAACTCTCTCCGTGAGAATGTAGAAAACAGACTTCTCGTAAGCAGATATACAGATGATTTGCTCGGTTCTACATTTACAAAGGAAAATAACCTTTACGGTATCAAGACAAACTCAAAGGAAACAGCTTTTATCAATGAGATGGGCAAAGAAATGCACGCATTCTCATACGTTACATTCAATACAGCAAACTTCCCTAAAGAAGAAGCTGCAAAATGGGCTGCTGACAACACAGACAAGTTCCTCAAATACGACCTTTCTGCAATTACTCTTGATGACGAAGCAGAAGCAAAAACTGTTCTCAAGCAGATTAATTCAAATGAAATCACTTTTGAAGATGCAGCAAGCGAGAAATCACAGAAGTATTACACAGATGATGATGGAAAAGTAACACGTTCATACCGCTACCAGCTTGAAATCAATATCGCAAACAAAGAAGATGCAGAGAAAGTAATGAACCTTTCAATCGGTTCACTCTCTGATGTAGTTGCAACAACACGCGGATTCACAATTTTCCGCTGCAATGCAGCAGCTTCACAACCTGACATAGCAAACGATGAAACACTCGATGTAATTCTGACATACATCAAATCAAACGAGCACGGATATATTGAAGAATACTACACAAACATCGCAAATGATTTTATCGCAAATGCAACAATGACATCATTTGAAGAAGCTGGTGAAGAGTTCGGTGTTACACCTGTTGAAACATCAGCATTTCCAATCAACTATGATACAACATCTTTGTTCTCAGGAATTCCTACAACTTTCAAAGATATTACACCACTTGCAAAGAACGACAGTGCATTCCAGAAACTCTTCGCTCTTAAGCTGAACGAAACAAGTTCACCAATTGTTCTTGGTACAAATGTCATGGTATTTAAGTGCGTCAGTATCATCGAAAATGATCAGCTTCCATCTTCAGAAACTGTAGCCAGCAGCCTGAACGATCTTAACGAAAACTGCCTCATGAATACACTCATGAGCTCTGACAAAGTTGTAAACAACGTATTTACAGCATACCTCAATCAGTTTACAAAGTACGGCAAAGAATAATTTACCTGCACTAAGTTGGATACAATAAACAACGAAATTCCCCAGCTGCTTGACTGCTCTGGGGAATTTTCGCATTTAAAGACAATACAGTATAAAAACAGATTTCTCTATTCCAAATACAATCCGATGCGTGCAATTTCAACGATTATCAAAAATGCACAGATTGCAGAAGGAACTCTTGTACTTATTTTTTCACCGGGTTTATGGTATGGATTCAGTGAACTAATTTCTTTGCTGCCGCCTTCAGCAAAAAAACATATCATTGCAGTAGAATACGATGATAATCTATACAGCATTGCAAAATCTCACATGCCAGACACACAAAATGAGTCAACCGCATCAGATTCAGCTGCAATTTCTAAGATTTCAGACAGCAATCAATTGCAAACAGAACAATCTGTGACACTTTTTGGAAAAAACGAATTAAATAAGCTTGATGACTACATCAGACAAACTGTCAAAAACGGTCAATTCCGCAGAGTATGCCGGCTGGATTTTTGTGCAGGTACATCATTTGCTCCAGATTTTTATACAATGATATATAATGCTGCAAGCGAGCTTGTCACTTCTTTCTGGATGAACAGAATCACCCTTGTAAAAATGGGACGGCTCTTTGCAAAAAATATCTTCCAGAATCTAAAAAATGCAGATAATGGTCTCTGTCTTTCAGATTTATCACAGACAGTCTCTACTCCGATTTTAGTCTGTGGTGCCGGTGAAAGTCTTGATGATACAGTCATTTCTCAAAAAAATATCTTTACTGTAGCCGTTGATGCCGCACTGCCTTCCCTGCTAGCACGAGGCATCAGAGTTGATGCAGTTGTAAGCCTTGAAAGCCAGTACGTAATCCAGAAAGCATATATTGGAGCACCAGCAAAGCTCTCAGATCAAAAAAAACTTCCACTACTTTTTGCAGATCTTGCATCAAGACCGTCTGTTGTCCGGTCTATCAAAAACACTACAGTCTGGTTTGCCTCAGAATATGCTCAAATAAATTTTCTTGACAAACTCAAACAATCATCTATTGTACAGCAATATATTCCACCACTTGGCTCTGTCGGACTTGCAGCAGTTTACATAGCACTCATTTTGCGAAAGAGCTCAGATATACCTGTCTTTGTTACAGGACTTGATTTCAGTTACAGTACAGGCAAGACTCATGCAAAACATACACCTGCACACATAAACATGCTTATTTCATGTGAACGAAGCCATCCAATAGGAAACTATGCCGCTTCTTTTTCGGAAACAGCAATATCTGTCACCGATAAAAGCAGCAGGCAAATGATTACCGGCAAAGCAATGAGTTCTTATGCACAAGTTTTTAGAGCAATGTTTGCAAAAACAAATAATCTGTTTGATTTGGGAAAATGCGGAATCGACTTAGGCCTTGTACGCTGCACAAACGAACAGTTCACAGATTTCGAGAAAAAGATTACAGGATGTAACATAAACGAAGTCTGGCAGACAATACAAAAAAAACTCGATGCAAAAGCAGCTGATTCAGAAGAAAAAATACAAGACTTTTTAAATACGGAAAAAAAATCCCTGGAAAAAGTCAGAGATCTTCTGATAAATGCAGACAAGAGCTCTTTTAGAGACACCAGCGTATCATTAAGCAAACAATTATACGAACTCCTCAAAGACCGGGAATATCTTTACCTGCACTTTCCGGACGGATACGCGCTTTCAACAGAAGTTAACTTTTTAAAACGCGTGCGTGCAGAAATAGACTTTTTCCTCAAACAGATTAATTCTTCAGCTTCATAAAATTTCAATTATAAAAAATTTCATCAGTTTATTTTTTTCAAAGAATAATTCTCAGAAGTTTTCAATAAAAATATCTTATTTTACAGATGATACTTCTCTTTTACCTGAAACTTCGCAGTCTATGTAACAATAAGCAATATAAGTTGTTTGTGGTACAGTATTTTTTGTCCAAAGGAGTGAGCCGTATAATATGAAATTAAATACTGAAAATTTTGCATCTGGCATTATTTCTGAAAATATACTTTTACCAGCATGGTATGAATCGCTCAAAAAACGGCTTGATTTTCCTTTGTCTTTTAAGCCAGGCAAAGATTTTGCAAAATGGCAGAACGAATGCCGTGACAAGCTTTATGAGACAGCCGTCCCAGATTTAAAAAAAGAAGACATATCAAATATTCAGACAGACATTGATATTCGAGTACTCTCAGAAGAAGACAGAGGCAGCTATGTATGCAGAAGCATAGTGTTCAAAGCACTTTATGGAGCACGCATACCTGCACTTCTTCTCATACCAAAGAAAGCTCTTTCCGGTGAAAAATGTCCTGCAGCCGTGTTCTTTCATGATCATGGTGCGTTTTTTAATATCGGCAAAGAAAAAATCATACGTCCGCCAAAATCCATAGACTTTGATAAAGCTCTTGAAAATGTATCAGAAGATGGTGACAAATCGCGCATGAATGACTTCGTTGCCTCTGCATGCACAGAAATTTATGCAAAAGAATGGGCCGTTACTCAATACGGAGGAGCCTTTGCCGGTGACAGCCTTGCACAAAAAGGCTGGGTCGTACTTTGTGCAGATGCTCTCGGCTGGGGCGAAAGAACTTGCACAGGCTGGGAATATGACAGCCAGCAGGCACTTGCATCAAATCTGCTTTATCTGGGAACATCATATGCTTCAGTCATCGCACAAGATGACGTAATTACTGTGCAGGCAGTTTCCGTTCTTGATTTTGTAGACAAAGAACGAATTGCAACTGTAGGATTCAGCATGGGAGCGTTAAGAGCATGGCAGGCAGCCGCAATAATGCCTCAGATAAAAGCATGTGCTTCTGTGTGCTGGATGGCATGTCTTAAAGACCTTATATATCCGGAAAACTCTCAGACCCGGGGACAGTCGACATTTACCATCTGTCATCCATTTTTGCACAGATATATGGATTACCCGGATATAGCATCCCTTGTATGTCCGAGACCTCTTTTACTGATTGCCGGACAGAATGATAAAAGATTTCCTGCAAACAGTGTAAAAGCAGCTTATGATAAAATAGACAGCGTCTACAAAAACTGCGGATTAAACGCACAGGATAAACTTTCATGCTATGTAATGGCAGGTGGCCATGATTTTGGCATCGAAAGGCAAAAACTGGTTTTTGACTGGCTTGAAAAAAATGTTTAGAAAAAAAAAGCCATAATATGAAAGTTGTTTTCATGTCATGGCTTTTTTTTTTACAGAAACCGTACAATTTCTAAACAAATCTCAATCTTTGCACAATCTGTAAAAAGTTGTATACTTGTTGAACGATGAACTTGAACGACTATATGCTCAGTGCCTATCAAAAGGCTTCAGACAGCAATAAAAAAGATAAATTGCAGGATTCCCGTACACAAAACACAAACAATCAGGATCCCAATCATGTACCTGTAGTAAAAAAAGCTGTATTTGCACAAGTTGATGCCAGAACTGGTAAAAATATTGATCCAAACGCGTCAAAAAATGCAGATGCCGAAACTTTGGAACAGGCAAAAATGGCAGCCAAAACAGGTATCTGGTTCAGCAAACAGATAACAAAGCCAACAGACACTGACATTAAAAATGCTGCAAAAGTTCTGACATCCGGCGGACTTATAAAAGTTCCAGAGCAGCCGAAAGAAAAAGGCGAAAAAGAAAGCATTTATCGCAGGGTAGCAAAATTTCTTGTTATTATCGGTGTTGACGAAGCTGCAAAAATTCTTCCGCGCCTGAATGAAGACCAGATAGAAAAGGTTATACCGGAAATCGCAGCTATTCAGTCTGTTCCGAAAGAAGAATCTGAGCAAATTCTCCAGGAATTCCAGGGACTTTTGGACAGAGCAAGAGAAGCCGGCGGTATTGATACAGCACGAACTATTCTGACAAAAGCATATGGCAGTGAAAAAGCAGAAAGTCTTATAGAAAAATCAGTACAGTTTGCAAAAGGCAGACCGTTTGATTTTCTTGCAGAGGCAAGTTCTGACAGAATTGCTGTTCTTCTGAACGGGGAAAGCGATCAGGTAAAGGCTCTTGTCCTTTCACAGATAGATCCGAAAAAATCAGCGCAGGTAATCAACAGTATGGATGACAAAACAAAGACAGCTGTTGTTCTCCGCCTTGCAAAAATGAAGCAGATTGCTCCTCAGATTATGGAAAGTATCAGCAAAAGCCTGAACGAAAAAATGCTTATGCAGAACACTGAAAGTTCTCAGAATCTCGACGGCAAGAATGTTCTTGCACAGATTCTCAAGCGCATGGATCCAATGACAGAATCAAGCATTATCGCATCTCTTTCAAGCGATGCCCCGGAACTCGGTTCTGACATACGCAAACTTCTGTTTACAGAGGAAGACTTGATAAACTGCGATGACCGCTACTTGCAGAACAAGCTTCATGATATGGACGACAAGACAATTGCAATCCTTATAAAAGCAAAGAATCCAGGTTTCAGAGAAAAAATACTTTCAAACCTCTCAAAAAGACGAGCCGAAGTTGTTTTGCAGGAAGAAGAGTTTACAGAATTTCTGCTTAAATCAGAAGCGGAGAAAATCACATCACAGTTCTTTGCAGATTTGCGCCGTGCATGGGAAGCCGGAGAACTCTATGTTAAAGGCCGCAGTGACAATGAGGTTTACGTATGATTGCCAGAAACGAAGTTTACAAAGGTTTCAAGTGTCTGGATGTACTTGATCTTTCTGAATATGATTCTGTCGGTTTCTATATGAAACACGAAAAAACAGGCCTTGAAGTATTCAAAATACTGAACAAAGACAGCGAAAATCTGTTTTCTTTTGCATTCCGCACACCAAGTGAAAACAGCACTGGAGCTGCACACGTACTCGAACACAGTGTACTCTGCGGTTCAGAGCACTACCCTGTCAAAGACGCATTTATCAATTTATCGAAACAGAGCGTAAACACCTATCTGAACGCTTTTACATGCAGTGATCATACAGTATTTCCCGCAAGTTCTCTTGTAAAAGCTGATTTTTTCAATATGTTTTCTGTCTACGCAGATGCAGTTTTCTTTCCACTTCTCAAACCTGAGATTTTTATGCAGGAATGCCACCGTCTCGAATTCGATGAAAACGGCAATCCTGTAATCCAAGGTGTCGTTTATAACGAGATGAAAGGAAACTACTCATCTTTTGAAGGAATCGCAGGAAACGTAATAGACAACACCGTTTTTGAAGGAACAAGTTACGCATTCGATTCTGGCGGAGATCCGGCAGTTATCCCCGAACTTACAGTTGAACAGCTGAGAGATTTCCACAAACGACATTACTGTGCAGCAAACTGTCTTGTTTTTCTATACGGCGACATACCGCTTGAAGAAGAACTTGATTTTCTGGATTCGCACGTCATACAAAACCTCAAGGAAAGTGGCAGCCGCATAAAAATAGAAGCTTCCGGTTCATCAAGTAAAATTGCTTCTCATGTAGAAAGTTTCGGTCCTGCCGATGACGAAACCTCAGAGACGGACTCCCGGCGTGTTGTTTCCATGGTGTGGAAACTGCCGGCACCGCAGAACAAGAAAGACCTTCCTGACTTCACAATGCAGGCGATGTTCCTTGATGAACTTCTGTGGGGAAACGACAGTGCTCCAGTTGCAAAAAAAATGCTATCTCTAGGGCTTGGTGACGACATCGCCATGTACACAGGTATCGATGTAACATCTCCTGTGCCATACATATGCTTTTCTATGTACGGTACCCCAAAAGAAAAAGAATCACAGTTCAAACAGGAACTATTATCTGAACTAAAAAGAATAGTCTCAGACGGTTTTGAAAAAAAAGACTTTGAACGCTCTGAAATGGGTTTCGAGTTCAGTAACAGAGAAGTTAAACGTCCGGGAGGAAACCCATTCTCCTTTGTGCTTATGAGAAGAACACTGAGAGGCTGGCTTTACAGTGATGATCCGTGCATTTCTCTTTCTTACCGCAAGCAGTTTGACAAAATAAAAGAAACTCTCAAAGCAAATCCGCGATTCATGGAAGAGCTTATCCAGAAGTTCATACTCGACAACGACAACTTCTCTCTTATTTCAGTAGAGCCTTCTGTCAACTGGAGCAAAGAAAGAGAGCTTATGGAAAAAAATCTGTGCGCCCGTTACCTTGAAAAAACAGGCAAAGAAAACGCTCTTTCACTTCTTACACGCATGAAAGAATTTCAGGCAAAAGAGGAAGACGTCAGTGTTTTACCTCGCATAAAAGTGTCACAGCTTCCTCAGAATGTCGAAATGCTTCATATCGAAAAAGAATTTATCGGTTCAACACCAATATACATCAGTACAGAACCGACAAACGGCATTGCCTATTTTAAACTCGGATTTCCATTTGATACGCTTACTTCAGAAGAATATCAGTACGTGCCTTTTCTTGCACACTGCATTGCACAAGTAGGGCTCAAAGGCGAAAGCTGGGATTCTGTACTTTCCAGAAAAAGCAGACTGACGGGAAGTTTCTTCGGTTCGACACACGCTATGCCGTCAACCTGCGAAAAAAAGGCACAGGAAGATATGTGTATCGGACGTGACTGGTTTTTCTTCTCTTTCAAAGCACTCGAAGAAAAAGTTCCAGACGTTCTGAAACTTTTGGAATCTTACATTGACGAGATAGACTTCCATGACGAAAAAAGAATGAAAGATCTCGTAGCAAATTATCTGAACGAAGCTGTATCCTCTGTCATTCCGTCAGCACATTCTTACGCTTTGTCACGATCAATTTCATCATATTCACGTCACCGTGCAGTCCGTGAAATCACAGACGGTCTCACAAGCGTACTTTTCGCAAAGAAGCTTTCTCAGATGAAAATTTCAGAAGTCTGTGACAAACTTGAAACAATCTATCAGAAAATTCTCAATAACGGTTCTGTTATCCATATCAACAATGAAAAACAGGGAATCGAAAAATATAAGCAGCTAGTTGCAGATTTCGTTATCCGGCGTAAGCTCACAGCTCCTGTTGCCAGACCTGCATCAAATCACGGCGAACTGATTGCTCTTATAGATTCTGTCTGGCAGAAAAACGCAAATGATGATGACTATGAACTGTTCAACATTCCTGGCACCGTAGGTTTTGTTGCAAAGACATTCAAATCTGCAGGTTATGCCACAAAGAAATCTGTTGCAGATGCAGTTTTTGCACACTGCCTTGATACAACAGATTTATGGCAGAAAGTACGCATGGAAGGCGGTGCCTACGGAGTATATGTCGTGACGACAGCAAAAGCCGAAGCTTCAACATTCGTAACATACCGCGATCCAAAACCGTTTCTGGCACTCAAAGCCTTCGAAGACAGTTTAAACAACAACAATAAACTCACCTTTTCGGACGAAGAGGTTGAAAAGGCTATTATTGGATGTTATTCTGATATTATAGAGCCGTATTCACCAGCGACAAGAGGTTCTTCAGCATTTTCCAGAGCTTTATCAGGCGAAGATAATGAAGAACTGGAACGCATCGCACGCTATCTTCTGGAAGTGAAGCCTCAGGACTTAGCAGATTCATGCACAAGATTCCGCGAAAGCCTTTCTGGAAGAACAAAAACAGTCATTCTCTGTCCAAAAAGCCTGATGGAAAAGAAAATCTCTAGTAAGATTATGATTTTACCGTTATAATAGAAGGGTAAAGGGAGGTGATTTTATGAATAAGACCGAAGAATTTGTAAAGATGATCAGGCAGCTGGTTTCTGACGTTCAGGGAGCACCTTATCCAGGAGACGGTTTTGAGCATGAATTGTATTCCATCTGGTATGAACATGCACAGGCAAACGCTCAAGAATGTTTTGAGTTTTTAAATGAAAATTTCCCTATAAATTGTGCAGAATTTGACCAATCTCTATCGAAAATGTTTAAATAGCCTATACTAAACTACCGAAAATAAAGGGAAAGGGTATATTTTGTCTTTGTTTTTCGGGTGGATTTGGTATGGTAGCAAATAAAATCAGTCGCAGCAAGAAATACAAACTTACTGGACTTTTAAAGAAGAATGGTTTTGACAGGTGGAGAATTGTTGCAAACGGCAAAAGTTCTGTCACCGGTGAAGAGTGTACTTTTTTTATTGAGTTTTATATTGTAAATCCAGCATTATCTCCAAATACTTGTATTTTAGGTTTCAAAAGCAGACTTCCGCAGACACCTGCTGATTTGCAAAACGCCCTTGCAGGAACAGAAAACGAAAAATCACTTTTAATGGAAGAAAGCGTGCAGCCTTCATTTGTTATGGTAAAAGCCGGCAAATTGTCAAAAGGTGGCAAACAGATAAATGCTTACTTCCCGTCAAACAATCTTGTTGTTGATACAAACGATTACATTATCAAAGTCGGCTCAACAGACGAAAACACATGCTTTATCAAAGATGATACTACAGGCGGTTCAATAACAGTATCAAAAACAGATCTTCTTTTGTCACCTGAGATTTTGGGTAATGTCGGCACTATTTCATGGAATCTCCGCTACAGTACAGCTGACAGTTTTTTCCCGAATTACAACAGCAATATGATAAACTGGTCCTGCTTCGGTGCAAGAACAGCTATTGCCGGTGTAATCCTCATGGACGGTGAAAAATTTATCGTAAATAAAGACTTATCCTATGGATACTTTGACAAAAACTGGGGCCACTCGTTTACAGACCCTTTCATGCATTTAAGTTCATCAAACCTCATCAGCAATATCAGCAGACAGCGTTTATTCAATTCCTGCTTTGCCGTACAGGGCGAGTACAACAAAAGACTGAGTGTCTTGATTTCGATTGAAGGCAAAAAACTTGAATTTCATGCCGACAGCAGCAAAAAGTATAACATCAGATATGAATGTACACAGATGCCGCAGCAGCACGCAGATTCAGAAGTCAAGCTGCACTGGTCTGTCAGTATGAATGACAAGAAAAATTACGTAGACATAGATATCATTTGCAATGCATCAGAACTTTTCGTGCGCGACTATGAATGTCCGGAAGGTAAACGCAAAGTACTCAAAGTACTCGGTGGCGGAAGCGGCTCCGGAGATCTCAAACTGTACCGCATGGTCAAAAAAGACCTCGAACTTATCGATGATGTTCATATCGGATCATGCCTGTGTGAGTTCGGTCATATAGACATAGCAGAACGATAATTTCTTTTTTTGAAGAAAACAATCTTTGAGTACTGTTTTCATTCGAATTCAGTTTCAGTTGTACAAAACTAGTTTTCTTCCATCATCTAAAAAAAATACATAAACTCATTACAATGCATTTTCAGAGTTTTCAGAATGCAAATTATGCATTATAATTTAAAAAAATATACTTTATGGAAATCAACCTAAAAATCAAGGTACATTATCTATATCGTGTAAAACTAAAATATGAGCAATTTTTACCTTATAGAAATAAACATTATATGTCTCATTCTATGTATCTGGATTATGTACCAGATGAAAAAAAATACAGGCTGGCAGACTACAAATGTATTTTTCATCAGAATGGTATACATAACAGGTCTTATGATAGCCGTCGAAAGCTGTACGAAATTTATAAACGGAAAAACTGGTCAGATGTTTTTTCTTTTAAATCTGGGACTGAATACACTCAGAATATGTATGACAGGATTAGCTGCCTATTTCTGGTTATCATACACAATTCACTATCTGTATCCAAAAAAAACTCTGCCGTTTCCGGTTACCATTTTAACAACAATTCCGTGCATTGCAATTATATGCATGACATGTACATCTCCGTGGACAGGCTGGATCGTTTATACTGACAGATTAACAAATGTCTATTCGCACGGAAAATTCTTCTTCATTCAGAAAATTGTTACTTACGGATATTTTACAGTAGCAGGTTTTATTTCTACATACGGATTTCTTTTCGCAAAAGACGAGAGAATCAAAGGTCGGTATCTGACAGTTACATCCCTTATCTTTTTTCCTGCAATTTCAGGCATTCTTCAGGCAATTTTTCCATCCACAATGATTACATGGCAGGCTACAATATTTGCACTGTTTTTTATTTTCTCCGAGCAGCAGTTTGCACAGATTTCAATAGACGCTCTCACAGGCATAAACAACAGAAACCGCTTCAACAACTATATGAGAACTCTTGCCGCAGAAAAAACAGCTTTGATGTCATATCTTTTCATGCTGGACGTAAATTATTTTAAAGAAATAAATGACAGATTCGGACACCCGGAAGGAGATGCAGCACTCGAACAGACAGCACAGCTGATAAAAGCAGTTTTCTGCAAAAAAACATCTTTCATTGCAAGATATGGCGGAGACGAATTTGCAGTTGTTCTCCAATGCGATAAAGAAAGCGCAAAACTTTTGAAAGATGAATTAAATAACACTTTCGATAAATATAATGAAATTTCCGGCAAAAAATATAAACTCACTTTAAGTATTGGCTATGCACCTTATATGCAGTGCAAAACTAAAAGCGAAAGTATAAAAAATTTTATTGCAGAAGCAGACAAATCTCTGTACGAAGACAAACAGAAAATTCACAGTGAAGCAAAAAAACACAGTACAGTTTCGGAGCGCGCATGAAATTCCTGCAGACAGGAGACTGGCATCTTGGAAAGTTTTTCTTTGAACTCTCTCTTCAAAAAGACCAGCAATTTTTTTTAGATCAAATTGAAAACGAATTAAAAAAAGCTCATGATTCAGCAGAACCATATGATGCACTTTTAATGACAGGCGATATTTACGACCGCTCAGTTCCACCTGCAGAAAGTGTCACAATGTTAAGTGAGTTCATTTCAAGCATACGAAGTCAGTTTCCAGATTTGCATCTGTTTTTTATTGCAGGCAATCACGACAGTTCTGAAAGACTTTCTTTTCTCAAAGATGTGTTATCATTGCAAAATATACATTTTTGTACAGACACGCAAAATTTTACAGAGCCTGTCATTGTCAAAAACTGTGCAGTTTACCAACTGCCATACCTTATGCCAAACAGCATAAAATCTCCTGACAGTGATTTGTTTACTCACCTGAAAAATCAACAGGAACTTGTAAGCGAAGCGGTGCGGCAGATAAAAGAAGCACATATTGCAGCAAGCTATAAAAAGCTGCCCGCGATTTTGTCGGCTCATCTTTTTGTGGCAGGAACAATCAGAAGCGAAAGTGAACGAAACATAGCAGGAAACACAGACCAGATAGACTCTGCTTTACTTGATTTTTTTGATTACAGTGCGCTAGGACACATACACAGCTATCAAAAAGTCGGCAAACATGCTTATTACTCAGGGGCGCCATTGAGCTACTCTTTCGGCGAGAAATCAGACAGCAAATTCATGCTGTCTGTAACAATAAACGATGACGGATCTTATACAACAAAGAGTATTCCGTTTATTCCTCTTCATAAATGCACAGTCCTCAAAACTTCTATGAAAGAACTCTGCGACAGTACAACATTCCCAGAAAATAAGGACGATTATGTTCAGATAATCTGTACAGATAATTCAGTTATCAGCAATCCGGTTCTCTTGCTCCGGCAAAAATTTCCGAATCTGCTTTCGTTTTTCTATGAAAAAAATCTGAATGCAGAAAGCACAAACGCATCTATAGAACAAAGACGAAAAGCGCTGCAAAATGCGAAACGAGAAACTTGCGAAAATGTTTTTCTGGCTTTTCACAAAGAAATCTATGCAGGCCAGGAAATTCAAGATGATCTTTTGCAAAAAGAAGCAGAACTTTATAAAAAATATTATGAAAATCTCTAAGAATTGCATTTTTTAGAGTTCGCATTCTAAAATAGTAAATAAGGATAAAAAATGAGACCTCTTTTTCTGCATCTCAAAAACATCGGACCTTTCCGTGATGAATCAATAGACTTCACACAGCTTGATGATATGTTCTTGATTTCCGGCATGACAGGAAGCGGCAAAACTACAATTCTGGACGCTATGACTTATGCTTTGTATGGAGAATTTTCAGGTTCAAAAAGCAAGACAAAAGTTCACATTCACAGTGATTTTGCTCCAAGTGAAGAAGAAGGATTTGTAGAGTTTATCTTTATCTTAAATCAAACAAAATATAAAATCATACGCTCAGTTTCTGTAGAACATGTTTCAAAAAGTGGCAAAACAACATCAACTGCTGTCAAAATGGAATTGTGCGCATTTGATCCAAAGACAAACGACTGGATTTCTTCACAGGGAAAACCGACTGAACTTACAGAAAAAGTAAAGAACCTGACAGGTTTAAGCAAAGATGAGTTTTCACAGATTGTCATCCTTCCACAAGGTGAGTTTTCCAAGTTTTTGAAAGAAGAACCTAGAGCAAGAAGTGAAACACTTTCCAAGCTATTTCCTGTAGAAATATACAAAAACATCTGCGAAAAAGCAAAAGCTGACGCAGACGAAGCAAAACAAAGCATTGATTTTACACAGCAATCTCTGAGCCAGGAAATGGAAAAATTTGAAACTCAAGGAGGAGACGACAGACTTCAAAATCTGACAGAGGAACTTTCAAAAGCAGAAGCAGAACTTTCAAATCTTGAAAAGCAGAAACAGTCACAAATGCTTGACTTTGAGCGTATAAAAAATGATCTTGAAAAAGCAAAAGAATCTTCTGCCCTTGCAAAGAAAAAAGAAGAACTTGAAAAGCAGGCGCCGTCCATTGCAAGTCTTGAAAAAGATATAGACAAGATAGAAAAAGCTCTTTTACTTGAAGAAAAACTTAACTCGAAAAAAAGAACACAAAAACAACTTGAGGATACATGTCAAAAAATCAGCGAGTTACAAATTTTCTTGCAGACATCAAAAGCAAATCTGTCTATTTTGCAGAGCAAAAAGAGAGAAAACGAAGCTAATCGAAATAAAGAATGGCAGATTGAAATAGAAATCAAGCAAATTGATGATAAACTGACAAAACTTCAAAGAGCATTAACGATAAAAGAAAGTTTTGAAAGCGCAAAAGCAAATATACTGGAGCTTTTTACTAAAACAGCACCGGCAATGATTAAAGCCGATAAAGAAATCGAAACTGTTGAAACTCAGATTGAAAGAAACAAATTTTTATTTGCAAAAGCTGACTACGAAATTCAAATGATAAAAACTGAACTTGAAGAACAGAAAACAAATCAGGCAGCAGCATTTTTAGCATCACATCTGGAAGATAACAAACCGTGCCCTGTATGCGGTTCTCTCACCCACCCGAATCCGCACCAGTTTCACACAAGCAGCATAAGCCGTGAAAACCAGATTGATATATTCGAAAAATCCAAAAGACAAATTGAAAAGGAAAATATCAGACTGGAAAACATGCGCGATGAACTCAAGGAATCATACACAAAATTCAAGCAGATGGTGGATCAGATAGACGAAACTGCACAAAAATACAATGTTCCGCTGCCGAGACTTGAAACGCTGCCTTTAAGGCAAGACCCGCTGCCGACAGGAATCCACATCGACGCACAGTTCAAACTCATCAGAGAAACAATAACTGCACTTGTTAAAAATTCTGCATCTTTTGAAACTTTGCAAGAAGACGGATTTGAAGATGTAAATATTTTACGGCAGAGACAAATTTCACTTCAAAAACAATCAGAACAAATTTTATCTGAATGTGAGGCCTTTGAAAAACAGCTTCAAAACGAAGAAAAAAATGTGACAGCCACAAATGCCCAGATTCTTACGCTTGAATCAGCCAGACAGAATCTGGAAAACGAATATCGTATATTAAATCAGGAACTTGCACAAAGCATGGAAAAATCTCCTTTCAAACAGGAAGAAGACATAGAAAATATTCTTGTAAACAAAAATCAGCTTGACTCGATGAAAAATCAGTGCGAAACATATCATTCAGAGATTACAAGAACAAATGCAAAACTTGAAGAATGCAAAGTCAAGCCGGAAGATACACAAAGACTTGAACAGCTAAATATCGAAGCACAGAATAGACTTGAAGAAACCGAAAAATTCTGTTCGGAAGTAAAAAACACTTCTAAAGCTCTACTCGAACAAAAGGCAAGTCTCTCAGATTCAAAGCAAAGAATCGAAAAACTGCAAAAAGAGCAGAACGAATTGACTACAAAGTTTGAAAGTCTGCTGGCTCTTTCAAGCGATATAAACGGCCAAAACCCAAAGAAGACAAGTCTTGACGCATGGGTTTTGGGAACTTTTTTGGACGAAGTTATCGTGAGTGCAAATGTAAATTTTGCAAAAATATCATCAAACCGCTACACTTTTATCCTGAAAACAGAAGGTACTTCAAACGGCAAAAAAGGACTTGATCTCATTGTCCGCGACAGTCACACAGGACTTTGCAGAAATGCAGAAAGCTTAAGCGGAGGAGAAACATTTATGGCATCGTTAAGTCTGGCTCTGGCTTTGACCGATGTTGTCCAGCAGAAAAGCGGCGGAATCCGTCTGGATTCTCTTTTTGTCGATGAAGGTTTCGGATCTCTGGACAGTGTGGCACTATACAATGCAATACAGACTCTGGAAGAAATTCGTGAACACCGTATCGTCGGCATCATTTCGCATGTCGAATCACTCAACAAAGCAATTCCAAGCCATATAGAACTTACAAAGACAACTCAAGGAAGTACGATTTCCATCGTATAAAATAGAACAACTTTATTTCAGAAATATTTTTTATCTTGATGAATTTGCAATTCAAGTTTCAAACAACTTACAAACACCTCGTGCAGATTATTCTAAGGACTGCGAGTTTTCAGAACGAGGGACTAAAATACTTGAATTTCAAATTTTTAAAATTGATAACTATTCAGCACTAAAAATATAAAAAAGCTATTTCCTACTGTTAAAAAATCCAAACACTGAATTTTATTTTCCTGATAACTGAATTTCATTTTCTTGACCACTGAATTTTATTTTCTTGACCACTGAATTTTATTCTCTTGAGCACTGAATTTTATTCTCTTGACCACTGAATTTCATTTTCTTGACCACTGAATTTTATTCTCTTGACCACTGAATTTCATTCTCTTGACCACTGAATTTTATTCTCTTGACCACTGAATTTTATTCTCTTGACCACTGAATTTTATTCTCTTGACCGATGGTTAAAATTATTCTGATCAACAATCAAAATCTTTTGAAATAAAACTTCTTTTCTGAATATCATTAAACAAAAGAAATCATAGTTTTACTCTGCTAGATCGAATTTCAAGTCTTGCATTTACCGGACAAAAAGACCGTAGTATACATTTGCAGCAAGTGCGTGCAAATGTATAAAAATTGATCAGATTCCGACTTGACATCAGCAAAACGTTGACAACCTGCAAGCAAGATTGCTTGTACTTGCACAAAGAAGTAGTTCTGACCATTTTTTTTTGTGAAAATAAAAGACTTTCTGACACCTGTATCAAAATTTGCAAAACTAAACATTCAAGCTATAATAAAAAAAAAGCCCCTGACTGAAAGCTTTTTTTGAGCATTCGGTCAAGAGCTTTGCTTTACCGTCTTAAAAACTGATTTTTTTCTCCGACGGTTTCTACTCTGTAAAAATCATGCACCGTATGTTGCAATGAATACGCCGGCTGCAATTGCAGTACCGATAACACCGGAAACGTTCGGTCCCATTGCATTCATGAGAAGGAAGTTCGACGGATCATACTCAAGACCGACCTTGTTTGAAACGCGGGCAGCCATTGGAACAGCAGAAACACCAGCTGAACCGATAAGAGGATTGATCTTCTTCTTGAGGAAGACGTTCATAAGCTTTGCCATGAAGACACCTGCAGCTGTTGCAACTGCAAATGCAACAAGTCCAAGAACAATAATACCGCAAGATCTGAGGTTGATAATCTTCTCTGGTGTCATCTGAGAACCGACACCGAGAGACAGGAGGATAGAAACAATATTCATCAGTTCATTCTCCATTGTCTTGCTCAAACGCTCAACACAACCACACTGTTTTACAAAATTACCGAATGCAAGCATACCAATAAGAGGTGCAGCCGGTGGCAAAAGAAGAATTACAAGGATAAGAAGCATGATTGGGAACAAAGTCTTCTCAGTTTTTGAAACAAAGCGGAGCTGATCCATCTTGATATGACGCTCTTTATCTGTTGTAAGAGCTTTCATGATCGGAGGCTGAATCATCGGAACGAGAGCCATATAAGAATATGCAGCGACAGCAATGACAGCCATCAGTTCTGGAGCAAGCTTACCGGAAACATAAATTGATGTAGGACCGTCAGCACCACCGATAATTGCGATAGCACATGCCTGAAGAATGTTGTAATCAACACCAGGAATAAGGTTCATTACAGCAACGCCGAACATTGTAAAGAATACGCCGAACTGAGCAGCTCCACCGAGAAGAGCAGTCTTTGGGTTAGCAATAAGAGGTCCGAAGTCTGTCATGGCACCGATTCCCATGAAAATGAGCATCGGGAAGAACTCGTTTCCAACACCAGCACTGTAAATGATATGAAGCATACCGTCGGGACCATTACCCATGCCGGCACCAGGAATATTTACAAGAATTGTACCAAAACCGATCGGTATGAGAAGCAATGGCTCAAATCCCTTAGCTACAGCAAGGTATACAATAAGGAATCCGACTGCAATCATCAGAACATACTGCCAGCCAGGTGCAGTTGCAGCAAAAGGATCTGCTTTTGCACCAGCCTCTTTTGCAGCTTCCAAAGCAGCTTCTTCTGCAAGTTCTTCTGCTGTTGGCTGATGAATCATCTTATAGATACCTGTAGATTTACCAATATTCTGGATAAATGCGGAAAGAGAAATATCATGCTTTCCGTTCCAGTCCTCAGTACCCTTAATGACAGTGTTCAAACCTGTTCCTTCACTGACATCTGCACTCTGTGCAAGAACTCTCTTTGAAGGCAGGAAAGACAATGCTCCGGCAATCATCATAATTGCAAGCATAATAAGGGCAATTTTTTTATTATTTGCACTCTTTGAAATAGGCATAATCAAAATCCTTTATTTAATGTTACCTCTAAAAACTACTAAAGAGGTGACCTGCGAGCTTAAAACTGCCTGTTTTACACAGTTTTAAGCATCGCATTTCAATCACAATCAGAACTCCGGAAATCGAAATCAATTGATTTCCGAAGTATCTTTATCTAGCAGATTTCAGCAAGTGGCTGACCACTTACAATCTGGCTTCCAGCTGTTGCAAGGAAATGAACTTTTCCGTCAACAGGAGCCTTTACTTCGATTTCCATCTTCATAGACTCAATGATAACAACGTTGTCACCCTTCTTTACCATTGCACCTTCAGCACATGCATTCTTGAGGAATACACCTGCCATAGGGGCATTCAACTTTGTACCATTTCCGCTTGCAGCAGGAGCTGATGCAACTGGTGCTGAAGCAGGAGCTGCGGCCACTGCCTTTACAACGCCACCGATTGATGCCAATACCTGATTGAGCTGAACCTGTGATCCTGCAGCAACTGAATATGTAATTGTTCCGTCTTCTGTAGCCTTTACTTCAACTTCCATTTTCATGGATTCAATGATGATTACAGTCTGTCCCTTTGTTACCTTTGTTCCGTTAGCAAAGCACTGCTTGAGCAAAGTACCTGCAAGAGGAGCCTTGATATCAACGCCACCAACAGTAACTGCTGCAGGAGCTGCGGCTGCTGCAGAACCAGCACCAACAGTAACATTGTATGGAGTTCCATTAACAGTGATAGCACCTGCTCCGTTAGAAGAAACGTTGTATGCAGTTCCATTAACTGTAATTGTATAATTTCCACCCTTAGAAGCACCTGCAGAAGCAGCAACTTCTTTCTTTGCAAATGTTGCAGCTGCATCAACAGGACCATTTGCACGTGTGCTGAAGAACTTTGTTGCAACCTGTGGGAACATTGCATATGTAAGAACATCTTCATCGCTTCCGTTTCCGCCGGCTTTCTTTGACTCTTCAACCATTTTATCCCATTCCGGTTCAATCTTATCAGCAGGGCGGCAAGTCATGACAGCATCCATCTTATTCTGTGCAAGAGCCTGTTTTACAATATCTGCATTTGCAGGAGCTGGAAGAGCACCGAACTTTCCAGTTACGAGGTTTGCAAAGTCTGCAGACATCTTCTCGTAGCGGCCAAAGAGTACGTTAAATACAGCCTGAGTTCCAACAATCTGTGATGTTGGTGTAACAAGTGGAACATAACCTGCATCCTTGTGAACCTTTGGAAGTTCCTCAAGAACAGCGTCCATCTTGTCACCTGCACCCTGCTGCTTAAGCTGAGATTCAAGGTTTGAAAGCATTCCACCAGGAACCTGAGACAGAAGAATACGAGTATCTGCACCGAGGAATGCTGATTCGAGTGATGAATAATGCTTGCGGACTTCGCGGAAATATGCAGCAATCTCAAGCAAAAGCTTTGTATCAAGCTGTGTATCATACTCTGTTCCCTTGAGCATCTCTACGATTGTTTCTGTTGGAGAGTGAGAAGTTCCCATAGACATAGAAGAAATTGCAGTATCAACGATGTCTGCACCAGCTTCAATACTCTTGAGAAGAGAAGCAACAGAAAGACCTGTTGTTGCATGTGAGTGAATTTCTACAGGAAGATCGCAAGCCTTCTTGATCTTTTTTACAAGATCATAAGCTTCGTATGGCTTAAGAAGACCAGACATATCCTTAATACAAATTGAATCTGCGCCAAACTCTGCATATTTCTTTGCAAGTTCTGCATATTTGTCATTTGTGTGGAAAGGTGTTACAGCATAAGAAATAGCCATCTGAACATCAACACCAGACTTCTTTGCTGCTTTTGTAGCACGCTCCATATTGCGAGGATCATTACATGCATCGAAAATACGGAAACAACCGATACCATTCTTTGCAGCAGTCTCTACGAATTTATCAACAACATCATCTGCATAGTGCTTGTAACCAAGGAGGTTCTGTGCACGAAGGAGCATCATGATCTTGTTGTTAGGAAGAGCTGCGTGAAGCTTGCGGAGGCGCTCCCAAGGATCTTCGTTAAGGAAGCGGATACAAGAATCGTATGTTGCGCCACCCCATCCTTCAATATATTTATAACCAACTTTATCAAGCTTGTCGCAGATAGGAAGCATATCTGCTGTAGTCATACGTGTTGCGTGAAGACTCTGATGTGCATCACGGATAGCAAGTTCGGAAATTCCAACTTTAGACATAATAAACCTCTTAAAAAATTAAATAAAAAATAAATCAGCCAAGATTTTCGTGGACAGCAGCTGCGATTGCAGCAACAACGGCACCATTATCAGCGGCCGGAGCCGAAGATGCAGCATTTGTATCAGATGTGTTGCTTTCCTTATCAAGACCCATTGCATGTACGATTGCATGAAGCAGATACATTGCAAAAATCATGACAATAAGGAAAAAGAATACAACACCCATTCCAAGTAAGGTCAAAAGACCACTTTGTCCCAGCATTTGAGCGATTGTCATATTTCCTCCATATTCCACGAAAACTTGCGTTATATTGGAATACCTAAAAAAATTACTTAATTACAGAAAATTATAAATGAATAAAAGATTTTATACAAGGGAGACACTATATATATAGTGTCTTCGTAACTCATTATAGTGTCATTCTACAAAAATAAAATACTTGAAACAGCACTATAAAAGCGGATTTTCATAAAAGATAACAGATTAATATTTTTTCAAGATATATTAAATGTTACTTTTTCCTAAAAAATATCATAAACATAAAAGACTTTTTTGAAAGTAATATTTGTGAGTTCAAATATCGAATTTTACATGTTGTGCAAATATTCTACGGCTATAAATTACTAAAAACTATGAAAAAGCTGATACACGTCTATTCCATTGATAACAGAACCTTCCGGATAAGCTTTCAAAAGGTTCGCACGGCCATCTTCAAGATGCTTACTTGTAATTCCATGCTTTATAGAAAGATCGGCCTCGAGCAAAGCTGAATAATGATCAGCGATGCGTACAAGTTTCCCATCTACAGGACTGTATAAATTTTCGTTGTATTTTTCATTCAACTCTTCCCAGCTGACATGATATGCATGATTATCCAGAAGAACTCTATTAGCAAATTCATCATTTGTAAAGTACAGAATTTCTCCTTTGTAGAAATCTTCCATAAGCGGAACAAGTTCGGCTTCTACAATCTGATCTTCAATGTTTTTGACAATATTCGGAAGGCCAACAGTCGCCTGCTTTACAGGAGAAATTATATCACGTGTAACAGATTCAGGAAGATCATGAAACAGTGCACAGAAAAAGTTATTAAAAAACCTCTTGCCGCACATCTGCACACCAGTTTCCCTTTCCAGCAGAAGAGTCAGTATCGCCACAAAAAAACAATGCCCCAAAACAGATGTCTTCGGCACGCGAGGTGTCTGATTCCATCTAGTCTGAAATCTCAGCTGTTCTATGCGCATCAGAAAATCAAAAGGCTTTTGTCTTGTTATAAGCAGCTGTAAACCTTTCAAATCGAGATACTTCTGAATATCTGCGTTTATCTCACGGCGTATAGAATCCAGTCGCTGTGGCTCGTTTACCATGGCAATCATTTCCAGTTCACGAAGTGTAGAAAATTTATGAGCAGCACGGAAAATTCTTGCAGTCTGCTCCTGACCTTTTGCGTAAGGAAGCGTTCCGCTCATATTACCAATATATACTGTAAAATTAGAAAAGAGTTTTTTATCGACTATAAGTTTTCTATACTGATCAAGAACCCACTCGTTCAGTTTGATAAACTCATCAGGATATTCGGTTTTGATTAACCGTTGGACAGGACTTTTTATATCGCATAATGCGATTTTTCGAAGCAGATCAAAAAGCGATGCATATATCATCCACTCCCAGTCAAGTTTCACCCCGCGATTTTCCTCGTATTTTCCTATAATATAAGCAGTTACCATTTTTTCCGCACATTTGTCCATCTCTACAATGTCAAACGGACGAACCAAATCGTTCCAGCGGACTATAGAAAAACCTTCGAAAATCTTTAGGGCAAAATCCTTGTTCATGAGACTTTATTTGCTTGCACCTGACTTTGTATCAGAATCAAGTCTGTTTTTCCACGAAAGTGCCTTCTTGCGAATTTCCTCAGAAGCTTCATTATCACCCAGAACCATAGCAACACGACGGGCTGCTATAAGCAGATTTATTCCGTTCTGCATATCATCTCTACGGCGGGAACCAAGTTCGTACTTATCTCTGTAATCTGAAGCACTGTCATCAAGAAGTTTTCGAATTAATCGTACATAAAGAATTGAAGTTTCATAATTCGCAGAGTTTGGATCAAAATAATCTTTTGCAGCCTGTTTCATATCAAGCAGATTTTTTGCGACAACTACAAAACGTCCGCGAATTTCAACAAAAGTCCACTTCCATTTAGAATTATCACCGAAAGCATCAGCAAGAAGCTGAATTGTCAGACCGATTTTTCTGACAAGAAAAAAACGCTTCTCAATGGACATCTCTGCAATAGTTGCAAGTTTTGGTTCAAGATCTGTGTAAGAGCAGTCAACAAAATCAGAAACAACATCCTCGATATAAATCAATGCTTTGTAAATGATTTTACGGGCATCATTTAAAGCATCGTTATTCTTAAAGTTTAGCATGTTTACAGATAGTGTGTTGATGGACATGTATTTTGCAGAAAGGTTAAGCATTTCATCGGCCAGAGCAAGTTTTTTATACTCCACGCCTTCTTTATTGCTTTTCATTTCAGCATTCATAGCTTTCTCTTTATCGAGCATAGCTTTGATACTCTCACGTATTGGCGCGCACTTCTTGTTGAATTCCTCCCTGTCTGCATTACTAGCTGCCATTAAGTTCCTCCAAATTTGTGCAGCATCGAAGCTGCATGTTCCAATGATTCCTGAGAATTCGCATCACCGGAAAGCATTCTCGCAATTTCTCTGACACGATTCTCTCCAGCAATAGGAAAAACATCTGTCGATGTACTATTGCCTGACACACCTTTTTGTATTTTTATCTGATTATCGGCAAAAACCGCAATACTGGCCAGATGAGTTATACACAAAACCTGTTTCTTTTGTGACAATAACTTCATATGCTCGCCAACACCGACTGCAACTTCGCCTCCAATACCCGTATCAATTTCATCAAAAATTAGAGTTCCTGATGTATCAGCTGCAGAAAGAATCGTCTTCATCGCAAGCATAACACGGCTAAGTTCTCCACCAGAAGCAACTTTTGCAAGTGGCTGAAGCGGAGACCCCGGATTTGCACTTATCATAAACTCAATATTATCCATTCCGTACGGTCCGCATTTCTGAATCATCTCATCGCCCGCTTTGAGTGTCATAGATACATTGAATTTTGCGTTTTTCATACCGAGCTTAGAAAGAACACTCTCAATTGCCTGTGCCATGCGGACAGAAGCAATTCTGCGTTTATCGCTGATTGCCTTTGCATTCAGATAGACTTTTTTTTCAAGCTCTGTAATTTCAGCTTCGAGAACAGATTTATCTGAATCCACACCACTAAGGCTGTTTATTTCCCTGCGTGCATTTTCTGCGTAATCTATTATATCACATATTGTAGAATTTTGGTTAGCATACTTTTTCTTTAATTTATAGATAAGTTCAAGACGGCTTTGTACGTCAGCCAGCCGCTGCGGATCAAAAACAAGACTCTGAGAGTAATGTTCGATTTCGCCGGAAATATCATCAAGTTCATAGAAAATACTCTGAATTCTATTCTGAAGATTTGACAAAGATGAATCTGAATCCATGGCATGTGAAATAATGCCGTTAAGTTTTCGTGCGCAAGAAATAAGAGCAGATCCACCATCACCATCTCCGTCAAGCAGCGCCTTTGCCTGCTCAATATCGGAGCAGAGTTTTTCGAACGAAGAAAGTCTGCTTTCCTCTGCCTCAAGTTCGGCATCTTCACCATCTGTAAGTTTTGCAGAATCAATTTCATCTACTGCAAACTTCAGCATATCAAGTCTTTCACGACGTTCTTTTTCGTCAATATTGAACGAAGACAACGCACTACGCTTTTCTACAAGAATCGTATACAAAGCCGTAAAGTTTTTTACCTCGTCCACGATATCTGCATAACTGTCAAGATATCTCCGGTGCTCGCTGACTTTCATCAATGACTGCTGTTCATGCTGACCATGCAAGTCAACAAGATACCCTGCAAACTCAGCAAGATCAGCTTTGGAAACAGGAACACCGCAAATCCATGCCGAAGATTTTCCAGTTTCTTTCATGACCCTGCGAAGAATTACACGGTTATCTTCACTTTCAATGTCACGCTCTTCAAGCCAAACAGATGCTTCTTTACAATCCAGATAAAATGTTCCGTTTACTTCAGCTTCGTGAGCACCCGTTCGAATCAGCTCAGTACCACCTTTTCCACCAAGCAGAAACGCCAGACTTCCAATAAGAATAGACTTACCTGCACCAGTTTCACCGCTGAATACAGTAAAACCTTTCTGAAAATCCAGATGAGCATTGTCAATCAAAGCAAAGTTTCGAACATTAAGTTCCTCAACCACGAGGTCCTCCCGCCCAGTTTAACTTGCTCTGCAAAGCCAAATAAAACTTTTCCTGAGAATTGCACAGCAGTTTTGCCTTGTAGTCAGTCAAACCAAGGATAATTACATCACCTTCCTGCAAAGACAAAGGAATCTGACCATCCGCAGAAAGTTCAGCATCTACACGGGAAGGCATAATAGTTATAGCTATCTCACCGTCCGGACCAAAAACCAAAGGTCTTGCAGACAGACTGAAAGAACTGATTGGTGTCAAAACCATAGCTTCTACAGAAGCATCGAGTATTGGACCGCCAGCAGCAGCAGAATATCCTGTTGAACCTGTAGGTGTTGAAATTATAATTCCATTGGACTTAAAAGGTCCAAGCATCGCTCTGTTATATGCAACTCCAAGATTTACAAGTCTCGAAGTTGCAATACTTGAAATAACAATGTCATTCATGCAGTTTGTGCGAAAAACAGTTTTTCCGCCTCTGAGAACTTCAGCTTCGATGAGACTTCGCTCACTTACATAAGCAGTTCCGGTCAAATAAGATGTTATCTCTTCTTTCCAATCAGGAACCTGTATGCTGGCAAGAAAACCAAACTCTCCAAGATTAATTGCAAGAACAGGGATTCCAAGAGGCGCACATCCTCTGCATGCAAAAAGAACAGTACCATCCCCGCCGAGAGTTATTACAAAGTTATATCCGTCAAATGAAGTTTCAACCTGTTTGCCAGTTTCGCCTTTGTTATGATATTCAAAAGTTGAAGCCTCTATCGCATTTTGAGCAAGAAAATCTGTAATTTCCTTTGCTATGCCCAGAGCTTCTGTTTTAAACGAATTTACAACTATCAAACACTTCTTCATAAAATACACAAACCTCACACTTCATCAAGGAAGTGACTGGAGAACTTTTACAATTTTTGCCGCATCTTTCTGACCAAGACGCGGATACAAAGGAAACAAAGCACATCTTAGCAGCAGAGAATTTGCACAGATACACTTTTTTGATAACTCTTCCTGGTGCAAAGCAATTACAGAGTTTTCATAAGCCTGACGAACTTCTATACCTTTTTTCTGTGCATACGCTTTAACATCTTTGAATCCTGAATTCAACACAAGAGGAAACGAATACACTGTAGAACCAGTACCGTTTGCACGAACATAAGTTTTATGTCTTCCACTCATAATTGAACGGGCATAAAGTGCAAAAAGCTCTCTGCGGACAGTTTCGTTTCTGTTAAATTCCTTTATCTCAACAAAAGCCAGAGCTGCATTCATATCAGGCATCAAATCTGTAGATGGAGCTGCATCAACAAGCGGCTTAAGCAAAAGCCAGTCTTTTCTTGAAGGAGCAAACAGAACGGCTCCACCTCCGGCTGTCACAATATCTTTATCTTCCATTCCGAATATTGCAAATGAACCGTACATTCCTGCAGCAGGTCCAAGTTTTGCATCTTCTGAAGGTGCTTCTGAAATCTCAGGAGCACCTTCGGTTTCAGCCGGATAGAATGACATTGCAGACTGTGAAATATCCTCTATAATAGGTACTCCTAAGCCTAAAAATGCTTTTATATCAGGCAGGACGCCCATTGATTCTGTAAACAGAAGAAGTTTTCCGCCATCTTTCACGCCGTTTTCAGCTGATTCATATGTAATAAGACCAGTTTCTTCACAAACATCAAGAACAAGAGCTTTGTACCCAAGTTTTTCAATTGTCAGTATTTGCCAGCAAGGAGCCAGAGCACTAATCATAACAGCACTTTCCTTTGGCAAAGAAAGAGCTGTCAGTGCATATTCCAAAGCAAGAGCCGGGCTTCTCAAAGCCACAGCTCCGTCACACTTAGTTGTCTCCTTTACAGCCTGGATAAGACGCTGTGCCATTTCTCCAGGACCTAGTTGTTCGTCGACCATACATGTAAGTACAGCCTCCATTTCCCGGCGTCTGATTGTTGAGCTGTAAGTATTAATCATTGTTTTATCAGATTCCCTATATTATTAAATGAGCAGTCTAAAAATAGTATTACTGCTTAAATTGCAGGTGCAATAATCTTCTGGAGTTCACCGGCACTGAATATCTTTCTGATATCGAGAATGATAAGATATGATTCATCCTGCTGACGGACAACCCCCTGAATATACTCAGTTCCGATACCGCTGAACATATGTGGCGGAGGTTTAATCTCGCCTTTATCAACCGGAATAACACGGGCAACACGGTCAATAATAATACCTATCTTATTTCCCTCGATATTCAGAATAATAAAGCCGCCGTCATCATCATCCAAAAGATCATCTTTGGATGTGTAAAGCTGCCGAATATGAAATCTCTTGTGAAGATTGATTATCGGTATAATCTCTGCACGAAGATTGATGATGCCTTCTACATAATAAGGGGCATTTGGAATCGGGCGAACATTCTGTACACGAACGATTTCCTTTACATCCATAATGTCAACACCGTAAAGCTCCTCTCCGAGACGGAAAGTTACAAGCTGAAGCGATTTATTCTCATCGGCCATTTACATACTCCTATAAAAACTTCGCGTTTGCAGTCGTGCAGGAGGTATAAAATCATAGACTCGTCAACGACAATCTACAAGTGATAAAAATACATGAAATATTTTTATCACACCTCCTAAAATAAAAGATTATCTTTAAAATATCTTCATATTTTATTTTACATCACAAAAAGTGATTAGTCTACTATAAAAAGTGAAAGTACAGACACATTTATAATTCCGTTTTCCTTCAAAAGCCTTGCACATTCATCTACAGTCGAACCAGTTGTCACAAGATCATCAAGCAGTAAAACATTTAACGGCAGTCTGTTCTGATTTTTCAAAACAAAATATCTTTCAGACAACCCATACGCATTACTGCAATTCTGCCTCTGCAAAAGATTTTTCTTTTTCTGCTGTTCAGAAGAAAATCTCTGCAGAATCTTTTCTACTCTATATCCGTAAGTCCGGCTTAAAATATTTGACAGCTCATCTACCTGATCCCAGCCAGTCCTGCGAATTTTTCCAGGTCTAGGAGGAACTGGAACTATACAAATTTCATTTTTCAAACCGAAACCAGATTTTCCAGATGCTTTAATGAGATTATCGGAAGAAAGTGTTTTTATCGCACAGTCACATGTATCTGCAAATACAAAAGACAGCTGTCTCTGAGCTTTCATTTTCCATTCAAATAAAAGCTGTTTACGCCATAATCTGTATGGATAAATCGGAAATACACGGTCAATATGCAGAAGTCTTTTCTGTGTAAGACATGATGTACACAATGACAAGCTATCAGAATCTTCATTCAAAAGTATTTTACCGCATTTTATGCAGCGTCTGTCATCCCGAAAAGAAAAATCATTTACAAACGACTTACGGCAAGATAAGCATAACGGTATTCCGAATGATTTTTTACCACAGCGAATACACTTTCCGGTTCCAAACAAGTATGCAAAAGGCTTATTGAAAAAGTACTTTGGATTTTTCACCATGATGTCAAACGATTTGATACCATGAAAATACCGGAAAATATTGTCTTTCTGGAACCATGAGTCCTGTTTTTGATTCATACATAAAATATATGAATCAAAAACTTATTTTGTACAAATAAAATTATTTAAACATCAATTTTTTAAGTTATTTCTAAAAAAACTGCACATTCCATGGACTTTTCCCGAAATCAAAAACTTTCTACGCTATCTGCCGGAAAGTGCCGATTTCCATTCACTTACAAGCTGCAAAGCCTGCAACGGAGTCATGGTATTAGGATCGACAGACAAAATCGCATCCAAAACCATCTCTTCGTCACTGAATAAAGAGCCTGTCAGAGATTGACCGTTATTTTCAGGCTGTAAAAACTCTCCTACATTTTCAGAAGAAATTTCCCCTGATAAAATAAGAGGATTTTCCTGAGCTTCTTTCTGAATTTTATTTAAGATACATGAAGCTCTGTTTATCACTGCATCCGGTATACCTGCAAGACGGGCGACATGAATACCGTAACTGTTTGCTGCTGCTCCATCAATAACTTTACGAAGAAATACAACATCTTTTCCGTTTTCGTTTACAGCCATGCACAATCGCTTTAAAAGAGGATGCTCCATTCTAGTCAATTCATGGTAATGCGTTGCAAACAAAGTCTTACACTTTATTTTATTCAAAAGATATTCACTTACAGCCCACGCTATAGAAAGACCGTCTTCTGTACTTGTACCTCGACCAACTTCGTCCATTATGACAAGCGACCTGTCTGTTGCCGCACGAAGAATTCTCGCAGTCTCAGACATCTCAACCAGAAATGTCGACTCACCCCTTGCAAGATTATCACTTGCACCGACGCGACAAAAAATTTCGTCAACAATACCGATATGAGCAGAAGAACATGGCACAAAACTTCCAATCTGAGCAAGCAGTGCAATCAAAGCATTCTGCCTGAGATATGTACTTTTTCCAGCCATGTTCGGTCCTGTAATCAGTGCAAAAATACAGGAATCTTCATCTGTCATCAATGCAAGCGGATTTGGAACAAATTCACCGGACGGAAGGTGCTTTTCAACAACAGGATGTCGTCCATCTTTTATATCAAAAGCTTTTGATTCATCGACGACAGGTCGACACCAGTTATTTCTGGAAGCCGCTTCTGCCAGTGCAGAAATGCAGTCTGTATATGCAATCTCAAAAGAAAGCCGTCTCAGATAACCGACATAATTCTTGAGTTCATTTCTAACTTCAAGAAAAAGTTCGTGCTCAAGCTCTATAATCCGTCCTCCGGATTCAGTAAGACTTGCTTCTAATTCCTGAAGTTTTTCAGTCTTGAATCGTTCGACATTTACGAGAGAACGTTTGGCTACGAAATGATCTGGCACCTTATCAATTTTGCCTTTAGATATTTCAATGAAATATCCCATATTACCGGAACTTTTTATTCTCAGATTTGAAATACCTGTTTTTTGACGTTCTTCTTCGGCATACTGATCCAAAACATTGCTGAAGTTATCATGAACATCACGCCAATGGTCAAGTTCCTGAGACCAGCCGCGCTTAATTATTCCACCCTCCTGAAAAATTGTCGGAGGATCGTCTTCAATAGAATTCTCTATAAGAGAAATAATTTTCTGAGCAGCTTCTGTATCAACAGTTACAAAATTAAGATTTCTAAGAATTTGATGAGCTTTTATCCACAAAGAAAGACTATTCTGCAAAACTTTCAAATCTTTTGCATGAGCCTTATCCATAGCAATACGTCCAGAAAGACGTTCTATATCCAAAATACCGTCCAGATGATTGCGTACATTTCTTTGCAAAACAGAATCTTTTACAAAAAGCTCTACATGACGTTGTCTCTCATTTATGATTCCACAATCGGTAAGAGGAAACATCAAAAAATTATGAAGCTGCCTCATTCCCATAGATGTTTTTGTATAGTTCAGACATTCAAGCAGAGAAAATTCAAAGCTTCCATCACGAAGATTTGACAAAATCTCAAGATTTTTACGGGACGAGTCATCAATAACCAGATACTGATTGTCATGATAAACTGTTATACCCTCAACGTGAGGAGTCTGAGAATTTGTGGTCTTCTCAAGATAATCAAGCAAAAAACCTGCCGGAGGAACTTCTGGTGAATCTTTTGTCAAACCAAATGAGTTTAAATTTACAGTTTTAAAATGTTTAAGAAGCCTGTCATAATTCTGATCAGCATTAAAATGCCAGTCAGGATACCATGAAACAGATATATTTGAACGTTCTGAAAACGTCTGTAAAACAAAAGACGAATTTTTAAGGCTGTCAGGAAGAAGTATTTCTCTAGGACAACAACGACCAATTTCTTTTTGAAAATTTTCAGATGCAGACTGTGAATCAAAACTTGTCGCCTTAAACTCTCCAGTCGTAACATCAATATATGCAAAGCCGCACTTTGAACGCGACATAAAAAACGATGCAAGATAGTTATTTGCAGTTCCATCAAGATATTCACTTTCAGTTGCAGTTCCCGGAGTGATAATCTCAATTACTTTGCGTTCTGTAAGTCCTTGACCCGGCTTCGGAATTTCGCCGATTTGCTCAGCTATGGCTATTTTCTTTCCAAGACGAAGCAGTCTGGCAATATAAATCTTTGCAGCATGATAAGGCACTCCGCACATATGTCGGTCACCTCTATGAGTAAGCGTCAGATTCAGAAGTTTAGACACTTCAACAGCATCGCTGTCAAACATTTCATAGAAATCACCAACTCTAAAAAAGAGAACTTCATTCGGATGCTGTTTTTTCTGTTCAAAGTACTGTAAGAAAAGGGGGGTCTCGTCAGCCATTATCTGCCACTACAACCCAAGTTTATTTATAACATCCTCAGTGATGTCTACGGACGGACTGTACCACAATATTGCATTTGCCTGCTGAAGACTCATGACAACACTGTATCCGCCGCTTTCTGCAACAGATTCTATAGTAGCATAAAGAGTTTCATAAAATTCATTATTATTCTGCAAGGAATCTCGCATTGAATCGAGTTCCGCATTTTTTGCACTGGAATACTCTGTAATATAATCTGCTTTTTTCTGAATTTCAGCTTTTACACGGGATGCATTTGCTGTATCTCCGACTTTTTCATATTCAAGCTGGCGATTGTGCAGTTCCTGAAGTTCCTGAGTAAGCTTGTCAATTTCTGTCTGAAAATCCTGTTTTTTGCTCTCGTAATTGCGGACTGGTGAAGATTTTCTGAAATATGCCTGATATACACGTGCTGTATCAACAACAGCAAACTTTGTTATCTGCTGTGCAAAAACATGAGTAAATGACAAAGCAAAAATAAAAGCAAATGCAACGCAAAACTTATTCAAGACTTTCATACAAAATTACCTCTATATATAACTCAATAACTCATATTAAGACACCTCAAAACTGTAAATAAGGTGTCTTTGAGTCTAAAACTACAAAATCAATATAGTTTCAAATATATTCCTTTTAAAGCATGCACAGAAAATTATGCTTCCAAAGATTTTCATTATCTGTTTGCATTTGAGATAGACAGAACAAAATGCCATGTCTCAATCCATCTGTCAAGAGGATCTCCATCTCTATCCTTCCAGGCAACATGACCGTCTTCATATTTAAAGTTACTTACAAACAACAGACGAATAGGCAACTGAGGCATTGTCAGGCGTACACCAGGTCCATAACTGAAATACCAGTCTTTCCACTGATTAGCATAACGGATATCCTTATAATCAGGTTTAACCATAGATGCATCAAAGAAGAAATCAAAGGAGATAGCATTTTTGAAAATCGGCATACGGAACTCAAGAGTGTTATTCCATGTAAGATTTCCGCGTGCGTAATTCTTATCGTAAATTTCCCAACCTCTTGCATTAAAGAGTCCATCAAGTGACAATTTATGATTTGAAGAAACTCCGCTGTTAAAGAAAGGTCTCTGCATAGTAAGAGTTGTAATTGCAGCCAAAACACCTTTGAGATTGAAATTATCCGTAAGAGGCTGATTAAACAGCGTCCAGTATTTTTCTGCAGTCGTTGTAGAACGCAGGATAAACTCATCTTCTCCAAATGACTCAGGGAAAATAAACTTTCCACGAGGCATCAAGCCCAACCATGTAAATGTCTGGCTTGCAAACCACCCCTTACTTGGATCAAAATAAAAATCACGTGCATCAAATGCAATTTTTCCAAAAATGGAATTTGTAGGATTCCAGTGATCATGATAATCTGAAATACCAGTATATACAGGTGTGTATATTTTATCATCATATTTGTTCAAAAGAAGAGATGAACTGATTCCTGTAGAAAGTGTCATTACTCCCCAGTTCTGAGTATAACGGCGAGAAAGCGTATCAGACAAAGAAATGTTGTGCTGGGTATATTCCATGAAATACATATCTGTATCATAAGTACCATCAGGAAGGAAAACAGCTCTTGGTGTCCAGTTTTCTGAGTGAGTATAAGACAAAGATATGTTATTTGAAATCGGAAGACCAAAAATCCAGTTTTGACCATAACCAAGAGAAATCGACTGAGACGTCTTGGCAAGTGTTCCAGAAACAGATACATTTTTTCCTTCGCCAAACAGATTGGAGTCTGAAATACCAGCAGTCAATGCAATCGGAAAATCATTTGAAGCAGATGTTCCACTGAATGTTAAACCAAAATTCACACTTCTTGTACTTTGTTCAGAAACATCAATATTGATATCTACGAGGTTTTCCTCTGAGCCTGGTTTTACGTCTGGCATAACGGCAGAGAAATACTGAAGATTATAAAGGCTTCTCAAACCTGTCGTAAGCTTTTCATTAGAGAAAATATCACCTGTTTCAAGAGGAAGCTCACGAAGAATCGTCTTGTCTTTTGTTCTAGTATTGCCGGATACTGTAATAGATTCAATATGGCTTCTGGCACCTTCTTCTACATAAACGCGATAACCAATCGTTTTTGCATTTGAATCCCTGTCCATCTGAGGTACAAACTGATTTGACCAGTAACCGTTATCATAGTATTTACCCTGAATTGCAGAAATTCCTTCCTGATACTTAGTAGCATTGAAAACATCACCTTTCTTAAGCTTAATAAAACCGAGCAATTCTTCTGTTGAAAATACCTTATTTCCGCTGATAGAAGTTCCACTGTAAGTATACTGAGAACCTTCTTCTATATTATATGTAAGTGTCACTTCCTGACGTCTGTTTTTCTCATTGTATTCAGATTCCTGAGTAACATTGATAATATTGATGTCAACATAACCGTTTTCGGCATAATACTGAGCAATGGCATTTTTATCCTGCTCAATCATAGCTTCCTGAAAACCGCCTTTATTAAGGAAAGTATTTACTTTTGTAACAAGCTTGCTTTTAAGAGTACGAGCTGTAGCGATGCGGTTTCCGGTAAACTCAATGGCCTTAACTACGGTTTGACGACCTTCATCGATATTATAAGTAATAACCATTCCATCATCAGTTTCATCGATAGTAGTGTATACATCGATTTCACTGTAACCCTTTGACAGATAAAAGTTACGAATAGCAGACTCATCAGACATGGCCTTATTTTCATCATAAATTGACTTTTCTTTTGTAGCCATAACATCTTTAATAGAAGATGGTCTTATCTTGCTGTTACCTATAAAACGAATTTTCTTTACGATAGGTTTTTCTACAACTTCAATAACAATTTTAACAGTTTTGAAATCTTTATCTCCCGGAACTGCTATCGGATTTACATCATCAAAATAATCTATTGCAAAAACTCTGTTTATAAGATCTGTAAATACTTCATCTGTAAAGTTTTTACCTATAAACTTACTTGTAACACCAGTAAGTTCATTTTGATTTATATTCTCAAGACCTTCAAATTCAATATTACGAATCGGTTTATCGTAATACCAGTCATCTGATTCTTGTGCATGGAGAGAAAAAAAAGCAAGAACAGCAAAAAGAATCGTTACTATTTTTTTTAATTTTAAATACATATAATTCCCCATTTTAAAATTAGAATGTAAATCTCCATGACAATGTTACCGAAGTTCCGGAAACAATTGAAGGAACGCCACCATACCGTAAAGGCTCAAGATCAGGCGCAAAATTCCATCTGATGTTCGCAAAAGGAGCTTCCAGTTCAAGACCAATTTCTGGATGAAAAACTATTCCATTATCGAAAAATCCAGGTTTCCTCATTCTGTCTTCATTGTATGAAAACTGTAATAAGGCATCTGCATAAATTGCATCACCAAAGTACTTTCCAATATAAACACTTGTATTATCCAAAAAGTTACCTAAAGAACTCTTATTGGATCTAAAAGTTGAATCCGAATAATCAGATCCAGATGAAGTTCCATAACGCACAACATTTCTAAGAACATTCATGCGTATTGAGAATATATCAAAATTAAGTAAATCACGCAATGCGTTCTCAAACTTTTTAAATACAGTTACCTGCATTCCATAATCAAGTCCTGTAAGGAACAGACTTCCTGCATTAGTTGAATCACCAGTAACAATCTGCCCCATCATTGCCATTATCTCAGCCTCGGAACGAGCTGGATTAGACGAAACCTGAGCCCTGAACATCGACAATCTCTGATTCATCGCAGAAAGAGTGAGTGTAACAAGTACACCATCCAAATCTTTTTCCTTTGTCTCAGCACGGGCACTGATTATCGGATCAAACTGATTCTGTGACTCATTGAGCGTTATGCGTCCCTCTTTCAGATAAAAATTTCGGCTCAAATAAGAAATATGTCCGCCACGCAAAACAGCATCACCTTTGAGACTCCACGTAGACTCTCCGCTGTCCAGATGGAACTCAATCTTTGTACCGGGCGTTACAAGAGCCCGAAGAAGAGGATTTATAGTTACATCAACTTTCTTGCCAAGCATGACATTTGCATCAACTTTGATATCCATAGTCTGAATGAGAGATTCATAAAGTCCTGGCTTATCTTCGTCTTTTTTTGCACTGGCTTTATTTCCAAAGAGAGAGAAACTTGCTATAGGTGTTATAATATTTATTTCGGAATTCTCGAGGTTTCCATCAACAGTTATTGCCATCAGAGAATCTTCAAAATGCATATTTGCTTTTAGTGAACCAGCACCTTTTATGTCAGCCATAGGAACGCCCATGTTTACATAAACTCTGTCAGATTCAATTGTGCTTGCATTCAAATCAATAGAGTCCACACTCCACCTGTCGAGATTTAAATTGAAATTAAATTTCATTTTTTCACCACCGACAACAAGACGAGCATCAGGAACTTCTATACGCTTATCAGTCAAAGAAACAAGCAGATTTTTTGCAACAATGTGGTCACGCAAAATCAGAGGCAGGGTCATATCAAGACCGCGCACAAGAATAGCCCCGTCCAACGTAGGATCACTTGTTATACCAGAGAACGACACCTGACCAGAAACAAGACCATTATACAAACCAAAATAATCAGTGCTTACAAGTTCTGTAAATTTTGAAAAATCTCCGGCTATATCTTTGACAGTCAGATCAACTCTGCCTTTTTTCATATAACCGTGAGCATTTCCATGCAGAGGTCTGTCTTCGCGCACATTTACAGTTACTTCACCGTTTTCTATGAGATAACTCCCTTTGACACCGAGATTTGGATCAGAAGCAAAGTAAATATTTTTACCTTCACGCACAATTTCTGCATGGGCTGGAATACTTCCGTTGATAAGACCTTCTGCCGTAATATCAGAATCAATACTTACCTCAAATTTGTTTGGCACATACCGTTCAAGCAAAGATGTCTTTTCAGATTTCTCATTGGAATTGCGGACAGTCACTTTTAAAGGAATTCTTACAATTCTACTGCCGAGCACACGTATAGAAAAATCACCGGATGCATCGCCATTGAACTCTGTCAAATCAATGTCAGCCTTGACATCAACAAGCTTCATGTTTCCCCAGACAAAATCCAGGTCAGGCACATACAGATCACCTTCAAGAAGCTCGGCTGTTCCATTTATGATAATCGGCTTAGCACCCCACTGAGCAGAAAAGTCCTCAAGTTTAACAAGAACATACGGATTTTCGATAGTTCCGCTGGCTGTAATAGAACCGTTGAACGTATCATCTGCGTACTGTTTCGGGATTACACGCATAAGAGGAAATTCGCGGATATCTGACTGAAACGTAAAATAACAGTCTTTCATCAAAACTTCTTTCGTAAGCTTGCTGTGCAATGGGTTTGAAAAAGATCCGTCCATTACAATTGTTTCTCTCGTAAACTCGTTTGAAGCACCAAATGAAACTGTTGCAGAATCAAGAATTCCATCAACTATATTCCATAGTATGTATCCATTTCCAGCCACTGATGAGTTTATGTCTGAATAAGCAAGAGAATCTATGATAAACCCCATGGAATCTATTGATCCCAGAAGAGAAATCTTTGATGCACGATTCAAACGGCCAACTCTCTCTTCAATCTGGAAACTTTTTATATTTACAAGAAAATCATTTAAAGATTTTATATCAAAATCAGATTCTACAGACAGTTCGTATAGATATTTAGAAACTGGAACTGGCAGAGATGCAAGTTTTACACTGCCCTTCACGCCGTTTTCTACATTCGCCAGAACATCAAGACCATAAGAACCTTTCATATTCAGCCAGTGACCCTTTTCGTAAATGCCATTGACAGTATATGGATTGCCGTTTATGTCAAAGTTTGTATCAAAAACAATCTGCTTGTCCTCCGGAGAAAGAGAAACATTTGCTTCAGCTTTAAGAACAATTTTTTTGTAAGTCAATGCAAGATTTCTGACAGCAACAGCAGATTCACTTCCTCCGACAGATACAAACAAGCTCTTATCCTCACAAGAAGAATCTTTGACAGAAAAGGCCGGCACAGAATATGTTATATGCTTAAAATCAGTTGTAAACGAGAATTCATTATCTGTTACATATGAAGAATATGACGGTACTTTTTTGACAAGTTTTGCAGCAGTTTCTGGTTTGAGGAAATATGATGCCGCATATAAAACAGTATCAGCAAACAGATTTGATATAGAACCTCTGACTTTGAGTGTACGAGAACCTTTCCATACAAAAGTACCATCGGCTTTAACTACAGCCGACTTGCTTGCTGAATGAGACGGATTTGTCAGTTCAACAGAAAAAGATGCAGAACCGAAAGATGGCACTGCTGTCAAACGAATAGGTGCGAAAGTTGTTTTTCCAAGTGCCAGAGATGGAATCGTAACATAAATTGTATCGCCGTCAGTTTTAAACCGTGAATAAAAATGCAGATTATTTCCGTTAGGCAGCTTAAACTTAGTAATATTGACTTCACAGTCAGGCTTTTTTTCCTTTATATTGACGACACCTTTTATAGTACCAGAGGCAAGAGAACCATCAGCATTTATAGAATTTATTGTAAGGTCTCTTTCGTTTCCAGAAACATCGAAATCAATCTTTTCTCCGCCTTTAATAATAGCATCATTCAAAAAGAAAGAGCCTTTTCCTTCCCATGCAAAAGATTTTGTATTCAGATCTGCACGGACACTGCCGTCTATGGTTATTTCTGTAGCAGCAAGTTCATTGACACGTTTTGAAAACAAAGGTGTTTTGACAACTGACAGCACATTCAGTCCGTCAGTCGCAAGTTCAGCATATAATTCCTTTGTAGAAAAATCGAACTGACCAGATACATAATACGGCTGCATCTGCTGTGTCGAACGTGCAAAAACGACGCCATCTTTATATCGTACAAGAAATTGAGTTTTATAAAGTGTATAATCAGCCAGACTATCTGAATCAAGCGACAGAATCAGGGAACTTCCGGAAAAATCAGGAACAATATTTCCTGTAAAATCAAATTTCACCCCGGCTTTCTGTTTTTTTGCGCCGAAAACCATACTGGCATGTCCAGAATCACAGACCGCAGAAACATTGCCTGATTTCTCACGCAGCAAAGTCAGCTTATCAAGTGAAAAATCAGCATTTTTTCCTTTCCATGAATAACTTATACTTACATTTTTTATCTGGATTTTTGCAGGTGATACAGAAATGATTTTTTTTATCAATTCTTTCTGTTTCTTTGTAAAAATGCCTTTTTTATCATATTGAACAGAATCATCATTCTGAACTGCATCTATTGTATCTCTGCCGGCAGAACGTGCATTTTTTACTCTGGCAGCAAGGGCTGTCAGTTTTTCTCTGTCGAAGTCACCTTTTACACCCGATATAATGAGGACAGGAAAGGCATGCTCAAAGTCTCTTTTCAGAAGATTGATAAAATTGTAACGGAATACAGCTTTATCAATGGACAACATGACATCTCCCGAAGAAACATCGTAAATGCGTATGTTATTTATGCAGATGCCAGACAGAATAGACGGAGACATTGATGAATAAGAAATCGACAGATTTGTCAGTTCAGAAAATTCTGTAAGGAATTTCTGCTCAGTTTCTTTCATTCTGCGGTCAACTTCCTGATAAATAGGCTTGAGAAAATGCAGACTCAAAAGTAAAATAATGAGAAAAATCAGGAGACCGATAATAGATTTTACAAATTTAGAATTCATCTTACAGCAATTTATTTTGAAATTTTATTATAGGGCACATATAAAAAATTGTGCCTGACGAGCTATAAAAACGTGAGTTTCCGCGTTTTTTAGCATCGCATTTTCGAAGTCGCTTCTAAATAAAAAATTATAGAAGCTCCTTATACTGAACTGATAACAAAACTTTCCGTGCAGATCTTCGAATATATTACCAAAAACAACTAAATTATAGAAGGGTTTCATGATATTAAAGAATTTTTTTGTCTTTGAAGGAATAGACGGTTCAGGAACGTCTACACAGATTAACATTCTGAAGAAAAAAACAGCTGGCCAGAATTTTCTCTACACAGCAGAGCCGACATCGACAGAAACAGGACGTTTTCTCCGCAAGATGCTCAAAGGGGAGTTCTCAATTACAAATGAAACAGCAGCATATCTTTTTGCAGCTGACAGAAACGAGCACATTAACGGTGTGCTTGTCACAGACGGACAAAGTTTAATACAGGGCATAAAAAAAGCATGCAACGGCGGCAAAACAGTCATAAGTGACAGATATCTTTTTTCAAGCCTGGCTTATCAAAGTATAAGCTGCCCCAGAGAAGTTCCAAGAATCGCAAACAGCCTTTTTCCATTGCCTCAGCTTCTTTTTTTCTTTGACATAAGTCCCAGTCTATCCCTTGCACGAGTAGACTCCAGAGGAGAAACCCGTGAAATCTACGAAAAAGAAGACTTTTTGAATCAGGTTGTAACAGAATACAAAACAGCAATCAAAGAATGCAGTGAAAAAGAAAAAGACATGAAAGTCGTCATAATCGATGCAACAAAATCAATTGACGAAATAAGCAGTATAATCTGGACAGAAATTCAGCAGGTTCTTGCAAAAAATTAGTTTTTTTTAGCATGACTACACAAGGAGAACATCTGAAAATTGTAATTTTTAGCTGTTCTCTGATTTATTTACTATCAGATAAGCAAAACATGTCGATAATAGAAACGTGAGATTTTTTTACAAGCTATTTACACTGGCATTTTTAATTGTAACATTAATTCCTCTCAAATCAGACGCTTATGCCGTCAAGTACAAGGAAGACTATTATAAGCTCTATCACATCCATTATGCACAGGCTCCGGATGACTGCATAGAGAATATCTACTGGCTTGAGCAGAGCATAAAAGCGGATTTTGCAAATCCTCTGTATGCTATGGCAAAAATCGAAAACAAGTCACAGTGGGAAAAATACCGCTTTCTTTTCCAGATGCACGTTAATCTCAAACTGATTGAACAGCATCTGAGATTAGGACGCATTTACGACAAGAAAGTTGCTTATTTCTATGACGCACCATGGAAAGATGAATATCTGAGAAACCTTCAGAAAGCAAAAACTTGTTACGAAGCATGCTACTATTACTGGAAAGAGGCAAAACTTTGGGCAGAAAAAGCTTCCATTTCACAGTTTAACTTCCTGTTCATCACAGATTTACAGAACTGGGAAGACGAACGTGAACGGATTGTTACAGCCGAACTTGACTACGAAAAGACTCTTGACAGAGAGCTTAAGCGTCTGAACAAAGTAATCGACGACCTCGTTGCAATGAAAGACAAAAGTTATTAAACTGTGTCCATGCAGACGCCACAGAATTCGCTCGAGCTTTTCTATCCGCAAAACTCGGGCTTTGTAAAAACAAATATAAACTTTTTTTCAGGAACTCCTGATTTACTTTCTTTTTATCTGAATCCAGCAAAGACAGAACCTTCTCTTTGTCGTCTTTTTGTCACTGACGAAACAATCGCTTCTCTTCCCTGCATGCAGGATTTCATCAGAAAACTCAGGGAATGCACAGACGCAAACACAGCACTTGTAATTCTTGGAGCCGGAGAAAGTTTTAAAACAATCGAAAGCGTCCTTACAATCGTCAAAACAGCACTGGACAAAAATTTTACACGAAACTCGCTTTTTATCGGCATAGGAGGAGGAGTCATCTGCGACATGACAGGTTTTGCAGCCTCTATGTTCAAGCGCGGTGTAAAAGCAGAATTTGTTCCGACGACACTGTTAGCCGATGTTGATGCATCAATCGGCGGTAAAACAGGCTGTGATTTTGAAAGCTACAAAAACATGATAGGTGCCTTTTATCCTGCATGCAATGTAAACATCTGGCCTGATTTCACAAAAACACTTTCTGAAAGAGAATTCATGTCTGGCCTTGCAGAAGCAATAAAAACAGCTTTTCTTTTTTCAAAAGACCTTCTGAACTTCATCGAAAACAACAGAGACCAGATTTTGAGAAGAGAAAGTGAAAGCCTTTCAAAGATTATATACGAATGTGCGAAAGCAAAAGCAGACATTGTTCACAATGATTTCCGCGAAAAAGGCGAAAGAGCTTTTCTCAACCTCGGACATACTTTTGGTCACGCATTGGAAAGCACGGCAGGACTTGGTGTTGTTACTCACGGAGAAGGTGTTGCATGGGGCATAGCAAGAGCATTGGATTTGACCGAAAAGCTCAGATTATGCGAACCAAACACAGCCGGCAATATTGACTGTGATTTTGTCAAAAACAGCAAAAAACTTCTGGCATCGTTTGGATACGATACAAATCCAGTTCCAAAAGCATTGCTTTCTGACAGTGCTAATCCAGAAAATGCAAAACAAAAAAGAAACGAATCTGCTCAAAAAATTCTCAGCGCAATGAAAAAAGACAAGAAAAACATTTCGACTTCAAAAATTCGTGTAATCCTGCAAAAAAATTACAGCGACACACTGATTCAGGAAGTCGATGATTCTGACATACTGGCGGTATTACAATGATTTCAACACAACATTACTTTGACTGGGCAGCAACAGCTCCTGCAGATTCTGCTATACAAGAAGAAGCTCTAAAGTTTGCACTTGAACACTGGGGAAACCCGTCAAGTATTCATGCAGCCGGAACAGACGCACACGCAGCACTCGAAGAATGTAGACAGCTTTGTGCAAAAATAATGTCAGTTCCAGCAGACAACATTTTCTTTACCTCTGGCGGAACTGAAAGCGACCACATACCGCTTCTTTCTGTTCTGACAAAACCACAGAAAGGCAGTGTCCTGCTTTCTGCAATCGAACACCCGGCAATGCGCGAAATGGCCTCCATGCTCACAAACTGCGGTTGGAAAGTTATCACAGTTAAACCGAACAAAGACGGTTTTCTACAGCCGGAGAATATTATCCAAAACCTGCAGGACGATACAGTTTTTGTCGGAGTCATGGCAGTAAATAACGAAACAGGAGCCATTCAGCCGATTTACGAAATCGCAGATGCACTTGAAACATGGTCACATGGAAAACGCAAGCCATTTTTCCATGTAGACTGCGTACAGGCTGCCGGCAAAATTCCGCTTAACCTCGCACATAAAGGCATTGACAGCGCATCATTCAGCGCACACAAAATCGGAGGTCCAAGAGGAATAGGACTCTTATACCTCGCAAAGCCGCTCACATCATTTTTGCGTGGCGGCGGTCAGGAAAAAAACATCAGAAGCGGAACAGAAAACCTCTTTGGTATAAAAGCACTGTCTATGTGTCTTGAAAAGTACTACATAACAGACAAAAATGCAGACTCGATAAAACGATTTGAAGACCAAAAAAAATGGACAAAAAGTTTTATAGACAGTCTGAAAACAATAAAAGGCTGTGCGATGATTCCACACAACAGAAACAGCGGAATTACAGAGAATACATCTGACAGTATAAATGAAGACAACTTCTCACCTTGGGTAGTCCAGGCAGCTTTTCCAGGCATACCGGGACAAGTCATGGAAAGAGCATTGAGTTCTGAGGGATTTTACATTTCTACCGGAAGTGCATGTTCTTCAGGAAGCCATTCAAGACCTGTCCTAGACAGCATGAATATCTCAGGTGATGAAAAAGAAAGTGCCGTCAGATTCAGCTTCGGACATGACACCACACAAAAAGCTATGCAGGACTTGTTTGAAGCAGTAAAAAAAATAACAAATAAGTTTTTGAGCTGATTTTAACAAAACATTTTTCATGAAAAAGCCGGATTTTTTTGAAGTAAGTATATTAATGAAATCTTTTTTTATTTACTGTAAAAAAATAAGGTTCTAGACTAGTATCTCTTAAGAAAAGGAGATGTAAATCTATGAGGTTGAAAGTCGAGTTTTAAGATTCATAGTCATTCTTGTTCGGATAAAGCTATAAAAACAATCTGGCATCCCGAATTTAGTTCGGAATCTATTAATATGAGAGATGCTAAAACTAAATTCAATTTGCTGTCTTCTGTTGT
>JAZQQW010000080.1:0-31001 GCA_045629255.1 Treponema sp.
AGAAACAGAATCGAAAATATCTGGTCAGTGATGAAGATGAATTATAATTTGATTTATCACAAAGCCTGAAGTATAACAGGAATGTTCAGGCATTTCTTTTACAGCATTTCTGCATTTTTGTTTCACTTTGTTGATGATGCAATCCAATGGTTTCTGCCAAACTTTTCAATTCAGCAGAAACTTGAATTTTGACCTAATATTGAAAGTGAACTGAGCAAAGGTACTACAGTAAGGATAACTTTTGAGTTCAAACTTCAGTGTGCTCCAAAAAAGCCGGAACAGATTCCTGAACTCAGAGGACTCAGAGGCCTTATTGTCGATGACGATTCAAATACATGTCTTTCAATTTCCAGCATGCTGGAAGATGTCGGCATGCGTGATGAGTGGTGTACTTCCGGTAAAGAAGCTGTTATTCGTGCAGAGGCTGCTTATCAAAAAGGTGATGCGTTTAAAGTTTATGTCATCGACTGGCTGATGCCGGACATGAATGGCATTGAAACGGCTCGTCGAATCAGGAAGGTTGTCGGTAAAGACACTCCTATAATCATCCTGACGGCATACGACTGGTCGGACATCGAAGAAGAAGCGAAGGAAGCTGGTGTTACGACATTTGTCTCAAAGCCGATGTTCCCGTCTGATTTTCATAGAGCATTGAATGACTGTCTCGGAAAAGAATCAGAGACAGTTTCTGAAGAAGTTCATAAGTACGATTTTTCTGGAAAGAAAATTCTTCTGGTTGAAGATAATGAGCTAAACCGTGAGATTGCAACTGAGATATTGAGCGAAGATGGATTTATTATTGATGTTGCAGAGGACGGAAAGATAGCTGTTGAAAAAATGCGTGCTGCCAAGTCCTGCGATTATGATGTGATTCTCATGGATGTTCAGATGCCAGTGATGGATGGTTATGAAGCCACACGTCTGATAAGGGCTCTGGGAACTGAGATATCGAAGATACCGATTCTTGCTATGACAGCTAATGCTTTTGAAGAAGACAGAAAAGCTGCACTGGAAGCAGGCATGAATGAACATATTGCTAAACCGATTCGTGTAGAAGTCTTGAAAGATGTACTGTCACGATTCCTTTGAAATCAAAAAAAGCAAGGTGAATAACCTTGCTTTTTTTATTTTGAATTTCTGTTTTTGTTGAGTTTATTTAAAAAGTCGCTGTTGCTGTCTATTCTTTATAAATACCGAGAATTCTGATTTCGTCAGCAGCTTTATTAAAGTTATTAGAAAATTCTTCAATCAGTTTTTCCGGTGATTCATCGCAACATGCGTCTATTGTTGCATCTGCAAAGAATCTGTAACTCCATGGACTTCCTGGAATTGGCCGCGATTCTAGTCTGTTTAAATTCAATCCTGAATCTTTGCAAATGCCAAGACAGTTATAAAGAGCTCCAATTTTATTTCCAGTTGTGAAAACAAAAGATACCTTGTTTGGTATTTCTTTTTTCAATGCTTCTTTGCATTGTGCATTTCCAATATGGTTTGCTGCTATGATTACAAATCTTGTGAAATTATTTGGATTGTCTTCAATGAAATCTTTCAGTATGTCAAGATTGTATAATTTTGCATTACAGCTGTTTGCAATTGCCGCACAGGAAAAGTCATTTTTCTGACTTACTGTTTGAGCACCTGTTGCAGTAGAAATTGTATCTACTTGAGTCCAGTTATGTGACTTTAGGAAATTTGAGCACTGATAAAATCCCTGTGGGTGCGAATATACATTCTTGATGTCTTCTAGTTTTGAACCTTTCGGAGCAAGTAATGAATGGTGAATCTGAATAGAGACAGCTCCTACGATAGATATGTCATCATAGCGATAAAAATTATCGTAGTTCTGATAAACAGAACCTGCCGTACTGTTTTCAATAGGTATCATACCGAAAGAATATTCTCCATCAAGGACTTTCTGGAAAACTTCATCGAAGCTTTTCACCGGAACTGCTTCTACATTGTTTTCGAAATAAGAGTGAACTGCCATTTCTGCAAATGCTCCTTTTTCGCCATTGAAAGCACACCTTATTTCTGTGATTGTTTCTGAGATATTTTTTTTGCATGATAGATTTTCGCTTCTAATGCATGTGATTTCTTTTCCTATGACAGGAGCCAGATATTGAATGTCTTTCATCAATTTATCAAATTGTTCTGGATACAATGATTGTGAACCATCTGACATTGCTTTTTCCGGATGGTTATGAACTTCTACGATAATACCGTCGGCGCCGCCAGCAATTGATGCAAGTCCCATTGGAGGAATCATATCGCGAATTCCGACAGCATGGCTTGGGTCGACTATGATTGGAAGGTGTGTCATACTTCGTAAAACAGGAACTGCACTTAAATCCAATGTATTTCGGGTTGCTTTTTCAAAGGTTCGGATTCCACGTTCGCACAAAATAACTTTATCGGTGCCGGATGAAAGAAGATACTCGGCAGACATCAGCCATTCTTCGATAGTTGCACTGAGTCCGCGTTTGAGGATTACAGGTTTTCCAAGGGAACCGAGTTTTTTCAGCAGCTCGAAGTTCTGCATGTTTCTTGCACCGACCTGGAATACATCTACATAATTTTTCATGATATACATATTTGCTGCGTCGACAATTTCTGTAACAACAGGCAGACCAAATTTATCACCTGCTTCACGCAGATATTTAAGACCTTCTTCGCCAAGTCCCTGGAAACTGTAAGGCGAAGATCTTGGTTTATAGGCACCTCCACGAAGCATAACGGCTCCACTGGCTGCGACACTTTCTGCAATTTCCATAATCTGTTGTCGGCTTTCAACAGCACATGGTCCGGCAATAGAAACAATTCTTTTACCCCCGATTCGTATAATCTGTCCACGATTATTTGGAATTTCAACAATTGTATCTTCTGCTTTGTATTCGCGGCTTGCCAATTTGTATGGTTTTGAGACTGATTTTTCATTGTTTAAAATAGTAGACATTCTTTTCTCCTGTTGTACAGGCGCAATAACGCCTTTGAATGAGTTTTGGTTTTTGTTTGAATTTGTAGATTAGTTACCGTGCTAGGCCGAAGCGCATTACACAAAAAAATTTAAATAAGTTCGCCATCAGGCGAAAAAAGAAAAGAATGAGAAAAATGAGAATGTAAAATTAAAAGAAATTCTGTTTCTCATAATTCGCATTATAAATAAATCATTTATTATGTTCAACCGGTAATGTATGAATTTTAAAATTTTTGTTCATGGAAGTTTTTTGTACTCTATGTGATGCGGGCTGTTGTTTTTGATGTCAAAAAAAAGACCTTCGCACAAAAGAAAAGCTCAAGGCTATAGACTTTTCTTTGCGTAAAGGCCATCTGTTTTTGGATACAGCCGGCTGTGCCCGAATGGAGCGGTTGCGCTGACGGCTTAAAAAAAGCCCGCAAAAAATATACACCGGCTGTGTTCAATGTTTGTAACTGTTAGTTGTCCTTATCGACAGCGTTTGCAGCTGTACGTCCGGAAACAAAGATTTCTACGATTGCATTTCCACCCAGACGGTTTCCGCCGTGAATGCCACCGGAAACTTCTCCGGCTGCGTAGAGACCTTTAATAGGTGAGCCGTTCTTGTCCAGAACACGACGGTCTGTGTCAACCGTGAGACCACCCATTGTGTGATGTGTTGACGGTGCCATCAGACGAATCTTGAGTTTTACGCCGTCAAGTTTGTATGAAGAAATATCATAGCGTCCGTTTGCATCGCGGTCTGCATCGCCGATAATTCTTGACCATCCTGTCTTTTCGATAGGGAGTTTGTCTTCTTTGCCAGTCATCAAAGCCATATCGTAGTCTCTGATTTCCTGGATGACAACGTTCGGATCAGCTGCAATGCCGAGCTGTTTGAACAAGTCTCCGAACTGGTCGATTGTACGTGTGTACTGACGGTTTTCGACATCTGCTTCCCATGTTTCCGGTGTCTTTGGTGTGCCGTATGGGTACGGTCCCGGAATTGGCTGTGCTACGTTTGCAATTTCGATGAATACACCTGAAACACCAAGCTTTTCGATGCCGTTTGCAAACTCTGCAAGCGAAAGAACGTCGCGCTCAGATGTTTCGTTTACGAAACGTTTTCCTGTTGTTGGGTTGATGTATACTGCATAGTTTCCGCCGCCGAATGCGAGCTGACCATTGTCAATCCATGAGATTGGCATAAGCTGTGTATACTCCATACCTGTTGTAGCAGCACCTGCTTTTTCACCCATTGCAATACCGTCACCCATAAGAGTGCTGCGGTTTGTTGTCTTTGTTTTTTCTGTAATAGCTGAATCAACCCAGTAATTGTTTGTCTTGCGGACAAGGTCGATGTTTGCAGCAAATCCACCTGTTGCAAGAATAACGCCTTTCTTTGCTTTTGCAGTTACCTGAGTTCCGTCATACATAACTGCCTTTACACCTGTTACACGTCCGCCTTCAACAATAAGATCCTTTGCATCTGTTCGAACCATGATTTTGTTCTGTGATGCAGTCGGGCTTGTCTTGAGAACTGTACGCTTTGGTGGAGCAAAGTAAGCACCCCAGCGCTCTGTTTCATTCTTGCCGTCGCCGTCATCATCAAAGTTTGCTCCGATGTATTCGTTTTCGCGGTTCCACAAAGCTCCGATAAGTGTAGGTTGTGTGTCTTCGACAAAGAGAGCTCCCTGTTCCTCGAGCCATGGCTTGAGTTCCTGTCCGCCGTTGATGAACTGGCTTACAAGGTCATAGTTTCCGTAAATCCACTTTGTGTAGTCTGCGTTTGCACGAAGTCCACCGTAGTATGTCTGGAAAATGTGGAGGTTTATTGTAGAGAACAGTGTAAGTCCGCCTTCGTTAATGCCGGCGTTGAGCTTAGGCTGTGCCCATGCAAGGTACTCTTTGATTTCTTTTTTGAGTTCCCTCAAACAAGGCAGGTATTCTGCGTGAACACCATGCTTTGACAGGTTCTTGATGTCTCCTGCGACAAACCAGTCTTTTGCATTACTGCCGTCGAAAGGCTTTTCGTCCCAGTTGAGAATTGTTTTGAGAACGCTGATGTTTCCATTTGCTGATTTGACTTTGTTGTATGTCTTACCGTCGAAAGGATAAACACCTGTTGTTGCATCTGGATCTTTTGGATCCCAGCACAAGTATGGCATAACAGACTGGAACTGTCCGCCGGAAACGAGTGTGTTTCCTCCGATTTCTGCGTTCTTTTCGATAACGAGAACTGTGTTACCGTTCTGGGCTGCCTGAGCTGCAGCACCCATGCCGGCACCTCCGGCACCGACAACTACAACATCGTAAGTTTCTTCGATTGGAGCCTGAGCTTTGTGAACAACTTTGTTTTTCTTGAAGTCTTCAAGTTTTGTTGCTCCGGCTTTCTGTGCAGCATCATTAAGTGCGTTCTTTACAGCTATAGATGTAAATGTTGCACCAGAAACGACATCTACGCCGGAACCGTTAGCTGCGATGGCATCCTTAAACATGATGTCATAAGCAGGTGTTCCTACATAAGGTGTTTCTTTTGAACTGTTTACCTTTATGTCTGTGATTGCCTTGTCGCTGAATGTAACATCCAGTACGACAGTTCCGTTCATTCCCTCACCCTTGCCCTGGTATGTGCCTGCATTGTATTTGACAGCCACGTTCTTGTGTGCTTTTGCAGAACCTGTATCTGTTGCACCTGCTTTTGCAAGTGCGTCTTTGACAGCGTTTTTGATAGCGTCAGAAGTTTCTGTACAGCCAGAAATTGCATCAACATTTGAAGTCTGTTCTTTTACAATTTTTGCAGGTATTTCATTTATTGCAGCATCAGAAATACCTTGTGTTTCGCTGTGTTTTGTAATCTTGACAGAACGAATTTTACTTGAAGTGAGTGTTACTTCAACTGTAACATCGCCACCGTGACCTTTTCCAGTTCCGGTGTATGTTCCGGCTGTGTATTTATTACCGCCTGAACAGGAAGCCAGCGAGAACAAAAGGGCTGCCCCGACTGCAGTTCCCGCAATATTAGTAAGTTTTTTCATTATTCCTCCTGGTTTAAGAAATCAGAATTGAGTATGTTTCCGGCACCCCTAAAAAAGTACTTACTGGAGGTGCCATGCTAAGTTTTAATCCAGAAAAATATGAGGCTTAAAACATCGCTTTTTTTATCAGGCTCTAATATCTGCAAATTTTAGAGACTAACTTCTTTCTATTTTACTAGCAGATTTGCGACTTTGCAAACTTTTTCCGCAAAAAGAGCTTTTGTATCAATAATAATTGATACAATGAAAAAAAGTATTTTACTGACTGGAGTTTAGCTGATTTTCTGAAATATTTTTTATCCAGCCGGTGATGCCGTGCGGAAGTTTGTCGAACATCGGCTTTCCAGTTGTGAACATCAGGTTACTCTGCATTGAGTTTATGATGCAGTGCTGTCCCATTTCGATACCAAAGTTTATGCTGGCAATACCGCCGTCGGCATTCCGTACCCATTCCGGAAAATAGCAGAGAGTATTCTTTGTATGCGAAAGCCGTTCTGCGAACGGAGCAATAAACTTGTTAAACGGTATGAGTTCGTCTTTGAGCCCATGTAGTACAAGCATGTGGACATTGTGTTTTTCGAGTTCCAGAAACTCTTCTTCTGACGGCAGATTGCTGCCGCCGCACGGGATGATTGCATCGATGACTTCCGGATGTCTTTTTGCAAAAAGCCAGACAAAAAATCCTCCGGACGAGTTTCCGAAAATAAATTTTTTGCCGGTATTTTTCTGATGTTCAGATGCAATTTTTGAAATAAGATTTTTTGCATGTTCGACATACGATTCGTCCCATGTTCCTGTCAGTTTGCCGTTTTCCTGTTTTTCGTTTGCAATCGGAATCAGAACAAAAGCACCGCCGCCCATTTTTTTCTGATAGTCCGGGCTTGCATAAAGTTCACCTCCGCTGTAATTGATGCACAGATCTCCGTTGAGGGAATTTGATGCTCCGTGAAAAAATGTGAGAAGAGGATACTGCTTGTCTGGATTTGCATCGTGAGAAGTCGGGTCATAGAAAAAATAATCCATCGAAAAATCGCCGTCTGTGAAAGTATGTTTTTCATAGAGTGAAAAATATTTCCCGGCTGTGTAAGTCGGTTCACAGCTTATGAAATCGTTTTTGTCCATTTCGTTCAGCCATGGTGCTTCTTTGTGTTCTGGTTCCATCTGTAATCCCTCCAGTTTTGAAAACTAACTTTAATTATCTACCGAAAATTGCATTTTTTGCAAGAAATTTATTTGAATACAAAGTAAATTAAAAAAATCTGCCTGACTTTGAAATCTGAAAATTTGTCATAAATCAGCCGGAGTGTCGCTTTTCAATACAAATTTATTCTGCTATTCGGGAGACTGTTTTTATGGACTTATTAGTGCCAGAACGAACCTGAATTTTAAAACTTGAAATTAGTCAAATTAAGAAAATAATTTGGTTTATCGGGAATGTCATGATATGATAAAGCTAAATGTGCTTTTAGATAAATGATATTTTGATATTCTGCGGAAAATTTAAGAGTTGCTTTTGCCATTTTAGGTGCAGAGTTTTATAAAGTATGTGTGAAAGTTTTTTTTGCTCTATATAATGGATAATGTCATAGAGATTTAATAAAGGGAATTTTCTGAAAAATAATTTTCGGAAGTTTTATGAATCAATTTATCGGAGAAGAAGATTAATGAAATATGAAAGTGATTTTTTTAAGGAGTTGTATCTTGACGATATTAGACGTCTTGTTCTGGCTTCCTATAAATGGGAAAAAACATGTTACAGTCTGTCCCGTCTGAGTTTTTCGCACGGACTGCATCCTGCTTTCAATCAGATTCACTTGGCTCTTGAAAGAACGTGCGGCGTATTTTTTGAAGACTGCAGAATCGTAAGTGCAGTCATGAACGAAGGTGATGACTGCGGTGATGCGTTTTTTTTGTTTGATTCGAAAGAACGCAGTCAGGATAAAAATCTCATACACAAAATGATTGACTTTACAAAAAAATATTCGTCGACTCTGGAAAAAGACGACCGTGTAAAGCGTTTTTCCAGTATCATGGTACCTGATTGGAACAATGTACTGTTGGACTGTGTGACAGAACGCGGATACAAAAAAGAAGATTATGCCGAACGTATTATGATCCGCGATTTTTCATGGAAAGAAGATAATTCTGCTTCTGACTATGAAGTTAAACTTCCCGGAGGTTATACTATAGCTGACGGAATAAATACTCCTGCTGTGTATAGGTCCATGGTTCATCCTGCTGCATTTGCAAACTCTCTGAAAGACGTTCCGCACAGTGACGAGGCATTCTCAGATTTGCGAAATGAAAAGTATTACAATCCGCAGCTCGATCTTGTAATTCTTGATTCAGATAAAATGCCTGTTGCCACTGCCAATATCTGGATTACAGGAGAAATGTCTTATTGTGAACTTGAGCCGCTGTGTGTTGCATGGTGGGAACGCCGTAAAGGCCTCGGTTCTGCCATTTTGAACGAAGCTTCAAACCGGGTATGCTGTCTGTATCCGAAATGTACAGGACTTCTCGGCGGAGATCAGCCGTTTTATGAAGCAATCGGTTTTTCAAGCCGTGCAAAATCTACTGCTTATCGTTGGGAAGCTGATATTTATATTTCGTGGGATCCTCGTTCTGAAAACAAAGATTACAGTAAGCTTCTGTAAAAACTTGAAGATTCTGCTGTAAACAAACTCTTTATTTATCTGGGAGAAATATATGCTGCATGTGTCCGGAAAAAATCGACTCTGTATTTTCGCATTGTATGTACTTGGCTTTGCTGCTCTGTCTGTATGTGTGATTTGTTTGCTTTACAAGCGTAGTAATCTGAATCTGACATTTGATTCAGATTACTATTGGGCTGATAAAGAGTTTGACAATTCCACATGGTTTTACGAGCATGTACCTGCCGGGTGGGAGTATTATTTATATATCCCTCCTGAGTACCGAAATGACAGACAGAATGAACTGGCACGGCTTCCGCTGGTTGTTGTTTTTCATGGTGCAAATGCAAAAGCCTCATCTCTCAGGTACGGCAGATTTTTTACGGATGACAGAGTGCAGAATATCAGAAAGTGTGCCGTGCTTGTTATGCATTCGCGCGGCGATTATTTTTCTGACTGTCACAGCATGAGTCTTCTGATACAGAATATCCTGCTCAAGAATCTGTGCATTGACAAAACAAACATAATCGGGTGGGGGCATTCTCAGGGTGCCAAATTTGTTCTGGAACTTGCATGCTATGAGAAAGCTCTTTTCAAAGCTGTGATATGCGGAAGTGGTTACTATCAGCCGACTTTTGCCGAATATGTGAAGATTCTCCCGGTACAGTTTTACTGGAAAATTGCCATACGGGACAAGGGAATTTATGAGCAGGGGTACAAGACCGGCCGCAGACTGAGCAGGCTGTGCCGCAATTCCGTGAACATAGAACTTGATTCACCGTCGCATTTCTGTGTCGAACTGAACGATAAGATACCCGGCACAGACAGGACGTTTCTGGACTGGTTCAAAAGCGTCGTGTGTGATTAAAAAAAATGCAAAGTCTATGAAAGTAAGTTTTCAGAGACTTTGCTGGAGATTCAAAAAATTACATTGTGTAGCCGGGACGTACGTAAACAGTTTTGTTATTAGGATCAGAAGCTTTGTCGTACACTTTTTCTTTCCATTCGTCCTGCGGAACATCTTCTATAGAACATGAGAAATGTTCTATTCCACGGCCAAGTTCTTCACTGGCAAGTTTGGATATTTTCTCGGCGAGAGCTTTTTTTGTCTTGTCATCTCTTCCCGGGTACATCTGAATAATTATATGTGGCATACATCCTCCAGTTTTCTATGCATAATAAGAGTTTTTGATATCTTTTATCATAACGGGTATCCCAAAAAATTGCAATTTTGGAAATTGTCTTTGAAAAATCCATAAACTGACAAGAAAATAAAGATTTTTTATGTCTAAATCGGAAAAAAATCTGTTATAATAGAATGGCAGGCTTTTAAAACATTTAATTTTTAGAAGTACCTTACAGAGAGGTTTTTATAAATGAAAAGTATCAAAACAAAGCTTATTGTAATGATTATCAGTACTTTCATTGTAATTGCCGGCATTATGATCATGCAGGCATATAAAATATCAATGAAGGAATTGAAGTCTTCTGTAGAACAGCAGCTTACAGATCTTGCACATGCAACATCTGCAGAAATACATAACATTAACGACCGTGAAGTCAGAATGCTTGAATCTCTTGCAAAACTTCCAATGATTCGAAGTGAAGAAGTTGATATACATGACAAATGGTATGCCATCACGGAAATAGTCAAAAACGATAAATACTATTTTGGTATGGCAATTTATGACCAGAATGGTGTCGGCTGGACAACGACGAACAAGTATTCTGATTTGCACGAAAGAGAATACCTTGCAGAATCTATGAAAGGTAAACCGTGGATTCAGGATCCGAACTGGAGTCCTGTCAATGGCAACCTGTCGACATTCTATGCTTATCCTGTTTACAATTCCAGAAACAGACAGATTTCGGAAGTTGTTGCTGTTGTTGACAGTCTTCAGCTTTGTGACAAAGTCAGTCAGCTCAAAGTCGGCAAGGACAGTCACCCGATTGTCATAAACATGGAAACTGGCGCATATGTTGCTGCTGCTGATGCAGAACTTGTCAAAAACGGCAAGAATATCAGCGAAAACAAAAGTCCTGAGTTAAAGGAACTTCTTTCACGTATCAAAAACGGAGAAACCGGTATAGGTTCATATTATGACATAGAACTCAAGACAAAGATGACCATGGCATTTCAGCCTGTAGGAGGAGTTTCCCGATGGGCTGTCATCTGTATGGCGCCGTACCACGATTTTTATTCTGGAATAGATTCCATTTTAGGCATTATGACAATAACATTCATTGTCTTTTCTCTGATTTCCGTAGTTTTGTTCTGGATTATTATTTCGTTTACAATTAAACCGCTTTTTATACTGGATAAAAATATCAAGTCTATTGCAAGCGGCAGTGCAGACCTCTCAATGCGAATTGAACAGACTTCTCAGGATGAAATCGGTTCTGTCGTCAGAGGATTCAACTCGTTTACCGAAAAACTTCAGGATATTATTACAGGCATCAAGAGTTCCAACAAAGATCTTGTTGGTGTTGGAGATGAGCTTTTGGCAACAACACATGAGAATGCAAGTTCTATCAATCAGATTCTGGGAAGCATAGATAATGTATCTGTTCTGATAAAAAAGCAGAATGACAGTGTTGCCGGAACTTCCAGTGCAGTAAATGAGATTGCAGCAAATATAGAATCTCTTGACCGCATGATAGAATATCAGTCGCTCAGTTCAACACAGGCTGTTGCTGCCGTTGAGGAAATGATTGCAAACAATACACAGGTCATGGGATCCGTTGACAAGATGGCTATGTCTTTTGACAAGATTCTCGCAGATACGCAGGCCGGATCTGCCAAGCAGAAAGAAGTCAGTACTTGTGTTTCCGAGATTGAGGAGCAGTCACAGAAACTTCAGGAAGCAAACGCTGTTATTGCACGGATTGCAAGTCAGACAAACCTCCTGGCCATGAATGCAGCTATCGAAGCTGCACACGCCGGTGAAGCTGGTAAGGGATTCAGTGTCGTTGCTGATGAAATCAGAAAACTCTCTGAAACTTCAAGTCATCATTCAAAAGATATCGGAACATGGCTGGGAAAAATCCGCGACTCCATCCAGAATGTTGTTGCTGTTTCTCACGAATCAGACAAAGCATCTGCCGAACTTGCTGAGCGCATAAAAGAGACAGACAACATAGTCCAGGGAATCAGACATGTTATGATTGAACAGACTGGCGGTTCCAAGAGAATAAGTGACGTACTTCTGTCAATGAACAACAGCAATGCAGAAGTACGCAATGCTTCTTCTGAAATGTCTGCCGGTAATCAGCATGTTCTGGAAGAGATAAAGGTTTTGCAGGAAGTTGCCAATTCTCTGAAATCTACGATGGAAGAAATGTCAACCGGCGCAGAAAAGATAAACGATACAAGTAATTCTCTGAAAACTATTTCTGACAAGATGGGCAGTACAATCGCAGATATTGGAGGCCGAATCGACAAGTTCAGAGTATAGAAAATAAGGAAGTTTTTTGTCTTTTTAACGATACAGGATATATAAAAAAAGCTTCGTATGGCTTTTCTGCAGAAGATTTTTGCAAAAAGTTGTTCGGGGCTTTTTTTATACGGAATTGCATGAAAAGTGTTATATTCTTGTGCTGATTTTTTCCAGGCGTTCGTTCATGATGAACATCATTACAAGGCAGACTGCAAGATAGAGCGGCAGAAGAGCAACTGTAATGTGGTTTGCTATCAGACCAAAAAGCGGCGGCATCAGGCATGTGCCGACGTAAGCACTTGCCATCTGTACTCCGATGATAGCCTGTGACCGTTCTTTGCCGAAATGTGACGGCGTTGAGTGTATGATACACGGATAAATCGGTGCGCATCCAAGACCGACCAGGACAAATCCCGCCAGCGCAAGAATCTGCCCGATCTGAGTTTGTCCGAGCGGAGCAGTCAAGGCGGCAATTCCGCACAGAATTACTGCCATGCCGAATCTTATCATTTGAATGTCTTTGAATTTGAACGTGAGAAAACCGTTTATGGCACGTCCTGCTGTTATGCCGATGAAAAACATCGACGCGAAAAAAGCTGCAAGTTCACTTGAAACTCCTTTGTTCAGCACAAGATAGCTTGCCGCCCATAAACCTGTCGTCTGTTCAACTGCGCAGTAACAGAAGAAAGCCATCATTATTTCCTTTGAACCGCGAATACTTATGATTTCTTTGAATGGAACAGGCTTTCTCTTTTCTCCTGAATCTGTCGTGTCATTTTTCTTCCATAAAGGCAGGCTCAGTACAAGGATAACAGTGAGAACAACCTGAATGGCAGAAATATAACGGTACCCCGCATTCCAGCCATGACCGGCAGAAATAGCTTTGCCCATTATAGACGGACCGATAGAAGCTCCTACACCCCACATGCAGTGCAGCCAGCTCATGTGCCGGCTCTTGTAGTTGAGGGCGACATAGTTGTTGAGTGCGGCATCTATGCTTCCTGCGCCGAGCCCGTATGGAACTGCGATTAGACATAGAAGAATGAAGTGATGACTGAAGGAAAATCCTGCCAGAGCAGTTGCTGTGAGAGCAACGCTGATTGCCGTTATTTTTCCTGTGCCGAGTTTAAGAGTGAGTCTGTCACTCAAAAGACTTGAAACGACAGTTCCACCTGCGATAATCATCGATATTATGCCGGCGTATGACAGCGGCACGCCGAAATCACAGTACATTGTAGGCCATGCCGATCCCAGAAGCGAGTCCGGAAGACCTAGACTGATAAAACCCAGATAAATTATTGGTAAAAGTAGCGAAGCCATAAAATTTCCTGCCGGTAAAACTTTTCAAGTATGAAAGATACTCTGAAAACTCAGTTTCCATAATCGCACATAAAGACATTTTATACTATATATGTGGGATTTGTCACTTATGATGCAGTTAATGGAGATTTTCTTTACAAGGTGTTAAGCTTTTTTTATGAATTTTACTTAGAATTCGAAATCTTAACCTTGTCTTTCTATTGGATAGGGGTTACAATATTTAAAAAGTCTGTATATTTGAAGATACAGATTATACGAATGATTCTTCATATAGGTGAGGTGTGTATGGCGAAAAAAAGTCTTACAAAAAAATCGGTATTATTTTCCATTATATTTTTTGCAATTCTATGTATTATAACTTTCATATCGTGGATTTTTTTTACAAAATCACTGTATCGCAGGACTTCACGTTCTGAAATATCACAGATAGCTTCAAATCTTGCTATAAAGTTTCAGGCTGAATTGAACGGAGAAATTGTTCTGGCAAAACAGCTTGCAAAATCTCCTACAATATGTACTTACATGAATAATCCAGGTGACCCTGTTTTTGTTGAGGCTGCATTCAATGAACTGGAAGCTTATCGCCAGTCTTTTTTGAGCAACGAAATTTTCTGGATAAGTGACAAAGATAAAGTTTTCTATTCAAATGGCAAAGCATCTTATGTTGTTGATCCGAATGACCCGAATGAATACTGGTACAACATGACATTGAGAGATACAGATGTTTACAATTTCAACATCAATTACAATGATAATCTCAAAGCTACATTCATGTGGGTAAATGCAGTCGTCAGAAGCAGTTCCGGTCAGGCCATAGGTATCGTAGGAACTGGTATTCCTCTGTCTTTCTTCGTTGAAGATATGTTCAAGAATTTCAAATCTGATATGGAAATGTATCTGTTCAATGAGAAACTTGAGATTACAGGTTCCAGGGACCAGAATCAGATAGAAAGTAAGGAACTTATCACAAACGTCATAACAGATATAGAAATTCCAAGAAAAGCTGTTGCTGAAGAAACAAAACTCAGCAGTTCCAGTGGAGAATACGTACTTTATCCGATTTCAGATATCGGATGGACTATTCTTGTACACAGCCCTGTCGAAGTTTCTCTTTTCTCTAACAAAAACATAGCAATATTGTCAATTTCAATTATCCTGTTTACAGGTATAATTATCCTTGTATTCCATTTCCTGATTGACAATATTGTAAACTCAGTCAAAAAACTTTTCGGACAAATTGACGCTATTTCCCTGCGTATTGCAGAAGGAAACGCAAATCTCGTAGATAGAGTAGAAGTTTCTTCTGAGGATGAGGTCGGCGATCTTGCTATGAGTTTTAACCGCTTTATAGAAAAGCTTCAGTCTATTGTCGGCGACCTCAAAAGTTCCAAGGATATTCTTGATTCTGCCGGTAACAGTCTGGACAGCATAACTCAGAGTACGTCGTCTTCTATTTCACGCATAACGAATGGCATCGGCTTGATTCAGAATCAGATTTCTACACAGTTTAAAAGCGTTGAACAGACAGTAAGTTCTGCAAATATTATCACAAACGGCATGTCATCTCTTGAAGAGCTTCTGTCTGTTCAGGAAAGAGGCGTTACTTCTGCATCTTCTTCTATAGAAGATATGATTCGCAGCATCGAGCTTGTAAATAATTCTGTCGAACAGCTTGTTTCTTCTTTTGATAAGCTTCTTGCAACTAGCCAGACAGGTTCTCAGAAACAGAGTGATGTAAACGATAAAATCAAGGTTATCGAAGATGAATCAAAGATGCTTCTGGAAGCTAACCAGGCAATTTCTTCCATTGCAGAGCAGACAAACCTGCTTGCTATGAACGCCGCTATAGAAGCTGCTCATGCCGGCGAAGCTGGAAAAGGTTTCTCTGTTGTTGCTGATGAAATCCGTAAACTTTCAGAAACATCTTCTGCCCAGTCAAAGACAATCGGTGATCAGCTTACAAAAATCAAAGACTCTATCGGAACTGTTGTTGATACTTCGGAAGAATCTAGAGCGGCATTTAATTCTGTATCTGTGATGATTGATCAGATTGACAGAGTCGTCCGTGGTATTCAGGATGCTATGAATGCTCAGCAGGAAAACTCAAGCCTCATAAGTTCAACATTGAGCGATATGAAAACAAGTTCTCTCAAAGTCACAGAAGCTTCTTCTGAGATGGCAAAGAGCAACAAAGCTATTCAGAATAATATTTCCGAACTTCAAAGTGCAACTCAGAAAGTTCGAAATTCTATTGATGAAGTCGCTTCTGATATCAAAAAGATTAACAATGATGAGGAACTGCTTCAGAATATTTCTTCAGATGTCGGTGACTCAATCGGTAAGATTTCAAGTCAGATAGATAAGTTTACTGTATAAGTAAATTTCTAAAAAAATTAAACGGCTCTGCTGATAATTGTTTGGCAGAGCTGATTTGAAGTTTTCTTTTGAATCCCGTAGTTTTTATGCAGAATGGGGGGCTGCTGTGTAAAAACTACGGGGCTTTTTTTTGCTCTTTTGCCTTTTGCTGTAATCTGTTATTATTGTCCAGTTATGGAAAGCAAAGTTCGTGCCGGACGCAACCGCACTCTGACAATTTTACCCGAAGAAACAGAAAACCTCAAACAATGCATTACGACATTGCCTCAGCTCCGTGCGTTTTTGCAGACTTCGCCGGACTCTGTTCATCTTGCTCAGTCTGATTTCATCAACCGGACAATCAATGCAGATCTGTTTGATGTTCTGCCGCTTTTGCCGGATAACTTTGCAGATTTGATTATCATAGATCCACCTTATAATCTGAACAAGAATTTCAACGGCATGACGTTCAATGCCATGCACGACGACGAATATGAGCGTTATTTGGATTCATGGCTTCCACAAGTATGTGCCAAGCTCAAGGATTCGGGAAGCCTTTATCTGTGCGGTGACTGGAAGTGTACTGCAAGTTTGCAGCGTGCGCTGAGCCGGCAGCTTTGCATTATGAACCGCATTACGTGGCAGCGTGAAAAGGGCAGGGGAGCCATGTCTAACTGGAAAAACGGCATGGAAGATATCTGGTTTGCTGTCAAAAATCCGAAAGATTATTACTTTGATGTAGAATCCGTGAAGATGAAACGAAAAGTTCTTGCACCGTACAAGGATTCCGGGGTTCCGAAAGACTGGCAGGAAGAAGAGAACGGCAAATTCCGTCTGACATATCCTTCTAATTTCTGGGATGACATATCTATTCCGTTCTGGTCGATGAGCGAAAATACAGACCATCCGACTCAGAAAAGCGAAAAACTCTATGCAAAACTTATTCTGGCATCTTCACGAAAAGATGATGTTGTTTTCGATCCGTTTCTTGGAAGCGGAACTGCCAGCGTAGTTGCATCGAAACTCGGCAGAAAATTTGTCGGTATTGAGATGAATGAAGAGTATTGTCTGTATGCTGCAAAACGACTTTTACAGGCTCAGACTGACAAAGAAATTCAGGGATACAGAGACGGTGTTTTCTGGGAAAGAAATTCATTGAACGAACAGATGCACAAGAGTTCACGTTAACTCCTTTGCGTATTTTTTTGAAAAAATATCTGATTTCAAAGTTGATGCAGTTTTAGCTGTAACAAGAACTTTCGGAACTGAGAAATGATTTTTCATTGCTAGTGTTTTTCTGATATTTCGTTGAAAGAATCCGCTATTTATTGTGTTTTTTGGATAAAGATGTTGCAACTTGCTGTCGATTTGAGTTATATTATATTGATACCATAACAGGATGTTTATCGGAATTCATCAACGAGTTTTCCAATAGCTTTCTGTATGAATATTTAACAACATGTTGTGCGCCGGGAAACGGCTAACTTAATGTTATAGAGAGGTACAAAATGGACATGAGATCTGAATGGGAAGGATTCAACCCAAAAGGTTTGTGGACAAGCGAAGTTAATGTTCGCGACTTTATTCAGGCTAACTACACTCAGTATACTGGCGATGAGAAGTTCCTTGCTGGTCCTACAAGTGCAACAAAGAAACTTTTTGATGAACTTCAGAGATTGCAGAAAGAAGAGCACAATAAAGTTGTCGAAGTTACAGAAAAGAAAAAGGACAAGAAGACTGGAGCTATTACTGAAGTAAAGGTAAAGAGATCTGGTGTCCTCGATATGGATACAGATGTTGTAACTGGTCTTACATCACATCCGGCAGGATATATCTGCCCAGAGGGAAAAGAACTTGAGCAGGTTGTTGGTCTTCAGACAGACAAGCCATTGAAGAGAGCTTTCATGCCTTTCGGTGGAATCAAGATGGCAGAAGAGTCATGCGAGATGTATGGCTACAAGCCAAATGCTGATCTTCATAAGATTTTCACACAGTATCACAAGACACACTCAGACGCTGTATTTGATGTTTATACACCAGAGATTCGTCTCGCACGCCGTGCACATATTTTGACTGGTTTGCCGGATACATACGGACGTGGCCGTATCGTCGGTGACTACCGCCGTATCGCACTTTACGGTATCGATTACCTCATCGCTTGCAAAGAGCAGGATAAGCTCAATGTTTCTGATGGAACAATGACAGAAGCTGGTATCCGTCTCCGCGAGGAAATCGCAGAGCAGATTAAGGCTCTCAAGGGAATGAAGGCAATGGCAGCTCTCTACGGATTTGATATTTCAAATCCTGCAAAGAATGCAAAGGAAGCTTTCCAGTGGCTCTACTTCGGATACCTTGCAGCTATCAAGACACAGAACGGTGCAGCTATGTCTGTCGGTCGTGTTTCAACATTCCTCGACATTTACATCGAGCGTGATTTGAAGAAGGGTATTCTTACTGAGGAAAAGGCCCAGGAGCTCGTTGACCACATGGTTATGAAGTTCCGCATGGTTCGCTTTGCTCGTATTGAATCATACAACAACCTCTTCTCTGGCGACCCAATTTGGGCAACTCTTGAAGTTGGTGGTCTCGGACAGGACGGACGCGACATGGTTACAAAGAACGACTATCGTTTCCTCCACACACTCGAGAACATGGGTCCTTCACCAGAGCCAAACATGACAGTTCTCTATTCAAAGAGACTTCCAGAAAACTTCCGCCGCTATGCAGCAAAGATTTCTATCGATACATCTTCTATCCAGTATGAGAATGATGATGTTATGCGCCCAATCTGGGGTGATGACTACTCAATCTGCTGCTGTGTTTCTGCAACACAGACTGGTAAGGAAATGCAGTTCTTCGGAGCTCGCGCTAACTTGGCAAAGGCACTTCTTTACGCCATCAACGGTGGCAAGGATGAAGGCGCAGGTCTCACACCTTATGTACAGGTTGGACCAGAGCTTCAGCCAATAACATCTGACTACCTCGATTATGACGAAGTCATGAGAAAGTACGATGTTATGCTCGACTGGTTGGCAAAACTCTATGTTAACACATTGAATGCTATCCATTACATGCACGATAAGTATTACTATGAGGCAGCTGAGCTTGCTCTCATCGATACAGACGTTCGCCGTACATTTGCTACAGGTATCGCAGGATTCAGCCATGTCGTTGATTCTCTCTCTGCTATCAAGTATGCAAAGGTTAAGATTATCCGCGATGAAAAGGGTCTTTCAAAGGACTTCGAAATCGAAGGTGACTTCCCACGCTACGGACAGGATGATGACCGCGCAGACGAAATCGCTGTATGGCTCCTCAAGACATTCATTGGAAAGATCAAGAAGCAGCCAACATATCGTAACGCAGAGCCAACAACATCTATCCTTACTATTACATCTAACGTTGTTTACGGTAAGGCAACAGGTGCTCTTCCAAACGGACGCAAGGCTCACGAGCCATTCTCTCCTGGAGCAACACCATCTTACGGTGCAGAAACAAAGGGCTTGATCAAGTCTTTGAACTCTGTTGCAAAGGTTCCATACAAGTATGCACTTGATGGTATCTCTAACACAGAGACAATCAACCCATCTGCTCTCGGACACGATGAGAAGGAAAGAATTGACAACCTCGTAAACGTTCTCGACGGATACTTCGACAAGGGTTCACACCACTTGAACGTAAACGTATTCGGCGTTGAAAAGCTCAAGGATTGCCAGGCTCATCCAGAGAAGCCAGAGTATGCAAACTTCACAGTTCGTGTTTCTGGTTATGCAGTTCGCTTCATCAACCTTACAAAGGAGCAGCAGGACGACGTTATCGCTCGTACATGCCACGCTTCTCTGTAATTTGCTTTTGCAAAAGCATAAACAGACAGTAAACTTCGGATGTCAGTTCATCTGAAGTTTGTCTGGACAGAATGCCCCGATGTCGGATAAATCTGATTTCGGGGTTTTTTTGTTTAAAACTGTAGTATTTTGTCTGAATATAGATTATTTTATAAGGGGCGTGTTTAGCGTCTATTTTTGCATTTTTCAAGATACATTACATTTTCAATTGAGAGGTTTTTATGCAGGGATATATTCATCAGCTTGAAAGTTTTGGTTCTGTAGATGGCCCAGGTGTTCGTTTTATAGTTTTCTTTGCCGGTTGTCCTCTCAGATGCAAGTACTGTCATAACCCGGATACGTGGGACATGTCAAAAGCCAAGATGCGCATGACTGCTGATGAAATTCTTGCAGAAGCAATAACATGCAAAGAATACTGGGGCAAAAAGGGCGGCATTACAGTTTCTGGCGGAGAACCTTTGTTTCAGATTGATTTTCTTCTGGAACTTTTTACAAAAGCAAAAGTACTTGGCATAAATACTTGTATTGATACGTCTGGCGCACCTTTTACAAAAGATGGCGAGTGGTTTGAAAAGTTTAAAAAACTCATGGATGTTACAGATACAGTTCTCATGGATATAAAGCATATCGATGAAGATGAACATGTAAAGCTTACAGGTCAGACAGGAAAGAACATCCGCGAAATGTTTGCATACCTCGACGAGATAAAAAAGCCGATCTGGATTCGCCATGTTCTTGTTCCTGGCATTACGGACAACGATGAATATCTGACAAGAACACGTGATTTCATACGCACTCTGCATAATGTTGAGCGTGTAGAAATTCTGCCGTACCATGGACTTGGTGCTATCAAATACAAAGACATGGGACTTGATTATGTTCTCAAGGACACAGAATCTCCGAGTGCCGAGCGCGTCGAAAACGCCAGAAATATTCTGGAATGTTCAAAATATGAAAAGTGGCGCGAGTAGAACACTTTCGCTTTTTTAAATTACCTGTGTGATAAAACGCCGGCTTTCTGCGTATGTGAAATACGTATAAAGCCGGCGATTTTTTTGCAATTTTCAAAGCTGTGAAGTTTTCATATTTTGCACAGCTTCTATTATTTTGTGCGGGTGTCTGCTTCTGCAATCTGCCGTGCAGCCTGGTCTATATCGATTTCGCCGCACATATTTGTTATGTCGACCTCTTTTCCATAACGGAGATAGTACAAAATACAGCGGACAGATTCTGATGAACAGCCAAAGATGCGGCTCACAGCCTGTCTGTAACATGCAAGCTGTGCAAGGTACAGTTCTGGCTTAATCTGTTCGTTTGTCTTGTAATCGACGATTGTGTACGAGCCATCAGCATTTTGGAAAACTAAGTCCATGGTTCCGCTTATAACGTATCCGCTGTCAATTTCGCCGGACTCATTTTGTACATCGCACACTCTGCTTTTGAATGCATATTCTGCTTTGTGCCAGGCCGAAGCTGCGGCTTTTTTTCCCAGCTCACAGTTTTTGAACATGTCCTGCATTTTTTCGCAGGCAGAATAAACGGTGTTGAGTTTTTGTTTTGACTCTGCTATAGCCGAAATATCTCTGTTGGAAATGACTGGGGATGTGCCGTTTATGGCAGCTTCCATGTAAGCGTGTGCTATTGTTCCAAAAGATGCGTACGTAAAACGCGGCTCTTCTTCGATGATGCGGTTTATCTCGGAGAACGGAACCTGCATATCTGAAATGAGGGATGCAGACTGTACTGGATTTGCAGAGTTTTCTTCGTCTGCATAAAGATGGCTTGGAGACATGTAAACAGGTCTGACATATTCTTTTTTCAAAACAACGGAGTTTTCCATACGCTTTGAAAGATTTTGGATAACCTGTTCTTTTGTGCATGATGTTCTGTTAAACTCAGTCCGCTTGAAAGCTTGTATCGTTTCGAATCTAAACGGACTTATGACAGGTTCTGAATTCTTATCTGCATTATAATAAGGCTCAATCGCAGGTGAAAGAATTTTCAGGATTGTGTCCGGATGCTTTATTTGAGAAACTGTGTAATCTTCGGTTTTTGTAAATAGTCCTTTTTCACCTGAGCTGTAAGTTCCTGTGATGTAAATATGTTCCTGTGCTCTTGTAAGTGCGACATATACAAGACGTCTGAGTTCGGCAGTGCTCTTGCATTTATTTTCTTCTTTTGCCTTGATGAAAAAATAGTTATCTTTGATTCCGAGAGGACTTGCCGGCGTATTTACAGTAACTCCGAAATCACTGCTGAAATAAGTGCTTTCTGCATTTTTTTCATTGCGTCCTTTTTTATTTGCATTGCATACGAACACTACTGGAAACTGCAGACCTTTACTCTTGTGAATGGTCAGAAGCTGGACGCCGCCTGTCTGCTCAAGCGGGATATCCATACCGTCAAGCTTGTTTTCCGCATCTTCGTAAGTTCGGACACTGTCGACAAACTCTGCAAGATTCTGACTTTTGGAGTCAGCAAGACGTGCGAGCTCAAAAATTCTGTCGTACATGGAAGCATACATATTTACACTCTCGTTCCATATAGTTTCATAATAATATCCTGCTTCGTACCAGAGTTTTGTTATAAGCTGAGAAAGAGTAAGAGTTTTGCATGATTCTTTTATGCTGATGAAAAAATCTCTGGCTTTGACAAAAATTTTGCGGCTTTTTTCCTGGAGAATGTCTTCTATGCCGTCTGCAAAAGGTTCTTTGTCCTGCGATAAAATCGATTGTGCTTCATCTATGCTCAGATTGAAAAACGGTGAGCACAGAAGCTTTGCGTAGGCGAGAGTATCGTTTTGATATGCACACAGTTTAAGAAATGCAAAAATATCGTTTGTCGGACCGTCGTTGAAAAAATCCTTGATAACTTCGCAAGTGTAAGGAATTTTTTTTGCAAGCAGAGCTCGTTCAAACATAGGCTGGTTTGTATATGCACGGAGCAAAATTGCAATGTCTTGAGGTTTGCAATTTTGTTCTGTGATAAGTTTTTTGATTTCTGTGGCAACCCAGAGAGCTTCTGCCTCGTCATCTTTAAGGTCATCATCTTCGGCTTGTGTTTTCTCGTCATAAAGGGCAACCGTGATATGTGGTGCATACATCGCATTAAGCTTGTTTTTTGCTTCTTTGTCTTCTGCGCGATTTTCTTTGAGCGATTCTACAAGTGAAGAGATTTCTTTTTGAGCTGATTCCGATATATCGACACTGTGATATATTGCTTCAAAATCAGGTACAGATTCGTTTTGTTCGTCTGTGTAAAACACACAGTTATGAGTATTTTGTGCATCACAGTTTTGGGTACGTGCAAATGATGGCGGATAACATTCTCCTCCGAAGATTGTGTTGAACGATGCTATAAGCGCAGGATTTGAACGGTAATTTGTCTTCATCTCAAGATTGCCGTCTGCAAAGTCTTTGGACAGATTTCTAAAGACACTTACATCGGCTCCGCGGAACTTATAAATGCTCTGTTTTTCATCGCCGACAAAGAACAGCTTGTCTTTGATCAGTTCTTCCGGTTCTGGAACAGATTTGTCCGTGCGCTCAAGATTCTCTGCGAGCAGAAAAAGCATGTCTTTCTGCATGGAGTTGTTATCCTGAAATTCGTCAATCATGATAGCCTTGTATTTCTTTTTTTCCTGAATGCGAATTTCCGGATGATCGCGCAAAGTACACAGAGCAATGGAAGATGCATCTGCAAAACTTAAGATTCCCGAAGTACGCTTGAGGTTGTTTATTTTGTCCTGAAATTCTTTTGCAAGCTCAAAATACTTTTTTATGATATTATAGCTGTAAATGAAGTTCAAAAGAGAAGATTGCAATTGTACTAAGTTTTTAAGATTTTTGAATTCTTCTTTGATTTCTTCTGCGCCATTAGTTAGTTTTATGGATATAAAGTCATTCCAGAAAGATGTATAGTTCAAAACAGAATCATACTGCATGTTTTTAAAAAAACTGTCATCGATAAAAACTTCATTTATGGAAGATAATGTGTCCAGTTTTTGTTTCAGATTTTTCAAAAAAACGGTGTCTTTGTTACCTGTGTAATCTTCATATCTTCTGGAAAGTTCAACAGAGCTTTCGTTTATGCGTTTGACATTTTCGTTCCACTCTCTAATGACTTCCTGTTTCTGGCAGGCAAGATTATTGTCAAAATCTATCGGTTCTGCAAGTGTCGAGTGTTCGATTATCGGAGTGACAAAAAGCTGTTCTGTGATTGTTTCATAGTCTTTTGTGCTGACTAAAGATTTTACAGCAGGGTTGTCTCTGTGTTCCAGAACAAACGGAAGGGCAAGGGCTTTTGCCTGACTTTCTATGCTGTCTTTGTCCACTGTGAAATCAGGACTTACACCGTAAAAACGTGCACCGAGTTTGGCGATAGACGAGCAGTAACTGTCCAGTGTTTTGATGTTTGCTTTGTAAAAATTTTTTACGCTGTCAGGATTTTTGCTGCGGAGAGTTTTGTAAATTCTTCCGTACATCTCGGTTGTAGCTTTTTTTGTGAACGTCAGTGTCAGAATCTCGTCGACATTGTATTTTTTGTCCAGCACGAGATGAGCAAAACGCTCAGCAAGAACAGTTGTCTTACCGGAGCCGGCACCGGCACTTACGACTGCGTTATTGTCTATATTTATTGCATTTTTCTGTGAATTATCAAAATCTTTTTTGTTTTCCATGTCAGCCTCCTTTTTAGATGTTGCCTACTGCAAAAGTTCTGCGGCATATAGCTTTGTATGCACATGTTTTGCAAGTGTTCCAGTCTATATCAAAGTTATTTATAGAAAAATCATGATTCTGGCATATCTGTGCAAATTCTTCTGACAGTCTTACAAATGCATTTTGTGTCGGAACAAAATCTTCTGTTTTGTAATTGGCCCTTGGGTTCAGCCTCTTTGCACATGCCAAAACAATTTCTCCAGTGACAGGATGAAGCTTGCCGCCTTGGATGTCAAAAAAAGCACAGTTTTCTACTGTCTGAGGTATTTTCTGTTTTTCAAGCAAAAACTTATACATCGGCATCTGAAAATCAGGCACCTGAACATCATCGCTCACGTAAAAGCTCTTATTTGGAATCGAGCTCTCTGAACTTTTGAAATCTACGATTACAAGATTTGCATCGTCGTCTTTGAGAATGCAGTCGACACGTCCATAATAAAAGTAATTTTTGTCTTCTTCTTCAAACTTGTAATCCTGTTCCATTGCATAAACTTTGAAACCTGCAAAGTAAGTAGAAAATTTTTCTACTGATTGTTTCATTGATTCCAGAATGGAATGCTTTGTTGTAAGCAAAAGGTCTTTTGCGATTGTACTGCATTTAAAAGTCTGCAATGCATGTTCTACGCTTTTGTTCAATATCAGAATATATTCTTCGCTCAAACCTGTTTCTGTTGTGCAAAGAGGAGCATCCAGCTTTAGAAGTTCATTGCAGAAATTTTCGAGGATGCTGTGACGGAGATTACCCTGTGCATAGCTGTTTACAAGTTCAGCTTCGCTGTTTTCTTCCTGCAGGTTTACACCACGCTGAAAAATCCAGCTGCGCGGACAAGTATAAAATCTTTTGAGCGAAGAGTAAGAAATGCATAGCTTTGGAGACATGACACGGCTGTTTACGCTTGCATAAAAATCATCCAGACCTTTTTGAGAAACAGAAGTTTCTTTCTGATGAAGAGACTTCCATGACTCGAAAGCATTTTTTTGTATTTCTGTTACACATGAAGATGCTTCACTCTGACCGTAAATATGTGGGAGAATAAATTTTTTTTCTTCCATGTATGTGTCATGTTTGTCTAAACTGTCTTCTCTGTCCGTAGATTTTGTCAGGTCTGTCTCTTCCAGGTAGCTGTGCGGGATGGCATACCCCGTAAAAGTTTTCTCTGAGCAGGAGAAACGTGTTTCTTCGGTTGCAGAATCTGCATACAGTCTGATGAAAATATTTGATACATCAGGATCAGAAGCGAAACCGAATTTTGCTCTTTTGTCATCACTCAGAAAACTAAGCTGTCTGTAAATGACAGACAGAGCTGACTGACTTGCGTCGAGTATAACCTGCACTTTGTAAGGAGCACAGCAGGACAGTCTGTAAGGCAGGATATTCACGCCTCTTTGTGCAGACTGTGCAAGATACATTTTGTCAGCAAGATATTTTACAAAGAACGCATACGGAGACTCTACGGCCAGGTTGCTGTATTCTTCTTCCAGATCAATCAGACCGCCAAGTTCTGCAATACAGCGGCTTACGATTGTGTCACTTTCTTCTGTCCATAAACTCTGGTCAAAAAATTCATGGCGGAATTTGAAATACTCAGTTCTTATCTCTGCAAAAGTTTTTGCATTAACCATTGCACTGAGTGTTTTTTTGAGCAGACGGTACAGGTTTTTCACACCTTCGTCCAGAACTGAATCTTCTCTTTCCGGTGTGTATGGAGCTGAAAATGCGTTTTCCCAGACATCCTGTTTTTTGTCATTGTATGTATACGAGCAGATAGTATTGTTCTGTCTTCCAAATGTAATCAGATTTGTTATGGTACTTTTGTTTGTCCACGGCAAAGTCTGGTTTAGCAGAAGATTTTTTATGCTTTCGTATGAAAAGTCTGAGTATACACAGTTCTGTATCTGAACAAAAAAGTTTCCGGCTCCGTAAGATGTGAGCGGTTTGCCGTTTCGCTGGACAAACGGAATGTGGCGCAGCGTAAACTCCTGTTCAATATAAGGACTCCAGGTTTCCATATCTTTTGTGCTGAGTGCCATATCTGTCCATGCAATATGTTTGTTATCGTGCATGTGCTTGAGGTAGAGTGCTGTTTTTCTGATTTCTGTTCTGGAATTGCTGTAAAAGTAAACAGCAGGATTTTTTTCACAGGCAGACGGATCTGGTGCGTGGATAAGAGTTATGCTGTCTGGACTTGATTCCAGGATATTTTTGTATTCTGTGTAGTCTGATAGAATCTCCGGATAGAAAATAAAGTACCGGTTTCCGTCTTTTTGAAAAGGAGGAGTTTCCCATGCCGGATCAAAGAGATTGTGTGAGTCAAGGAATTCGCTGTACAGCTCATAAAGTTTGAGAAAATCCGAATCTTCATCATCAATGCTCATTGTTGTTTCTGCTTCTGCAAACTTTTTTTTCCATAAGGCAAGTGATGGCAATAGCGATGATATCCATGAAGCAAAAGAAGAAGCGCTTTTGGCATACTGCGGAACGATAATGTTCTTGAAAAACGGAGAAGCTGCGTTTTTTTCTACAATCTTAGCTGCAAAAAGGTCTCTTATCGTAGACGGTACAGATGTTTTTTTCTGCATCTGTGTTCGGACAGCTGAACTTTTGAAATCGTCCCATGCGATAAATCTTTCCATAGCTACTGCTTTGGCACTTGTAATCTGAGTTGCCCTGTCAGCCCATAGATTTGCTGCCGTCTGTGTCGGAAAAACAAAAATGCTTGTCTGATTATGAATTTCATTTTGCAAGACTCCTGAAATACTGATACTTTTTTCGCCCATGACATTCCTCTTTATTGGAAACTTTACCCTTTATTATAGCACATATGGGTGTCAAAAAATGACACATATAATTTTTTTTCTGTGAATTTTTTTTACCTTGCAGAGGTAAAAAGACTTTTCTGCGGAGGAAAACTGTTCCTTGATAATTATCAGGGAACACAGTATTACACCCCACTGATTCTGCCATTTTACTCAATTTGCGAAAAAATACTTGGAGGTACGGAAGGTGTCATCCTTGCAGTAAGACAGCTTAGAATTCTGCTGACTTTTTTGATCTCTATATGGTTTTTCTGGACTTTATACAAATCAAATTTTGATTTTATCGTTGCCTTTTGTTCTTTCTTTGTTTATCTATTCTATTCAAAAGATGCAATTCGAGGTCTGTCATATTATACATTCGCCTTAGATTTTATGATGATCGGACTTATTTTACTGTTTAATATTCATTCCAATTCAGTAAAAGGCAAAATAACATATATATTTACAGGTATAACATTCGCATGTTCTGCACTTTGCAATCCGATTCTGGCATTCTTTTATATCCTGATATCGATATTTTCATTGCCGCTTGTTTTGACTGGAAAAATTAAATTTTTTCCAAATCTTTTACTTATATGGAGCGGCACAATACTGACTGCGGCATTTTATTTCCTTTTTATCTATTTTACATCTGACATATCAAATATGTTCGCATTTCTTGCAGACAATATTGCCTTTACAAGCGGTATTGACAAAGCTGATACAGACCTTGGCCTTAAATGCATTTTGACTTACTACAAAGTTCTGCGACCATGGGCATATGCAGGCAGCCTGCACCTTTTGACTATCGTAATTGCAATCCTCATTAAATGCAGAAAAATAAAAATCAGTTTAAAAATGCAGAATCTTATTTTTCTTGCAAATTTTATAATCTGTATAATAAACATGTGCGCAATAAAAATAGAACGGACAGGAGCCTTTGCAATTCCACTGTTATCATTTGCAATAGTCTGCGCATTTCTAAACTGTGAAACTTATAAACTGATTTTTTCGAAACTTTCCCTTATCCTTATGATTCCCGGAGTAATACTCGGATGTGCTTTCTACTGTGCTTCAAATACAGCTTCGGGGGCTGCAACAATCGGTTTTGTCCTGTCGGTTCCTTTTTCCGTATTCTGCATAAATGAATATGTAAAAAAATACATTGACAGAAAGACTATTTCCCTAAGTGTAAAAGTTGTACTGATAGCAAGTCTTACAGGCATCTCTTTCGGACAAAAATGTTTCAAAATTTTTAAGGATGACAAATTCTACCTTCTGAATACAAAGATTGAACAGGGAGCTGCCAAAGGTATCTTAACAAGCAAAAAGCATGCAGAACTGTATTCATCCCTAATAGAAGATTTTGACTTTATAAACTCAATGAGCAGCGAAAAATCAACATTATTTATAACGCCTATGTACTCTCCAGGGTATCTTGACTTCAAAGGTATTGAACTTTCTCCAAACTCATGGGTCTGCAATATGAACAGCCCTCAAGCAGATAAATATTTTGATTTGCATGACATGCCAGACTTTGTATACAGAATCAATAGTCAGGCAGATAATTCTCCATATTTTGCACTCTGGGATATAATAATGACATTAACCGAAGATGATATAAACAGCAGATTTTATCAGGAAAAAATCATTCCATACTACACTGAAATAAAGCTAAATGAAGGTTTACTGTTTGTAAAAAAACAAATTCTGAATAAATAAAGAACACCTGAAAAAAACGAGGCTCTAAAAATTACAATTCTTAGAGCCTCACATACCCAATTCCAAAAATTTTACTTCATAAAGTCCAGATATGCTTTATGTACATCTGCCGGATTACCATCCATCCGTATCTTACCGCCATCTATCCAGATGGAACGGTCACAGATAGCTTCAATCTGACCAAGAGCATGAGATACAATTACTATTGTAGTTCCTGCTTTTTTAATTTCTTTAAGTTTGTCAAAACATTTTTCCTGAAAAGCTACGTCGCCGACTGCTAATATTTCATCGATAAAAAGGATATCTGCTTCTACACTTATGGCAACAGAAAAGGCAAGCCTCATGTACATTCCCGAAGAATATGTACGGACAGGATTGTCTATAAAATCTCTGAGTTCAGAAAACTCTATAATCTGTTCTACTTTTGCATCTATCTGCTTTTTTGTCAGACCAAAGATAGAAGCATTTATGTAAATGTTTTCCCTTCCGCTCATGTCAGGGTGAAAACCGGCACCCAGTTCTATTAATGCAGAAACTTTTCCGTTTATCTCCACAGAGCCGGAAGTAGGATACATGATTTTTGTGAGTAGTTTTAGTGTTGTACTTTTTCCGCAGCCATTATGACCAATAAGTCCTACAGCCTCGCCTTTTTTTATAGTAAAGGAAACATCATTGAGAACATGACGAGTTTCGTATCTATTTCTATTCCAGAATAAAAATTTTTCCTTTAGAGATTTACCTTTGTCATGATATATCTTGAAATCTTTAGAGAGATTTTTTACTTCTATAGTATTTTCGGTATTCATAATTACAATTCCTCTGCAAAGCCTTTTTGTAATTTTGAGAAAACTATTTCTCCTGCAAAAAGAAATATAACTCCAAATAATACAGCACCCAGCAAAGTTGACATATCAGGTATTGTTTTGAAGTAAAGAATCTGCCTGTAACATTCGAGGATACTGACCATTGGGTTAAGTAAATAAATACGTAACAGATTATCAGGAACTTTTGTATTATTTGTTATCCTGCTTAGAGGATACATTACAGGAGTAAGGAATTGCAAAAGCATTGTCAGGATTCCAATGATGTGTGCAAAATCGCGCACATAAACTGTTAAGGCTGAAAACAAAAGCGTTATTCCAATGCATAGAAATAATTCTACAATAAAAATTACAGGAAGACATAAAATTGCAACAGGATTAAACCCCAGTCCAGAAAAAAGAATTACTGCAAATATTACAATAAAACAGTAAAGCATATTTACAAAGGCACTAAATACGAAGGAAACTGGCAGAACTTCACGAGGAAAGTATATTTTTGTTACCATATTTCCAGACATAAGTATACAGTTGCATCCTGCTGAAAGACATGTGCTAAAAAAAATCCATGGTACAAGACCTACAAAAAGGAATATATAGTATTGTTCTATGCCCGATGGAAAAATATAATTGAATACTATTGTATATACAAAAAGCTGAAGCAGAGGATTTAGAAACGTCCATAGGAACCCCAAGACGGAACCTTTGTATCTGCCTCTCAACTCCCGATGGACAAGTCCAAAAATCATCTGTCTGTAAGAATATAGTTCTTTTATTTTATTCATTTGTTTCTCCAAAATTAAGTTTTTTCAAGATATCTTCAAAAATTTCATTTTTATTATTCTCGTTAATTTCATATTCATAAAAATTTTTTGCATAAGGAAGATTTTTTAATGAATAAAAATCAATTGAACTGAAATAATTTTCATATTGAGGATAAAAAATAAATTTTTTGCAGTTTGTAGAACTAACTAAATCGCATAAGCCAGAGCGTATTGAGAAAAAGAAACATGAATAATTTAGTAAACTATAAACTTCATTTAAAGGAACAAAAATTTGATTTGTATTTAATAAAACTTTTTCTTTTTCAAAACAATTTGTATAAATATTTTCAAAATCATTCTTTTTTAAAAAAATAACTAACGAATTCCAAAAATCTATAGAAATACTACGCACTGATTTTGCATAAGGAGCGATTATTACAGTTTTTCCTTTTGGACCATCAATTTTTTTTTGAACAAAATTGTTCTCAAGAAAATTTGGCTTTATAAAAGATATTTTTTTTTGAAAAACGAATTTTTCATAACATTCAATAAAATTTATTTTATAGCTATTTATAATTGGC
>JAZQQW010000081.1:0-26538 GCA_045629255.1 Treponema sp.
ATGTTCCCTGCAGTTTCACGATTGCATTGCCTGTATGAAATGCCGTTCATCTAATAAATGCGTTTTTACAGATGATGCAACGGAAGTAGGTAAAAAAATACAGCAGGCTGATGTAATTGCAGTTGCAGCTCCTGTCTGGTGAGGAAATATGCCCGGCCATTTAAAGTCTCTTTTTGACCGCAATGTTTATGTTTTTATGGGCGAAAGTAAAAGCGGCATTCCAACAGCAAAATTAAAAGGCAAAAAAGGAATTCTCCTGACAGCCTGCACAACACCAGTCCCTTTCAGCTGGATATTCGGACAGACAACAGGGCTTAAACGTGCCGTTAAAGAAATTTTCAAATACGGCGGTATAAAACTTGTAAAAGTGATAAGCCGAACTGGAACAAAGAAAAATTTCTAATCTGTTGAAATTTACAGAAGAGGTACAAAATGAAACAAGTAACAGTCAGCGGAGCTGTCATTCTCCGCACAAATCCAGCAACTCAAAAAAAAGAAATTTTTGCAACTCAGCGCGGCTATGGCGACTGGAAAGGCTGGTGGGAAATTCCCGGCGGCAAGATTGAACCGGAAGAAACTCCTGAACAGTGCATTGTCCGGGAAATCAGAGAAGAACTTGCAACAAAAATAAAAGCAGAACATGAAATCGGAATTGTCGACTATGACTACCCCGCATTTCATCTGACAATGCACTGCATTCTTTGTTCGATTGTAGAAGGAGAATTGAAACTTCTGGAACACGAAGACGCCAGATGGCTTACAAAAGAAAAGTTAAACAGTGTAAACTGGTTACCAGCAGATAAAATAATTCTTCCCGAAATTAAAAAGCTACTTTGAAAAAAGTTTATTGCATACCCGACAATTTTCTGCTAAAATAAAGAAGAAATTCATAAACCAACATAGTTAAAACTGCGGCAAAATGCAGTTTTAACTATGCTTACTCTTTTTGTCAATGTCATTTTCAAAGACATAACAAAGTTTACATTTTTTGAGGCGAATAAATTTTATGGAGAATCTCAATTTTAAGAAACTGATTTTTTCTTTCATAATTATTTTTTCTTTTCTCATAAATCCTTTGCTTTCGTCCAAGTTTCGTGCAAACAGTCTGTATCGCATAGACAAAAACAGTCCGGATAGAATCAGTTTCACAGAGCATTCAACTTACAAACCATGCATTTGCACTTTGCAAAGAAATTCTGCAAGTAACATTCTTTTTAAAATCGAAAAACATTTTTCAAAAGCCTTATATGATAATCCGTCTGAACTTATTTATTCATTTGTATTTTCTGCAAATACCGCAATTTTAATTTTATTTTCTTTATTCTGCTTTTATAAAGTACTCATCAATTATAAATTTCTAAGAGTAACACTTTTTTACCAAACAGTCCGATAACATACAGTTTTATTTCAGATTACAATTTAATTTTCTCAAAACCATGCAAATCAGTTGCCAGTTATTTTCTCGACAGCAATTACAGATTTCGTAAAACATCTGTTTAAAATCTGTTTTTCAGTCAACAATTTCTGGCACAAAATCAGGAGTATTATTATGTTAATTGGAATTATCACAGGCCTTGCAATCTTTACAGCACTTTGCTTTATTGCAGCATATTTCTGGAGTTAATTTTATGGAACTTGTTGTAAAAGAAATAAATCAGACAATCGATGAGAAACAGGTTTTTCACATGCTTCTTGAAGAACTGAAAACAACACTTAAAGTAAAAGATGCAGAACTTCTTGCAGAAGATATTAAAAAAAACAGTAAGACATGTTCTACAAAAATTGACGACAATCTTTTTATGTATCACTCTTTTTCTGAAGGTGTTTCAGATTTCTGTGCTGCAATTATAGTAATGCCGGACAATAAAATTCACGGAATGTTTTCATGCAATTCTTATACCAAAGAAAATCTTTTAAACATTTCAAAACTTTACGAACGGATACAAAAATACAGATTACAGGATAAGAATTTCTAAAAAAACAGTTTTCAGAAACCCGAAAGATAAAATCTAAATCTGAAAAAGTTTTCTTTTGCATTCAAAAAAGCCGGCATCAATTTGAAGTTCACTTCATTTTACCGGCTTTTTTCAAAAAATTGAAAAATTAATTCAGCGCAGTAAATAAACTGAAGAACACAAACAGTCACAAATACTGTTATAAATCTGAATTACAAGGTTAAGTGCAACGAAACTCCATAAAAAAACTTATGAAACTGTTGTCTATTTACATGATATGAAGTTATAATATAGTGCTTTTAAGCAAATGCTCAATATAGTGCATAACAAAACTGATACAGTCACGAATCTTTGTTTAGTTTAAACAAGATAAAAACTGAACAGAAACTGATGAAAGTTGATTTATCCGAATATAGTTTCAGAGATTATCCTGCAGCAGCTTTTTCGAATGATGGAAAAACAGTTTATTTTGCTACATTAGACAGTGTATATCAATATGACATTTTAAAGCAGGAAATAAGTCTTGTTTTTAAACTTGATTTTTCAATCGATAATTCATACTCAGATGATTATTATATTAGACATATTTATTCAAGCAATGATGAAAACATAATTCTTTTGTCCGGCGGTTATGAAACTAGAAGACGAACAGTTGATAAAGTAATTGCTTACAATAAAAAATTGAAGAAACAGTATGTTATGGATATTCATCGTGAAAAAGAAGACCATGATTGTTATTCAATTGATGAATCAATTAGATTTGATGAACATAATAACGGCTATTTTTTTCTTAATTCCTCTTTATCTGCATTACCTGACTGCTTTGTGAAAGTTGGCGGAGATGAGTCTTCATGGCCGAAAGTTGAAATATATGATACACCTTTTGACTATTCTAATTTGTTTTTATTAAAAGATAAAATATTTATCGGAGAATATGGAAAAATGCATATTGCAAGTCTTTCTGATCCGCTTAAATTATTAAAGTCAAAAAAAAGTATTCCTTCATATTATTATCGATATGAGATATCTGATTTTTTGGTTTCACAATCAGAAAATTATTTCATAACACAATACAGAATAGAAAATTGTTTTGCAGATGCATTATGTTCAATAATACATTAAATCCAGTTTTCACTCTAAGTACAGATATAATTCCAGAAAGTATTGTAGCTTTTAACGGAAATACAATTTTAACAAGGAAAATTATAGGGAATGAAAATTCTTCGGACTATTATCTTAAAACTTATTCCTATGTGATTAATGAAAAAGAAAATTCTTTTCAAGAAGATAATGTTTCAAAAAGTTTAAATAAAAAATATTCTACTAATTTAATTTGGGTTGAGGATCTTCCGATGCAGATAGATTTGACCCCGGATAATACATACAGCTGTTATGTCTGGACTTGCTCAGAAGAAGCACCTGAAATAGCATGGGTTTACGGTGCGTATGAAATTACAGGTGAAAATACTTTAATTTTATATCCTTGTGAATATGTCGGTAAATCTGAATATTATTTTAGAGAGTACGAGAGAATAAGCGATTTGTCATCTGTATCTGATGACAAGGCTTTAAGTTATTTTGAATTCCTGAATTTTAAGGACAAACAGTATTGTGAAATCGTTAAATATGAAGACATGGGATATAAGCTGATGCTAAGTAATTATTAAGAAACTGAAAGATGTGTTTCAACCGAAAGCATTCGATATTCAACAGTTTGTGCTATTGCATGTTATTCTTCAAAATCTTTTCCATTCCAGAAAATTTTGACATCATATTTTTCTGTCACTTCATTACCTTCAATATATTTTCCAATGATTCTGACAGTATCCTTTTCACCTCCCTTATCGCCTGGCATAACAAAAATATTTTCTTCCAGATATCGCCCATCTCTTGCATACTTTGAAAACCTCCGCTTTTCTAAAAAAACGCCATTCTGGAATGTTATAAATGCCGTTGCATCAACATAATAAGGTTCACTGCTTTCCTGAATTTCCAGTGCAACAAATGAAGTACCTTTAAACTGATTTTTCACAAGCTTGATATCTGATATTTTGCTGTATTTAAAATCTCTTTTTACGACTTCTGTATTGTATAACGTAAACAAAACAGCTTTTGCATATTTGTGTTCAGTAAAATCACCTTTACAGCTATGCAGAATTTTTTCAAGTTCAATCAAAGTTTCAAGAGACGGTTCTTCATAAGCATATTCAAAATATACAAAATTATTTTTTTCTTTTTTATAATGCGCAAAAAGGATTTCCTGATTATCGTCGAGCAACCTGAAGAAATCTGTTTCGTTAATTTTTTTTGGAATTCTTATTGTGAAATTGTAAAGCTTATCGAAGTACGTTTGATTTTTTCCATCAAAAAGAACTGTATCAGCATTATCTGAAATATACCCCCCGAACATGTATCCGATTCCAAAATCAGTTTTTACTTTATAAAAGCAATCACATATTCCTTCTGATTCAAAATACACGTCTGTTTTTTCCAATACTTCAACTAAATCACCAAGATTTACTTTTCCGATTTTTGCCGATGCAAAAGAAGGTTCTTTTCTGATGTTTACAGATGAATCGACTGAATAATGAATTCCTTTTTTTAATTCATTTGTCGAAATTGTTATTTCTGCAAACAGGTTTAATGATATTCCGAATAAAACAATCAATAACGAAAAACTCTTTTTCATATTACATACTCCTGCTATGCAAAAAAAAACTTACATTTCTCCACATAAAACTTATTAAGCTGCTTATGGATATTGAGCCAGCAAATAAAATGCCTTCATGAATAAATAAACATTGCCTCGATAATGTTACATATCAATCAGAACAGAAGGATAGCTGGAACAGAATTTTTGGCAATCTTGCAATCATTACAAAAGATTCTGAAATAGAAATTCGTAATGAATTAACTGAAACTGAATATTTTGGTGATACAGAAGATGTTTCTAAATTTAAAATCCGAACCATTTCAGTAGCAAACCCTTTTGTTTTAATGGTTGAATCCCCTGTGTTTGAAACTGTTGTAACTGAAACGATAACAGACATCATTATTGTTCGTGATGAAATTTGCGTTAATAATTCTGATGGTAAGTCTATTTATGACATCACTATGGATCAGGCAATAATTATAAAAACATCTGATTCATCCTATGTCATTTCCAGGGAATGGAGCCTTGAAGAAGAATTGATTTTCTTAAAATCGGCAAATTATAAGGAATCAGTATATTCTGTAGAAGATATTATTTCTGAATGGTCTGATGAAGATGATGGAACAGAGGCAGTTTGTAAAAGAACTGAATTTTCATTGAAACATTAGAAAGTTTTTACTTTAATTTTGCAGATAAGTTAGAAAAGATATCTTTTTGATATTTTTTCTGTTTGTGGTTGGGAAGATGATAATGTTCAGTTTAAGAATCCCAATCTCCGCGTTAGGCAATGTAGCACCGCCGAAGGCGTTCCGGAGCGAAGCGGAGGAATGAGCGTCAGCGGAAGTGCGGAACTGCCGACCTGTAGTGAACGAATGTGAACGGAAGGGAACGCCCTTGATAATTGAGTTTTTATTCCCCAATCCTAAACCCAACACCTCTCACTGTTTCAATCAGCTTCTGATTATTAAGTTTCTGTCTGAGCAAACTGATATGAACATCAAGTGTACGGCTTTCAATTTCTGTATCGTAATTCCAGACTGTGTTTAAAATTTCTTCACGGGTAACTAATTCACCTTTCTTTTGCATCAACAGGACAAGCAGTTCGTATTCTTTGGCAGCAAGAATTATTTCTTTTCCTGAAACAAATACTTTACGGCTTTTAGTATTTACGATTATATTCTGGGCTTTTAATAAACCGTTTGAAAGATTTTCAGTGGAATCGATGTCGTTTTGTTTTGACGAAAGGGCTTGAATTACGTTGAACACACAGTCGCCGGCTTTTTCAATTTTGCGGACGAGATCCATGTAATTAAGTTCTGCTTTAACATTGCTGCCGTTTTCAATTCGTTTGCGGCTTGCTTTTTTAAGTTCCTTTTTGGCTTTATCAATTTTGTCTTCGATATCAGATGAAAGAACTTTATCTTCATCAGAAAGTCCAAGAGCAATGTAAGTGCAGGCCTGTTCGTAGAAAATATGAACTTTTCCAAAATAATTTGTCAGTTCTTCAGTCTGCTGTTTTAAAACAGAAAGTTCTTCATCCTTTTTGAATTTGTAAATTGTGTGAACCATGGAACAGCATTCATCGCTGAGGTCTTCAAGATTTTGGGTAACAGAAATCATTCTTGCAAAATTATCGCGGTCTTTGTGATTGGCAGTTGGCAGGCGGGAACATTTTTGTAAAAAGGCGACGATTCCGTGATTCATTTCATCAATGTAATCTTCCTGTTCATTTATAGTTTGAATAACAGATTCTGCATCTTCATTTTTTTGATTCAAACTTGTATTTAATAAATCAAGCATGTCCATGACACGGCTTGCCATTTTTGTAATTTCGTTTTGAATCTGAACTGTGTAAAGGTCTGCACTGATGTGGTTTGAAGGAAGGATAATTGGCATTTTGTAGTGAGCATCCTGTTCCTTTTTGCTTTCGTGAATAAACTTTTCTGCAAGTTTTGCAATCTGATTAACGAATGGAATAAAAATCAAAGTTGCAGAAATATTGAATACTGTATGAAGCATTGCAATGTGAGTTGTAATATTTTCTGCAGGAGTTCCAGGTACAATTAAATCTACAAGCTGGAGGAACGGACGGAAGAAGATTAACGCAAGCAAAGTTCCAGTAACATTAAATGCAACGTGAACTGCAGCTGTACGTTTTGCATTTACGCTAGCACCAACTGAAGACATTACTGCATCAACTGTTGAACCGATGTTGCTTCCTAAAACCATGGCAGCTCCAATGCTCCAGGGTAAAGAGCCGTTTGCAGACATTGTAAGAACGATTGCTGTTGTAGCAGAAGATGAGTGAATGAGTGCTGTAAAAAAGATTCCGATTAGAACGGCGAATAAAAGTCCCAGTACTCCAAGGTTTTCAATGTTTTGTAAAAAGGCAACAGATTCTGGATTTAAGTTGATGGAAGTTTTTAGTAATCCAAGTCCCATAAAAAGTAAAGCGAATCCCATAAAACAATCTGCAAAGTTATGAATGCGGAATTTCTTAAAATATTTAAGAATGAAACCAAATCCAAAAAGTGGAACGGCTGCAGCTTCTATACTGAATGAAAATCCAAAAAGGGAAACAATCCAGGCTGTAACTGTTGTACCAATGTTGGCACCAAAAATAATTCCAATAGCCTGTGTAAGACTGATGATTTCAGCATTTACAAAACTGACAACCATAACTGTCGTGGCACCGGATGATTGAATAATGGCTGTAACTGCCAGTCCTGTCAGAACTGCAGTAAATCTGTTTCCGGAGATTTTATGCAAAAGAGATTGAAGACTATTTCCCGCACCTTTCTGAATACCGTTGGAAAGCATTTCCATTCCAAAAAGAAGCAAACAAAGGGAACCTATAAATCCTAAAATCTGGCCCATAACTGTCATCATACTTTACTATAACTTTCGGTTGAGAAAAAGGAAAGGTTCGTAATGTTAATTTTTTGTAAATTCGGTTTAGAGAAAAAGTTTCTTGTGAGGAAATAAATATATTTGTATAATACTTTGCAGGTCAAATGTAATAAGCGAATAAAAGGAGTCTGCTTTGATTTTAATGGTTGTAGATACACAGCGCGGTTGTTTTGACGAAAGGCTTTTTGCTTTTGAAAAAGTAAGGGAAAATATAATCAGGCTGATTTCTGAAGCAAGAAAAAATAACATTGAAGTTATTTATATTCAGCACGATGACGGTCCGGGAGAAGATTTAGATAAATCAACTGACCGTTATGAAATATATGATGCTTTTGCTCCAATACCAAATGAACGCCGGTTTGAAAAAAATGTAAACAGTGCATTCCATAAAATGACAGGTCTAACTGAATATCTAAAATCTAAAAACGAAAAAGATATCATTGCAATTGGAGTTTCAACTGATTACTGCATGGATGCAACAATTAAAAGCGGATTTGAACAAGGTTTCAATATGATTGTTCCTTCCTTTGCCAATTCGACTTATGACAACCCGTATTTTTCAAAAGAAATTGCATATAAATATTATAATGAATTTATGTGGCCAAAAAGATATGCGACAGTAATTAGTGTAGACGATGCAATCAAATTGATGGAAAACAAAAAGTAAAAAAAATGAAGATTCCAGGGATGAGAATATGTCAGTAAGATTGATAAAAGCAGGAACAGACGATATAGAAACAATTTGGAAAATGCAAGTTGAAGCATTTACAAGTCTGTTAAATAAATATCAGGATTATGATATGAGTCCGGCAACAGAAAGTCTTGAAAAAATAAAGGCAAAGTTTGAACAACCATGGACTACATACTATTTTATAATGGATAATGACTTAAAAATTGGCTGTGTCCGTATAATTAAGAAAGACGATGATAGCAGAAAGAGAATTTCACCAATTTGGATAATGCCGGAATTTCGTAATAAGGGATACGCACAGGAAGCTTTTGTTCAAATAGAGAAAATATATGGAGCGGATAATTGGTGTCTTGATACAATTCTTCAAGAGAAAGGAAATATTCATTTATACGAGAAAATCGGATATCATCAGACTGGAAAAATTGAGCACATAAATGAAAGAATGGATATTGTTTTCTTTGAAAAAAATTGAAAGATATTATGATGGTGACTAGATTAAACCTCCACTTTAATGCAATTTTCCCCAGATGTAATATAATTAAGTGATGTTAGATTTTACAATTTGTGAATTTACAGTTGATTATATTGATAAAGCAAAGGCGCTCGTAAAAGAATGCTATGAACGTGAACGTGCGCACATTCCTTTTATGCCTCCTTTTTCTGATACTGCTGACAAATATGGTGAACTTCAATGGTTCGGCGGTCAAAAGCTTGGTTTTTGTGCAGTAAAGGATGGAGAACTTCTGGCATTTTTCTGCTATTATCCGCCGTTCAAGGGAGTTTATAATACCGTAACTGAATTTGGTTCGTGGTCGCCGCTTCATGCTCACGGAATTAAACAGATGGATGAAAAAGAAACCCAGGCCGTGTGGAGCCGTCTTGTTCAGGCTGCAATGAAGCGTGCTGCTGAAGAAGGTTCGCATTATCATTCAGTTACACTTTTCCGCCACGAAACTGTGCTCCGGGAAATTTTATGCATGTACGGTTTTGGCTACAGATGTGCAGATTCCGTTTTGGACGTAAAAGCATATCAGCCTGGGGAAAAGAACTTTGAGGAAGAAGTTTCAGTCCGCCAGACTACACCGGAAGATTTTCCTGTTCTCCGAAAACTCCGCCGCGAGCTTTCATATCATCTTACTAAGTCACCTTGTTTCTGCCTTCATAATGAAGATCAGTTTGCAGATTACATAGAAGACCGCGAAACAAGTGAAGGCCTCGTAACTTTGGGCCTGTACAATTCTGATGATGAACTTTTCGGTTTAATCGACACAACAGAGGATGATGGAGAAAACTTTATTTCCGAAGGTAAAGGCATTATGAACATTTCTGGCATGTTTGTCCGTGAAGATTACCGCGGAAAAGGTTATGCCCGTCTTTTAGTTGATGCCGCAGTTGAAGAAGCAAAGAATCTTGGTGACCCGGTCCTTGGCGTAGATTACGAAACGATGAATCCGACTGCACGTGCTTTCTGGGAAAAATATTTTACACCGTATACAATCAGTCTTGTGCGGCATGTGGATATAGGAAAGGAGTAAATGTAGAAAAAATTATTCCTGAACTTCATCAGATTTTTTCTTTCTTGTAATTAAGTATTCAACAAGCGATGTCACTGCACTTACAAGAATTAAAATTGAAAAGAACATGATAAACACTTTCATTACGCTGGAAAATGTAACTGCCGGAACAGGTGGATGCCCCACTCCCCCAGCCCCTTTTGGTCCGCGAGGTTTCATTTGTCTGGCACCCTGTGCAACGTTTTTAATAAACGGACGGCTTAACCATCTTCTAAGATTACTTGTAAATACGCCATAAACACCATAACCCATAAAAGCTGCAAGAATCACTCCGGAAATAATTTTTACCGGCATAGTGATTTTATCTTTAAGTTTTCCGAGCACAGTGCCTTTAATCCATTTCCAGTGAAGGCCAATGTGAACGCCAATTAAAATGAGTGCAAGACCTGCTGTAAAAAAGTGATAAATCTGTGCTGATTTTGGCAGAAACGAAAGCGTTTTGGAAACAGTCTTGTTAATTCCGATTCCTGTAAAAAGCATTACGATTACATCAATCAGTAAAAGTACATCAACAATATACTGAATGCGGATTTTTGTTTTGCAGTCTTTTTTGAAAATATTTTTTGTAACGGCAACAATCCAGTTTTTATTCAAAAGATGATGTGCAATAAAAAGCACGCAGATACAGATACCTGCAATTTCGTGGAAAGCCATGCTGATAACATTCTTTTTGAACAACAGCACGAAAGCAACAGACATAACAATATCTAAAATAAGTTTTACAGGGTTCTTTTTCATATACAACGTCTTTGTATCAATTATACAGGAAAATCAGTTATTTTATAAAAAAATTATTAATGTCGTAAAAAAAACATTGTTACTATTGACAATAATACAAAATTAAAGTAATGTCTCTTTATTACGTTATTATTAACAGCAACAAACAAGGAGTTTTTTATGGAAAAACGAGAATTGAAAACAAAAGAAAAAAAAGGACTTAACCTTCAGGATCTGCTTCTCACAGCAGTTTTACTTGCAGCTGGTGCAGTTTTGAAGTTTTTTGCAGGAACATTCATCAACTTTTTTGGAATGAAGCCCAACTTCATTATCGCAATGTACTGCATGGCAATCATACTTATCAGGCCAAAACTTTATTACAGTCTGATTATCGGTATTCTCGCAGGTGCAATCTGCCAGCTTTTTCCAGGTACACCATATCTGAATTTTGCTTCAGAAATTGCCGGAGCTTTAGTCATGGGTATTTTAATTTACATTCCTGCAAAAACAAAATCATCCAGAACAGTATTATCTTCAATAAGTACATTCTTCAGCACAGTTGTTTCCGGAGGACTATTTACAGTTCTGCTTTTTTGTTTTATCAAATCCGATTCCTCAGCAATGCTGGCTTATGTTCCCATCGTGCTCGGAACAGCTGTTCTAAACGCAATCATTACAGGTAGTCTTTACATTCCTTTAATGAAAATTCTTCGAAAGGAAATTCCGGTAAATGAATCAAAATCAGAAAATAAATGATTAACAAATAATATTGCTGACAGGAGAATAATATGATTGAAACTGACAGACTTACCTTCAAATACCAGGGAACACAAAAATCTGCATTAGATGATGTTTCTTTAAAAATAGAAACAGGAGATTTTGTTGGAATTATCGGAGAATCCGGTTCAGGAAAAACAACACTATGCTCTTGCATAAATGGACTTATTCCGCATCATTTTTCTGGAGATTATTATGGCAGTGTAAAAATTGACAGCCTGGATACATTTGATATAAATGCCGGAAAACTTGCATTGAAAGTTGGTTCTGTTTTTCAGGATATAGAAAGTCAAATTGTCAGCAATATTGTTGAGGATGAAATTCTTTTTGGCCTTGAAAATTTTGGAATACATGCAGATCAAATTGATAAACGTATCACAGAATCCCTTAACGAACTGCGTATTTCAGATTTGAGATACAGAGAAATTTCTTCATTAAGCGGAGGTCAGAAACAAAAAGTTGTTATCGCCTCTATTCTGGCTTTAAAACCGGAAATTCTTATTTTAGATGAGCCAACAGGAGAACTTGATCCTGCTTCAACTGTTCAGCTGTTTGAATTACTAAAAAAACTTAATCAGGAAAACAATATAACTATTGTAATTGCTGAACAAAAAATCATGATGCTTTGTGAATATGTAAAAAAATTGCTTATTCTTGAAAATGGTAAGGTGCTTCACTATGGAAATACCCGTGATACCCTTACACATCAAAAAGAACTTGAAGAAGCAGGTATAAATTGTCCCCGGGTACTAACATTGACAAAAGCACTCACAGATGAAGGATATTCTTCAGGCAAAACAAAATGCAAAAGTCATATCTGCATTACCCCACAGGAAGCTGCAGATTTTATAAAAACAATAACCGGATAAACAAAACACTGGAGAAAAAAAATGGCGGTAATCGAATTTAACAATGTATGTTTTTCTGCTGACAATGTTGAAATACTTAAAGATATAAATATCCAGATTCAACAAGGTGATTTTGTAGCTGTAATCGGATCGAACGGTGCAGGAAAATCAACATTGTCAAAGCTATGCAATGGATTAAACAAGCCTTGCAAAGGCGATGTTTTTATATTAGGAAAAAATACTAAAACCGAAAAAATCAGCGATCTTGCAAAGCATATTGGTTTTCTGTTTCAGAATCCTGACAGACAGATCTGCTGTCAGACAATTGCAGAAGAAATTGCTTTCAGTCTTAAAAATATTGGTATTCACGAAAAAGAAGTAAAATCTCGTGTTCAAAAAACGCTTGCAGAGTTTGGTTTTAATCCAGATACAGAACCTTTCAACATGAGCCGTGGCCAAAAACAAAGACTCTGCCTTGCCTGCATTATAGCTCTTCATCCGGAAATCTTGATTCTTGATGAACCAACAACAGGCTTAGATTACCGTGAATGTATGGAAATAATGAATCACATACGTACACTTAATCAAAAAGGAAGTACAATTATCATGATATGCCATGACATGGAAATTGTTCTTGATTTTGCAAAAACTGTAATTGTGATGAACAAAGGCCAAATAGTTGCAGCAGGAAAAACAAGAGATATCCTCTCGGATAATAGAATACTATCACAAGCAAATCTCTTAAAACCTCAAATCGCACAAGTATCTGAACTTCTCGATGAAAAATTCAAGGATGTTTTTACTGTTAGAGAAATGATCAGCACAATAAAAAATATTATGGAGGAAAAATCATGAAAGGCTTTTTGAATTATTTATCAGGAGATTCAGTTCTTCATAAAATGCATCCTCTTGTAAAAATTCTTGTATCAATTTTGCTTTGTATTGCAGTCTTCAATTCTTCTGACTGCTTTTTCTTGACAGGACTTATTATCATAAATCTTTTTCTTGGAATTATTGGAAACGGGAAAACAAACTGCGGACTTTTTATTAGAACGATAAAAATCTGTAAAAATCTTCTAAAAATATCAGCATTTCTTCTTATATTAAATATCCTGATAATCAGAAATGGAACTGTACTCTTTCGAATAACAGACACATTTGGAATAACAGATACAGCTATTAAAACAGGACTTATTATTGTACTGCGATTGACAGCAGCAACTCTTCCTCTTTCTATTTTGATTTCTGTTACAGACATGAATGACCTTTCTAACACTTTAGTAAAGACACTTCATATTCCATACAAGTATGCTTTTACATTTACTTCGACAATCAGATTTATTCCTATTTTTTCAAAAGAAATGGCAGGAATCATAGAATCTCAAAAAACACGCGGAATCGATTTTGAAATAAAAAATCCGATAAAAAAAATCAGCAGGATTATACCTCTGTGTATTCCACTTCTTATTTCATCAGTAAAAAAAATCGAATCTACGGCGACTGCAGCAGAATTGAGAGGTTTTTATCTGCGTACAGGAAAAAGCTGCACAAAAAAATACCCTGTGCATTTTTATGATATTCTGTTTATTCTTTTTGGTATGCTGCTTGTGACAATGGCTTTTATAAGATAACAATCTGAAAAACTGCACAAGAATATCAAAAAACTATCCAGTAAGTTTCCCTGTAATCTTAGTGACGGATTCTTAAGTCCCACTAAGCCGTATCAGAAAAGTGCTTCAGAATCTTCGACGATAGACGGCATATCGTCGAAGCATTTTTTTTACCCTTAATAAGTTTTATACAAACGAAACTTATGACTGCCCCGGAAAAAGAAGTTTATTTTCTCCCAAAAAAATAAGTTTCATTAAATTATAAAATTCAACATTCAGCAGTTAATCATCTGATGACGTATTTTATAATTTTATATGTTTATGACTGTCTACCTGATCCCAGCTAACTGCAAAACCGGCTCCATGAGAACAGAAAACACTGCCTGAAGGATTTTCAAGATCTGCATCCGGATTATAGCCAATGCTTTTTATCACTTCTTCCTGATTATGACATTTCTGATAACCTGCAGGATTCAGACACAAAGTACCCTGACCTTTTGTGTATGACCTGACTTCGTTTACATAATCTTTTACAGATGCTACCGGAACTTTTCCGCTCAGAGACGTAAAACCGCCGCTGCTTTCATTTATACTGCAGCTTCCATGCATCTTTTCCATGTCTGTCATAACACGTCCCGTACAGACATCAGGAACTATAATTTCGTAATCATAAACAGGTTCCAGTAAAACAGATTCAGCATGCATAAGACCATGACGTACAGCCCTGTAAGTTGACTGTCTGAAATCACCACCTTCTGTATGTTTTAAATGAGCACGACCTGCAATAACTTCAATTTCCATATCAGTTATCGGACTTCCTGTAAGCACACCCAGATGAGTTTTTTCCTGTAAATGAGTAAGAATAAGCCGCTGCCAGTTAGTGTCCAGTATATCTACACTGAGTTTTGAAATAAAGCGAAGGCCAGAACCAGCCGGTAAAGGTGACATTTTAAGATGCACTTCTGCATAATGACGCAAAGGTTCGTAATGACCAACTCCAACTACAGGTTCTTTAATTGTCTCTTTGTAAGCTATGCGGCCTTCTCCAAAAGTTACCGCAATTTTATAACGGTCCTGCAAAAGCTGCTGAATAACTTCGGTCTGCACCTGCCCCATGAGCCTTACATAAATCTGTTTTGCAGATTCAGAATATTCAACTTTAATCTCCGGCAGTTCTTCCTCAAGTTCACGGATTACGAACAGCATTTTTGAAATATCAACTTCAGGAGGCGGAATCAGCGCATGAATAAGTACAGGTTCTATCTGAGATTTAATGCAGCCTGCATTATTTCCGTATGTTTTACCGGCAAAAGAATTTTTCAGACCTGTTACTGTACAAATTTCACCGGCTTTAAGCTCCTTTACGCCTTCATATTTTTCGCCAGAGTAAATACGTATTTCATTTACTTTTTCATCATCCAATTCAGCTTTGACAGTCAAAGTTCCGCCTGTAATTTTTAAATGAGTCAGACGGTTATTCTGCCTGTCTTTTGAAATTTTATAAACTATTGCACCAAAATCTTCTGCTTTTTCAGAATATGCAGGAGATTCAAAATACTTATTTAAAATTTCAAGTAAACCATCTATGCCCTGAAGCTTTAATGCTGAACCAAAAATACATGGAAATAATGTTCGGCGCTTTACAGCCCCTGGTATTTCAGAAATTAAATCAGCAGAGCCATTAAGGTAAAGTTCTGTTAAAAAATCATCTCCCGCGGCAATTTGCTCATCAAAGCCTGCACTTTCAATATTTTCCCTGCAAAAATCAACTATATTTTCAGATAAACCTGTTTTTAATTTCTGTAAAATAACAGTTTTATCCGTATCCGGCATATCCATTTTGTTTATAAACAGAACAGTTGGAATCTTATACATCTTCAACAGATTCCATAAAGTTTTTGTATGAGACTGAATACCGTCACTGGCATTTATCAGAAGAATTGCAGCATCCAAAACACTTAAAGTCCTCTCCATTTCGGCACTGAAATCTACGTGCCCGGGAGTGTCTATAAGTGTGATTTTACTGTTTAACTGAGCCTGCTTTGAAAAAATAGTAATGCCTCGCTGCCTTTCAATTGTGTTATTATCAAGAAACGCATCTTTTGAATCTACTCTGCCCAATTTTCTAATTGCAGAAGAACTATACAACAGTGCCTCTGATAATGTAGTTTTGCCGGCATCAACATGAGCCAGTATTCCAGTAATCAACTTAGCCATAATCGGATTAACTATAACATGAATAAAAAAAAGGTGACAGAGTGTACAGTCCACAGCCTTATTTTCCTTCTGCTGAAAATGTTTTTGCTATCTTTCTTGCAAGGTACTTTTTTTGTATTAACATCCGTAAGAGCGAGCTTTTGTGCCAAAAAACTCGACGCATAAAGTCTAAGACTTTATTTTCCAACAATCTCCTGCAGGCCGTTCTAAAACAGCTTTGTTCAGTACAAATTCCACTGTCAGAAGCACAAAAACAACATCAACTTCAGATTACTTACATAAGAATCTTTTATTTTATGCTATCTTTGCATTCCGCATTCAGAACAGAGTTTATTTGTGAAATTCATACAGAATTGTTATTGTAAAACATATAAAAACCCTTTATAACTATTTTATATAGGAGTAACTAATATATGAGTAATTGTGCTATTGTAGGAATTAACTGGGGAGATGAAGGCAAAGGCCGAATGGTTGACCTTCTTACAGAGAATTTTGATATAGTCGTACGTTTCCAGGGTGGCGGAAATGCCGGTCATACTGTTATCAATGAAAAAGGCAAATTTGCATTGCATCTTCTTCCTTCTGGAATTTTCAGAGACAACGTTGTAAACATTCTTGGCAATGGAGTTGCACTCGATCCTGAAAATCTCTGGAAAGAAATTCAGTCTGTAAAAGAGAACGGTGTCTCAATTACTCCTGAAAACTTAAAAATAAGTGACAGAGCATCACTCTTACTTCCATGGCACAGAGATCTCGATGAACTCGAAGAAAAACGCCTGGCTGATAAAAAATACGGTTCAACAAAACAGGGTATCGCACCTTTCTATTCAGATAAGTATCAGAAAAAGACAATCATGGCAGGAGAATTATTCTATCCGGATGAATTAAAGTCACATCTTCTGGACATAATGGAATGGAAAAACCTGACACTTACAAAAGTTTACGGTGCCGCACCATATACAGAAAAGCAGCTTGATGACTGGATTTCTACAGCATGCAAAAACATAATGCCTTTCATCTGCGATACAGGATTATTCCTGAAAGAAGCACAGGACAACGGAAAGAATATTCTTTTTGAAGCACAGCTCGGTTCTCTCCGCGATCTTGATTATGGTATTTATCCAATGACAACTTCATCAAATACAACAGCAGCTTTTGCACCTATCGGCTCAGGCCTTCCTTCTGCAAAAATCTCAGATGTAATTGGTGTTGTCAAAGCTTATTCTACTTGTGTTGGAGAAGGTCCATTCACAAGCGAAATGTTTGGTACAGAAGGTGAAGAACTCCGTAAAGCCGGAAATGAATATGGAGCAAAAACAGGACGTCCAAGACGTGTTGGAGCCCTGGATATCGTAGCAACTCGCTATGGCATTGAAGTTCAGGCAGCTACAGCAATCGCTCTGACAAAACTTGATGTTTTAAGCTATATGGAAAAAATTCCTGTTTGTACACACTACGAACTTAACGGAAAGCAGATTGACAGATTCCCATTCCCTGTAGCACTGAAAAACTGCAAACCTGTAATTGAATATGTTCCTGGCTGGAAATGTGATATTTCAAAAATCAGAAACTGGAATGACCTGCCAGAAGCAGCAAAAAATTATGTTCAGTACATTGAAAAAGCAACAGGCTGCCATATTAAGTACGTTTCAGTTGGTGCAGAACGCGAAGCAATTATCATAAGATAAGAAAATGTGATAAAAATTACATTCGTGTAATTTTTATCACTACAGTTTGCTCAAGCTCTGCAAACTTTTTACAGGAGACAATATATGTGCGGAATTGTTGGCTATATAGGAAATAAAAATGCAACTCCTATTCTGATGAAAGCCCTCAAGAAGCTTGAATATCGCGGTTATGACAGTGCCGGCATTGCAGTCTATACCGCAGAAGAAATAGTTGTAAAAAAAGTAAAAGGTGCCCTCAAAAATCTGGCAGAAAAGATTACAGGAGAAGTTATCACAGCTTCTAAAGCAGATCCAGAATTTGATAAGCAGGAACTTGCACTTTTTGAAAAAACAGATAACTTCATAAAAGGTTTTTCTGGAATCGGCCATACAAGATGGGCAACTCACGGCGAACCTAGTGACACAAACTCACATCCACACACAAACATGGACGGTACCATTTCTATCGTTCACAATGGAATTATCGAAAACTACGCAGCTCTGAAAGCAAAACTTCAGGCTCAGGGAATTGTTTTCAAAAGCCAGACAGATACAGAAGTTATTGTACACCTTATCGATAAAGCATACAAAGAAGAAAAGGATATTTTCAAGGCCGTAAAAAAAGTTCTTCACGCTCTTGAAGGTTCTTATGCACTTGGTGTTATCTGCAAAGATTATCCGGACAGAATCATCTGTGCACGCAAGGAAAGTCCCCTCATCATTGGCATTGGTAAGGGAGAAAACTTTATTGCCTCTGACGTTCCTGCAATTCTTGAACATACCCGCGACGTGTATTATCTCGGCGAAAAAGAAATAGCTGTTTTGTATAACGACCACATTGACATGTTTAACTTTGAAGGCGAAAAAATCATCAAAGAAATGAAACATGTTGACTGGGATATGAACGCCGCCGAAAAAGCCGGATATCCTCACTTCATGATCAAAGAAATTCATGAACAGCCAAAAGGTCTTACAGACACAATGCGTCCAAGAATTATCGTAGATGGTTCAGGCAAACCTACAGATGTTTATTTTGAAGAAAACAAGATGGACGATGCATGGAGAAAAGCAAAACGTGTTGTAATTACAGCATGTGGAACAGCTTATCATGCAGCTGTCGTTGCAAAATATGCATTTGAAAAAATTGCACGCATGAAAGTCGATGTAGATGTTGCATCAGAATTCCGTTACAGAAATCCTATTCTGGATAAAGATGATATTTTCATGGTTGTCTCTCAGTCCGGTGAAACTGCAGATACTTTAAGCGCGCTCCGCCTTGCGAAGCAGAACGGCATCAAAGTAATTGCCATCACAAATGTCGTAGGCTCAACAGTAAGCAGGGAAGCTGATGATGTTATCTACACACTGGCAGGACCAGAAATTGCTGTAGCCTCTACAAAGGCTTACACGACACAGGTACTCTGTATGTATCTTCTTGCAATAAAAGCCGGAAAACTTCGCGGTACACTTTCTGATGAAGAAACTACCAAACTTCTCATGGAACTTGAAACGATTCCTGAAAAAGTTCAGCAGATTCTTGACGGCAAAGATGTTATCCAGAAATTTGCAGCATCACAATTCAATAAAGATAAGATTTTCTATATCGGCCGTCAGTTTGACAGTGCAACATCCCTGGAAGCAGCCCTTAAATTGAAAGAGGTTTCTTACATGCATTCAGAGGCATTTGCAGCAGGCGAACTCAAGCACGGTCCGATTGCATTGATTGACCCACAGACATTAGTTATCGCAATTACAAGTGATCCATCTCTTTATGACAAAATCGGATCAAACATGGTTGAAGTAAAATCTCGTGGAGCAACAGTTCTTGTAATCACTCAGGACGACTCAGGAGCATTTGACGGAAAAACAAATGAAATCTTCAGGATTCCTTCCTGTTCTGCAGTATTTGCAAGCTTGCTCACAGTTATTCCAGCTCAGCTTTTTGCATATTATTGTTCAATTCAGAGAGGGTTTGATCCAGATAAACCAAGAAATCTGGCAAAATCTGTAACAGTAGAATAATCATATTTTGTCCGGCATTGCTTATACTGCATTTTGCAAAATCAAAATACAGTATAAGCTTTCCGGATTCGCAGTTATACATTACCTGCAGACAAACAACAAATTCACAAAATAAAATCTTAGAACTCTGTGTAATTTCCAAAGAAGCCAGACGCTGACGCACCCTCTCCGCCGTTTACAAGATGGCGAATGTCGCCCATTGTCTGAATGCGGAACACAGCTTCGCCGGGGACGCGCTCTTCCGCACCAAGCACGGTAACGGAACTAGGCGCAATGAAAAATCCCTGCCACAACTGAACAGGAGAAAGACCTGTCAGATGAGAGATGACTGCAAACATAGAACCAAGATGACACACAAAAACAATATTTCGCGGATCCAAGTCTTTCTGATTCACATTTAGATGAGTATCAATGGCAGCCTCTTCTTCTGTCAGATGAGGAAGACAGTTGTAAATAGGTTTGTCAAAAGATATGCGATTGTAATCATACTGTGCAAGCAGACTGTCAAACTGATTACAGACGTTCATGTATTTTTCTTCGATATGACCGCTTTTCATCGCCTTTGATTTAGACCATGCGAAACGGTCAAAATATTTTTTCTCGCCATAAAAATCTTGAGGCATCCAGTCCCAGCAGCCTCTCTGTTTTCCGGTATGAGGATCTTTCACATGATAGTCAAACTCATGAAGCCATTCACAGACTTCTGCTGTTCTGTTGAGCTTGTAAAGAGCAGGTTTCAGAGTATCCTGTGCGCGGCCATAAGAGGAAACATAAAAGTCAGTCACTTTCCATCCGGCGATACGCTCAGCCAAAAGCTCAGCTTCCCTCTTACCTTTCTCGGTAACAGTATCATTTTTGTAGTCAGGATCTCCATGACGTATAAATATCAAATGCATAATTTACCTATCCATGAGGATGACTAATAAGTTTAAATCATAGCGTCACAGCAGACTTGATTGCACTCTGAATCTATAGAAATGCAGAATCAAGTTCAGCATGACAGATACTTATCAGACAGCCCTTTTTTACAGAAATCTGAGTACCATTTTACAGCAGATTTCAAGCATTGTATTTTCAAGCATCGACACAAATCAATGCAAAACATATCAGCAAAACTCGACTTTGCTTTTGCCTTTCGTGATGTTTGTTATCTCTACTGCAAACTCATCTTTTTCGCTCGTCCATATCTTGCCGTCAACTTTTACAGAAGAATCAAAACTTTCTTCGACATCAGAGATATGATAGTGTGCAAAATTCCGCTTGATAGTTTCGTATGTACTGTAATCCGTGCAGAACGAAAAAACACTGCGCTCTATGTATTCTTCTGCAGAGGCATCTGCAAGAACAAGTTTTGCAGCATCAGAATATGCCCTGACAAGGCCACCTGTGCCGAGCAGAGTTCCTCCGAAATACCTGGTCACAGTAAGCAAAACATTTGTTATGCCGCTGCCCTTCAGCACCTCAAAAACAGGACGACCCGCAGTTCCTGACGGCTCTCCGTCATCGCTCAGACCGCTAGTTTCTCCTTTGAGGCCTGCAATAAAAGCATGCACGACATGTGTTGCATCTTTGTATTTTTCTTTGACCTCGCGAAGCTTGTCCCTGGCCTCAGCCTGCGACTGCACAGGATACAGTTCGGCAATGAACCGTGAGTTTTTGACGTTTGTCTCTGCGCTCGAAAAAGATAAAAGAACTTTCATTGCTCAGTACCAGCCGGACTTTCTGCATTGTTTGTTTTTGTACTGCCGGAACTAGCGCTTTCTGCGGCGCTTCCAACAGATTTTACATCGATTTTGTCATCTGCATTTACAATCCCGATAACATCACTTGCAGCGCTTTCCACAGTTTTTGCAGCATCCTCATTAACGCCGCCCTCTTTACCAGAAACACTCACAGCATCAGAATCATCATCACCAGCAGAGCTTTTGTCATCATTCACGTCTTTTTTCAATTCGACAGCAGAAACTTTATCTGTGACAAATTCCTCAGCACCAACATTTACATCTATATGCTTGTGCAGAACTCCGATGAGGGAATAAAAGTAAACCGACACGGAAACATAAAACTTTGCAAACGCCCTGTATCCGAAAATCACACCGGCAAGACTCATGAGCATAGTTGCAAGACCGCCGCCAGTCACAGAAGAACCAGAAGCCACAGACTGCTGAGGCAAAACGAAAGAGACCAGAATAAGCACAACAGCAAATGCAAAATCTATGCCGCAGCAGTAAAGCATAAAGCCGATAAAATGCAGAACTTTACCTTTCATCAGTTTGAAGCTTACTGCAAAAGTCTGTCTAACTCCAATATCTTTCTTTGAAAAATAAACAAGCCATATAAAAATGCAGTACACCGAAACTGCAAGTATCAAAACAGATATTGCAATTTCTCCCAGGCTCGAAAACAGCACAAAACTAGAATTCACAGATTCTGAGCTTTCAGCCGCTTTGCCATCACCGAAAAGCATAGGCAAAAATACCGGCAGACCTATTACAAACTGTACAGATTTATACAGCAGAGCAATCTTTGGGACTTTGTACCCTGGAGAAGAAAAACCGTTAAACAGATTGCCGATTTTTGCATTTTTTTTCAGAACAAAGCGGGCTGTAACATCATACATACCATAACTAAGTATCTCAGAGAAAACAGAAGAAGCAAACATTATGCAGAGTGACAAAACACAATATGTAAAAGAGTTTACTTTACCGATCTCACTGCCTGCAGGCCCGAATCCGGCTCCCGACAGAGCCAGCATAATAAAAGAAAGCACGCTCATACATGCAAAAATGACGAGCGTATTCAAAAAAGCTGTACCTACAATTTTTCCCAGATTTTCCCTGATGCACTGATTAAACATAACGTGCATGTATTTATAATCTGGCTTTGCAACTTTCATTAAAACAACTCCTTCTGCTCACCGGCCTGTTCTACAGTCAAGCTCTGAGTCTCACGTGCAGAAAGTCTGACGCCGTTTGCCTTCAGGCCTTTTTCCTCGTATGCGCCGGCATGGAAATCCTCTTTTACAACTTTGATACGCGGCTTTTTCTCGTAATTCAGAGTAAACGCAAAATCCTCTCTTGTATCGACATGCAGGACTTCCATATCGTCCGGCGCGAAAAGATAATCGCGGTTCATAATCCAGCCGGAAACACGGCAGCGCTTGATAAAGCAGAACTTTGTCTTCGGATCACGATATATGATAGTAAACAGAACTTTGCTGATGATGTCCTTTTCTGCGTAGTTGCAGTACCACATGCAGCTGTCCACGAACAGCTTTTCCGGCACGTCGACAACACCCCATATGCCGGACTTGCGGACAACAAAGATTCTGTCGTAAGGAGTAACCTTGATAATTTCGCGTCCGCCGGACACAGAAGTACCAAGATAACCTTTGTCATCATAGCGCAGGGCAATATCACGCTTAACAATAGCTTTGACATCAACAGCACTGAACTGAGTAACAGTAGTCTGACGTTCCAGGAGCTTCGGATTTATTCTGTCCGGCTCTTTTTTCGGGTCGAGCTTAGTATACTTTTCAATCTCGTCAATGACAGAACCGAGGTACTCGATGGCACAGTCAGTCAGATGCTTGAGCTTCTTTGCGATAAGCTTGAGCTGCTTGTTTATAAGATCAACCTGCTCCCTGTTTTTGTTTATGTCAAACAGCGAAATGCGGCGAATCGGAATCTTGAGCAGCCTGTCTACATCATCATCTGTCACATCGTGAACAAGCTCGTCCTTAAACGGAACAAAACCGTTTTTGACAGCCTTGCTTACAGCTTCCGCAGTTTTCATCTGTTCGATAGCCTTATAAATTCTTTCTTCGATAAAAATGCGCTCAAGAGTTCTTGCATGCAGATCTTCTGTAAGAGAATCACGTTCAAACTCAAGTTCGTCTTTGATAATCTTTGTAAGGTTTTTGGCATAGTATTTGATGATTTCTGTCGCACTCATAGCGACCGGCATATTGTCCTTTATGACGAGCATCTGACAAGAGATGGACTTTTCACAGGCAGTGTATGCATACAGAGCCTTTTCGACATCCTTGGAATACACACCGCGCGGCAGTTTAATCTCGATATTACATTTGTCAGTCGTGTAATCCTCGACAGAACTTATCTTGATTTTGCCGGCCTTGTAAGCACTGTCTATCGAATCAAGAATCTCTTTTGACGTAGTTTCCAGAGGAAGCTCAGTTATGACAATGCGCTTTTCGTCGCTCATGTCGAGCTTTGCACGGGTGATGATCTTACCATTGCCGTCGTTGTAATTGCTGACATCGATCAGACCGCCTGTTATGGCATCCGGATAAATCTGGAATTCCTCACCACGCAGAGCCTTTATTTCCGCATCGATAACCTCGCGTACATTGTAAGGCAGAATCTTAGTAGACATACCGACAGCAATACCTTCAGCACCACCGATGAGCACAACAGGAATCTTTGCGCGGAAAGCGACAGGCTCCTTGCCGCGGCTGTCATAGCTTGGAATATATTCTGTGATATCGGGATTATACAGAAATTTCTTTGCAACCGGATGCACACGGCACTCAATATAACGGGAAGCAGAAGCTTCGTCACCGGTAAACATATTTCCGAAGTTTCCCTGACGTGAAATAAAAATCTCTTTGTTTGCAAGAACAACAATTGCACCTTCGATAGAAAGATTTCCATGAGGATGATATGCCATGACACGACCGGCAACAGTTGCAACTTTCTGCATACGGCCGTCATCGATAGTAAAAAGCGTATGCATGATACGGCGCTGAACCGGCTTGAGACCGTCTTCCAGATCTGGGATAGCGCGGTCACGTATAACATAACTTGCGTATTCAATAAAGTTTTTGTCAAAAATATTTTTTACAAAGGACATGTACACCCCACCCAAAATTTTGCTAAGTGTAGCACAAATCTGAATTTTTGTCTTGAAAAAGAACGATTCTGAGCTGAAACAAACGTCCTCAAAAAAATTATAAAAATTCTTAAGGACTGTCAAAAAAAAGATACAATTTTCCAGAAATACTGTTTATTTTAAGTAACCAGGGTAGAAAAAATAAAGTTCAGAATGTATATTATGAGAAAGCTCCGAAAATTTACAAGCAAAGAAGAAAGTTTACTGGATATTCTATAAAAGTTCAGAAGTATCCCACAATAAACTTCTTGAAAAACTGAATTTTCTGAGCAGTCGGTAAATCTATCATCCGATCAAAACATTTTTCTTTAGGGAAGAAACATGAAAAATCTGTTGAAAAAAATCAACATTCATTTCCAAAACTTTATCACTGACAAAATGCTTTATAAGATTGTAATACTTAATTTTCTTATTTTCATAATACGTTTTTCATGTGCAAATCTATATGATGATTCGTCTCTGTGGTATTTCAAAGGAACAATGAATCTTATGATTTCGATGTGTGGAGCAGTCTTCTATAGAAAAGGACTTTTGATTTCCCTTGTAATTTACTCATTCTTCCTGCTTTTCACAAATTCTTCGACAGATTTTACAGACTGGTTCATCATTCTGTGTGCAACAAGCGTTGCAAAGAAAAAAATCCGCATGCTAATACTTTCTCTGTATGGCTTCGCCGTAATCGTCAAATTTTCATACAAAGGTCTTGAAATTCCATCTATGTGCATATACGTACTATGCTGCCTGATTTTTCTTGTCCTTACAGAAGGTCTTGTGCAGAAAAAGATTTCTTCAGAACTCATACTTACAGACGACGAAAAGAAAATCCTTGAACAGCTTCGGCGTGGCAAGCACCAGAAAGAAATCACAGATTTTTCCAAGAACACCGTCACAAAGAAACTCAAAACGGCGCGTGACAGAAACAATATCGCAACAACACAGGAACTTATCATGCGCTATATCCAGGAAACACAGTAACAGAAAACAGCATGCTTTCTCCCCCAAACCGTCCCACACGCTGTCCCAAAGCAAATCCCACATAAATCCCACCACAAAACACACAATCCAACAATACAAACCACATTTTCTGTGATAGTTTTGACTCATGAGGCAGGAACAGCAGTACAGCAAAACCAGACAGGCAGTCTGTCTGCAATATACAGCCTGACCAAGGAGAAATTTATGGATTTTTATGTATGTGAACATTGTAACAATGTCATCGCAATGATAAACAACAGCGGCGTAAACCCGGAATGCTGTGGAGATCCGATGAAGACACTCATACCTTCTACAGAAGACAAAGGCAGAGAAAAGCACGTTCCAGTCTGCGAAAAAAACACACAGTATTCGACAGACAGCCAGACAGAGTTTATGCTGAACGTCAAAGTCGGCTCAGAGGAACATCCCATGCTTGAAAATCATCATATCTACTGGATTGCTGTGGAGACGCAGAACGGTTTCCAGATTAAATACCTCAAACCGAACGAAAAACCTAAGGCGTGTTTTCATCTGGCAAAAGACGAGAACGTCATAGCAGTCTATGAGTACTGCAATGTACACGGCCTGTGGAAAGCCCAGAAATGCAGGAATTAAAAACACACAGAACAAAAAAAGCATAATGCAGCCTGTACAATCCCACAGCTGCATTATGAAATGAGAGAATCACATTTTTCCTGCATATAAATTATAATTTTATATGCAGAGTAGAAATTTGAATAAGGGGGAAATAAGTTTTTAAATCTCATTTAAGCTGCATAAGGGAGGAGACAAATTGTCCCCCTCCTTGTGGATAGCACTGAAAAAACTTATTTGAAATATTCTGTATCCTTAAAAAAATATTTGAAAACAACCACTAGTGTCCAAGATATTTTCTTCTATCAAAATTAAATTCCTGTTGTTGAGAGTCATGTTTTTGCGACGGATATTCCATTTCATTTTTGAACCAGCTGATTAAGTCAGTCCGCAGGAAAATAATTACTTTCAATTCTG
>JAZQQW010000082.1:0-19724 GCA_045629255.1 Treponema sp.
ATTGCATTTTCTGTTTGTAAAAACTTCTTCAACATTCTGATTATTTGATAATTTTTTGCTTGATTTAAGTTTTGCCCAGTCTTTAGCTGAATAACTTCCGTATCCCATTTTATTCCTCCTGTGAAAAACACTGTGTTTAAGGCGCTTTTTCCCTTCAGTTCATTTTTACGAATTTATGTCCGCCGAAACCTTTTTCTATTACTTTATCCCAATTTTCAAAATCTTCAAAGGCATTTTCTGCAGGTTTTGAATTTAAAAAATCATAAAGTTCGCGCGGTTTTCTTGAATTTTCGGCAAGTTCAATTGCCGTTTTTCGAAGTGCTGCAAGGTCTGTGTTGCTTTTTATGTCCGAAACTTTGCGCCAGTCGCCGAAAAGGGCTCCTTCGTGTGTTACGGGATTTATAAAGATTGCATTGGAATCGAGTGCGGTGTATTGAATCTCGGAATATTCTAAAGTACAGCATATGTTTTCCATGCGCGAGATTAGCCATGCAAGATGTTCAGACTGCCATGGTGAAAACAAACTTGCAGGATAAAATCCCGGCCGCCTTGTATAAACAAGCACTTTGCGGCTGTCTTTCAGGTCAATTTCCATTTTTAACTCTGGAAAACAACGCGAAAGTTTTGTGTCTGCTTCTGGAAAAGATAATCTTTGAAGCCCGCTTTTGAATGAAGCTGATTCTGAAACGTTGTCAAAAATATAGACTACAGATTCGCGCGCCAGGTACATTTTGCATTTATTATATGAAAACTCGACCATATAATCGATGTTTAGAGGCATTGAATTGACCATTTCAAAACTTATGCTGTGTGCGGCTTCCCAGAAAATGTCGCTGTTATAATCTGTCGATTTTTCATCGATTTTGGCGCGGACATACTGGAGCATCTTTTTTCGAAAAATTTCATTGTCTTTAAAATCTGCATCGGACATAAAACTTTTAGAGCCGCAGTAAGGACATTTGAAACTTCCAGAACCGCCGATATCAAGCTGTCCTCCGCAATTTTTGCATTTATATTGAATCATTTTAGCCAATCCGTAACGATGATTTTCATAAATAATAACACTTACAGATTCCAATCTCAATATGTAAAAAAATGCCTGCTTTTTTATAGAGCCGATTTTTCAAACTTCAAGTTCATTTCAAATCGTATGATTTTTATTTTATGCTACACTATAATTCTCTGCCCTTGACAAACCCGTTTACAGATATGTAAACTTCTTTTCAATCTGCGGATACTGCATTATTCTGTGCTTTCTCGATCAAACGGACCGTCAGTTTTATCCGCAAAGGTTCTAAAATGAAATACGTCAAACAATTTACATTGATTCTGCTTTTTTCGTTTGTCGGAGAGCTTTTGAACAAACTGCTTCCACTGCCAGTTCCAGCAAGCATTTATGGACTTGTACTTCTTTTTCTGTGTCTGGAATTCAAACTTATCAAGCTCGAACAGATTAAAGAAACTTCTGATTTTCTGCTCGGCATCATGCCGCTTCTGTTTGTTCCGTCGAGTGTCGGTCTGATAACCGCAGCTGGTATCATGAAAAAATACGGCATACAGTTCGTCGCTGTCGCTGTCATCACAACGTTTGCCGTTATGATTGTAACAGGTCACGTTGTCCAGCTGTTGATGAAACTTTTTTCCAGAAACAAATCAAAACACGAAAAGGACACAGAATAATGGAAAACAATATCAAAGACATCGTAATAAATTCTGTTTACTTCGGTGTATGTCTCACACTTTTTACATACGCTATCGGACTTTTTGTTCACAAAAAAACAAAATTCTTTCTGTTCAGTCCACTTATTGTCTCAGTAACAATCAGCATTCTTATTCTTGTAATCTTCAAAATCCCGTATGAAAAATACACTGCAGGTGCCGATATGATAACTTTCATACTTACCCCCGCTACAGTATGTCTTGCTGTTCCTCTGTACAAGCAGTTTGAAAAGCTCAAACAAAATTATCTTGCCATACTGGGCGGCATTATCTCAGGTATTCTCACGAATCTCTTTTTGATTTTCCTAATGTGCATAATTTTCAAGATTGGACACAGAGAATATGTTTCTCTTCTTCCAAAATCCATTACTACAGCAATCGGATTAAGTCTGTCAGAAGAACTCGACGGTATCATGCCGATTACTATTATGGTAATTGTCATTACCGGAAATCTCGGCAATCTTTTTGCTGTACAGGTATGTCATTTGTTCAGAATTACAGAACCAGTAGCAAGGGGAGTCGCAATCGGAACCGCAAGTCACGCAATGGGAACATCAAAAGCTATCGAAATGGGAAGCATAGAAGGAGCCATGAGCGGTCTTTCTATAGCGGTCACAGGACTTTTGACAGTCGTATTTGCACCTTTTTTTGCAGCCCTCATATAATATGAAACTTCGGTTGCGATATGACAGCTTTCGGTCAGCATGACAGAATGAATTTTACATCTGTTTTATTAAAGCTCAACATTCAGGTTAATGAAAATTCTAAAAAGATTTTAATTCCAAATGCCAGCGTTGTAGTTGAAAATGCGATATTTTAAGTCCTGTAATTTCAAGGCTTAAAATTCGCATTGCAATTTTTATCAGTGTTTTTTAGGGTAGATTTTATCTTTATATACAAGAACAGTTACCGCCAGAAGCGATACAAGCATAATGATAAACCCTGCACGAAGCCAAGGTGTTCTGTAAACAAGTACAACTTCACTGTGTCCTGCCGGTACAAGCACGCCGCAAAAAACATCCTGAGCAAGAAGAACATCTGTTTCTGTGCCGTTTACATAGGCTTTCCAGCCTCTTGCATACGGAATAGAAAAACAGACAAGTTTTGATCTGTCACTATCCAGTGCCACAGTTACTTTGTTGTCGCTTACAGAAAATCCTGGTTTTCCTGTAAGTCCTGCTTTTTTGAGAACATGGCAAGCCTCTTCGACTTTTGCAAGATCAAGAGCACGAACATTTATTGAGCCAACATTATATTTGCCTTTCTCGTTTATTACAACTGTACATGTTTCTTTTTCTTTGTCCAAGGATCCACCGTTGAGCACTGTAGAATGGACATTGTAATCTTTGTTATTTACAGCAAAACCACAGGAAGCATTGTCGCCCATAAACAATGAGAAAGTACAGTATTTCAGATTCTCATAGAATACATCTTCAAAACACAGATAGTTTTCAAATTCAGGAACCGGCTCAAAAACAACATTAAACGCTGCTTCGTTTTTCTTTGCAGACAGGACATTATCCTGCAAAGAAATAACTTCACTATCATAATTTATGGAACAAGGTACGTCACGGACAAAACTTCTGTCAAACGAAACTTCCTGTAAGTTTGAACGGACATCACCAGATACCCCAAGCCCATATGATATTACAGCTGCCTGAACAAGAGCTGCCTGTTTTTCTATAACGTTTAATTTTGAAATTTCATCGTATGATATATACTTATCAAACGTCCATACAAGAGGCAGAGCATTTTCATTTTCTGCAACTACATAATCAATGCCGTTTATATTTACATTATATATCTTATTTAATCCCAGAGAATACTGTTCATACTGTTTTTCTGGTATGATGCAGTACTTTACAGAAAACAAATTCTGTAAAACTCTGCGTTCGTTAAATCCCTGCAAATGCATGGAATCTCCGGTACACAGATTCATGTCTGTATAAAAATTTACAAGAGGACTTGAAACCTGGGCCCAGTAATGATTTGTAGAATTTGTACCAAAAATGGCAGAAAGGTTTGCATTAAACTTGTATCCGCAGTCAACTCTGAACACAGAACCGTCCTGCAAAAGTTTAATCTGTGAATCAAGACTGTCAGAAAAATCTTTTGCAAAGCACCCTTTATTGTTGAACTTTTCTATATAATTACAATACTTAGGAGAAAACCTCACGTATCCGGAAGCAATTACACTCAAAACAGTAACAGGGAGAAAAACATATTTTGCACTTCGTTTTTTAATGAAGCAGAATGAAACAGAAGCAAGCATAACAAGCACAATCAAATATGGGATTCTGTCCTGTTCACGCAAATCTCCGTTTACAAAAGAGGCTGCAAAAACTGCAAATGCAAAAAATCCAGTCAGAGAACCGACAATCAGTTTCTGTTTTTTCGAAGAACTGTCTGCTTTATAAAAACACGGAAGCACATAAGACATAGCAAAGCATGCAGGAAATGCGACTGCAGAGCACCATCTGTTAGTTACGTAATTAAATCCGTTGATTACATGCCCCATGTAAGGTATTGCAAGGAAAAACACGCAGACTGCCAAAATAATTCTGAGCTGCATTGTTATGCAGTCTTTTTTGAGGAAAATGAAAACACATGCTATTAAAACAGGAGCTGCAAAACCAAGTACACTGTATGTGCCAAAAGTTGCAGGACTTACTATGCCGAGAACCATCTTTACATAATACAAAGGCTCATAAAAAGCCTGCATTCTGATAAGGTTATCGACACGTGCACTATCCGTAAATCCTGCTATATTCGGGAGAAGAATAGGTGCAGAAAGAGCCAGCGCAAGCAGATATAAAACTGTCGTCTTTACAAAAAGAACTGCAAAGTTTTTGATATTTACATCTTCTTTTTTGAGGAAGAAAAAATGTATTATTGCATACACAAAAATCATGATTGTATGAGTGTACAGAAAATAAAAAGTCGTAATGGCAAGAAGCCAAATACCTGCAACAAACACAAATGGATTTCTGCGTTCAAAAATATAATCAAGCCCAAGACATATCACAGGAAAATATATCATAGGCGGAATAAAAAAAGGATGACGAGCCCCGCAATAAAGAGCATACCCACAGAAGGCATAAGCAAGTCCTCCGCAAAGAGAAGCATATCCTTCAATTTTTTTTACCCTGCAGTAAATGATAAACGATAAACCTGCCAGAAACATGCGTAGAACAATCAATGCACAATACAAAGCTTCAGTTTTTTCAGGACTGAAAAACACTGCAAGATAATTCAGTGGCTCTCCGATTACATAATAATGAAGTGTCTGTATGACATCGGCACCAAGCCCCAAAGACATGTCCCACTGAAGCATATGCGGATTACCGCTGAACAGATCCATCAAAAACTTTCTCAGATACTTACCCCAGTAAGCAAGTGCAGTACTATGCTGACGAACACCGTCATCTACCATGAAAGTTTTTCCCTGTAATCTGAATGTCAGAAAAGCAAAATAAAAACACAGCGCAAACAGTACACTGTACATACAGAATAAATCAAATTTTCTGTCCAGTGACAGTTTTGTTTTCAATTTCATAACATCTCCAGGGTAAAATTTATTTTCTCAAAATGACGACGTTTTCCATGATTTTTTCAATCTGTCATATTCTCTGTCGTTAAGATAACAAATTATGATTTTCTGATTTTCCAGACAGCTTTCAGAGCTTCTATGAAAATACCTCCGGACATCTTGGACTGACCATACTGTCTGTCCGGAAATATGATAGGAATTTCTTTTACGGAACAGCCTGATTTACAAGCTTTGTATTTCATTTCTATCTGAAACGAATATCCTTTAGAAATAATTGTGTCGAGTCCAATTTTATCCAGAGCCTGCTTTCTCCACATATTAAATCCACCGGTAAGGTCTTTCACTTTTACGCCGAGAACAATTCTCGAATAAAGCGAACCGCCTTTTGAAATGAAATTTCTTAAAGCAGACCAGCCTTCAACAGCTCCGCCTTTTATATTTCTTGAACCGATTACAACGTCATTTGTCTGAATTGCTTCGTACATTGCAGGAAGATATTCTGGTTTATGCGAAAAATCCGCATCCATTTCGCACAGAACATCATATTCGTTTTCCATGCCCCATTTAAATCCAGTAATGTAAGCATCTGCAAGTCCTGATTTCTTTGATCTCTCAAGAAGATTAAGTCTGCCAGAATAAGCAGCCTGCATTTCTTTTACAGCGTCTGCAGTTCCATCAGGAGAACCATCATCAACGACGAGTACACCGGCATTTTCTGGAATCACCTTGAAAATCTCCGGAATAATCTTTGAAATATTTTCTATCTCGTTGTAAGTTGGAACAATAACAAGTAACTTCATAACTTTTTCCTAAATACCTATAATTTTACTTCTAAAAACGACCTGCAGTATTTTATAAGTTAAAAAACATCTTTTTCACGGTAATTTTTATCAGTGCATTAAACTTCCTTTACTTTTTCCGGGCAAAAACAAGAGTCTTGCTGAAAATATAGTTAAGCACAATGACAATAACTGTAATCAGAGCCTTTATCACCATTTCTGTCAGCTTCGGTGTGCTTTCCTTTACAAAGACGACCATCAGGACGTATTCCACGACACCAGTAAACACTCTGGCAAGAAAGAACATGATTATTTCTTTGAGCAAAAGCACAAATGTCTGACGTTTTGATTCAAAGACAAAGATTTTATTTGTGACATATGCAAAAGAAACCGCACAAATCCATGACAGAATCTGTGAAACAGAAACGTCCAGAATCAATCTGAAAAGAAAATATGAAACAAAACTGATGACACATGTTAAGCCACCAAAGAACAGGTACAAAATCAATTCTTTATTTTTAATATACATATTTTTGATTGAATCAGTCATTGTGTCAGAAATGATATATTTTTTCGATAAAATATGCAAGAAAAACGCCGTCAGAAAGCACTTTCCAACAAAATAACAGCACATTTCCGTACAGCAAAAAATACACGCAAACCAAAAGTCATATTACATGCAGAAAAATTACGCATCCGATGACAAAGTCTCTGACGGCCATTATTTTGTGTACAAAAGCACTTTTATCAAATATAATTTATAAAGACTTTAGGATACCTTTAAAAATACGAAATTGAACTGCCAGCTTATTCAAGGCGAAATTTACGTCGGTGCAGAGTTTTAAAGGGTATGTAAAAAATTACTTCTATGCAATTTTTTACCAGAGTTTACATATGCGTTGCAGCAGCAAATACTGCATCGTGCTGTTTACAGGAGGCTTTTATGATAAATTACTCAGAAGACCAGAGCAAACAATATCACATACAGGTCGGTAAAGGAGAAGTTGGACGTTATGTCATCATGCCGGGCGATCCGAAGAGATGCAAAAAAATCGCCGAATACTTCGATAATCCGAAGTTTATCGCCGACAACCGCGAATACGTAACATACACAGGTACTCTAGACGGCGTTCCTGTAAGCGTAACATCGACTGGCATCGGAGGTCCAAGTGCATCCATTGCTATGGAAGAACTCGTCAAATGCGGTGCCGATACGTTCGTCAGAATCGGAACCTGCGGTGGCATGGATATCGATGTCAAAGGCGGTGACCTTGTCGTAGCAACAGGTGCCATACGCATGGAAGGTACAAGCAAGGAGTATGCTCCTATCGAATTTCCTGCCGTTGCAAACCTGGATGTTACGAACTCTCTTGTCCAGTCAGCACAGAAGCTCGGCTTTAACTGTCATGCAGGCGTTGTTCAGTGCAAGGACTCTTTCTACGGCCAGCATTCCCCGGAAATCAAGCCGGTCAGTTACGAGCTTCTCGACAAATGGCAGGCATGGCTCCGTATGGGATGCCTTGCATCCGAGATGGAAAGCGCGGCACTGTTCATCGTAGCTCAGTTTCTGCGCGTAAGATGCGGTTCTGTTTTCCTTGTCATGGCAAATCAGGAACGCGCTGCAAAAGGTCTGGACAATCCTGTCGTCCATGACACAGACGCAGCCATCCGTACAGCAGTTGAAGCTGTCCGAAACCTCATTGCAAAAGATAAAGAAAGAAATTAAAAAGAAACGGCGCACTTGTAAAAATACTTACCCGGGGTGCCGGAAAAGTTCAAGCACTTGTTTCATGGTGCTTGAACTTCAGATTTTCAAAGAAGATTATAATAAATTTCATTTTTGAAAATACTTTTTTTCAGGAGATTTTATTTTATGGAAAACAAAGAAATATTTAAATACGTTGACCACACTCTGCTAAAACAGCAGTCAACATGGGAAGAAATTCAAGCTATCTGTGACGACGCCATCAAATATCAGACGGCCTCCGTCTGCATTCCGCCATGTTATGTCAAACTGGCAAAAAAATACATGAGCAAAATATGCGGCACGAAAAAATGTCCGGCAGTCTGTACAGTAATAGGATTTCCAAACGGCAACAACACAACAGAGTGCAAAGTTTTTGAAACAAAAGACGCTATCCGTAACGGAGCATCAGAAATTGATATGGTAATAAACATCGGCATGCTCCGCGCCAAAAACTATGATTACGTTCTAAACGAAATTAAATCACTCAAGAAAGCTTGTGGACACAGAATCCTCAAAGTTATCATAGAAACATGCCTTTTGACAGATGAAGAAAAAATCAAAATGTGCAGCATTGTCACACAGGCAAAAGCTGACTTTATAAAGACAAGTACAGGGTTTTCTACAGCGGGTGCTACATTTGATGATGTCAGACTGATGAAAGAAAACGTCGGCAAAGATGTCTCTGTCAAAGCAGCCGGCGGCATTTCATCTTTTGATGATGCAAAGAAATTCATTGAACTAGGTGCTTCAAGGCTCGGTACAAGCCGCATCGTCAAACTAGCAAAAGAAAAAGGAGAATGACATTATGGCAGAAAAACTTTCACAGGAAATGATTGATAAACTCATTGCAAAGGCTTTTGATATGCTTAAATTTGCATATACTCCTTATTCTCACTGGAAAGTGGGAGCCGGCCTTCTTGCTACCGACGGCACAATCTGGGGCGGCTGCAACATCGAAAATGCCGCATATGGTCCAAGTAACTGCGCTGAACGCACTGCTTTCTTCAAAGCCGTCAGCGAAGGAACAAAAAACTTTGTCGCCATTGCTGTTGTAGGCGGACATGAAGGCGACGTTCAGGATTACTGTGCACCTTGCGGTGTATGCCGTCAAGTTATGGAAGAGTTCTGCAAACCGGCAGAATTCCAGATAATCATGGCAAAAAGTCTTACAGAATACAAAATCAAGACTCTGGAACAGATGCTTCCTGACGGATTCGGCCCACAAACCCTAAATTAACATTAAACAGTATAATATTATGAGTTTTTGCCCAAATTCACTGTTTTAAGACTATTTGAACCAGCTTAAAGATACAGTTCAAACATTTTTTAACAGTGAATTTCACAAGAAATCTTCATAACAAAAAAAAATGTTTACTTTCCAGAACAATTATAATATAATTTTACTATTGATAACTAATTATACTAAAAGTGTCTAAGTTAAGAAGGAGTAAATAAGATGGCTTTGAAAAAGACTTATACAAAGGACAAAAAATTCTGCAATGTTACTTTTTCTGTTTCAAAAGAAGCAGCACATGGTGCAGAAACTATAACAATCGCTGGTGATTTTAACAGCTGGAGCAGCACAGAAACTCCGCTTAAAGAAGGTAAAGACGGTTCATTCTCAGTAAAGCTTCAGCTTCCGGTAGGAAAAGAATACCAGTTCCGTTATCTTTTGGACGGCAAGCATTGGGAAAATGACTGGAACGCAGACAAATATATTCCTGCTCCATTTTCTCACACAGATAACTCCGTTGTTATCTGCTAAGGCATTGAATGCTTCTATAAATTATCAGTAACACACCTATAAAAAGGTGAACAAGTTCAAAACTGCTGTTTCAGCAAAGTTTTGAGCGCTGCTATTTCCCTTTCTGCCTACACAATTTCAATATGCAGGGGGAATTATTTTTATCCAAATTACAGTAGCTTTTTTCTTCTCAGAAACTACCGCCGGTCAAATATGAAAGACCGGCTTTTTTTGCATGAGCTTTATCTATTTATGCGGCATTTGCAGCCGGCCCAATCAAACGTGACAAGTGTAACATTATTTATATGTACATAAAAGCTTGTGCAAAAACTTCTGTTTTCGTCTACGAACCGAATGTTGTATTCCTGTCCTTTTTCAAGGTTTACATAGCCTAGTGCGTCTTTTATGATATGTTTCTCGACCTTATCAAGTTCAGCAATTCTGTGAACATCTGATTCGTCTGCATCCGGAATAAGATCAAGAAGGGAGTCCGTGATGAGCTCCTCATACTGAGATGTGTTCAACGGTGCACTTGTCGAATTGCAGTATGTTATAGTCACTGAGTATGCTTTCTTTTTGTACCACGACTCAAACTGTTCTGCAAAACATCCTGCTGCAGCAAGCACTGTCATCAGTGCCATAACGATTACTTTTTTACTTTTCATGATTTTCTCCGTCAGAAGCCTCAAAAACATTCCGTTTTCAGAGCTTCTAATTTTTTATGCCAATTCTCATAAGAGATGACTTTCAGGAAATTCTAAAAATTACACTTTCTGAAGCCCCGCAGCTTTTCAGATAGAACTGCATGAGTTTTTCAGCAGTTTGTTTTTCCAGAAATTGTCCTGCTGATTGTTTTATCGGCAGATGGAGAACACAAGGGTACCTGTAAAAGCCATTAGCCTTGCTTACCGGGAAAAATCAAAATGCAAAACTTTGTATTTTGTCAAAAAGTCAGTATTTCAGTTTTCGGAGGAAATACAGATATGTAAAAAGACTTACAACAGCGTCGAATGCACAGCCTGCGCCGAACATAACAGCAATGCCGTTCAGAGTCGGAACAAAGACGCCTGTCTTGAACAGGACAAAGAACACTCCGTAGTAAATGATATTTGTCGCAACAGACTCAAACAGCATATAATCAGTTTTGCCCATGCCGTAGAATGTCATGTCAAAGACTGTCTGATACGCATAAGTCACATAGAAAGCAGCAAGTATCAGAGCTACCGGAAAAAGCTTGTCGACATCATCAAAGAAAAGCACATAACGGAAAAAAGGTTTCCACAGCGGAATTGATATAAACCACAGACAGCATACAACTGTTATGACGATAAAGTAATACTTGGTTTTGTCACGTATTGCATTTTTGTCCGATGAAACTTCTTTTTTTACAAGTTCACACAGAGCATTTATAGGAACGAGAAGCCAGCTCCAGATAAAACTGCTTGCAACCCAGTACGTTCCCTGCTCTCCGACAACATTTGTCATACGGCATACCATGAACATGTACGACACATTACGCACAAAAGACTCAACTCCAGCAAGACCTCCGACTTTGGAAAACTCTTTGAGCCAGGAAAAATCAGGCTTGCTTTTGCTCAGAATATGAATGCCTTCTTTATGAAGAATAATAAATGCAAACAGAAGAAGTACAAGGCTCGATATGATATTTGAAAAACCAATTCCATTTATGCCGCATTTAAGCGAGAACGGCAGGGTTGAAACAAGAAAAGTATCAATCAGCATGCGTAACACCGTTTTTGATATGCGCATAAAGTAAATGTATTTCTTTTTACCGAGTGTCGTAAATACAACCATAAGAAAGCTTACAAGCGGAGAAAAAATATTTGCCACGGCTTCTATGCGGATATAGACAGCAGATTCCGCCGTTATCTCAGTCTGTGCTGCCATCATATGCAGAAGAGGATTTACAAAAATAAAGACAAGAGCTGACAAAGCAGAATACGTACAGGCAGAAAACAAAAGTCCGGCTTTGACTCTCTGTGCAAGTTTCATCTTGTCAGCAGATACCTGGCCGACAAAGTAAAACAAAGGCAGAATAATTGCTTCCTGAATAATTTCGTAAATCAGATTTATCCATACAAGCTGACTTGCGATAGAAAAAGCATACGAACTTGGAAGATTTCCCAGGAAAAAGATTCTGAGAGTCGTATAAATCGATGATACAAAAATAGAAACTAAAAGAGAAAGATAAAGATTGAAATTAAACTTTGATTTCTGAACACACTGCATTTGTATGCATTCTGACAGTTCCGGCGCATTTAATCCAGAGGTTTTTCAGAAGAAATTATATCACTTTTGCCAGTTTCAGAAATTTCTTTTTCTGAAAGCTGTATAGGTTTAGTATATTTAAAAAACTTAGGAGCACGATAATCTACATACCAGCCGCCAGTATAAAAACTGTTATCATCACCTGTCGGCGAAACAAAGATTACTTTGAGCGCAGGAGATTTCGTGTTGTATATAAAATCATTGGATGTCCAGCTTTTTCCCGTCAAGTCAGCATATTCTCCCTGCATTTCCATCGGAGTCGAAAAACTTATACGGTATCTGCCTTCTTTCATGCTCAGATGAATGACACTTCCACCTGTAAAACATCCGTCATAATATCTGTGCAGAAGGCGTATGTCGTAGTACCACGAAAACGATATGCCTGTTATGCAGTCGCTTGCATCATTTCCATCCATATCATAAACATGCATAATGCACGGAATTTCGTTCATATCACCGAAGTTTTCCGGTCTGTAAATTTCAAGAGAATATGCGGATGCAAGGCAAAATGCCAGTATTATTGCAGGCAGAAAGCGTTTCATAATATTCATTTTCGGCAGATTAATGACATAAAACCCCTTAAAATTTGTATTTTTCGGAAACTGCCCTACTCAGTTTTTGAATTTTGTGATAGAACATCTGTAATTTGTTTTTTGCCGGACTTATTTTCAGAAACTTCAGCTTTTGCAAAAAGTCCTGAAATCACAAAATTGTGGAGAAAATTATGCCATTGATCACTATAGAAAACTGTTCTGTACAGGACAGATGCAAAACTCACCTCTCCCGCGTGGACTGGAAGATGAATGCCGGCGAGGCATGGCTTGTGACAGGTCCTAACGGCGGCGGAAAGGCAGCTTTTGTGCGGGCTTTGTGCGGCAAGCTTGACTTTGTTCCAAACGAAAACACTTCATCTGGCCGGAACAGCGCAAATGACGGCAGCGTATCAGTTTATTCTTCTGCTTTCAAAGACAGCGTTGCAGTTGTTTCACTCGAAGAAGCCGCCTCTTTGATAGAAGAGGAACGCGAAAGAGACGAAAGTGAAATTATGGACAAAGAGGACATCGGTCGCACCGGACGGCAGTATATCTGCGAAGTGCTCGGCGGTTCAAGCAAAAAGGGCTCTCCCCTTCCTCCAATTGCAGCACGTCTTGATACACTGCCGGAAATCAAATTATGCGGCGTAGAAAAAATTCTTGACCGCGGCCTTCGTTACATGTCCACAGGCGAAATCCGCCGTACACTTTTGTGCAGAGCCCTCCTTTCCGGCTGCAAACTTTTGATTCTCAGCGACCCTTTTGCTGGACTAGATGCCGATTCCCGCCGAATCCTGCTCGAGTTCTTTGACACTATCGTAAAAAAACAGCTTTCAGCCCTCGATACAGACAGCACTTTCCCGCGGATAATATTGAGCATGGAAAGATTCCACGAAATTCCTTCAGGCATAAACAAAGTCATTGAATTTACCGGAAAAGCAGTATCTTTTTCAGGCGACAGAGCCGTATTTGAAACAATTCTTGCAGAACGCCGGGAACAGAAAGAAAAACTTTTTGAAGAACAGCAGAAAACTTTTGCTGAAACTCTGAAAGCTATCTCCCGTGAAAGTGACGCTCTTGTAAACGATATAAACTCGGCACCAGTTCCAGAAAGCCTCATCAAATTCGAAGATGTCAATGTCAGCTGGGGCGATCATAACGTACTTGTAAATCTCAACTGGGAAGTCAAACACGGCGTTCACTGGCTGATACGCGGCCCTAACGGTTCAGGAAAGACAACTATACTGGAACTCATAACAGGTGACAACATGCAGGTTTTCCGCGAAAAAATCATGCTGTTCGGAAAAAGACGCGGAACAGGTGAAACAATCTGGGATATCAAGAAACAACTTGGCATTGTAAGCTACCGTCTGCACGTTGAGTACCGCATGGTCGGTGGAACAGATTTGCAGAGCGTCATAATATCAGGATTTCATGACAGTATAGGCCTGTACGAAAGTCCGACAGATTTCGAAATAGCAACGGCAAAAGCATGGCTCAAACTGGCAGGTTTTGCAGGACGCGAAAACGAAACATTCAGCTCCTTAAGCTACGGCGAACAGCGTGCAGTTCTGATTATACGCGCCGCTGTCAAAAAACCCCGCGTTCTGATTCTCGATGAGCCGTGTCACGGACTGGACGAAAATTACAGAGAAAGCATACTGCAGCTTCTGGAAATAATTGCACAGACAGGAACAACAACTCTGCTTCATGTAACTCACGATCCGTCAGAAGTTCTGGACTGCGAAAAACATATTCTGGAACTGCATCCAGGCGAAACACCGATGTATAAAATCATCGAAGCTTAGTAAAAGAGCCTCCGAAAGTTTAAATTTCCGGAGGCTTTTTCTTATATGCAATTTCTCCAGGCACCATGTTTATTTTCCTTAATAAATCAATTGAATATTAAAACAGACTTTTTAATCCGTTCATGTTCAGAAAAATTAAAGCAGTCCTTTATACACTAAAAGTAAAACTTCAAATATAATTGTATAAATCAAATGAAACTTACACTTACTAAAGTTAAACTAGAGGACTACCAATGATTATACGAAACGAAAAACCAGAAGACTACAGGACAGTTGAAGAATTAATTAAAAAAACTTTCTGGAATTTATATGTACCGGGATGCAGCGAACATCATTTTGCGCATCTGGTCAGAAAAAGTGAAGACTTTATTCCAGAGCTTGATTTTGTTCTCGAAGAAGACGGAAAAATTATTGGCCACATCATTTATGTAAAGGCAAAATTTATTGCAGATGACGGCACTCAAAAAGATGTTCTGTCTTTCGGACCGTTTACAATTCATCCGGATTATCAGCGAAAAGGTTATGGTCGAAAACTGCTTAATCATTCTCTTGAGGCTGCTAAAAAAATGGGCTATGACACTGTTGCAATCTGGGGAAATCCGGAAAATTATGCCTGCTATGGATTCAAAAACTGCAGGCGTTACAATGTGTGCATCGAAAAAAATGTTTATCCTGTTTCGCTTATGGTGAAAGTGGCTGATGAAAATGTGCTTTCTGGTAAGTCATGGAAATATATGGAAAGTCCTGCACATAGTTATGATGGATCTGGCTTTGATGAATTTGATGCTGATTTTGAAAAGATGGAAAAAGGTTATCAGTATTCGCAGGAGTTGTTTTACATTTACTGCAGATCGAATGTGGTGAGAGATTAATTTATAATAAGACAGTAAAAAAGATGATGAAAGGTTGGTAGAAATTTAATCTTCTTTTTTTCGGGCTTGCTTGATGGCAGACAATGCTGTTTTAATAAAATCCTGTGTGCGGGTAAGGGCAAGTCCGGCATTTTCATCGCCAAGAACAAGAAGGTCGTCGCCTGGTTTGTAGCCCATAATTTCACGAGCTTTTTTGGGAATAACAATCTGGCTCTTGTCATTTATGGTGACGGTACCAAAAATGTGTTTTCCTTTTGGAGTTGGCGGAATATCACTTAAAGCTTCAAGGCCTTTCTATTACTTCTTGTTCCTGATACAAATTATCCAAAGTTATATCGTAAATGGCTGCGAGTTGAGCACATTTTTCAATGTCGGGAATTGTATCGCCTTTTTCCCACTTTGCATAAGCCTGGCGGAAAATACCGATTTTTTCTGCGATTTCTTCCTGACTGTAACCGTTGATGTTTCGTAATTTGATAATATTATCTTTTAGCATGATTTTCTTTTAATTCCATACAGGCAGTAACGGATTACTGGGATTCTTTTTAATAGTTCCCATCCTCCTATACTTACTGGAATTGTTACTACTAATTCTATCACATAAATTAGCCATATTGGAATCTGATTTACAATTGGGGTAAGCAGGGTGTTCAGGATGAGCATTACAAGAATATGGTTGATATAAATTCCCCAGCTTGCTTTTGACATGTATGCTGAAAATTTATTTTCGAATTCCATGAAGATTTGTGCCAACCCCAGAATTCCCATCATTGTAAACCATGCATGAATTATGCTGACCCAGTCATTTTGAACAGAATAGTCTGAATACATTATTCCATATGAGCGGATAAAATACCAAACTCCAAAACCAATGCCAATTACAAGGCAGAGCCATCCCCATTTTTTGAGCTGGGCAAGTACTTTTTCGCTGCTAAAAACATAGTAGCCGAAAAGGAAGGCCATTGTGTCGTAGCTAAAACGGTAAGTTGGAATCATTTTAATGTTCAAAATCTGTGCTGCACCAATCATGACGATTACAAGAGCGGCTGCTATAAAGATGTTTGATTTTTCACCAAGAGTTTCCAGTCGGCCTTTTTTATCGATAATTTTGATGAGAACAAAAACAAGACAGGCAACAAACAGAACATGGCAAAACCACAAAGCCCCGGTTCCGCTTGCCACACTGATTAAAAATCTTACAAATACAGGAACACCTTCTGCTTCAGCGCCTGTAAGAAATTTTGAAGTAACGAGCCATCCTCCAATCCACTGAATTGTAATAATACCCAATGTTGATGGAACTAAAAGCTTTCTAACCCGAGCCTTCATAAACTGGCGGAGTGTCTTTTTCTGAAGTGTGTATTTTGCGCAGATTCCGCTTACCACAAAAAGAAGCAGCATAAACCACTGGTAAACGCCGTATTGAATCACACCGGCAAAAGTGATAGATGCTTTTGAACCTTCCACAGCAGGATTTGTAGGCAGGCGGTCAAACATTGGAGCACCACCAATATTGTTGTAAAAATAAAAAGCGTGGAATACCACAACAATTAAAATAGTAATCCAGCGAAGATTATCAATCCAATTTTTTCTTGAAATGTCATTCATTTTTTCCATTTTAAGTCTCCTTATATACCTCGTTTTTGAGGTAGCCGTAGATATAAAACTTCAACTTTTAGGAAAATTGTAACATTAGGTTGCATACCCCGCAATCAAGAAAAGTTTACAATAAAGAAGAAAAATTGTTATGTTAAGTTGCTAAAATTTCTTCGCGGGTAACTAATTCACCTTTCTTTTGCATCAACAGGGCAAGCAGTTCGTATTCTTTGGCAGCAAGAGTTATTTCTTTTCCTGAAACAAATACTTTGCGGCTTTTTGTATTTACGATTATATTCTGGGCTTTTAATAAACCGTTTGAAAGATTTTCAGTGGAATCGATGTCGTTTTGTTTTGAAGAAAGGGCTTGAATTACGTTGAATACGCAGTCGCCGGCTTTTTCAATTTTGCGGACGAGATCCATGTAATTAAGTTCTGCTTTAACATTGCTGCCGTTTTCAATTCGTTTGCGGCTTGCTTTTTTAAGTTCCTTCGCTTGCGACTGTCGTAACACCGAACATTCCCGAAGCTGAAATTTTATCTGACACAAAAATAAAAACTGCAGACGATATGATAAATGCCGCAAAAATCATCAGCGACAAATTTTACTGTGCAGTTCTTTGCAAAGGCGGTCACAGTTTGAACGACGCAAACGATTTACTTTACGAAAACGGTAAATACAAATGGTTCAACGGCAAAGGAATATATCAGCGGTGCACTTGCTGCGATGCTCGATTTGGGAAAAGGAAGCGGGCCGATGAATCATGCGTTTGGGATTAGTCTGTAAAGTTTTACGGCAATGAAAACTGTTACTGTAGTCCATAAAGCAAACCATACTTCGCAAGACCAAAGTGGTACAACACCTTTTTGATAAAGTCCGGCAAAAGCATCAACCAGAATATGTAAAATAATAGCAGTTGGCAGAAAGATTTTATTTGAGTTTAAAACACCATAATATACGATAATAGTAAATCCTATGTGTATAGTCATAGCAATTATACGTTCAATAACGTTCAGAGCCATCATTGCATAATCAAAAGATGCTGCAGACTGAACAGATGGAAGTACAGTGTCAGCAATTTCTTCTGAAATTTTTAATGTACTGAGTGCAGTGTCGACATTACCAGTAGAAAATAGAATTGCAATTGTAAGATATGTAATCATTAAAGGCAAAGCGACAGACAATACTTCAATTCCACCGTGACCGATTCCGTACATAATGGCATTTTCAGGACTACGGTTCTTTTTCCAGATGAATTTCATAATAATATAACGTCCGCATTCTTCAAAAACACCTGCCATTAAAGCACCGTAAATAACAAAAACGGCAGTATTACCATTTATAAAACGTGAAACAGGATTATCTGCAATTATACATAAATAATGAACACCAAGCTCCAATACACGTGCAGATACAATAAATCCAATTGCTCCGGCAATCAGCCAGCTGATTTTAGTCTGTTGTTTATGATTTATACGCCAATACATGATGAACAAAACAGGAAGTGCAATCATCAGAATAACCGTAATGATTAAAGATGGAATGGCACTTTTACCAACTACTATATTTTCAAATTCATTCATTTTTAGTTTCCTCCCCAAATTTCTACACAAAATCCTTTATGATTACAGCTCGTACAAGTCAGCTTACGTGTAGTAGGTGTATGATTTGCCCAAAATGCTTCTTTCAAAGTTGGTTTAAATACTGCATGACATTCCGGACAGATATACTTTACGTTTTTAAAATAATTCTTACTCAATATTGTTCCCCAAACAGCGGTTACTATAGCCCAGATGATAAAAGGCCACCATATACCTGTAATAATCCAGAATATGATGGAGAACAATTCTAATGCTGTAATAGGAAGTCCTGTTAAAAGCATTATCAAATGAAGTCTTTTAAGTTTTTTCTTGTCTTTCATAATTGTAGCTATATCTCCAATAGATTCTAAAGAGAATGTTGATTTTCTTTTAAGTCCATTTTTTAGTTCACGAAGTTTTTCTAGTTTTTCTTGTTTCTCAGAAAGTTCATCTGAAAGAACTGTTTCCTGTTGTTCAATCAATAGTGTAATAACTTTTTCAGGATGCTCTTCTTTTAAGATTTGAGAGATTGCATCAATTGGCAAATCCAGTTCGCGTAGAAAGCATATAATCTTCAAAAGTTTTACATCATCTTCTGAGTAGAGCCGTCTGTTGCCTTCAGAAAAATCATTGGGAATTAGAATGCCTCTTGTATCGTAATATTGAACTGTTCGAACTGTAACGCCACAGAGCTTTGCAAGTTCTCCCGTTGTATATTTTGCCATAGTTTTTACCTCCTTATGCCATGAATTATAAAATATAACGTAACGTAATGAGCAAGTGATTTTTAAATTTTTTTAAAGAAAAATGTTTTAAATTGAAAGTTTTATAAAATACTTATTTCAACAAGTAAACTAACACAAAAGAATTTTTTCTAATGGGAAAGGAAAAATCATGGCGACCCGGTCTTTGGCGTAGATTACGAAACAATGAATCCAACGGCGCGCGGTTTCTGGGAAAAATATTTTACACCGTTTACAATCAGTCTTGTGAGGCATGTGGATGTGGCACCGGAAGAAAAATAACAGGAGAGATTGATTAGAAAACCTCATAGAAAAACAGCCCGTAACTTGAGTTACAGGCTGTTTTTTTTAATTAAATGCTTACACTAGCTGGCCCGGGAGTTTTTGTTTTACGAGAGGATTCTTCAAATTGAATTCCTTCTCATAAGCTTCAAAGTCCTCAGGATTTTCTTCGGCAACAAAGTATGCTTTTGGTGTGGCATAAACACCGGGAACTCCATCAAGGTAGCCTGATTTCAATTCCTTGCACAGAAAGAAATCTGCTTCCATTCCTTCAGGTAATCCGTGGTATTTAATGCCGAATTTTGAAGCAAAATCAAATCCACTTTTGCCGTAGAAATCAATGTTTCCTTCAAAACAAACTGCTCCATATCCTAAAGCTTTGGCTTTATCTAATGAGTAATCCAGGAGGATTTTACCATAGCCTTTTCTCTTATATTCGTTTGCAATACAGATTGGACCCATGGTAAGGATAGGAAATGCA
>JAZQQW010000083.1:0-13668 GCA_045629255.1 Treponema sp.
CATTTAGTTTGTATGTATTATTTTTTTTAATAACTGATTTTTTTTCATTACAATAAATGAAAAATTTTGTTTTAATGATATTCTGATTATTGAAAATGAATTTTACTGTTTTAGAATTAACCCTTTACATGAAGAAATGTATAATTCATTTTGTAAACTTGTATATTTTTTGTGTTGAGAATGTATGTATTTAACTATTTTTACATAAAAATAATACTTTTTGTTTCACGTGAAACATTTTAATAAAGTATAAAAATATATCTTGAAAAGTTTATTTATAGAAAGTAGAAGGGCTTAATATCTTGTATGTTTTATTTTGATTATTGTCTAAAACAAGGTATTAAGCCCTTAATTTTGTTTTTACAGTTTATCAGTCTGGCAGACGAAGTACTAAAGAACCACGTTTTGGGGTCCATATATTACGTCTTTGCTGTGGTAGCGTAGAAATATCAGATTGTACAAATCCAAGATGTTCAAACCAATCAGCTGTCTGTGTGGTTAATAGAAAAATACCTTTTGCATGATTATCTTTTGCTCTTTTTACAAGACAATCTATAAGCTTTGGACCAACTCCCAGATGTGAACAGCTTTTATCAACTGCAATTCCTGCAATTTCCATTTGCCCGTCAGAATATGGAATAAGTGATGCACAGGCTCTGATAGCACCATCAATTTCATAAACTATGTAATATGAAAGCTGATCATCGAGCATTTGTTTTGTACGAGGAAGAAGTATTCCTTTGTCTACAAATGGGCGAATGAGATGAAGTACAGCAGGAATATCATCTCTGGACATATCTCGTATTTTTCCATAGTTACTTGTATAAATCATTGTACCGGAACCAAAGTCACTGAATATTTCACATGGAACAGTTCCTTCTATCAATCCATCAAGAATATGTACACGTGAAACACCTGAAGAACATGCACGTTTTGAAAGAGATAGAAGTTGAATAATTCTGGAATTTGACGAATGTTTGGTAAAATCTTCTGAATTTTTTACTAAAGAAGGTTCGTTTGTTTTATTTGCCTGAATAAATTTATCTAGTTCTTCAAGATCCATAGCAGGAATAGTATCTTCATTTGAAAGACCTATTTCTTTCGGAATGACGAAACGGTCGGCAGAAATTGTTGCATCAGGAACAAGATAAAAAAGTTTGTCGGCATGAAGATATGATGCAATTTTTTGTGCCAGATGAATAGATGAAATGTTATAGGGTTTACCGGCTAGGCTCCATCCGATACATGGGAATATTGGTATAAAACCGTTGTCCAGAACTTTATTTAATGCATCGATTTCTATATTATCAATGTCACCGACCGTTGTGTAGTCTATTCCGTCTAGAACACCTTTTGAACGTGCACGGACCCAGTTTCCAATCAATGCTGTGATTTTTTCACCAGCTAATGCTGTCATTACCTGATTTGACACATCAAAAGCAGCAGTTTTTATCAAAGGAATTGCATTTTGTGTTGTAATTCTCCAGCCGTCTTTCATCTGAAATGAAATTCCTTCATGTGTCAGAATTTCATCTATTTTTTTTGCGGCACCCGGAACTATGATGACGCGAAGTCCAATCCGGTGCAGAAGAGATATGTCTTTTATATGACTAAAAAAAACGCTGGAATCCAGCAGTTTGTCGTCCAGATAAATAACTACAAGGGCTTTTTGGAAACGATTAATATAACGGATAACGTCGCGGATAGCCTTTGCTTTTTCCTGTATAATTTCTGTTTTCATTGATTAAAGACTAGCATTGTTTTGAAAAAAAAACTATCAGGATTATATGAAATACGGTAAATTGAATAATATAGTTTTAACTGTTGTTCAGTTTGATATTAATTACGGGATTTTGAATTTCTTTCGTTTTCTGTATTTATTTTGGAAAATATACAGCCGCAATAATCTTGTCTGTAAAGTCCATATTCTGAAGAAAGTTCCAGAGAACGCAAAAATCCTCCTTTTTTCTTGAAATCAGAAGGTAGAAATAATGTCTGTTTATATTTCGATTCTGTGTTTTCCTCATCTGAGAAATTTTTTGCAGAATTCAGACAACTGTTCGTCAAATTTCTTTCTAGCTGATGTCCTATATCATTTATCTTTGCAGCGTCTTTAAAAGGGCTTATAGAAAGTGTTGTTGTGAAATAGTCAAAGCAATTTTTTACCGCATATTCGTAAGATTTTTTCATACGAAAAAAGTAACATCTGCGGCATCGTTCTCCTTTCTCTTTTTCTGTTTTTAAGTCAGGTTCATTTTCGATATTGGTGGCGGAAAAAAAATCTGTTGCATCATATTTTTCTTCTATTATTTTGATGTTTTTTGCAGGAGAAAATTTTGGTAAAAATGTTTTAAGTTCATTCAGCCGCCTGTTGTATTCTGATTCCGGATAGATATTCGGATTATAATAGAAAATTGTTATATCAAAGTATTTTTCAAGATATTCAATTACATATGAAGAGCATGGTCCGCAGCAGGCGTGCAGAAGAAGTGACTGTTTTGGTTTTGATAAATCTAAACTGGCAAGCAGTTCATCGAGTTGCTTTTCATAAGGAGAGATTCTTTTTGACATAATGATAACCGTAATATATTGAAATAATCTTTTATAATTTTTCTAACTATATAAGAATAGAAAAAAACAGTAAAAGAATATAATATATTTTAATAAGACTTTGTCTATGTGTGAATATATTTTTTATATTACTTTGAAAAATATAGAGGAAAATATGAAGCTGATTGGAAATATTCTGTGGTTTTTGCTATGCGGAGTCTGGCTTGGAATAGCATGGTTTATATGTGGTTTACTTTGGTGCATCACGGTAATAGGAATTCCTGTTGGAGTTCAGTGTTTTAAGATGACTTTGGTTTCGTTTTTTCCATTTGGAAAAGACATTATATTAAGTCAGAGAACTTCATCTGTCATACTTAACATCTTATGGTTTTGTTTTGGTGGACTTGAACTGAGTGTTGCAAACTGTATTGCAGGCATCTTGTGGTGCATAACAATTATAGGAATTCCTTTTGGCATGCAGTGCTTTAAGCTGATGAAACTTTCCCTTTTGCCATTTGGTGCAGAGATAAAGTAAAAAGGTGCAGTGTTTTATATAATTTTAGATAAAGAATCTTTGTGCGAAATATAAATAAGCATTTTATAGATCTATCAGATTGTATTATTATATAGAAGAAAATTGATAAAATGATTACTTGTGATTTTTCAAAAAGAGGCAAAGATTCTCTAAATCATTATTTGTATACTGTTATAAAACAGCAGATAATGGATGGTGTTTTGAGTTCTGGTGAAAAACTTCCGAGTAAACGTGAACTTGCAGATCATCTTGGTGTAAGTGTTATCACTGTTCAAAATTGCTATGAAAATTTGATAGATGAGGGATATATTTATTCGATAGAAAAAAAAGGTTTTTTTGTACAGGAATTGTTCAATATAAAATCTCAGAGCAAGTCTTGTATATCTAAAAATACTTTGTTTTCTTCTAGCTATGTTCAACCGGAAATAGAAAAAGACAGTCAAACATATTTCGCTGATTTTACAAAAAACGCAATCAGTTATGAAAAGTTTCCATTTGCAACCTGGGCGAAAGTTTCGAAAAATGTTCTTTCATCACAGACAGAAAAACTTCTTTCAGAACAACCATCGTTCGGCTGTATAGAGCTTCGAAAATCTATTGCTTTTCATCTTAAGAGTTTCAAGAACATGGATGTTGACTGGCGTCAGATAGTTGTGGGAGCCGGAACAGAGATTTTATATAATCTGGTATATCAGCTTCTTGGCAGCGACAAAAGTTTTGCTGTGGAAAATCCTGGCTATAAAAAAATTCAGAAAGTTTTATCAAGTCTTGGAGCTCATTGCATTCCTGTGAATCTTGACAGCGATGGTATAAATATCTGTGATCTTGAAAAGAGCAAAGCATGTGTTGTTCATGTTACGCCGTCACATCATTTTCCTACTGGAATTGTAATGCCTGTGAAACGTAGGTTTGAACTTCTGGATTGGGCTTTAAAAGATACACGTTATATAATAGAAGATGATTACGACAGTGAGTTTAGATTTATTGGTCATCCGCTTGAGCCTCTTTATAATGATGACAAAAATTCCTGTGTCATATATATGAACACATTTTCAAAGACTCTGTCCCCTTCGTTCAGAATAAGCTTTATGGTTTTGCCTCCTGTTCTTGTAAAAGAATTTTATGAAAAGCTTAGTTTTTATTCATGCACTGTAAGTTCTATAGAACAATATACACTTGCAGAGTTTATTCGGGGTGGATATTTTTCAAAGCACATTACACGAATGAAAAATTACTATCGTTCAGTAAGAAATGATTTTATTACATCAATAAAAAAAAGCTCGCTGAATGATAAAACTAAAATATTGGAAAAAAATTCAGGTCTTCATTTTCTTTTAGAGTTTGACGGATGTTCTGGAGAGGCTGTTCGCTCAAAGCTGCGTGAAAACGGCATAAATATAGCCATGCTAAAAGATTATTACTATGATACAGATTCGTGCCTGAAGGATATGATATCGTCACGTGAAGATAAAACATTTGTCATAAATTATTCAGGAATCAGTAAAATCAAAATTCCGGAAATAGTAAGGCGCATTGAAAACACAGTTTAGAATAAATGTTCTGAATTTTAAGCTTTAAAATTCAGATTTGTTCTTGCTCGAATAAGTCACATTGCATAATGAATTTTACATCTTTTTTATCAGAAAATTCCCGTGCTTCTGAAAAAATATATGAAAGCGAACAATGTAAATGCAGATATTATTGTTGTCCAAACCAGAACTTGACCTGCAAGTTCGCCGTCATTGTTCATTTGTTCTGCCATTATGGCACTTGCAATGGAACCAGGAGTTCCAAACAGAGAAAGCAGAGCTGCGTATTGAGCACCTTGAAAATTCGGAAAAAAACATTTTGCAAAATAAAGTCCGGCTGCAGGCGCCAGAATAAGTCTTATAAAAACACAGAGACTTATCTGTGGCAAGAGTTTTTTGACAGATGAAAACTTAAACTGTGCTCCGAGGCAGATAAGACCTATCGGAGATGCTGTTTTCCCTAGAGAGTCGATTGCTTTGTAAATAAACGAAAAACTTCCGGATTTTATGGAATAAGCAGGAAATTTAAAACGCAGGGCAAGGCATACAGAGCCTGCAATAATTCCGTCAATAAGAGGATTTGTCAGAATTTTTTTTGCAATAGCTTTTACCTGCTGACCGTATGTTTGACTTTTGTCATGTTCTTCGACAAAAATAGACAATGCAATTACTGCAAATATGTTGAACAGAGGAATTGAAACAGCAATCATGACTGCTGCACATGCACTTCCTTCATCGCCGAACAGGGATTGAGCCAGCGGGACTCCGATAATGGCAAAGTTTGACCTGAAACATACTTGGGCAACAACACCTTTTTGTTTTTTGTCTTTTATTACAAATGCTGCTATTGCAAAGCCAAACGCAATGAGAATAAGTATGGCACAGAAAGTATAAACTGCAAGCTGCAGATATTCATCATAAAGAGTTTCTATGGAATATATGTTCATAAAAATCATCGCCATGAAAGCATAACGAAAATTAAAACGGCTCAAAGATTTGATGAAGTTGTCTTTAATCAGATTAAAACGTCTTAAAAAATATCCAAGAAGAACAATGCATATGATAGGAAGAACTGCATTCAATGAAAATATCAGGGAATCCATAGTAATGCTGAGTATATCATTTTTATTTCTGTATGTCCTTTTCTGTATGAATAAACTGTGGTAGAATCTTCTGAATTGCAGTTTTTTTTAGCAGGTATCTTTTGAAGCGTATCTTTTATGGATGTCTGATATATTTTTCTGCAGGAAAATTTGGGAGATATTATGGCACAGCATTCAGACAGCGATATTCGGGATCTTATCAGCAAAATGACAGATGAGGAAAAGTGTTCACTTTTAAGTGGAAATGATTTCTGGCATACAAAGAGTATAGAGCGTTTAGGAATTCCTTCAATCATGGTAAGTGATGGTCCTCATGGACTTAGAACTCAGGATTTATCCAATCCTGAGTCACACGAAAATGACAGTATTAAGGCTGTATGTTTTCCTCCGGCCTGTGCAAGTTCGTGTTCCTTTGACCGTGCTCTGTATAACAAACTTGGTCAGACTCTCGGCGATGAATGTCAGGCAAAAAATGTATCAACACTTCTTGGACCGGCTGTAAATATTAAACGTTCACCTTTGTGCGGACGTAATTTTGAATATATAAGTGAAGATCCTTATGTAGCAGGTGAACTTTCTGCAAGTTATATAAATGGTGTTCAGTCTAAGCATGTTGGAACGTCTCTCAAACATTTTGCGTTGAATAATCAGGAATATCGCCGTTTTACATCTTCTTCAAATTGTGACGAACGTGCGTTAAATGAAATTTATCTTGCAGTTTTTGAAAAAGCTGTAAGACTTTCACAGCCAAAGACAGTCATGCATTGTTATAACCGTGTAAACGGTGCCTATGTCGGAGAAAGCAAAGAGATTTTGCGTGATACACTCAGAAAGAACTGGGGCTTCAAAGGTGTCGTCATGAGTGACTGGGGTGCTGTAGATAATCGTATTGCCGGTGTCAAAGCTGGTCAGGATCTTGAAATGCCGAGCTGCAGCGGTGTAAATGACAAGAGAGTTCTGGATGCTCTCAAAGAAGACAGAGAGCTTAGAAATGCATTGGATGAAACTTGTTTCCGCATTTTGAGATGGGTATTTGATTATACTGATAACAGAAGCGAAGGATCGTTTGATTTAAAAGCTCATCATGAAATTGCCCGCCAGATAGAAGAAGAATCTATAGTTCTTTTAAAAAATGATGGTTTTCTGCCTCTTAAAACAAGTGACAAATTTGCAGTTATAGGAGAGTTTGCAAAAAAGCCAAGATTTCAGGGCGGCGGATCAAGTCATATTTATACAGACAGAGCGGTGTGTGCAGTAAGTGCTTTCCAGTCGATGAAAATTGATTTTGAGTATGCACAGGGCTTTGAAATCGAAAACTCAGGAGATTCAAAAGCTAAGTCTTTAAGAGAAGAAGCGCTTTCTGTTGGAAAAAAGTACGGCAAGGCTGTAGTATTTGCAGGTTTACCTGATTCTTTTGAATGTGAAGGCTATGATCGAGATCATCTTGATATGCCTCAAAACCAGAATGATTTAATAAATGCACTTATAGAAGCTGGCATTGAAGTATGTGTAGTTATGCACAACGGTTCTCCTGTTGTTATGCCATGGAGAAATAAAGTTAACGCAATAGTTGAAGCTTATCTTGGTGGAGAAGCTGTCGGTGAAGCTGTTGTAAACGTTTTGACTGGTAAAGTAAATCCAAGTGGCAAGCTTGCAGAAAGTTTTCCTTTACGTCTGGAAGATACACCTTCCTATCTTTCGTTTGCAAATGATAAACACGGCTCATATTATTCAGAAGGAATTTTTGTAGGATATCGATACTATGATATCAAGAAGATGGACGTTCAGTTTCCGTTTGGATTTGGATTAAGCTACACAACCTTTGAGTATTCAGATCTTATACTTGATAAAAGTACAATTTCAGACGGAGAAAATCTTAGAGTAACAGTTAATGTTAAAAATACAGGTTCTGTTGGAGGAAAAGAAGTTGTACAGCTATATGTCAAAGACAATACAAAAACAGCCGTTCGTCCAGAGAAAGAACTTAAAGGTTTTGAAAAGGTCTATCTTGCACCAGGTGAAAGCAAGATAGTGTCGTTTATATTGGATAAAAGAAGTTTTGCATATTTCAACACAGATCTTTCTGACTGGTATGCAGCACCTGGAGAATACGAGATTCTTATAGGATCTTCAAGCCGTGACATACGTGTAAAAAAAGAGATTGCTTATAAAAATGCACAGTGCCTGCCAATGAGAATTGACGGAAATACAACATTCGGAGATCTTCTTGGAGACAGCCGTACTCACGACATTATCAAAGAGTTTATCGAAGCTCATCGTGAAACTCACAATCTCGAAAACGAAGCTGCAAGAGAAGCTATAACTCCAGAGATGATGAGACGATGTGTAGATGCAGATCCTCTTCGTGTCTGGGAAAAAAAGCAGGATATTGCAGGTGGAACAGAATATTCTGAACTTATCAGAAAGCTGAAGGCTGCTGTCGGCCAGAAAGATTAGACTTCTTCCAAAAATACAGATTAGAGTTGTCTGCGATATTATTAGCGTGTCTGAAAATCATTTTTTGCAGGCTTTGAAACTTGTGTTTTTAGAGCCTGCTTGTTTTTTAAGGGTATTTTGATTTTGAAAATGAAAAGAAGAAAACTACAGTTTATCATGATAATCACGATTTTGTTTTTAGTAGCAGGATATTTTGCCTATGACAGCCAGTTTTCAGCAAAACCGCAGAAAATACAATATGCACAGTTTTATGAACTTGCCGGCAAAGGTCTTGTCAGCTCTGCTACGATTTCAGAAAAAAACATTACATTTGAAAGTGAAGGTGAAACTTATACAACACAGAATCCAGACAGCCTTTCTCTCAAAGAATATCTTTTGCTCAACGGAGTTGACGTCAAAGAAGAAAAAAGCATAGAAAGCATTGTTTCTCTTGTGATGGACATTGTTTTCTATTTATTTTTCTTTGGTCTGATTTTTGTGGCATTCCGTAAGTTTATTTCACCTAATACATTTCATGTAGTACGCCGGACTGGTAAAACTTTTGATGATATAGTCGGCATGGATTTTCTCAAAAAAGACATGACGCAGATTATGGAAATCATGAAACATCCTTTGGAATACGAAAAAAGAGGTATCCGCTGTCCAAAAGGAATTTTACTTGAAGGTTCTCCTGGAAACGGGAAAACTCTTTTTGCTAAAGCTCTTGCGGGAGAAGCAAAGGTAAATTTCATTCCGGCAAAAGCTACGGATTTTGAAAGCATGTTTATGGCAATAGGTCCGATGAAAGTTAAACTTTTGTTCCGTAAAGCCAGAAGAAAATCTCCTTGTATCGTATTTATTGATGAGTTTGATGGAATTGGAACAAGGCGAAATTATTCTGGTTCAGCTATTGAAACAGAAAATACAAGAATTGTTACTGCATTGCTGAATGAGCTGGATGGTTTTGAAAATACTAGCGGAGTACTTGTCATTGCAGCTACGAATTCAATACAGGCTCTTGATGAAGCTCTTATACGGCCAGGCCGTTTTGATGCACGTGTCAAAGTTCCATATCCAGATGAAAATTCCAGAGTAAAACTTGTGCAGATGTATACAGCAGGGAAATCTTTTGACAGTGAATGTTCATATCAGATTCTTGCAAAAAGATTCGAAGGTTTTTCCTGTGCGAAGATAGAATCTGTTTTGAATAGAGCAGGACTTATTGCTTTTCAGGAAGGCCGTAATTTATTTACATTGGAGGACGTAAAAAGAGCAGAAAGCGAACAATAATTACCTTTTTATTGTTGCATGATTTTACTAAATTTTTTATACTCTAAAGATATGACATTTAATAAAGTAATAAAGTTTATTGTTCTTTCTGTTGTAATTACGGGGATTTCTTGTTCTCAGGTTTTTGCAAAAGATATTGAATTGTCTTTAAGCTATCTTAATCTATTGAGAAACGATTCTGTTCTCAGAGATAGAAATAGCAGCACTGCATTTTCTTTTGATAAAGATCGTCGTATAATTAAGTCACCTTTTGGTGCTCAGGCGTCTGCAAGTTTTTTTGCTACATCCTTGTTTGACTATGTTGATTTTGGAATCGGTATTGAAGGCGGTGTAAGTATTTTTGATAAATACAAACTAGGTTCTCATACCGTAGATGTAAATTCTGGATATGACTTCAGTGTAGCAATTGGTCCTGTTTTCAGAGTAAATCTAGGCAGAAGGAATTCTTTGTTTTTCTTCCCAGGTGCGCAGTTTAACTATCGTACGGTAGATGTTAAGACAAATTCCCTTGGTGTAAAAATTAAACAGAAAGAAAGAAATGTTGCATTTAATTTAGATGCTGGTTATCGTTTCTGGTTTTTGTGCACAGAGAATTACTTAATGGGATTAAACTTCGGTGTTGACTGGACTCTTCCAATCAGTAGTTATTGTAAGTATGCAGTAGACAGAGAAAGTACACTTTATCGTGAAACTGAGTTAAGAATTTTTAAATTCTACGTTGGACTTTCGTTCAATATTGGTCAGAGAGGTGTAGATTTGCTGTCAAAATCAAAATCTGCTGCAAAGTAAAAAAACTAAAAATCACATCAAAAATTACTAATTGAAGTGATTGTGAAGACAGCTAAAAAAATTAGGTCAGGCTTGTAAGCTTGATTAGTAGGAGATAGTTATGAAAAATCTTTATGAGCCGGGTCAGATGGTAGAGACAAAAGTTGTTGCAATATCTAATGATACTGTATTTATTGACCTCGGACTTAAAAGTGAAGGTTTTGTAGACAAGAGTGAGTTTACAGACGACAATGGAAATGTAAGTATAAAAGAAGGTGACAGCATAAAAGTATACTTTGCAAGTGCTTCTGGAGATGAGCTTCATTTTACAACAAAGCTTTCTGGACAGAAAGCGGGAAAAGATGTACTTGAAAGTGCATATAAGAATGGTGTTCCGGTAGAAGGTCATGTTACAAGCGAAATAAAAGGTGGATTTGAAGTAATGATCGGATCTACAAGAGCTTTCTGTCCTTACAGCCAGCTGGGATATCGTACACGCAAAGAACCTGCTGAGTACATCGGAAGCCATTTGACTTTCAAGATTCAGGAATACAAGAATGAAGGCCGCAATATAGTTGTATCAAATCGTGTTATTCTTGAACAGGAAGCTAATGCAGAGAAAGAAAAGCTTGCACAGTCATTGCAGGTCGGTTCTATTGTGAAAGGAACAGTTTCTCGCATAGAAAGCTATGGAGCATTTGTAAATCTGAGTGGATTTGAAGCTCTTCTGCCAGTTTCAGAAATCAGTCATGTTCGTGTAAGCAGCGTAAACGATGTTTTGAAGGTTGGACAGGAAATTGAAGCAAAGATTATAAAAGCTGACTGGAAAAAAGAAAGAGTTTCTTTGAGTACAAAAGTTCTTGAAGCTGATCCGTGGGAAGATATGGATAAAAAATTCCCTGTCGGAACAGAGCTTGAGGCAAAAATCAGCCGTGTTGCAGATTTTGGACTTTTTGTAAATCTTGCACCAGCTGTTGATGGTCTTATTCATGTTTCAAAACTTGATGTTGAGAGAAATACAAATCTCAAGATGGTTTACAAACCGGGCGATACTATGAATATAATCGTTGATGATGTCGATATGGAAGAACATCGTATTGCTCTTTCTCCTGTTGTTTCCAATGAAGAGGAGGAAAATGCACAGGAATACCAGAAGATCCACTCAAATGACGATGATGGTATGACATATAATCCGTTTGCAGCTTTGCTAAAAAAGTAAGATAGAAAATTTCTGAAAATTGTATTTTTAGAAGTTGTGTTGAATATATTATAATAAGCGGACAATGTATTTTTGTCCGCAAGAAAAAAGTAGTAAAAGATAACGTGATTAAGCAGATATTTTATTTTAAAAGTTGTCTTTGAAAATAACACATGTAAAACAGTAACTTTGCAGATAAAATCATTGTTTTCTGTTTGTATGGAAGTCATGATTTTGTTTGACAATGGTAATATTGAAAATTATAATCTAAACTAATGGAGGTTTGGAGAACTATGAAAAAAATTGTAACTGCAGTTTTAGGAATGTTTGCTTCTGTTATGCTTTATGCAGCAGAAAACAATTCTGGTATCGGATTTAGAGGTGCGTTTGGTATTCCTGCTGGAACAACTCTTACAGATTTTAATAGTGATGCATCAATTGCATTGTTCAGAGGAATCGATTTTGGTTTTTCTGTTTTTGGTAATATTTGTTTTGATAGTGTTCCTGGTTTGGTCATTCAGCCAGAAATTGGTTATAACTATAATAAAATTGGAATGAAAAGCTCTGGAGCTAGAGGACACCTTTCTTATAGTTCATTGGAACTTCCTGTTTTGTTGGGTTATACCTTTGAAACAGGAAATTTTTTGATTACACCGGAATTAGGACCTTATATTTCTATTCCACTTGGAAAAATGAATGTAGATCCTGGTATAGGTGGGACTGTTAATATGACCATTGATACAAAAGTTGCATTTGGTACAGCATTTGGTGTTGATTTCGGTTATAAAGTAAGCGATTTTGGAGTATTCAACATCGACCTTCGCTATATAACTGATTTTAACAAAATGAGATTAACTTATAGAGATTTAGGGATTAAAAATGAACCTTACTTTACTCGTCGTGAACTCCTGCTTGGTCTTGGCTTCATGTATCGTTTCGGTCGTTAATGATTGATTATCTGATATAGAAAAAAGCTCAGAAGTTTGATGCTTCTGAGCTTTTTTTGTTTTTAAAATTTTTTGAAACAATCGAATACGAATCTTTGTGTTATAAAAATGGTTGATTGTTTGGTTAAGAATTAAGTATTTTGCAAATGCAAATCTTTGTATATACAAATAAAAAAAAGGCATAAAAGAGTTAGAGTTCTTTTTTTGCCCTTTTTTTATTTGCAATTATAAATATTAAAGTCCGAGAAGTATTACTTTGCTCTAACTGCGTCTGTAATCTTCATACTTACTTGTACAGGCGTATTCGGCAAATCTTCCTGTTGTTCTTTTCCGACGCTGAAGAATGCCATTACACCTTTTGTTGCATTTGGACTGAGATACGGTATATTGCCCTTTATGAGTTTACCGTTGACATAGATGTTGTAGTCTTTTCCTGTGTCTTCAATCTTAATGGAATTAAGTGTGTTGTATCCTTTTTTGATAGCATCGCTTGTATAGAAGTATGCAGTACCTTTTGTATTTGGTTCAACAAGATCTTTGTAAGTTTTGCCGTCCCATGTATACAGAGCATATTCACCTTCGATGTTGATTTCAAATCTGATGTAATCTTTCAGATAACCTTTTGCGTCAGGAGTGCTGTAGCCAAATACAAATCCGTAAGCTGATTTCTGATAGCCAGAAGCTTTGCGGAAATCACCCTGGATTGATTGGAATTTACAGATTTCTGGAGTTGTATAGAAGTAACCGCATTTTCTAATCTGTGCAAGAGTAGGAGATGTCCAGTCTTTATATTTGTCTACATTGTCATTTTCAGCCTCTGCCTTAGCTTTGCTGTCAGCGTCAGACTTTGCCTTGACAAGCTTAGCCTGAAGGTCCTGATATTCTTTAGTGACAAGGTTCTGAGCTTCTTTTGACATCTTGTCATGGTCAGAAATAGCATTCTGAATGGCAGAAATGTCAGAAGAAGAGACTGCGTTTACATTCTTTGAGATGATAGCATTGTGCTTTTTCTTCCACTGGTCAGCTTCATTCTGAGCTTTCTGTTTAGCAGCAGCGTCGGCTTCGGCTTTTGCCTTTGCTTCAGCAGCGGCCTTGTCAGCGGCAGCTTTTTCTGCAGCCTTCTTTTCAGCCTCTGCCTTAGCTTTGCTGTCAGCGTCAGACTTCGCTTTGGCAAGCTTGGCCTGAAGGTCCTGATATTCTTTAGTGACAAGGTTCTGAGCTTCTTTTGACATCTTGTCATGGTCAGAAATAGCATTCTGAATGGCAGAAATGTCAGAAGAAGAGACTGCGTTTACATTCTTTGAGATGATAG
>JAZQQW010000084.1:0-42847 GCA_045629255.1 Treponema sp.
AGCTATAAAAACAATCTGGCATCCCGAATTTAGTTCGGAATCTATTAATATGAGAGATGCTAAAACTAAATTCAATTTGCTGTCTTCTGTTGTTAACGAATTTTTACATCTATTTTATTAAACTCGACATTCAGCCTATAAAATAAAACTCATAGAAAAGGCGTAAATCTTTTAGAATTTGACGAGACATAAAGATACCAGAGAAAAACATCAGGATGTTTTGTCTGAAACTACAAGTGGTTTTGAAAACTATAAAAAAAGCGTGATTTTCCAGAAAACTGAAATTTAAAAGATTTGCACTTTTTTCTGTAAAATCTGTAACTAAAGCCGAAATTCAGACCTGCACAGCAGAAAACGATTTGGCATCAACAGTCATCAATAAAAAGCTGTCAATCTGCCGGTAGCCTTGCAAGCTCTTGCATCAAAAGTGTTTTTTGATATCTATATCGAAATCTGTGAAGCCCGGCATTCATGCTTTTTTATAGAAAAAATCATCAGATAATCGAATGTTTTTTTACCTTTCAAAATTACACATTGACGAATATTGTCAAAATGCGATAAACTTATTGTGAAAAAAAGCACCTCCAAAGAGGTGAATGATATTAAAACCGCTGATTTTGCGCGTTTTTTAGTATCGTGCTTTTAAAGTCGCAAAAATTAATTGTGGAGAAATTAATATGGTTATCAAACCAATGATTCGCAGCAATATCTGCATTAATTCACATCCTGAAGGATGCGCAAAAGACACATTACGTCAGATTGATTATGTCCGCTCAGCAAAGACAAAGCGCGGCATCAAAAATGCATCAGAAGGCGGAAAAGGTCCAAAGACAGTTCTGGTACTTGGCTGTTCCACAGGATACGGACTTGGAAGTAGAATTTCAGCAGCATTTGAATACGGTGCTTCAACAATCGGAGTTTCTTTCGAACACGAACCTTCTAACCGCCGTCCAGGAACTCCCGGCTGGTACAATAACATGGCTTTCGATAAGAAAGCTCAAAAAGAAGGTTTAAAATCTGTTACATTCAATATGGATGCTTACAGCGATGAATGCCGCAAAACTGTCATAGATACTGTAAAAGAATGGGGAGCAAAATTTGATCTCATCGTTTACAGCCTTGCAAGTCCTGTTCGCACAGATCCTGACACAAAAACACTTTATAAATCAGTTATCAAACCTGTAGGACAGTCTTACAGCGGAGCATCTCTGGACATGATGACAGGTGCCATCTCTGAAATGACAGCAGAACCAGCAGAAGGCGATGACATTGCAAATACTGTAAAAGTTATGGGCGGTGAGGACTGGCTCCGCTGGATAAAACAGCTGGCAGAGGCAGACGTCCTGGCAGACGGATGCCGTACAGTTGCATACTCATACATCGGCCCAAAGCTCTCTCACGCAATTTATCGTGACGGCACAATTGGAGCCGCAAAGAAAGACCTTGAAAAGAAAGCACACGAAATTGATGCACTCCTCAAATCAAAAAATGGTGCAGCTTATGTCAGTGTAAACAAGGGCCTCATAACACGTTCTTCTTCTGTTATTCCGATTATCACAATGTACCTCGGTGTTCTTTTCAAGGTAATGAAAGCAAAAGGAACACATGAAGGCTGCATTGAGCAGATGGAACGTCTTTTTGCAGAGAGATTGTATACAGGAGCAGACAACGGAGCTGGTAACGTTCCTACTGACGAAGAAGGACGCATCAGAATCGATGATCTTGAGCTTGATCCTTCTGTACAGGCAGAAGTTGACAAGATTATGCCTACAATTACAGAAGCAAATGTAAACGAAACTGTCGATCTGGCAGGAATTCGCCATGACTTCCTCGCCACAAACGGTTTCGATGTAGAAGGCGTCGATTACGAAAAAGATGTAACAGATTATTTCTCAGTTGAAGTATAAACAATAAAAACCTCTACTAACTTCAGTTTTTATAGGTTGACTAAAAATCAACAAAATCAGTACAAAAAGTTTAACAGATTAGGTATAAAAAACAAAAGGCATCCAGTATATCATAGCCGGATGCCTTTTTTACTGTAAAATAATGTTCAAAACAGGCTCAAAAAAATATTTTTCAAAGCCTTACATTACAGTTTAGAACCAGGACTCGTTCTTGTCTTCCCAGTCAATCAGTTCCTCTTTCTTGAAGAACAAATTGATTTCGCGTTCAGCACTTTCATCACTGTCACTTGCGTGAATAATATTCACAGAAGTGTGCATGCTGTAGTCACCGCGGATTGTACCTGGCTGAGATTCTGTTACTTTTGTAGCGCCAACCATCTTTCTGACCAAAGTGACACAATCATCGCCCTGCCATACCATTGCAACAACAGGAGCACTTGTAATATAACTTGTAAGTCCTGCAAAGAACGGCTTGTCTTTATGCTCAGCATAATGCTGTGCAGCAAGCTCAGGACTTATCTGCATAAGCTTCAGACCAACTAATTTCAATCCTTTCTTCTCGAGGCGGCTGATAATTTCGCCTACCAGCCTGCGGTTCAAAACACCAGGCTTCAACATTGTAAAACATCTTGTACTCATATTATGCAAAATGTATCAAAAACTCTGTATTTTGGCAATTACAGAAAAAAGAAATCTGATTTTTTAACGTCAATAAAATTATTCAATACCTTCTTTTATAAAGGAACCAAAGATATCAACAAGCCGACGCAATTCTATCTGATCACCTTCTTCTATCCTTTTGGAAATCATTGTCTGCGGGAAAAATATTATTGATGTATTTTTATATTCAAGTGCAACATCTTTACCAAAACTGTCATCAATGATAATCCAGTGCAAATCGAGTTTTTCTTTTAAAATATCGCCAAAGAAAATTCCAAGAGCACGAAGTTCTTTTACATCATCTTTTGAATAAAAATTGGCATCAACAATACTCTGCAAAAAAACGATTCTTTCTTCCAGAGATTTACTTTTTATATCTTCTGACGCTGAATGACCGTAAACCCAATTAAGCTGCGAATCTATCCATTGTTTTGTCGATAAATCAAGTTCTGATACTTTTGAGGTATCTGTTCTGCTGGATATTGACGTTCTTTTACTCATTAGTTTCTCTTTGTTTCCTGTACAAGAAAAAAAGAAAATACAAATAAGACCTGTTAAAAATATCCTCTCCGCAAATTTCTGCATATTTTATAATCCTTTATTTTAAAATATTTTTACCTCTTTATAGCACAAAAAAACTTTCGTTTCCAGCTGCATCTACCAAATGGAAATCAAACGCAAAACGCCAGTTTCCGTTCAATCCGTTAACAATTATACGCTTTCTTTGAATATTTCGTAAATATCAGGCTTTTTGTCTGCAAAGATACTTACAATTTTATCCGAAAGAATTGTCTTTTTCCAGTTCTCAAGGCTTTCATCTGCATTTTTCCAGCAGGAAAAAGATTTTATTTCATCATACTCTTTAATATAATGAAACTTCAAAGTAATATGAATCTGAACAATATCATCATCGTCCATAGATTCACTTATGCAAAGCTGACGGACAAAATCAAATTCCAGATTTTTCATTCCGTCCCAGTCATAAACACCATACTGAAAAAGTATCATATCGGCATCTTTCTGCCTGTCAAAGTTTACTAATGGATTTCTGAAATCATTTATAAACACATCCAGTGTATGTTTTATTGTCGACGATGCCGTTATCTGATTTTCATACGCAGACAAAATTTTATTTACAGGATTAACATTCACTAACTTGAGATAAGCGTACAGATTGTCTTCTTCACCGTTTTTAATACGGCTGATGACTTTTTGAACCGGGAAAATCTCAACTCCGTCTTTTGTACACTTTATGTTGAGTTCACCTTCCCTATCAGAATCGTCAGTTTCTATCTGCCATTCATAGTTTCTGTACAAAGTCAGGGCAATATACGAGCCTATCGCAAATATTTTCTGTCCAATTCTGTCCGAAAAAAGACCATCTTTTTTAGAATTGCCGTTTTCTGTATTATCATTTATAAAACGTTCTATTTCTTTTGCGGATTCCACAGAATAATCAAGTTCATATCCGGAAGTTGCCATCGCATGAACAAACCATCTGCTTGCAGTGTTCATATCTTCTCTGAGTGACTTCTTTTTTTTCAGAAAATTAAACACGGGTTTTATCCTTTTTAATAAGATACAGAAAGAGTGAAAATCAGTCCGATAAGAACTGTCGGCGTACCTTTTTCTGATTTATACTCAGTTTTATAAGTATAACTTGCACCGCCATAAATGACAGGAACTATCAAAGTCACATTCATATGAGAAAAGCCGTCATACGACAAACTAGGTATAACATATCCAGAGCGGTCATCAAGATTCATATACCAGCGGACAGCCGGTGTAAAATCTGTATCAAAGGCATCATGCCAGCCAACAGTAAACGCTATATCCTGAGTTTTTCTCTTATCTTTTGCGCGTTTATAGTCATAAGTAAACTGATATTCAACAGCAAAACCAAAATCACCATATTTATCTGTACGGATAAGTCTGCTTATACCTGCAACAAATCTGGCAAACATGATTTTTTTGATTTCATTTACCGGAGAATGCACTTTTCCCCATAAAGTGATATGATTACCGAACAAATCAGCAGTAATTTCTGCACCAACTGCAGGGTCCATCTTTCTTTCATCTTTATCTGCCCACTTTCTGGCAAAAAGTTTTATAGCAATAGGTCCGACAGGATACTCAATAGCACCTGCATAAGAAAGATACTCTGCACCGAGATCAGTATCAGCTTTTCCCTGATACATGCCCAATGCCTGTACTTGACCGCGTCCTACAGGAACTGTAAGAATTGCATCAAATCGCTTTGTTGATACATGCTCATTGCTATAAACCTGTGTTGTATCATCGCTTTTGTCATCCAAAATATTTGTATCAAATATCATGGAATTTCCCCATGATGTACCAGTCGCACCGGCTGTGACATACAGAATGTCATTCATTATGTAGTCAAAATACAATGTATCAATTTCAAAATTAAAATCAGGAAAGTTAGTATAAAACTGACCTCGAATAGTTATATCAGAAAAAGGTTTTGCTGTAAAACCAAGATAGTTTTCAAATGAAGCAAACGGATTAAATGTAGCCTCTGGATATATCTTTGTAAGCATACCCATGCTTGTATTGAATTTGCCATAAAACTCAATTTTTTTGCTGGTTGTCCCGGAATTTGTTCCCGAATCCAGAACAGGTCCCTGCTGCTGAGCTTCTTCTTCTTTTGATACTTCAGAATCCTTAGCATCAGCAAAAAGATCTCCGTAATCACCGCTCTCGTCTGCAAAAAAGGACTCTCCAAAAGAAGCTTCTTCATCATTTCCGGGATTATCAGTAACGCTGACTGTTCCGTCAAAATATGAAGACTCACTTTCTGAGAAATCATCATTATATGAAGAATTTCCAGTATTTGCATCTCTTGTTTCTGATTTTTCACCAGAATGTTCTATCAGATTAGATGCTACACGCTTATTCTGTGATGACAATGCTTTTGAAGGCTGACTTTGTGTAGTTTTTGAGGGATTCTTTGATTCAAGAGGTTTATTTACTTTATCAGTAGAAGATGCGGCTTTACCTGCCGCCGATTTTTTATTAGCAGAAGAGGACTTTGTATAGGTTTCTCTTTCATCTGCGTAAAGCCTATACCAGTCCTCGTTCTGCCAGCGTTCGTCGCTATATACGCCGCCGCCGCCGTCTGCATACAAGTCTGTCTCTCTGTCAGATTGTGCCATAATCTGCACATTTAACATGAAGAGACAGAATACTGCAAAAACCAGCAAGCGATGGAAAAAATTCATTACTTGCTCATCATCTCAACATATTTTTTTGTATAAACAGAATCCTTCTGCTTTGCAAATGATACGTTTGAAATTGTTACCTGTGTCTGCTCGTACTGCATCTTTCCGTTGATTTTCTGTCCACGCAAGTTATCAACAATGAGCATCTTGCTTGGTACTGAATGATTCTCATACTTCTGATAAGAAGGAATTGCTGTTGTACGCAAAAGCTGTCCAGACAAGCTGTAATCTTCTTTCATGCGAATAAGACCATCATCTTCTGTTACCCAGATCTTTACAGTTGGGTAGTTAACATTCTTTGAAGTTGCAGAAAGTGTAAACTTTACGCAGGAAAGATTTCCAAGCTTTGTTTTCTCAGCAGCATCAATTTTATAGTTAGCACTGAAATTCTGAGGAGAAAAATCGGCAGGTGTAGCATTTGTTCCGCTGACTTTGTCTTTTGATGTTGTAAATACAAACTGTCTGTCGGCTGGATCATAGAACCAGATGCTGTTATCAAACTGAACATATCCCTTGCCGCGATCTTTCTCTGGACCTGTAATCAAAATTGTATATGCACTTGCATCATCTCTGCGGTACATAACAACAGAAGTTTCTGATTTTCCCTGGCCTGGCTTTTCCTGAACAAGAGTGTAATTTGCTGCAAAATCACTTCCAAAGAAGCCTGTTGAAGCATCTGTCTTTTTCAAAAGAGCCTTAGCATCTGCTGATGATAAATCTGCTGCATACATATTAGAAATAAGAGCTATCGATGCAACTGCTGTGATTATAAGCTTTGTAAGATTTTTTTTCATTTTTGTTTCTCCATAAAACAAGTTTTAAGTTGTTGTAGCTAACGCCTTCACAGGACTCATACGAACAACGTTACGTATTGTAAACAACATTGATAAAATTGTAGTTACACCTACAATCAAAAACATTGCGATAAACTTTACAATATTTATTGAAGGTAGTAAATGGCTATTAACAAGAAAAATGTCAAAAGCCGGTATAAACGAGAAATCAAACAGTTTCAGTACCTGAACAAATCCAGCAGATACAAGCAGAGCTGCCAAAAATCCCGCCAGAAGCAGATAAATTGCTTCTGTCATAAATACATTGCGAACGCCTTTCGGAGTCATGCCGACTGCCCGGTATGTGCCGATTTCTGTCGTCCTTTTAATTACTATGATACGATATGCACTTCCTATGCCTACAGACATTATTGTCATCAGAACGATGATAACAAGGGCTACGACAGCACGCATTGCATCTATCAAAACCTGAAGGTCTTTGATATTTGAAGAAAGACTTATGATTCCATACAAAGGCTCACCTTCATGCAGATGTCTGATAGCTTTGTAAAAATCATTCTTATCATCAGACAGAGGATGCATATTAAAACTTTTTGAAAGCTCAGAATGAAGTTTTACAAGCTGGCTCTGATTCATCTCTCCGTCAGGAAAGCGCATGCAGATACGGTTTACATAATCATCGCCTCTGTCTATAAGTTTTCTCAGTGCAATAATATCCATATATGACGTATACATGCCAAAAAGACTCGAATCGATGAAAATACCAGAAACAACAAACTCTATCGTGTTTATATAATTATCATCGGTCTTATTCTGCAAAATCAGCATATCACCAACTTTTGCACCGAGTCTGCGAGCTACAGAATCTGATATGATGACGCTGTTATGCTCGGAATTCGCATAAGGGCCACCTTCGGCAAAGTTCAGTTTTGACAGGATATCTGTTTCGCTGTCAAAATCGACACCCTTGAACATACGCTGCTTTACGGAAGCTCCTTCAAAGAAAAAACTTGCATCAGTTCCGTCATATTCGATGCGCTTTGAAAACTTTGTCCCCTCAGGAACAAGTTTTTTGAGAAGTTCGATTTTTTTATCTTCATCGCCTATTGTTTTTCTAAAATATCCGCCGAGAAAAACAAGATCACTGCCATAATAGATACGTGATTTTTCATAAACAGCTGCAAGCATGCCGTCTGTAATAAACACAGAAGAAAGCATAATTGCCATTCCGGTAAGGCATACCAGAAAAAGAGCTGTGTATTGTCTTCTATTATATATAAGTGTATGCAATGCAAGATTTGTGTGAAATCTGAATCCGCCGCTTCCGTTCATGACTGCCCCCTGATTGCAACAACAGGATTTACTTCCATAGCTATATGCATCGGATAAAACCATCCGATAAGAGTAAGCAATACAGAAACTGCCATACACATTATCAGATTAGAAGAACGCATCACAGACTGAACGCAAGTACCGCCGAACAGTTGTATCAACAGTGAGTTTGAAAGCTGTATGTCAGCGACCTGTATCAATCTGTTCCATACAAATCCAAGGCAGCAGCCCAAAAATCCCGCAAAAATCGTCAAAATTGCCGTTTCCCAGAAAAACTGTGTCATTACGAAGCTGCGTTTTGCACCGATTGCCCTGAGAGTACCTATTTCCGTTATACGGCTAAAAGCAGAAACAACAAGAGTATTTACTATAACAATAAATCCTGTAAGCAATATCAGAATAATACCAACATTCAAAATAAAGCGCAGATAAAAAACCATGACAACAGAACCGCCGGCAGCAGAACGCCAGTTTACAGCTTCTGCCGGCCAGTCATATTTTTTGAAAATTCTGTTAAGACGACGGATAATCTTTGCAGAATCAGCAGAATCCTGGACTTTGCACACAAGATAAGACCATACGCTGCTATTTTCTGCGTTTTGAACTGTATCTGTTTCTGAAGAAGAAGTTCCAAAATCCTGAGTTTCAGCTTCGACACCTTCTGTATCACCTACTGTAAACAGATCTATAAAAGAATCCATGCCAACATCCATTAAACTTGTGTTTTCAGGCTCAATATCAGCATCCATACTTACGCTGTTTAATTCCAAAAGCTCCCTGAATGAATCCGGATCAATAATAACAATTCTATCCAAAGACGCATTATCAACTTCGTATTCATATATGCCTGTAATCGGCAAAAGACGGATCGTACAGGCTGCTCCATCAAAAAAAGCAACTTTCATCTTATCGCCTACAGCAATCGGCTCATTCCAGTCAGAATCTTCCCTTATCCAGTCGACAGCACCTTTACTGAGCATGATTCCTTTCTGCCCCTTTTCAAACCAGCTGCCAGATATCATATGAATACTTTTCATCGCAGGCACATAGTCACTGGCATTTACTCCAAATGCATTTACCCAGACTCTGCCATTCGGCGGCCACAATGCAACAAAACCAGAAATCTGAGGCAAAACTGTTGTTATTTCCTCAATTTCTGAAACTGTGTCGTAAATTTCTTTATACGGCAAAAGAGGCGGAATATCAGCAAGTTCACCGGTAACAGGAGTATCATCTCCAAAAAGACTTAACTGAAACTCAGATTTAGGACGGATAACAATATTACCAGTAAAACTGTTTATAAAAGACTGTTCCATGCCGCTGTCAGTTCCGTCAAACACGGCATTCGAGACAGACAGCAGAGAAATTGAAAATGCAATAAATAAAATAATTACTATAGAACTTTTGCGGGAAACAATATTCCGCAGGGCAAAAAAGAACGCAAACATTTATTCAACCTTATCAGATAAGTCTGTTTTTCTCAAGGAGCCGGAAATTTCATCAAGCGCTCGTATTCTTTCAAGCAGAGGCGGATGATTATAATTAAATACGCTGTAAATTTTCGGAGGCAAAACTTCCTTGAGGTTCTCTCTGTTAAGTTTTATCAGGGCAGTAACAAGGCTTCTGCTTCTCTCGCAGAGATTTGCAGAAAATGCATCTGCCTGAAACTCATCTCTGCGGCTTACTGCGTTGGAAATAAGCGACACAAGCGGCATAAATCCACCGAATACAATAGGAAGCAGAAAAATACCTGCAAAACGGATGTATGGCATAGTATATTCACAGGAAACACCGCTTTCAGAAATAACAATACTTGTTTCCGGAGAAAAGCCGAAATCAGTATAAAGAGCCGGCATTTTTACAAGAACGCTCATTAAAAAAAGCACAACAACAACAGCCGGCAACACAGTAAACATTCTGCGTACTATATGACGAAGCTTGTAATGTCCCAGTTCATGCGCCAGAACTGATTCTGTTTCATCTATTGAAAGCTGCTTCAAAAGAGTATCATACAAAACAACTCTCTTATTTTTACCAAATCCGGTAAAATACGCATTGCTGTGCTTGCTTCGTTTTGAAGCATCCATTACAAAAATACCTTTTGATTCAAAACCTGTTTTCTGAAGAAGTGTTTCAAGCCGTTTTTTGAGTTCCAGACTTTCTACTGGCGTAAACTTATTGAACATTGGAGCTATGAGAACAGGATACAAAAACGAAATTCCCAAACTGAAAGAAATGTAAATAACAGCCAGCAAAAGCCACCAGAAGTTTTCCATATGCAAAAGAAGGAAAACTGCCGCAAGTATAAGCGGCACTGCAATTATCAGGCTTACAATAAACTCTTTTATTTCATCTGCAATCCACATGCCGATTGTCATGTTGGAAAACTCATATTTTTTTTCGATAGAAAACTCTTTATACAAATCAAAAGCTGTTACGACAATTGATTCCGGCAACGTCGCAAAAAAATAAAAAAACATGACTGTCAGATATATATTCTGAACATAAACTTGAATTAGTTTAAAAAGAAAAGGATAAAAACCAGAAAGTACGAGAACCAGAGTAAGAACAAAAAGAACTATGCTCTCAGGTAAAAAACAGAAATACTTTTCGTTTTCATAATCGCAGGTCTTTTTAAGAACCTTGCTATCTACATAGCCGAACAATTCTTTCGGCACTTTTGTTCCGCTCTTTTTGCGAGATACGTAATCAACGTACTCCAAAAACTGTGTCAGCACGAAGCTGAAAACAGTACCAGCAATAAAAATCCAAAAAAAAGGCACACGATTGATCATGGCATTATCATAAAGAATTTCTGCTCATCACTCAAGACTGTGCCTTTTTAGAAAAGTTCTGAAAACTTCAGTTAAAAAATTTTCTTATGATTGGAATACAACTTCGCCGCTTTTAAATGTGGCAACAATCTGTCCTGTAAGTTTTGTTCCATCAAAAGGCGTAAAGTGGCCTTTGCTTGCAAACTCATCACCTCGGATTATCCATGTTTTTTCCGGATCAACAACAACAAGGTCAGCCAGCATGCCTTCTTCCAGACGGCCTCTATCATTTAAGCCAAGTATACGGGCAGGAGCTGCAGACATCTTTGCAGAAAGCGATTTCAGCTCCATGCCGCTGTCAAGCACAAGATTTGTGAAGCATACTGCAAATGCCGTTTCCAGCCCGCTGAATCCCGGACTTCCGCTCTTTTTGTCTTCGGCAGTATGAGGTGCATGATCTGTAGCAATAACATCAGCAGTGCCGTCTATCAAAGCTTCAATAAGAGACTGACGATCTTCCTCTGAACGCAAAGGTGGATTTACAATATTTACTATATCTTTCGGACTTTCACCTGTAAGGCCGACATGATGAGGAGTTACTTCACATGTTATGTTCTGTCCTTCAGCTTTTGCACGGGCGACAGATTCTATGGAGTGTTTTGTACTTACATGGCACAAATGTAAATGACATCCGGCTTCCTTTGCAAGCAGAATATTGCGGTCTGTTGCCACATCTTCTGCAAGACGGAGCAAACTGTCTGCCTGGCGCAAAAGAGAAATGCCGTCTTTTTTTTCGTTACGGGCAAGACACTGCAAAGCCTGAATTCTCAAAGTTCGTGCACTTGCGGCAAGAAATGGATCTTCACAATGGCATGAAACAATTATCTTTTTCTTTGCAGCAATTTTCATTGCTGCAAGCATAACTGAACTGTCTGTAACTTCATGTCCGTCTTCTGTGATGACAGGGACAATTTTGCGGGTTAAATTCTCAAGATGAGAAATTGTTTTACCATCAAAGCCTTTTGTTATGCTTACACTCTGAATAAGATTCGCATATCCATACAAGATGCCCTTGTTATCGTTTATCATAGCCAGTTCCTGACTAGAAATAACAGGGGCTGTATTCGGCATCAAAACAAGTGTGCCGAATCCACCTGCAGCAGCGGCCTGGCTTCCTGTTTCTATATCTTCTTTCTGTGTAAGCCCCGGATCACGAAAGTGCGCATGCATGTCTATAAATGACGGCATTACAGTCAGTCCATGTGCATCGTATAAACCAATGCTCTTGTCCTGAGTTTTATCCGATATCATCTTTTTCGCAGCAGAATCTGTCAGAAAACCTTCGATTTTTCCATTTCGGATAAGAAGAGCTCCTTTTTTTACATCGATTTCTTCATCTACAAATCTTGCATTGTAAATAAGCATTGACTTTGCCATACACACTCCTTCTCGGGGGATTGTTTACACTGCCTGCAAAACTCATCGTTTTACAGGCGCCGTTTATCTTCAGAATCAGTTTAGAAAGTACACAGGCACTTCCAGATTTTTAGAAAAGGTCTTTATTCATTGTTAAAAGCGCCGATTGTACCGGCTGAATAAAGAGCATCGCAGTAAATGCACCTGTACTGCTTTTTCTCTTTGTTTACCAGATGAAATTCCTGTGCTACATAGTGCTCTGTTGTTGTAATACAACGAGGATTTTTACATTCAATGACACTGGAAATTTTTTCTGGAAGTTCCATCCTGATTTTCTTTACAATTTTTGAATCCTGTATGACATTAACTGTGATATTTGAATCAATATATCCAAGTACACTGTAATCAATGCTCAAAATATTATCTATTTTAATAATGTCTTTTTTGCCAGACTTATTGGAAGCGGCATTCATAATCAACGCAGTCGTAAACTTTGCCTTGTCCAGTCCAAGCCAGCGGAAAACTTTCCAGCCGGAACCAGCACGAATATGGTCAATAACGACACCGTTTTTTATCTCTGTAATATTCATCATCTTACCTCTCTCAGTAAAAGGAAGCCTCTAAAAACCTAAGTTTTTGCAGGCAACATTAACAAATGCGATATTTAAACCGCACAAAATCCAGTCACAAACATTATGTCTGCCAGCACACCTTTTTCGGAGTGCCTCATCTATCGGAAAAACTCTAAAAAATTGCTGTTTTTTAGAGGAAATCTAAATTACAGGCAGCCAGTAAGCTTTGCCATCAACGCCATGCGGGTAAACATTCCGAAACGTACCTGCTTGAAATATGCTGCTCTCGGATCACTGTCCACTTCTACTGAAATTTCATTTACACGAGGAAGAGGATGCAGAACTATCATATCCTTTCTGGCGAGCTTCATTTTTTCAGAATCCAGAATGTAGCTGTCCTTCAAGCGAATGTAATCCTGTTCGTTAAAGAATCTCTCTTTCTGAACACGTGTCATGTACAGAATATCCAGATCGCCGATAACATCTTCAAGACGCTCTGCTTCTATATATTGAATACCCGCTGGTTCAAGAATATCTTTTGTAATGTATTCAGGTGCTTTAAGTTCTTTCGGGCTGATAAAGATAAACTTATTTTTCGGATAACGGCTCATTGCTTTTGCAAGAGAATGTACCGTGCGTCCAAATTTCAGGTCACCGCAGAAACCTACTGTCTGACCTTCGAAACTTCCGCGAAGCATACGGATTGTCATCAAGTCTGTAAGTGTCTGAGTCGGATGATAATGTCCGCCGTCACCTGCATTTATGATCGGTACAGGACTATACTCAGATGCAAGAAGAGCGGCACCTTCCTGAGGACTGCGCATTGCAATAACATCTACATAGGAGCTGACAACACGGATAGTATCTGCAAGAGTTTCACCTTTTGTAGCAGATGTATAACTGGCATCTGCGAAACCTTCTACCGTGCCTCCCATGTGAAGCATTGCTGCTTCAAAAGAAAGCCTTGTTCTAGTACTCGGCTCAAAAAAAAGTGTCGCGAGAATTTTCCCGCGACACACATCTTGAAAAGAAACAGGATCAACAATCATCTGCTCTGCAAGAGAACAAATTTCATCAATTTCTCCGACTGACAAATCGCCTGGCTCAATAACATGTCTTCCTTTTAACATCTAGCATTCCTTTGATAACAAATTTTGTCCATTATAATAATACATAAAAAAAATGGCAATAAGATTTTTCATATCAGAGACTCTAAAAATCTCAGTTTTTAATCCCCAATTATAAAAAAACATAGTCTGCAAAGTTTTTTTTATAGAAAAATCAGATTACTCATCTTTAAAAGCCGGCATAGAATGCAACCCAAATCAGATTTTTAGAGGAATTTACACAAAAAAGGCTTTGTGCAATCACACAAAGCCTTTTAATAACTGTATCATTCCGGCCAAATTGTAGACGGAAGAACATTCAGAATATCAAGACTTGGTGTCTGAAGTTCTGTCGGATACTTTTTGCCGTCATATGTTATTTCTATGTGTTTCATGTAGTCAGAGTTTTTCTTTGCCCAGATGCGTCCACCTTTAATTTTACCGTTTTCCCATTCAACATCGGCACGCAGATTTCCCGGCAAGTGAACACCTTTTATGCTGCCTGTCTGCCATTGATCCGGAAGACAGTGCAAAATGTCAATCTTTACAAGATCATTCGAAATCTCAGCTTTTACCAAAGATGATGTCATATCATACATCGTTCTGCACATTCTGCCCATTTGTGCCGTGCAAAAATCATCTGCCTTTATAGAATATGATTTTGAACTGTCTGCTTCGTTTTTATCAGACTCAAGCAAACTGGAAAGTGTTTTGAAAATTTCGCTGTACAAAACAAAATCCGAAAATCTCTCTGTTATGCACAAAACTTTGGCACTTGCGATAACAGATGCAAAAAGCTTTTGAAGTATCTTCATTTCACTTGTACTCAAAGCCTTTTTCAAAAGTTCATGATTATCTTTTATCTGGGAAAGAGAATATGCCCCCATTACAAAAGTACAAGCTTCACGAAGAAGATAGAAATTCTTCTTGAGATATTTCTGGTCAAGTGTGTAGTCATAGTAATCTTTGATGAAGCAGGCAAGCTTTGCAGCTCCAAGAATCCACAGACTGTCTGCACTCTTTATACCACAAGGCGCACAGTCTCCCCAGATATCAGAAGAATCATGACACACCCAACCGTCCTGCTGATACATAATGCGAGCTGTCTTTCTTCCTTTTTTATACATAATGCCCATATGCTTTATAAGGATTCTGACAGCTTCTTCCATAGAACAGGAAAGTGATTTTTCATAGATGTCAGAAATTGATTTTTCTGCATACGAAAGAGAAGGTATTTGTTTTGTAAAATTCCAGAGTCCACACTCAAGAACTGGCAAAGTTCCTGGTGCACGGCATGAACATAACATAAGATAGCGTGTATAGTTCCAGAAAAGCTCAGCCAGAGCCGGAGACTGATTATCCTCAAAAAGTTCCGGCACACTTCGCTTGTCATCAGAGAGAGTCAAAGACGTGCGGTTATATTTGCGCGCATAATATGCTATATGATCGTCCACAAAGCTTTGATATGGCTTTGCAGCTGCAAAACAAAGCTTTTTGAGAGCTTTGTCTGTGCACCATGTTGCAAGGGACTGTGCAGAACGGGATACTTTACCGCCGCGTTTTCTGTAATGCCGTTTTCTGTATGCAGTTTCCATGTCCACATAAATCGTAGCGTCGTCACCGCCTTCTACAATAATACAGTTGCCTTTTGTATAACATTTGCCGCCCGAACAGTTTACTGTTGCCATAGCACACATAGGTATGCCATGAGTATCCTGTATCGTAATTGTATCGTCATCCAAAGAAAACTGGCTTGTGATAAGATTGCCGTGTTCAAAATAAACTCTGAAATACAGGCTTTTCGGCAGAAGTCCGGAAACATGAATCGCAATTACATCATCAACAGAAGATGCAACAACTTCACGTGTATATGTTATGCTGGAGCCGGATGCATTGCGTGCAAACAAAGCTGTACTAGGAGCCGAATTTTCGGCAGAAAAAGAAACGCTTGCAATTCCTGTATCAAGTTCGAGTTTTCTTGCATAACCAGAAGGTTCTTCAATTTTTGTATGTGATGCAGATGTAAAAAAATCCAGATGTATGGCACAGGCATTCCGATAAGCTGCACATTCTGCAGGTGTACCTGTCATGCTTTCTTTTATAAGCTGACTGGCTTCGTCTGTATTTCCTTCACTCAGAAGTGCCTGTATTTTCTTTAAATCCTGTGCGCAGGCTTTGTTATTGCGGTCAATGAAATTTGTTGACCATACAGATTCTTCGTTCAGATAAATTGTCTCAGAAGAAATACCGCCCATTACCAAAGCACCGAGTCTTCCATTTCCAACCGGCAAAGCATTTTCCAGACTGAAAGCAGGACTTTTATACAAAAGTGTATTCATACACACTCCATAAAAAATTGATGTTATAGCAAAGATGCTTCTACTGCAAAAATTGTAGCATAATTTTTTCTATTTAGGTAGCCTCTAAAAACTCAAGGTTCCTGGAAGCTGATTAAAAATCATTTTGAAAAACATGTGATTGTTACTAAACTAGACACTATTAGTTAGAAAAAAGTTGCAAAAAAAAGCCCGGCAATTTGAAAATGAAATTCAAATCACCGGGTTTTATCCGTAACAGCCCTTTTTTTTCAAAAAATCAAAAAAAACGCTGATTACATATCAAGAAAAATCTTTTTCAAATTTTCCTAGAATTTTGCCTTTCTAAGTCTTACGCTTTCAATATCTTCGCAGAAAAGTTCACGAAGATCGTTCAAACCGAGTGCCATCAAAGCCATACGGTCAATACCGATTCCCCATGCTGCAACAGGAACATCAATTCCCATAGCCTTTGTAACTTCAGGACGGAAGATTCCGGAACCGCCGAGCTCAAACCAGCCGAGTTTCGGATGTTTGATATGAACTTCTATAGACGGTTCTGTGAACGGGAAATATCCAGGAACATACTTTACTTCTTCTGCACCTGCAATTTCCTTTGCAAACATCTCAAGCATACCCAAAAGTGTACGCAGATTAACGTCATCTCCGAGAATAATTCCTTCTGTCTGATAGAAATCTGACAAGTGAGTTGCGTCAACTTTATCATAGCGGAAACAGCGTGCAATACCAAAGTATTTTCCTGGAATCTCTGCTTTGTGAAGCTGGTGTGCAGACAAAACTGTACCCTGGCTTCTCATGATCAGACGGCGTGTAAACTCTGTATCAAACTTATAGTTCCAGCCGCGGCTTCCAGAATTACCGCCGTTCTCGTGAACTGCGCGGACATTTGAAAGATATGGTTCTTCGATTTCTTTTGCGTGTGTCGGTGTCTTGATGCGGTAAACATCGTGAATATCACGGGCTGCATGGAACTGAGGCATAAACAAAGCATCTCCGTTCCAGAACTCAGTTTCTACGAGAGGTCCGTCAAATTCCTGAAATCCAAGAGAGCAGAGCTTATCTTTTACAGACTCAAGGAACTGAACATAAGGATTTGTACGGCCTGGAATAATACGTGCCGGCGGAATAGCAATGTTGTATCCGCGGAAAGTACCGTTCTTCCATTCTCCAGAAGCAATCATGGCAGGTGTGATTTCGCCGATTTCGTTTCCCGTGATGCCGGCATCTTTCAAAGCCTTTGCTACATCACCGGCAGAACTCTCGAGCCTGTATGTTACAGTTTCACGCTCAATAGTCTTGAAAGGTGTTTCGCTGATACCGCGCTTCTTTGTAAGACCTGACATAATTTCAAGTTCGTCTTTTGACAAAACTGTTGATTCTATTGTACCGCCGGCCTTTTCAGCCTTTGCGATGAGATCTTTTGTAACAGCAATACGTGCAGGAACGGCAGCACCTGTATACTCAGCCTTTTTTTCTGCATTCATCTTGAGAACGCCTTCCTTGCTGAGCGAACCGAATGCAGAACCTACATCCTTGTTTTCAAGAGAAAGAGCTTTTGCAATCTCAGGCAAAAGCTTAGGACCGGAATCCTTCAAAAATGCAATGATACGCTCTTCTGCAGAACCGTTTTTTGCAACTGATCTTCCAAAATCAGTCAGTTCAAAATAAACATGAGGGGTTCTGCCTGTTTCTTTCAGAAGTTCCTTTGCAGAAAGCCAGCTGAATGCCTGGTTTGCATGACCTTCCTTGTAGTCAAGTTCTTTCTGAAGACGTTCTGAAGTCAATTCATCTCCAGATGAATAATGGAGAAGCACCTTTATTTCAAGCGGGTGCAAGTTCTTTATAAGCGTTTTAATATCAGTCAATTTGAATTACCAACCGTAAAATTCGATTCAACAATGTTACCAAATACCAGCAAAATAATCAATTGCCGTACTGCCGGCTGTAGTGCCGACATATAAATCCTGCACAGAAAACTACAGAAACAAACTTCAAAAACATATTTTTTCGGAGAAAATCTTATGAAAAACGGCGTATTTTACCTTCTGATTTCCAAAAATAAACTAAAACAATGGCTAAATGTAAATCTCAGAAAGAGTTTATAAATTTTTCTGATGTCTATAATGCTTTTGTTTTAAAATCGTGTTACAATTTCCAGCACAAAGGCATTAAAGCGCATGAAAAAAAATGCAGTTACAAACATCATCATCATTATAGTCCTCATGCAGACTGCCGCCATTTTAAGCCATGCGATAAATACTGCAATACCATCTCAGACGCTCAGTTACATAACTCTGATATCACGAAGTCTGATTTATACCGGCATACTCATTTTCTGGATAGCATCTCTTCATAAAAGAATCATCAGCCCTGTTTCCCGCCGTCTGCTGGAATCTATTGCCGTCATGATGATATTCTGGATTTTCATGCACACCGTCAATTTTTTTCTGACAATTCCCTCATCGCCTGTAATCCGATATCTATGGTACAGCTATTATGTTCCGGTTATAATGATTCCCTCTCTTTTTAATATCACAGCCCTCACCATAGATATGACATCTGACTTCAAATTTCCGAGACAGAGTCTGCTTCTGATAGTTCCAGGAATTATTCTTCTTGCCCTGATATTTTCAAACAACATACATCAGAAATTTCTGAAATTTATGTCAGAGCCATTCAGCAAAACATATTTTTCATACGGAATAGTATACTGGCTGATTTTTGCATGGGTCCTTTTTTCAGGAACAGTATCCATCACAATAATGATTATCAAACACAGAAATCCATCAAAAAGAAAACGTGCACTTTTTCCTTTTGCCATCATTCTTTGTGCAGCCATTTACAGCATTATCCACATAACTCACTTAGAATGGCTCCAGCTGCTCTACATCGACGATTCTGTTCCGTCCCTTTGTTTTCTCTTCGCTTTTACAATAGAAAGCTGCATCCAGACAAACTTGATAATATCAAACTCCCGCTATGAAGAACTTTTCAAAGTATCTACGATAAGCGCACAGATTGTCGACGATTTTTACCGTCCTTACATTTCGTCTACACACGTCGTTGCCGTACAGCCTAAAGTCCTGCGCCGCACCGAAATTTCTCCGCTCGTCGTAAATAACGGAGTCCGTCTTTCCGGAGCAAAGATTTCAGGCGGTCATGTTTTGTGGCAGGAAGATATTTCCGAACTTATAGAAGTTCTGGCAAATCTGCATGACATGGAAGAATCTCTCCAAGGCGAAAACCGCATTTTACAGCAGAATTACGAAACCAGAAAACGTATTCAAAAACTTGAAGAACAGAACAGGCTCTATGATGAAATTCATAAGCAGACAGCAGACAAGATAGATAAACTTGCACAGATGATATCAAAGTTCCGATGCCAGACAAACGAAAACGACAAACACAGAACTTTAAGCCGTATGCTTACCCTCGGCGCGTATCTCAAACGCCGGAGCAATCTGATTTTTATAGGACTCGAAAACGGACGCATATCAGAACACGATATGGAACTATGTTTTGACGAGATGACAGAAAACCTGCAGTTTGTCGGCATAAGCTCAGGATGTTTTATACGAAGCGGAGAAATACATGCATGGGCAGCTGCGGATATCTTTGATTTTTATGAATATGTCATAGAAACAGCCTTTGACTGTCTGGAATCTGTCATGATACGCATTTATCGGAAAAACACAGACTTAATCCTAAATATAGAATCAGTCAGCAAAGACAACCTTTGTAACCTCATCGACAGAAAATACACCATCACCAGAATAGATGATGAGCTTAGTACAGAAAACACAGATACCACACATATGTATCAGATTCTTTTACCCGTAAAAGGAGGGGTTGTATGAATCTGTTACACATCCTGAAAAACATGCACAGCAAAAGTACAGATGAAAATTCCGGCAGAAACACAGAATTTCATGCTGGAGAAAAAATTTTCAGACATAAGTTATCCCGCAAATCTATCAAAGAAGCTTTTGACCATCTTCCGAGCGGCGTATGCTTTTTTGATCAGGACGGCAGTCTTGTACTGTGTAATATTACAATGCACAATATTGCGCATTCTCTTTTGAACCACAGCCTGCAATATCTCGGCGAACTGGAAAAAGCCATAGAAAGTGCAGTAACAGCTTCTCCAAATATATGTCTGCTCAACGGAGTTTCATGGAAATTCACATGGAACGAAGTCTGTGACTCTACCCGACAGTGGTATACAGAAATAATCGCAACAGACGTAACGGCACTTGTATTGCGCAAAAAAGAACTGGAACTGAGAAATCAAATGCTCAAAGACGCACAGTTGCAGCTTCAGAATCTCTCTGCAAACGTCATAAAAGCAACCCGCGAAGAAGAACTTCTCTACATGAAGATGCGCGTCCACGATACAATGGGACGCAGCCTCATATCTGCACGGCGCATTCTCTTAGAAAAACAGCCACTGGAAAACACAACATCAATTATCAACGAATGGGAAAGTGCGGTCAAACTTCTGCAGGGTGCAGTTCGACAAGTCGAATACACAGACGCCCTCGATGAACTCAGACAGGCTGCAAACGGCCTCATCGAAATCGAACTGAGCGGAAACCTGCCGGCGCAGAAAGACATAGCATACCTGATTGTTTCAGGAGTCAGGGAATGTGCAACAAATGCAGTCCGTTATGCAAAAGCGACAAAACTATTCGTCGATATCAAAACACAGGATGACGATAACGAAACATACATAACATGTTCGATAACAAATAACGGAGACATACCAACACCTGGTACACAGATAAAAGAAGGCGGCGGCCTTTCATCTCTCAGAAAACATATTGAACAGTCAGGCGGAAGCATGGCAATACAACAAAATCCTTGCTTTTCTCTCAATCTTCATCTACATTATACGAAGGAAAGCATATGACACACGTTTTGATTGTAGAAGACCAGAAAATGGTCATGGACAGTATGGCATCTTACATAACAGCAAATGAAAATTACGTACTTACAGGAGGTATTACAAACGCCTCTTTGGCAGAAGCTTTCTGCATGGCTCATCATGTGGATCTCATCCTGATGGATGTATGTACAGAACATGACGAAAGCGGACTTGAAGCTGCGGCAGTAATCAAAAAACACTTTCCGCGAATCAAAGTAATCATAGTTACATCAATGGTAGAATGCAGTTTCATCAGCCGTGCAAAAGAAGCCGGTGCCGACAGCTTCTGGTACAAAGACGGTACAGGTGAAAGTTTTGTTGATATAATCGAACGAACAATGGCAGGAGAACACATCTATCCAGAGCGCACACCAGAAGTCAAACTCGGACTTACAACAAGTTCTCATCTCACTGATACAGAACTTCTGGTTCTGCGGCTTCTGATGGAAAGCGCAAACTATCAGGAAGTCGCAGAAAAAATGGGATGCAGCGAACGCAATGTAAGATTTCACTTAAACAATATGCTCGGCAAAACAGGATACAGAAACAGATTTGAACTATGTCTTGCCGTAGCCCAAAAAAAACTCATCATCACAAACCCCGACAAGACAATAAAATAGAAATTACGATGTTTTAAATCCTGTACTCATTGCATAGCAGTAAAATTACCGCTTCCCACATTATAAGCATACCAAATCCCATTAAAATATAGAAAATCATTGATGCCACCAAAAAGATTCGATCCCCAACTTATACCACTAATAGCAGGTTGTTGACTTATTACATAAAGCGCATGTCCCCAAGTACTACCAGTAGCAGAATCAGTAACAACATTTTCGAAAACACGCTCACCGATAGAATATACATTTTTAGTATACAGAGTTGTAAGTGATGTGCAATCCTTAAAAGCATCTTCGTTAATAAATCCTGTGTACGAAGAAACCTTTACTTCCGTCAGTCCAGTCCATCCCGCAAATGCACCTGTACCAATCATTGTTATCGGAGCATCTGTCATATCTATAGAAATAACATTTGTACATGTATAAGCTGGTGTAAATGTAGTTTCACCATTATAATCACTGCCCAAAACGACATTGAATCTGCATGATGATTTACTGCTGATATTTAAAAAAATTTGATTCAGCTCATATGTTCCAACATTGCCCACATTCAAAGTATACTGTCCGTCTATAAGCTTTTCAAAAAGTTTACTGTTATATTCTACATCATTCTTGACCGTCAGGCTGGTTCCTGTTGCCATTACGGTGACAGAGATATTTGTAGTACCTTCCTGTACTTCCGTCGGAGAACTTGTTCCAAAGAACGTATTGCCGTTTGTCACGACTGTTGCTTCTGCTATAATCTCAGATCCGACTGTGACGCCGCCAATCATAACTGTACCGGAGCCGTTTACAATATCCGTACTTCCGCTTGTGATGAGATTTCCAGATGTATCTTTTATGTCAACAGAAAGTGAGCCGTCCGTAAAAAGCGACAGCCTGCCGTTTGCAGATCTGCCGGTTCCGGTTCCTACTGACAGCCTCAGATTGCTTGTTTCTGCTCCGTTTCCGCCGGAAGCTCCTCCTGCACAGGATACAAAAGACAGCAGTGTCAAAATTTCCAATACAAATAAGATTACTTTTCTCATAGTTTTCTCCCTTTTCATCTGCATGCAATAAATTTCAGACACAAAACCTGCAAACTCTCTCCAAAAAAACAGTTTCAATGTACAATTCTCATTTTACAGCAATTTTGTACATCAAAAAACTCTCTCATTCTCTATATAAATTGTACAATACTATTTATGATAAGTCGACTACCCGAACGGGTAGTCTTCTACAAAATCATCACAAAAAACTATAATTTCCAGTACTTTTTCCAGCTGTAAAACCAAGATTTCCGAGACTGTGTGCTTTATCTGAGTGTTGCTGCGATTACAGCTTTTATTGTGTGCATTCTGTTTTCGGCTTCGTCGAACACAACTGACTGTGCAGACTCAAAAACTTCATCGGTGACTTCCATCTCCGAAATATTGAACTTCTTTGAGATTTCCTGTCCGATTGTTGTTCCGAGGTTATGGAACGAAGGCAAGTCATGCATAAAAATCGCTGTCGGCTTTGCTTTTTTCATTACGCTTGAGTTTACCTGATAAGGCTTAAGGTCTTTAATTCTCTTTTCCCAGACTTCATCAGGCTCACCCATAGATACCCAGACATCTGTATAAATAATATCTGCATCTTTGCAGGCTTCATCAATGTCACTTGTAAGTGTTATGGAACCGCCGGACTCTTTGCACCATTTGTTGCATTCATCTACGAGAGCTTTGTTCGGGAAATAATCCTTGTGACTGCATGCCACGAAATTTATGCCGAGCTTTGAGCAGACGATACACAGAGAGTTTCCGATATTGAATCTTGCATCACCAAAATATACAAGTTTAAGTCCCTTCAGCTTCTTGAAATGCTCGCGAATCGTCATCATATCGGCAAGCATCTGAGTCGGATGATATTCGTTTGTCAGACCGTTCCACACGACGACTCCAGACTGTTCTGCAAGTTCTTCGACAATTTCCTGACCAAATCCACGGTACTCGATGCCTTCATACATGCGTCCCAGAACACGGGCCGTGTCTGCAATGCTTTCTTTTTTGCCCATCTGGCTTCCTTCAGCAAGGTAAGTCGTCTCTATTCCCAGATCATGTGCTGCAACTTCAAATGCACAGCGTGTACGTGTACTTGTTTTTTCAAAAATCAACGCAATGTTTTTGCCGCGGTGAATATCGTGAGGAATCTTGTTCTTCTTTTTGTTCTTAAAATCATCTGCTAGATTGAGAAAATATAAAATCTCTTCTTCCGTAAAATCTTTCAGTGTAAGAAAGTTTCTTCCCTTAAGATTGACAGCCATATCTACCCTCACTTAAAACGCCTCTGCAAATCTCAGTTTTTTTTGAGGCAACTTTTAAAATATATGGGCATCTCCAAAAAATAGCAAAATCATATTTTTTAGAGATGCCTGCGAGTTTTAAGCCATTATACCAAAACAGCTTAATACATCGCATTTTAAAGACTACTTTGAAAATGTAACATTTGAAAACATGCAAACCTGGAGGTTCACAACTTGTCAGGTACCTTATCGACAAGTTTTCAGAGATATTTTCAGTATATCACAAAATGAATATTTATTCAAATAGTTTTGCATAAATATTCACGTATTTTAAAATTTTCGGCATTAAAAAAAGTTTTTTCATTCCAAAAAACCAAGTTTTTTTAAAATACTGTCAATTCTGACAGTGTGTTTTTGCAAAATTCTCCTCAAAATAAAAAAGGTTATACGCCGATTTTATTTTCCATGTATGGGGGAGCTATTTTATGGGTCTTATCAAAGCAATTGCTGGTGCTGCAGGCGGAGTTCTGGCAGACCAGTGGAAAGAGTATTTCTATTGTGAAGCACTCGATGCAAACATCATCGCTGTTAAGGGAAAGAAAAAGATTTCCGGACGCTCAAGCAACACAAAAGGAGAAGATAATATCATTTCTTCCGGTTCTATAATCGCTGTTGCTGACGGTCAGTGCATGCTTATCGTCGAACAGGGCAAAGTCGTAGAAGTCTGTGCCGAGCCTGGAGAGTTCAAGTACGACGCTTCTACAGAACCATCCATCTTTGCAGGCGGTCTGAACGGAGAGAATATCAAGTCTGTCTTTGCCAATATCGGAAAGCGTTTCACATTCGGCGGTTCAGCCCCGAAAGACCAGAGAATTTATTATATCAATACAAAGGAACTTATCGGAAACAAGTACGGCACTGCTTCACCTGTTCCTTTCCGTGTAGTCGATACAAACGTCGGTCTTGATGTAGATATTTCAGTACGCTGTTTCGGTGAATACAGTTATCATGTCACAAATCCTCTTCTTTTCTATACAAATGTCTGTGGCAATATCTCTCAGTCTTATACAAGAGAAGCTTTGGACAGCCAGCTCAAAACAGAGCTTCTGACAGCACTTCAGCCGGCTTTTGCAAAAATCTCTGAGATGGGTATCCGTTACTCTGCCCTGCCAGGTCATACAATGGAACTTGCAGACGCCCTCAATGAAGTTCTCTCTGCAAAGTGGCGCAATCTGCGCGGTCTTGAAATTGTTTCATTCGGTGTCTCTTCTATCACTGCATCAGAAGAAGATGAGAAGATGATAAAAGAACTTCAGAGAAATGCAGCTTTCAGAGATCCGAGAATGGCTGCAGCACATCTTACCGGAGCTCAGGCAAGTGCAATGCAGGCAGCTGCATCAAATACAAGCGGAGCTATGACAGGTTTCATGGGCATGGGTATGGCAGGTCAGGCTGGCGGCCTGAACGCACAGAGTCTGTTTGCTATGGCAGGTCAGCAGAATACTCCTGAGCCTCCAAAAACAGCTCAAAATCCAGCAGATGCCGGCAACTCATGGAAGTGTTCATGCGGTGCTACAGCAACGGGCAAATTCTGTCCTGAATGCGGCGCAAAAAAGCCGGAAGCAGCAGATGGATGGACATGCAGCTGTGGAGCAGTAAACAAAGGCAAGTTCTGCTCTGAATGCGGCGCAAAAAAACCTGCCGGCGTTCCTCAGTACAAGTGCGATAAATGCGGATGGGAACCGGCAGATCCGACACACCCTCCGAAATTCTGCCCAGAATGCGGAGACCCGTTTGACGACGGAGATATCGTAAACTGACAGTTTTTCAAGCAGTCTTTATACAGCCGGTAAAGCATACAGTCTGTATAAACTGAATATAAGGCGCTTCCACAAAAATATTTGCCGGAAGAGCCTTATATTTTTCAGAATCAGCCTCAAATAATTTCAGTTTCCGATTACTGATTTTTAGAGACGAAAAAACAAATCATAAACACAGGCAGAAGCTTTTTGCCAGCCTGTGTTTATAACAAAAGCCTTAAAAACTTTGTTTTTACAGGATTTCATTTAACTTGATACGGCATCTTTTAAGATCGATTTTTTTAAGATGTCCTGTATTTTTAAGGAAAGCAAATGACAGATAAAATTTCCAACTATAAATGTCCGGCATGTACCGGTCCGCTCAAGTTTTCCAGTGAAACAGGAAAACTTGAATGCGAATACTGCGGCAGCTCTTTCACTGCACAAGAAATAGAAGAACTCAACGCAAAAAAAGATGAAGCTGCTGCAAAAGCTCTGAATGACGAAAAACTCAGCGAAGAAGAACAGGCAAAAGCTGCAGCAGACATCGACAATGCAGAAAGAAAAGCAGGTCCAAAAGAAGATACTATTGACTGGAACAATGCCGGCAAACCAGAAGAATGGAAAAACGACATTTCCAAAATGCACACATACAACTGTCCTAGCTGCGGTGCTGAAGTTATCTGCGAAGAAACAACAGCCGCAACATGCTGTCCTTACTGCGGAAACCCGTCAATCATACCAGGTCAGATGTCTGGCACACTTAAACCTGATTACATCATTCCTTTCAAACTTAACAAAGAAGCTGCAAAAACAGCCCTCAAAAACTATTACAGTAAAAAATGGTTTTTGCCAAAAGCATTCTCACAGGCAAACCAGATAGAAAAAATCCAGGGACTTTATGTTCCATTCTGGTTCTTTGACGGCGTGGCAAGCGGAGAATTCGTTTTCGATGCAACAAACTCCTCTTCACACCGCGAAGGAGATTACATAGTTACCACAACAAGACACTACCGTGTAGAAAGAAACGGCTCTTATGCTTTTGAACGCATTCCGACAGACGCTTCCCAGAGAATGCCGGATGATCTCATGGACAGCATAGAACCTTACAACTACTCAGAGCTTACAGAATTCTCTACAGCATACCTTCCAGGATACCTTGCAGACAAATTTGACGTTACCATGGAAGACTCAACAGACAGAGCTTTGAACAGAGCAAAAAACACAATGAAAGACCTTCTGAGTTCCACAATCAACGGCTACAGCACAATCACAGAAAGATCCCGGCACGTAGATATCAAAAACCTAAAAGTTCACTACGCATTTCTGCCGGTATGGCTTATCAACACTAAATGGAACGACAAGTCATTTTTGTTTGCCATGAACGGACAGACAGGAAAATTCGTAGGAAACCTTCCTGCATGTCCAAAAAAGCTTATGACACTTATGATATCTCTTGCAGCAGGAATCGCAGCATTCATGTATTTTACAGGAATTGCAAAATTTATATCTGAAGTTATCAGAGCCGGCTTTGAGTAAGGAAGTTTCCAAAAAAACATCAGTTTTTTAGAAACTTCCTAAATCACAACAAGGAATCAGACTATGAAAAAGAATATAATTTTTACACTTAGTACAATGCTTCTGATATTCCAGACAGGAGCATTTGCACAGAGTTCTTATGCAGACGAAAGCAAACCGCACGAAACGCTGGCATATTACTCAGACACAGAAATTACAGAAGACGGAACAACACTTCAGTGCAATCCTATATATGTAATTCTGTCAGACAACGGAAATGCGCTTTTGTATAACCAGTACGTTTACCCGGGTACATGGGAAAATACAGAAAACTCATGGTTAGGTGATACTACTGAAATAACAGATTATACAGGAGCATCTCACGTTCTTTACACTACAGACGATGGATATGTAATACTTTATTCCAACAACACAAATTATCTAATTGAAGAATACCAGGAACCTCGGATTCTTTCCGTTGCAGACGGCTTATGGCAAAAAGGACTCCCTGGATTTTACAGAACAAGTCCAGATCTGCTGGGATTTACAGACAGTACATGCAACGAACTCAGCCGCAAAGCACAGGAATTATCCGACAAATTCGATATTGCTGTAAACATTCTGATTGTAGATGATTTCAGAAAATACACATTATCGGGAAGCATGTATAGATTTACAGAAGAAGTAGAAGGCGGATACAATCTTGGAGCAAAATGCGGAACAGGTTCTGGAATTCTGCTTGCTCTGTCAATGGATGACCGTGACTACGATATAGACGTTTATGAACCTGCTGCAAATGAGATTTTCAACAGCTATGCACGGGAATATCTGGAAAAAGCCATGCTCCCATACCTTCACGACAATGACTGGGAAGGAGGATTGAACGCATATCTTGATAAATGTGAATACATTCTCTCCGAAGCGGCAGCAGGCAACATCATAGACGGTCCGCCACGCATCCTATGGCTTGAAATTGTTATCGCAGTACTTACAGGTCTTTTAATCGGATGCGGCGCAAGGGCATCTGTAAAACACAGCTACAGTAAACGCGTTATGGAAGAAACAGCTGCATCAAATTATATTGTTGATGATTCTTTCGCAGTTTCTCATAAGCGAGATTTGTACTCACACACAACAGAGAGCAGAAAATACTCTCCTAAATCAAGCAATTCAGGCAGCAGCAGCGGCGGCGGAAGCCGGTGCTCTCATTCCGGTGGAAAATTCTAAAAGTAAAGAAAACCTCTAATTTTTTGAGGTCCTCAAAAAACGGCAGAAAGTATAACATCATGCTTTTTGCCGTTTTTATATAACAGACATTCAAGGAAAATATCTCATGAAATTCAAGAAATTATTCTTTCTGACAGCAATTTCACTTTGTTTTATTGCATATTCAAAACCAAGCAGCACTTCACAGACTGACAAGAAAAAAGATCCAAAGTCTGATTTTATCGGCAAAGGTTCTTCTCTGTATCTTGAAGGAATAAAGAAAATTCAGGATAACAAAGAAGATACTGACTGTTCAAATTTCTACATGATTTTAGACAAAAACGGCTCCGGAATGCTGACAATCGGAGACGTCAGTGGAACAATAACATGGAGCAATATAGACAAACAGAATTTTTTCATAGTTGACAGAGACGGAAAAACCTTCAACGGATTTGTCAAACAAAAGCAAGCAAGCCTGACTTTAGAAGAAACTACATTTTTGTTCAAGGTCGTCAATACACTTCCAATCTGTAAGCTTCTTCCAAAGTCACAAAACAGAAGCATTCCTCATTTTTATATCGAGCAGGGAAGCTTATTCAGCTTATCAGATGACGCTGTAAAAACCATTAACGTAAAAGCCAGAGAGATTTCTCAAAAATACAATGTTGATCTGTATATCATCGCTGTAAACGAATACAAAGACTACACAAAATCAACTGACATCGGAGTTTTCTGTCAGGAAGCCAGTTCTTATTTTAAGCTCTGCAACAACAGTGATACAGCTGTATTAGTTATATCGTTTTCAGAACACATTGCAGATGAGTCCAATATGTCCATTTTTCAGTTCGGAGGAAGCATCATCTCAAAAGCTTTCAATGACGATACATGGAACTCATACTGGGATGCCGTCAACCCATATACACAGCGCTTAAACTGGACAGGAGCACTGCTAACTTACCTTGATACATGCAGCTATATGCTGTCTTCCGGTGCAGATCAGGCTAATTATTCTCTGTTCAATAAAGCAACAACACTTCTCAGAGGATTCAAAGAGAAAAAAGACATAGGCAAAGGTCTCGAAGACATCAAAGGAGATGTATATCTCATTCTCAACGACGATAATACAGGACTTCTTGCAGATAAAGGCTATATTTCAAACATTTCATGGACAAAATCAAGCGAAAGCGAACTCAAAATACTTGACGGTTTTGGATATGAACATATCTGCACAATTGAAGACCAATGTGCTTTTCTGCAGGGATTCGACTGCGTTTATGTTTTGGAATATGTAACAGCACTTCCAATTTACAATTTCGCAATGAAGTATCATGACAAAACATTTCCCCATATCTATGCAGACCAGGGAAAAAACTTCAAACTCACAGATGAGGAAACTGAAAAACTTATCAAAAAAGCAAAGTCAATTGCATCAAAATACGGACTGGATCTGTACATCATTTTAACTGATAACTTTCAGGATTACACAAACACAGATTCCCTCAGAAACTTTAACTGTGAAATATCAAGCCTACTCAATTTAAGCAAGACAAATAATGCCGATGCAGTTATATTCTCTGTAAATTCTGCAACAAATGAAGTATATTCCAACGTTTTAAAAAATACAAGGAATCCTATTACAGAAGAAATTGTTGAGGATGCAATGGATACCGCCCTTCATTATTTCCGTGAAAAAAAGTGGTTTGACGGTCTCAACGCATATCTTGATGAATGGGAAGCATTACTTTCCGGCAAAAAGATAAAGCATGACTACTTAAAAAAGTCAAACACATCCAGTGGACAGGCTATCTAAGTTCTCTATCAAAAAATCTGATTTTATCCAAGCGACAGCTATGGGCAGCTCCCTGAATACATCAAGGATATGCCCGATGCAAAACATCACAAAAAAAACTTACACTGCAAATAAAAAAGCGGGAACCACCCGGTTTCCGCTTTTTGAAGTAGTATGACAGGAGATTCACGACTTTGTTATCTCCATTTGTTCATTGTACGCTGGAAAAACTTTCCACAGTACTATTTATTTTATTCAGCAGATCTGCCTCCTTTTAAGCAAATTTGCCAAATATTTCATGTAAATCAGCGCATCAAGCATTATGCCAGAATGCAGATAATTGCAATTTCCATAGCTTCAAAAAGAGCCGTACTCCGGCAAACTGCCATCTCTTTTGAACTATGACTACAGTCCAAGCAGACTTTCCGTATCCGGAAAAACCGAACACAGCGTATTTTGGAAAGTCAGCCTGAATAATATTTACTTTCTAAAGATTACACAAGAATGATACTGTGCCATTCTGATCTTTGTTGATGGATCCTTGAAATAGCGTGTCTTATCCTTTGCATAATATGTGTAGTGCTTGAAACCATGCTCTGCAGCGAAATCCTGGAATACAACCATAGCTGTATTCATTGCTTCACCCTGGTCAAAGCTTGTTGCAGTACATTCATAATAGAAATGTACGACACCTGTAAGAGGTGTGTAATCCATTGTAAGCTTTACATTGCTTGCAGTCACATGGAACTCTGCATATTTATCTTCGACATTGATTGTTTTTGTAGAAGTATCAGCGTAGCTGTCTGACTGTTCTACACCACCATTACCAGCTGTCTGAGCAAATACTGCCATTACAGTGGAAACCATAAGAGCTGCAACAATTACCATTATCTTCTTCATAGTTGTCCTCCTAACTGAAGTATAATCAATAGTACGTATACCTTACTATTTTATCAGTTTCTAGAAAAAATTCAAGGTCTGTTACATATTGACCTTCATAAACATAAACCCTCGGAATTCCAATAAGTAACACAGTACCATAAATTTCTTTCGGTTTATTCTTTTCATATATCCGCCAGTAATTTCTAACAGCGTCCTTTATTGCATTCGCTGTAGCTTCTTTTATGCCGTCAAAACCTTTTTCTACAGAAGCACGTCCCGTTCCCTGTACACGCGGCAGATTTACAGAACTCCATCTTCTGTAAGAAAGCTGCTGAGTTTCAGTCCTGTCACAGAAAGCCCAGCAAACCATACGGTTATCAAGCGGCTGCGGATCTTTGTACGAAATAGGATTCGACTTTCTGTCCAATTCATGAACTTCATCCCATTCAAAAATTTCATCTACATGACGTTTTTTGTCATAGGGAACATAATCAAAGCTCCATCCGTGTATCATGCCAGTCAGCATAAATGGCGCAATCTGTTTAGCTCTGTTTATTGCAAAAGAATACAACGCAAGTCTCTGTCTGTCATAATCATCCAATGCAGGATTTTCTGAAACCGGAGCATTCTGTGCAAGCTGTGATTCATTTTCGATTTTCTGTGCGTTCTTCAGTTCAGCATCTGCATCTTTCCAGTCCCCAAAAGATCCCGGAAAAGCATCAAGTTCAGCCCATATCTCTATGCGAAGCTGATTTTCTCTCAAAGGCTCTTCATGGGCTGTAACCTGAACCAAAGAAACAAAACAAATACAGAAAAACATCAGGAGAGAACGGATATATCTAAAAAAACTGTTTGTTAAAATCTTCATTACCAGCGTTTCCATGCGTCCAGCCAGACGCGTATCGGGTTGACCCCCATTCTTACCATCAGATAAATCCACGCAAGTACAAATCCAGTAAGATGAGTAAAATGTGCCACGTTGCTGATGCTAAACATACTGACAAACTCTATCACTGCATAAATCAGCACAAGCAGCGGTGCCGGAACTGGAATCAGTCCAAACACATATATTATACTTTTCGGAAAGAATACGGCATAAATCAGCAAAATTGAATACAAAGCACCGCTTGCACCCAAAAGAAACACTCTCCAGCTTCCAAAATAATAATAAGAAGCAAGCGAAACAAGACCGTCAACAATACCACATAGAAAATAAATCAGAAGAAACTCTTTTGTACCAAGAGCACGTTCTACGGACACCCCGAAAAATAAAAGTCCAAGCATGTTGAAAAAAATATGCTGAAAACCGCCGTGCACGAACATATACGTAACCGGCTGCCACCACATTTTATATCTGAGGCAGTTAATTACATTCAGACTGAGCAGGCTTGCAATATCCGGCACTAAACGAGTCAGAATAAACACAAGTACATTTATGCAGATTAAGATAAGCACTGCATTACAGTAAACATATTTGAAAGGTTTTCGGATAATCGATGACATTCTTTAATTCTGTGCCTTTTTTACGACTTTTCGTGAAACATCAGTTGTTGCAAGAACAACGCTAGGATATGCAAATGTAACACAGTTTCTGCCCTTTTTCTTTGAGATATAAAGAGCCTGGTCTGCAATGCCTACCAGTTCCTCAGGCGTAACTACACTGTTTATGTCTTGAGAAAAAGATGCAGCTCCGCCGGAAACTGTTATTTTCAGATGTTTTCCCTGATATACAAAATCATAAGCTTCTACTTTCTTGCGGATACGGTCTGCAACTTTCTTTGCATTTTCGCATCCGGCATTGTTCAGAAGAACAACAAATTCCTCTCCGCCGTAACGGGCAGCCAGATCTTTGCTGCGTATGCTGTTTTTTATCAAAGATGCTACTTTTGTCAAAATATAATCACCGCAGTTATGGCCGTATTCATCATTTACTTTCTTGAAAAAATCTATGTCAAACATCAGAACGCTTAAAATTCCTTTTGATTCAAGTACACTTTCCATACGGTCAGAAAGGACATTATAAAAGTAATACTTGAACTTAAGTCTTGTCATCATGTCTGTAGATGAAATTTCTACGAGGAAAGCATTGTTCAGTGCGATTGAGGCAAACGAAGCGATGGAAAGTATTTCTTTTTTTTCATAGTCACTGTAATCCAGTGAAGAATCTCCGCCCAGCGAAATACGCTCTCCCAATACAAGGATTCCATAAAGTCTGCGGCGGAAAACAAGTGGAACTATCAGAGACGGCTTTATACTTCTGATCATCTCAAGTTCACTGGCACTCGTCAACAAAGGTTCTACTTCAGCAAGGCTGTATGCCTTCGGAAACTCAGTAAGCCTTTTTACAATCGGAGATGACGATTTAATCTGAAAAGAATGAACTGGATTCAAATCCAGATTCATATAATTTATATCAAGTTTATAGCAGGAACTGTCCATAGCACTGCGTACAAAAAGTCCAGCACCTGTTACCCGTCCCTGAGCCATTGACGTGTAAAGAATAAACTGTATCAGCCGAGGAAGTTCGACTGACATGCACAGAGAACGAAACAAACCGAGAGTTTGCTTAAGATCATAAATCTCTTTTTCCTGTGCTTCGCTCATTTCTTTTTATCACTTCCTGTAACAACAACGTACGACTTCATTATCTCAAGGAATACATCCCACTGAGAAATTGTCATATCGAGGAATCCGAAATTATCACGGTTCCTGGAAGACATAGCAAGCACCTTAATGTTTGTGACAACTTCAGAAGACGGCTTTTTTGCCTCAACAACAAGTTCCTTCACCATAGATGCGAGTGCTGCGATGTTTGAAGCCTCTGCCTGAACAAGTGCTTTTGCTTCTTTATCAATTTCATCAACAAGAATCTTGAGTTTAGAAACAAAAGCCTCATCTTTGTGACTGTCGCGGATAAATCCCTGAATAAGATTTTCATCAAACGGTCCGAGATGGGCAAATTTCTTTTCGAACAATTCAATATGAGCCAGAGAATCATTTACTGAATAAACTCTTGCAGCGAAATCAGATTTATAGTCATTCAGGTTGAAAAATCCTTCGATAACGACATCATTAAGAAACGGCTTAACTCTTTCATCGTAGAACATCATAAGGAATGTCTTGAGGACTTCCATTGGCAGAATCCAGAAGAATGAACAAGGAGAGCTCTGCTTGAGAAGATCATTTATTTTTGAGTTATATCCGGTAAGCGTTTCAAGCTGTCTGTCTCCGAACAGAATCTTAACTTCATTTCCGATAGTTTCATTCTGAAGTTCATTTTTGAGACGGCCTTCGTCAATGACAAAACGGTTTTCAAGATATTTTGCATAACGAGTACGCTCATCACTGTTATACTTTGCCTTTTCCGGAACTTTCTCAGGTTCACCGGCTGCAAGATGGATAAGCTTTATAAGCAGATCATCAGTCATGAGATTCTTGATGACGCCCTGAATTTTGCGAAGACAATTTCCGAGTTCAACTTCTTCGTTCTGGTTTATTCTGTCACGGTTGTAAAGCTGATACAGGGCACGGATTGCATTACTTGTCGATGCGCTTATATCAAGACCTGAAACGACATAGTAAATGTCCTGAAGCATATTTTCAGCAAGATCGAGAGGTATTGCCTGGAAAGCAGGTGAATATCCTTCTGCAACAGAAAAACGCTGATCAAAAAGCTTAAGCATTGAAACATAGTTCAGGCAGCAGACATCATCAAGCTGTTTAATTCCATCCAGAACTTTATCAATTTTTGAAAAATTCTCACCTTTCAGCTCTGAGAAAACTTTCTCGAGCTTTATATGTTCAACTTCAAAATGGCGTGTAAGATTATCAGATGTATTACGTGCAGCCTCTTTACGGTTTTCATAAGAAAGGCTCTCAATAATTTCCTGTGCATTATCAGAAAAACCTGTCATCATCAACTGTTCGATAAAGTGATGATTACGGTCAAGGTTCTCACTGCATACTGTCTCTGACAAAAGGTTCATGATAGGCTTTGTACTTAAATAAAGAACACGCAGACCTTCTGCGAAGTTCGGAAGAAGCATATCATTTTTGTAGACCGGAGGGTTATAATTTTTTAACTCAGACTCAATCTTTCTGAGTGCAACTCTTTTTTTTACATCTGGTGCAGCAGGCATGAACAATTCCTGCAAGAAGTTTATAAGATTTTGAAACACAACCATTCTCCCATTTTAAGCCATAAAAGCATTTTACTCAAGAGAAAATCTCCATATACGGATTGAACGCAAAAGCAGACCTTCTTCTAAAGGAATCGGCATATCTATCTGTGTATTTAGCAGCATTTAAAAAAAACATGTTACAGTAATAACCCAACTTGTTATTTTTATCAAAAACTACCATTCGTTATAACAAGAAAACAGCACTATTATGCATGCATAACACCCGGTAGCAGAAGTTATCTCTGAAAAAAATCATGTCTTTTTGAAAAGTTAACCAGAATAAAAAAACTGTATCCGATATGAAAAAATCATACAGAACACAGTTTTTTGTTTCAGTTTCAAATGTCAGCTTATTTCATATAAGGCTCAAGAAGAGCTTTGTAATCTGCAACAGAACAGCACGCTACAAGCTTCATACGAAGCTGTCCACCGCCACGAATACCGGAACTGTACGAACAGAACTTTTTCCGCATCAAAAGGCATGAAGCATGTTCTCCTTTATCCGCTATGTTCAGCTCAAGCTCGCGAAAACCGGCAGCGAGTCTTTCTGCCAGAGTTTCTTCCGTATAGCTTCCTTCTGTCAGATATTGCTTTGTCCGTCTGAACAAAAACGGATCTCCCATAGCCCCGCGTGCAAACATAACAGCATCCACTCCTGTCTCTTCAAGCATCTGCTTAGCTGTCTCCGGGGTATGTGCATCTCCGCTTCCAAACACAGGAATACGTCCTGCCACAAAATCAACAAGCTGCTTCTGTATTCCCCAATCGGCTTTTCCTTCATACCCCTGTGCACGTGTCCGTGCATGGATAGTTATGGCATCCGCTCCCGCTTCCAAAGCTGCCTGAGCCGCTTCTTTCCAAGTAAGAGACGAAGAATCCCAGCCGCTTCTTATCTTGATCGTAACAGGAACTTCCGTTCGTTGCCGCTCAGAACAGTACTCTACGACCGATTGTTTTACAGCTTTAACAATAGCATAAAGCCTTTCCGGTTCTCTTGTCAGCATGCTTCCGGCACCAGATTTGACAATTTTCGGAACAGGACATCCGCCGTTGATATCAATGATATTACAGTCAGTCCGAGAAAGCACAAGTGGAACTGCACGTGACATGACGTCTGCATTTCCTCCAAAAATCTGCACGGCATAAACCTTTTCTGCAGGAGATCGTCTCATAAGTTCCGTCGTCTTTTCGTTGCCGCGTGTCAAAGCTTCAGCAGAAACCATCTCCGTCGTACACAAAGACGCTCCGCACTCCGTACACAAAGTACGAAAAGCTCTGTCACTATAACCGGCAATCGGTGCAAGAAACAGATTACCAGCAAGAGATACATTTCCAATTTTTACAGGATGATAAAGGGACATTGATTTTACCAAAAAAATAAAGGAAACTGCCAAAAACGAAAGCTCACAGCAGTTTCCCCATAAAAACTAACTACAGGTCGCCCTCTTCAGGCAGTCCAAAAAACTTACAGCTGTTAGTCCACAACTGCTTGCTAAGCTCTTCAACATCCATCTGCTTCATTTCTGCAAGAAATTTTGCAGTTGATGGCAGATACGCCGGCATGGTTCTCTTCATTGCACGGAATTCTGCCGGAATCAAAAATGGACTTTCTGATTCAAGAAGAATTCTATCATTCGGAACAACCATAGCAGCTCCGTGAATATGCCTTGCAGTACGATATGTAAGATTTCCAGCAAAAGAAAAATATACATTCAGACCGGCATCAAGACATCTCTGTGCATAATCAGAATCTTCACTGTAGCAGTGGAAAACAGCACCCCTAGCAGGTATTCTGTCACGCAGAATATCAAATATATCTTTTCCGGCATCTCGGTTATGAATGATAACAGGTTTGTCAAACTGCTGTGCCATTTCAAGCTGAGCAATAAACAGCTCAATCTGACTGCGCTTGTCACCGTACTGCTTATCATAGTCAAGACCTGTCTCACCGATAGCTATAACCTTCGGTAGTTTTACACTTTCCTCAATGATCTGACGCCAGTCATCACCAGGAGCAACAACTTCCGCAGGACTTACACCGACAGCATGATATATACCTTTCTGACTTTTGAGAACGTTATACTCTTTTTTAAAATCATGCAGGCTGTTGTTAATGCTTACAATCCTGGTAACACCGGCTCTCTTTGCTTCGATGATAACACGATATTGTTTCATAGGGTCATCATAAATCAACCCTATATGGGCATGAGTATCAAAAAATTGCATTGCTATTCCTTTAAAAATGACTGTAATAAAAGAGAACTTTTATACACAAACATGTTTCATTTTTTTCTTATGTTATGTTTTATAGTCTCTAATTTTTGTTTTAGTTTACCGATATATTAACATAGGATATTTTAGAAGTCAACGATGAAAATTTCTTCTATAATATCGGTATGGTAATTTGACACTGATTAAGCACTATGTTATACTTGTCAAAATAGCAACAACACTAAATTCAGCAGCTTTTTCATAAAGAAAAAAGCTGATTATATATAAGGAGTTTCCCGTGTCACGCGCGCGAAGATATAAAAATTTTGAGAAGAATTTCGTCTCACATTTAACACATAAATTATATTCATTTTTTTCTTGCATAGGAAATTTCTTAGTCAGATCAGTTAAAATATTCGACCAGAAAATTACACTCATGGTCGTTCCGCACGAAAACGGAAAAGTCTTTAACCTTCAGACAAACGTATTTGCACTCGTTATGGCAGCTGTACTCCTGGCGGGTATCACAGGTTCGTTTGTTTACTTCAACAAAAAAGGCATAGACAATTCAATAGAAATAAGCAGGCTCAGACAGGAAAACAAAGACACATTAGCAAGTCTTGACGAGCTCCGTGATGAAAATAACAATCTTTTAAAAACAGCACAGAGATTCCAGAGTTCACTTTCAAACTCTCTCGCACTGCTCGGTATAAATCAGGCCGGCAATGCAGTAGGTAACGCAGGAAGTGACAGTGATCTTTCTTCTTTCTTCAATACAGAAGATCTTGCACTCGGATCCCTCAAAGAAACATCAGAAATCAAACAGCTTACAGCTTACCTGGAAAGCGCCATTGAACCGGTTGAAGAAATTGGTAAAATGCTTGAAAACCAGAGTTCCCTGTTTACAGACATTCCGAACATCTGGCCTATCAAAAACGGCATCGGACACATATCCATGGCATTCGGTCAAAATATCCATCCTATTACCCATCAATGGTATATTCATAAAGGACTGGACTTCAGTACATGGCGCTCCGGTGATCCAGTAGTAGCCACAGCAAATGGTCAGGTTGTTACAGTCGGAAACGATTCAAGTTTCGGTCTAAACGTCATTATCAAGCACAAACACGGTATTTATACAAGATACTGCCATTTGAGCAGAATTACAGTACACAAAGGTGACAATGTTACACAGGGACAGACTATCGGTGCAATCGGTAACACAGGAATTTCTACAGGTCCTCATCTTCACTATGAAGTTCACATTGGTTCCAGTGTTGTAGATCCTGCTAAATACGTAAACATCAAATAAGCAAATGGCATTATTTAACACAGAAGACACATCTATAAACAACGTCTTAAACCACGGTTCTTCCATCAAGGGGAACATTAAAATCACTGGTTTCATTCGTATTGACGGCGATATTGACGGTGACATCGACTGTTCCGGCAGTATCGTTATAGGTGAACATGCCAGAATCAAAGGAAATATCAACGCTCGCAGCGTTATCATAACAGGCGGAATCGTATACGGTGACATTTTTGCACCAGAGTCTATACAGCTTTTCCCATTAAGCGTACTTTTAGGAGATGTACAGACGCATGCATTCCGCGCAGACGAAAAATCTGTTTTCCACGGGCACTGCATATCATTAAAAGACGAAGCTTCTTACGACGAAGCTGTCCAGAGATGGCGCAATACAACAGCCATCGTTTCAAAAGCATTCAGGGCATAAAGCCATGGCACTTGACAACGTACTGAACACATCACAAAGTCTCTACTTTGCCGCTGTCCAAAGTGCCAACGCAGAGCAGATGCGTGCAAAAAAGAAAGAAGAGGCAAAGAAAGTTGCCAAATCACCTTTTGCACAGGCACTGCAGAAAACTCACGAAGAACAGGAGCTGTTAGCCGCCGGACTTCCGAAAGAAATTGCCGGAATGAGCACGGAAGATGCTGTCATTTTTCTCAAGGACGCTGCAGATATCGCAGCAGAGCGTCTGAAAATGGCAACTCTACCGGAAAATTTTGCTGAATACCGCGAAAAGGTCAGTCAATTCATGCGCTACATTGTAAAGTACAACTTTCAAATCAAACAGCACATGAGATACCGCTCAAACCCCAAACGCAGGTTAAAGCTAAACCCGCACAAGCAGATTGTTGTAATCAATGGTAAACTTGACGAACTAGCCAGATGGATGATTTCATCGCACCGGGACACACTCATCATGCTGGCCAAACTCGAAGAAATCAACGGACTGCTTGTAGACTTGATTGCAACATGATTTGGTTGCAGAAATAAGAGGATTTATAATGTCAGACATTTTTGAACAGGATATAAACGAAAGCGAAGAGGATTTAAAAGCTCTGGAAGACAAAGGAGACGAAGACTACAGCGACGCTTCTTTTGTTTATCCGAAACCACTTTTTAAACTCAAGTTAGAATACTCCTGCGAAGGTATTTACGCCACAGCCAAGAAAAACATGACTCTCAAGCCCGGCGATTATGTCATCATACCGACACGTTATGGCAATGACCTTGCAAGAAACTTAGGCGAAAGCGAGCATCCTATCGGTATACGCCCGGCAGATATCGTAGAAATCACACGGCTTGCAGACACAAAGGATTTAAATCACGCTCAGGAACTCAAAGAACGCACAAAACAGGCAGAAATCGTCTTTAAGGAAAAAGTTGCACTGCACAACCTGGACATGAAACTTGTAAGCGTACATTTCCTTGTCGGAGAGCAAAAAGTTATATTCTTTTTCTCCAGTGAAAACCGCGTGGACTTCCGCGAGCTCGTCAAAGACCTTGTTACGGTTTTCAAAATGCGAATAGAACTGAGACAAATCGGAGTTCGTGATGAGAGCCGTCTTATAGGTGGACTTGGTGTATGCGGACGTCCATTCTGCTGTCATGCAATAAATGAGAAATTACCTTCTGTAAGCATTAAAATGGCAAAAGAACAAAACCTAAGCTTAAACTCTGCAAAAATCAGCGGACAGTGCGGACGTCTTTTGTGCTGTTTAAGCTATGAATGTAAATGGTACGAAGAAGTAAACAAGAGCCTCCCTAACGAAGGTGTCAAACTTTTCTATGACAACACACCTTTCCGCGTAACAGAAGTAAACGCCATTACAGCAATGGTCAAAATTACAGGAGAAGACGGCAGAATCCTTGAAATTAATGCAAAACGCTTCACCCGTGACAACGGACGCTGGAAAATAAAAGAATAGAAAGATAAAAGTTTTTTTTGTAGCTACCAATCAAACAGTCTGTAAAAACATTATTTTTGCAGACTGTTTGATTTTATCCCAAATTATCACTATAATATTTAACATGAAAGGTATCATACTTGCAGGCGGTTCAGGAACTCGTCTCTACCCAATTACAAAGGCTGTTTCCAAGCAACTTCTTCCACTTTACGATAAACCAATGATTTATTATCCGCTTTCCTGTTTGATGCTTGCTGATATCAGAGAAGTTTTGATTATTTCAACCCCTCGTGACATCAATTCTTTTAAGGAATTGTTTGGCGACGGTGCATGGCTTGGAATGAAGTTTGAATATGCAGTTCAGGATAAGCCACGCGGACTTGCAGATGCATTTATCATCGGTAAAGATTTCATCGATTGTGACTCTGTTGCTCTTGTTCTTGGTGACAATATTTTCTACGGACAGAGTTTTACTTCAACACTTAAACGTGCAAGGGAAACTGTAGAAAGCGGCAAGGGCAGTGTAATTTTTGGATATTTTGTAAAAGATCCTACTGCTTACGGTGTAGTAGAATTTGATAAAACCGGAAAAGTTTTGGGAATTGAAGAAAAACCTGTAAACCCAAAATCGAATTACGCAGTACCAGGACTTTATTTTTACTCAAATGAAGTTGTAAATATTGCAGCAAACGTAAAGCCTTCTGCCCGGGGTGAAATCGAAATCACTTCAATCAATAATGAATATTTAAACCGCGGAAAACTTTCTGTAGAATTGCTTGGTCGTGGTATGGCTTGGCTTGATACAGGAACTTATGACGGACTTTTGGAAGCAAGCAACTTTATTGCAACAATCCAGAAACGTCAAGGTATGTATGTTTCCTGCATTGAGGAAATAGCATTCCGAAACGGATGGATTACAAAAGAAGCTATGCTCAAAATGAGTGTCACATACAAAACTGAATACGGTAAATATCTCGAGTACATCGCTAATAACTAAGGTAATAAAATGTCTTTTGAATTCAAACAATGTGAAATAAATGGAACAAAATTTGAAGGTCTTTATGAAATTCAGCCTAAGATTTTTGGTGATGCACGTGGTTATTTTGCAGAAACATACAGTGAACGTGATTTTTTTGCAGCAGGCCTTACAATGAAGTTTGTTCAGGACAATCAGTCTAAATCTAGCAAAGGTGTTTTACGCGGACTTCATTTCCAGACTCAGCATCCACAGGGAAAACTTGTTCGTGCCCTTGCAGGACGAGTTTATGATGTTGCTGTTGATCTTCGTAAAGGAAGCAAAACTTTTGGAAAATACTACGGTGTAATTCTTGATTCAGAAAAACAGAATATGTTCTATATCCCAGAAGGTTTTGCACACGGATTCTATGTACTTTCTGATGAAGCCATCTTTACTTATAAATGTACAGATTTCTATGATCCAAAAGGTGAAAGTGGCGTTATGTGGAATGACCCTGCAATCGGAATTGATTGGAAATCTATTGGTGGAGATATAACACCTATTCTTTCTGAAAAAGATAGAAAACATCCCGCATTCAGTTTAGACGGAAATTATTTTGATTTAAACGGGAAATGGATAGGGGAATAAAGAATTCAAAATCCTCTAAAAAAGAAAAAAATACATTTGCGCACATAAAAATTTTCACAAATCTATTTATATTGTAAAAAACATGATTGTATCTGACTAAAAAGTCAGCCAGATTAATCACTGCTTCACGTGTTCTACAAGTTTACAGAATATTATCATAATATAAAAAACTCATAATTTTTGATCTTCCTTCGCAAGGATACTGAAGCAGAATGCAGTGATTTATTATTTAAATAAAAAAAAAGCCGGCCAGATCCGCACGCTCCTGCTACGGACCTGCCTGCTTTCCCTGAAGATGTAAAGAGCGGGCTCCCGCTGTATTCCTGATTTCTGACAAGTTTTTTTCGATTTAAATAAAAAAAAGCCGGCAGCCACCTACTTTCCCGCGTTAGCAGTATCATCGGCGCAGAGGTGCTTGACTTCCGTGTTCGGAATGGGAACGGGTATTGCCACCTCGCCATGGCCACCGGCATTATTATGCTCGTATATCTTTCG
>JAZQQW010000085.1:0-25512 GCA_045629255.1 Treponema sp.
TACTACATGTTCCGCTATCGCTCCAGCCTCCTCACTTCGTTGCGGTGGCCGCTTCTCGCATTTCGTATCCCTAACGTGGTTTATCTCATTCTGAATTTATTTCAGAAGCGTTTAACGTTTTTTACGGATGAGGATGCGAAAATAAGGACATTTTCCATTTATGGACAAGTCTTTATCATCATCTCCTTTTCTAAATTTTACTATTTCAAATTGCTCTGGATTATATTTATCTAGAAATGTAATAGGAACGCCCATTACACCATCATAATCTACTGGAATATCAGAAACAGTGTTTACATTTATCGCATTATAATTATCAAATTTTGGAAATTCCTTTTCGTTATACTTTTTATAAAAAACAATATCTTCATGTCTTTTATTTGTATCCAAATTCGTATACCAACAAGCCATAATATGCTTTAATCGTTTTCCATTTACTATTTTTTCATATTGTGCATTTTCTGGAACTTCCAACCAGAAATCAGAATTCATATTTCTATAACCGATCCAGAGTTTATTTTCTTTAATAAGAGAAAATATTTCTTTATAAGTTACAGCATTTTTATTCCCAACAATTAAGAACTTTTTATCATATTTAAAAAGCTGTTCTACATATTCCCTAAATAAACTGAACGGAGGATTCGTAACTACCACATCTGCCTGTTTTAAAAGTTCAATACATTCAGCACTTCTAAAATCGCCATCCCCTTTAAGTTCCTTTACTTCAACAGTACTAAAATCTGTGTTTGTAGGGTCATTCGGATTCCCGTAATAATCAAGCCAAACTGCTTTTTCACAATCATTCTGGCTGAATAAATCTACTTCCTGATTCTTATAGCAGGTTGTAATAAGACGTTTTAAACCAAGCTCATTAAATTTTAATGCAAAATATTTAAAAAAATTTGAGACTCTCGGATCATCACAATTACATAAAACAGTTTTACCTTTAAAAAAATCCTTGTAATGACTCAATTCATTTTCTATATCAGAAATTTGAGTATAAAATTCATCATTTTTGTTCTTTTTTGCACTATCTAATACTCTTTTTGCCATAATCTACCTGTCTAATATTTATCACCATTAGACACAAGTCTAATTTATTTTAATAATTTAGACTAGAGTATAGTTAATCAATGTTTCATTAGACAATTGTATATATCTTATAGATATGAGTTTTTGGACAAGAGTCGAAGAAGAATTAAAATTTCTTGGAATGGAAAAAAAAGAACTAGCTAAAAAAGCCATAATAAAAGAACAAACTCTTCACAAAGCCTTTGAACGCGACAGCGCCCCATCCGCCGACACCGCCGTAAAAATTGCAAACGTTCTTGGCGTTTCTGTAGAATATCTTGTATCAGGTTCAAATCCATCAAAAGACAAATCAAAAGCACAGGAAATAGACGAACAACTTCGCCTTTACAAAAAATATCACGAGTTAATAACTTCCTGCGAAAAATTAAACCAAGAAAAAATCCAATTACTCAAACAAATTGCAGACAATTTTCTTATTTGATGTCAAAATCTTTATATGCTCTATTAGAAGATAGTATTGCTATAATATTATATAGTTATAATAAAATTGTGTGTACATTTTCCGTACGTTATATTATTATATTTATACGGAGGTACATTATGGCTATTCCAGCTTTGAAAAATGAGAGAATAGATTTACGCACAAATGATGAAGAAAAAAAACTTCTGGAACGTGCCGCAGAATTAAAACATCTTTCGCTTTCTTCCTACATTATTACAACATCGCTTAAACAGGCAAAAATTGATTTAGATGAAGAAGAAGTTTTATTACTTTCTAATCAGGACCGTAATCTTATTTTAGCTGCATTAGAAAATCCTCCTGAACCAACTGAAGCTCTCAAGAGGTTATTTCGTTGATTCAAGATTTATATCTGTTTTCAATAAACGAGCTTCCTCAAAAAAGTTTTTTAAAAGATTTTGGCTGCGGCTACGGATACCTTGGACTTGTGTTAATGCCGCTGCAATGACATTTTGTTTTGGAAATGTAAGAAAATAATTATTTTTTGAAGATGATAAAATCACATTAAAGGAATGAAAGAAAAATGAAGGCAATTAAAATCGCAGGAATAGTTTTAACACTTATTCTCTTATTGACAGTATTATTTCTTATTGCAGTGTTTATCTGCAATAAAATAATGATGAAAAAAGAACAGCCGCTTTTAGCACAGCAGATTGGTCACTTTGTCGAGGTAGATGGTCATAAAATGAATGTCTACACAGAAGGAAAGGGCGAGCATACGCTTGTGTTTCTTTCTGGTTCTGGTACTGTTTCGCCGGTGCTTGATTTTAAGAGCCTGTACAGCCTTTTGAGTGATGATTTTAAAATTGTAGTTATCGAAAAATTCGGATATGGCTTCAGCGACATTGTTGAAACTGAGCGCAGTTTTGAAACTATCCTCCGGCAGGACAGAGAGGCTCTTGAAAAGTCCGGCATAAAAGGGCCGTTTATTCTTTGTCCGCATTCAATGTCCGGGCTTGAAGCCTTGATGTGGGCTCAGAAATACCCTGATGAAGTTGAAAGAATAATCGGACTTGATATGGTGCTTCCAAGAAATTATGACAACTTTGATTTTAAGGGTGTAGCAAGATTCGAAAAGCTTGCAGTTTTTGCCAGAAAGCTTGGTATTATCAGATATTATTATTCCGATAAGATGCTCCCTGAAAAGCTTTCTAAAAATGAAAAACAGCTTTACAGAGCTCTTGCCGCAAATATTGCTGTAAATATCGATATTTTTAATGAAGGCAAAACAATCCCAGATGCCTGTAAAATAATTGACAGTAAAGCGATTCCCGATATTCCGATTCTGCTATATGTTTCAAACGGAAAAGAAACTAAAGCCTTGAACTGGGTGCAGAATCAAAGAGATTTTGCCGCAGCTCATAAAAATGCGAAAGTAGTCGAACTTAACTGCGGACATTATGTTCATAATTTTGAATATGACAAAATCAGCAGGGAAGTGAAAGCAATCTTTTTTCCAAGCGATTTATTTCCGTTAAGATTATTTTTGACAAATGCAATCATAAGCTGCTGCCATTCATAAAGATGAATCAGTAAATCGCGGACATTTTTGTCACGGCTCCAATGAACTTCTTTTAAACTTGAATTATCTGAAAAATCGAAAGCCGTATTAAGCTGTGTTTCAGACATTTCAGAAATCATTTTCTGTAATTTTTCATAATTATTCTGTGCAGCAATAAGCAAATCTTCTTTAGTTTGTGGTCTTGGCATGGTCTTCTCCTATCTAATTTTCTTTACCGGATGACGAATCACTGTCTTCCATTTTTCCGGTGCAACTTTACGGGCATCAGAAAGATAAATTTCATGATGAAGACGATTTTTCAAAACACCGCCAGTTTTGTCGATTATTTTTGTATCACTAAAGTCATTTTCGTAGCCGTTTTCCGCAATAAACTTATTCATCAGTTCAACAGTTGCAGGTTCATCATCAAACGCACCAAGATGCATAACCTGAACACAAAGACCTTCATCAATTGCCAGAAACTCCGCCTTGGAACAATCAATTTTCTTTTTCTCTTCAGCCGTTTTTACAGCCCAGTCAAACTCAGCTTTAGTCACAAAATCCGGAAGACGAATTACGCTAATCCAGCAGAAAGTTGATTTGTCACTATAATCAATGCCGTCAATTCCTTCCTGCCACCAGAATCCTTCGAGCGGCGGAACAACAAAATCGTAATATCCTTCAATTCTGTGGGCACCCTTTTTGCTCATTTTGATTGTATACGCAATCGCATACAAAACACCAATTGCATTTTGATATTCCCCGCCTTCATCGTTCGGGTTGCCTTTTCCTTGAATCGCAATGTAGTTTGCCTTTGGAACAGTTATAATAGAAGGTTTATTTTTAGGTAAGTAAAATTCTTTGTACTCTTTCTTAAAATCAAATGCCATAACAACCTCTCTGAAATCGTATTTTAGAAGCCATATTAAAATGCATTTAAAATCTTTTTTGCTTCTTTCTGCACTTCAAGTTTAATGTTTTCCGGTTCCAGGACTTTCACCTGAGAACCGAAACCCAAAATCCAATTTATAATCCAGCTCATATCAGGAACTTTCATCGTTATGATTTTTCTACCCGGCTGCTCAGGACAGTCCTCTATTTTTTCAACTGAATACTCATCAACGATCATAAAAACACAGCTGACTTCAACTTCAAATTTCAGCGTAACGAATTTGAAATTTTCTTCATCGTATCCGTAATACCCGTTTTCATTTTTGTGTCTGTCTTCAGGAAAATCTTTTTCTTCATGAATTACCTTTTCATATGTGGCTGTACAATTCTGCATGCGGGAAAGCTTAAAATAGCGCGGTTCATTTTTGCCACCACAAAAACCATACAGATACCATGCCTGCCCCTTAAAAACAATTTTCCACGGTTCAACCTTACGCTTTGTACATTCACCTTTTGCAGAATAGTAATCAAAAATAACCTTCTGTCTTAAAAGAATTGCAGACTTAAGCTGATTAAAAAGATTCCTGACTTCCATACCCTTGGGATTCCATGGAGCAAAATCAACTTTTATCCAGTCGGCACTTGCTTTAGTAATTGCCTTCAGTTTGGAAAGTGCACTGTTTTGTTTTCCGCCCAAAACTTCAAGAGCCTGAACGCTCGAAAGTATTTCAAGCTTTTCATCTTCCGTAAGGACAGCTTTATCGAGTGCATAGTTTTCAGAAAGCGAAATACCGCCGCCTTTACCTTTTGTCGTAATGATTGGTATACCTGCAAGATCAAGCGCATCAACCCAGCGGTAAATTGTACGGGTAGAAACACCAAAATGTTCAGCCATTTCTTTTGCCGTAACATTTTTTTTCTCAAGGAGAATATACGTTAATTCAAAAAGAAGTTCTGTCTGCAATAATTTTCCTATTTTATGGCAATATAAATATGGATTGTACCGGATTTACCATCACAATCATCCTGATATTCTTCATAATCACCTGTAAATGTACGTTCAAGTTCTGTATTCCAGATTTCGCCCCATGATTCAGCAACAGCTTTCTGAACGTCACCTTTTACAACAAATTTTGCATAATTTCCTGCAGGGATTTTTTTTACACTAAGCCCAGATTTTTCAGCATCTCCTGCTTTTGATGAATCAATTTCACAGCCTGCCAAAACCGTATAGTCGCCGTTTGGCTGATAATCGCAATATAAACCGACGGCTTTCTGATTTACACGGCCAGACATATTCTGTGCAATATCTGAATAAAGTTTCTGCCAGAGGGTACCGATTTTTGCACCCATATCTGGTGAAGAGTTATTTGTGATATCTGCAATACCAGCAAAAACTTTTTCTTTCATGTTTACAACTTCGTAATTCATAATAATCTCCTTATTGATGGCTTTATTATGAACTACCTAATATGACAACATTATGTCATATTATAAAAAAATTAACAAATTTTATTATAACAGCATTTATAAACAAGACGTCAGATGTTCGTCAGGCACTTCTCGTATAATGATGGTACCTTGTGATATAATGCTTTCATTATGGAAGAATTTTATTCAGAGGGATTAAAATTTTCGTGCAAAAGATGTTCTGCATGCTGCGGCAAAACTCCAGGTGTTGTTTATCTGTCTAAAAGAGATCTGGAACAGCTGTGTTCTTTTTACAAGCTTTCGCAAACTGAGTTCGTAGAAAAATTCTGCAAATGGGAACCTTATTATTACGGACAGATTGTACTTGCTTTACAGTCAAAGAAAAACAACGACTGCATCTTGTGGAATAACGGCTGTATAGCATACGAAGCACGTCCAGACCAATGTTCCACATACCCTTTTTGGACATGGATGATAAAAGACAAAGACATGTGGAACGAATGTTCCGAAGATTGTCCGGGCATGAACCAGGGCAGATTGTGGACAAAGCAGGAAATAGAAGAATGCAGTAAAATTTACGACAATAACATTCCTCTGCAAAAAGAAGAATTTGATTCAATGATAAAATCCGGAAATGACTAAATACTGTGCTGCCTGAAATTATACTGTCTGAATTTTTGAGGAGTAAGACCAGTCTGCTTTTTAAAATTATATATAAAGTGGCTTTCCGAACTGAAATTCAGAAAATTTGAAATATCAGCCGTAGAATGCTGTGTATATATAAGGAGATTTTTTGCAGCCTCTATTTTTTTTGTGATTATATAGGCTGTAACAGTAAATCCTGTTTCCCTGTGAAAAAGTCTTGAAAGATATGTTTTACTTAGCTGAACTTTTTGTGCAAGATCATCCAGCAGAATCTTATTGTGCAGGTTATCGTAAATGTAATCGATGCAAATCTGCACAGGTTTTGAAAAGTGATGCTCAAATTTTGATTTCTGCATAAGAAGTACATAATCTTCGCACAGTTTTTCATGAATGCCGCGCAGTTCTTCTTCTGTTTTGCCTATATCTATCTTTCGTATATAAATGTCACTCAAATTGTAGGCAGCTTCCATTTCAAGACCGCCTTCTATGCAATACCGTGTAATAAAAGCGACTGTAATAATCAGATGATACTTTAGATTTCTAAGATAGTTATCGCTCAGTTTTCCAAAACCTTTCACACAGATAGGCGTAAAAAGTCTTTTCATTTCACTCATATCTCCATTTTTTATGCTCTGATAAAATGCAGTTTCCTTGTCGTAAGGAATGTGATTCACAGAGTATTCACGGTTATAGAATTCTGTTTTTGCAAGCTCTTCTCTTATTGTCATAAAGTTCCTGTCTGAACAATAAAAATATTACTATGGAAACGATTTTATATTCAATCAACACCCACGGCGCACGAATAAATTTTATACTGAGATTTTTTTCTGTAATAATATGACAAACATTTGATAAAAAAGACAGGAAAATTATATTTATAATGCATTTCATAGCTTATAAAATAAATACAGACATATCATTAAAGAGGCATCTCTAAACAGCACACTTCAGAAGATGTCCGGGAGTATTTTTATGAGATCATTTGACGGTTATATGAAAGGCGTAAATCTTGGCGGATGGATTTCCCAGTGCGATGAGTATTCAAAAACTCATTATGACAGTTTTATCACAGAAAAAGATATAAAGCAGATTGCTCAATGGGGTTTTGATCATGTCCGTCTTCCCCTGGATTATAACGTCATTATGGATGACAGCGGAAATTTCATTGAACAGAATTTTATTTACATAGATAACTGCATAAACTGGTGCAAAAAATATTCCCTTAATATGATTCTGGATTTGCATAAAACTCTCGGCTATATGTTTGATACAAACGCTGTGCAAAATCCCGATGCATTTTTCAGTGATCTTCGCCTACAGGACATGTTTATAAAAATCTGGAAAACTCTTGCACAAAAATACGCCGGTTTTTACGAATATGTTGCCTTTGAGCTTCTAAATGAGATTGTGAATCCAAAACTTGAAGAACAGTGGAATAAAATAGCATCCAGAGCAATAACAGAAATCAGAACCATTGCAAAAAATTCATGGATTGTTGTAGGCGGCGTAGATTACAACAGTGTTTCTGCTGTTTCCGGCATAAAAGTTCCTTATGATAAAAAAACAGTTTTCACATTCCACTGTTATGAACCGCTTGTATTCACACATCAGAAAGCGCCTTGGGTCATAGGTATGCCTTCTGATTTTGAAGTTTCTTATCCGGGACCTTCAATTGACTATATACGTGAAAAAAGCTCGAAAATTCCACAGGCACAGCATGGTGCCATTTTTGCAGAATGCATGAACAACTTAAAGATGAATGAAGAATTTTTTGAGACTTTGTTTAAAAATGCATTGGAAACAGCAGACTCTCTGGATGTTCCTCTTTACTGCGGTGAATATGGTGTTGTAGACAGAGCACCTGCAGAAGATACAGGAAGATGGCTGAAAGACATTCACAAGGCTTTGGAAAAACATGGAATTGGAAGAGCTTTATGGAATTACAAAGAAAAAGATTTCGGAATGACAGGTTCTCATTATGATCAAGTCAGATCTATCATAACTGAGTAAAAGCAGTTCGACAAAAAATCTTTTTTCAAGCAAAGTGTTTTTTAACGCACTTTTGTATTTTAAGTCCGGCAATCCCGCTGTTTTGCAGCGAGATTGTCATCCTGTCTGCAAAAATCTTATTTTCCAGATATTTTTTACTGCATTGTGTTTTTCTTATCCGCAAACAATGCAAAAAAATCACCCTCGACTTTCTCCAGATACTTCGATATACTATAGACCTTATGCAAATCGAATCAAATCACAAAAAAAATGCACAGGCAGCAATCAGCAGACAGCCTCTCAAAGCTAAACTTATTCCGCTTGTTTTGACACTTGCAATAATCATTATTGACCAGATAACAAAATACTTTGTCGTCAAACATATTCCATTATATTCGATATTCAACGATGACTGCGTAATTCCAGTTGTCGGAGATTATATCCGTCTGATACATGTCAGAAACAAAGCTGTAGCATTCAGCCTTGGTTCAAGCCTTCCGTCAAATATCAGAAAAATCCTTTTTGCCATCATGCCGCTCATAGTGATAGGTATGGTTTTTGGAATTTATTTCCGTAACAACGAATTTAATAAACTTCAAAGATGGGCTATATGCGGTATTATTGGCGGCGGATTAGGTAATCTCATCGACCGTTTTTTCAGACCGCAGGGTGTTGTAGACTTTGTAGACTGTTACTTCTGGGGACTGTTTAACATGGAAAGATGGCCGACATTCAATGCCGCTGATGTTGCAGTAATCATCTGCGGCATACTGTTCATATATTCCTTTGCAAGGCAGATTGTAAAAGACACCAAAAAAGCACAGAAATCATAATACAGACAAATTTTTATATGCTGCCGTGTATCCGCAGCAAAGTTCTTTCTAGGAGTAAAAAATGAATAAGAAGGCTTTCACAGCATTATTTATGCTCGTAGCAACTATCGCAAACATGTTGATGACTGTTTTTGTCATTGTCTTTCTCGCGGCTATATGTATTCTCACACTCAAAGTTCTGAAAATCCAGAACGAAAACGCAGCTTTAATCCTCGTTTCTTTGTGCTTCCTCGGAGGTCTTGTTCTGGATATGATTCTGTATTCAAAGCTTACATCATTTATCATCGATAAGTTTCATCTGGAAACAAAGCTCGACAAAAGCGTTCTCGGCAAGAAATACGCTTCAAAAATCAAAGATACAGAACCACCAAAGCCAAAGACTGTTCTTCCTGCTTCTGTTCTGCCAAAAGATGAAGAAGATGAATGGGAAAGCAGAGCTTATGGAGAGCAGACAGTTTCCTACACGCCTCTAAATCCAGAAGACTTTGCACAGGCTGCACCAAAGCAGGAATAATTACAGAAAGCCTCTGAAAACTTAAGTTTTTGGAGGCTCATTTTTTTTAGGATAATAACATGAAATTTCACAAATTAACAAAATCATTTGTCATCACTGCCTCTGCCATAGCTGCCATCAGCATAATCTCCGGATGCAGCAAAAACAAAGCGGAAGATGTTTTTACAGACTATCCACAGTGCGGCATAAGCATTCCTTTAGCTTCAGATCTCGAAGAAAACAGCACGTACATCGAAACATACGGAACAAATGACTGTCCATACAACGCCCTGTTTATATTTTTCCAGTATAAACCGGCTCTGGACGCATTAAGTGCAGAAATGGACGAACTTGCAAAAGACGAAACAAACCAGCAGGATCTGTTCGAGATGTACTCACAGAAATCACAGCAGCACTATAAGCAGCTTGCAACGCTTTACCTCGTCCCTGAAGCAGAGTTTGCAGAGTATGAGAAGAACGGTTTTCCAGAAGGTTTTGAAACTCTCAAAGAAATGCAGAAACTCGGCAAAAAGAACGATTTTCTGTATCTGCTGTTTTTCCCGAAAAACACAACAGACGGCATGGACGAAATAGAACTGACACAATATAACTACAGCCTGTCCAGCATCAAAAAATCTCTCAAAAAAGCAAAACTCATAGACTTCATCGAACCTCCATCACCGCAAGTCTATATGCCTGAGCTTCCGGAGTTTCCGCCAGCAGTGCCGGCGTTTACAACGCAAGATCTTTTTGGCAACACAGTTACACAGGACATATTTACAAAGAAAGACCTCACCGTCGTAAACATATGGGGAACTTTCTGTGAACCATGTATCGCAGAACTGCCGGACATGGCAGTGTGGGCAGCGACAATGCAAAAAAACACACAGCTTATAGGCATTGTTTGTGATGTAGCTTCACCGGAAGATACAGAAAACATAGAAGCAGCTAAATCACTTTTGAAACAGTGCGGAGCAGAGTTTACAAATATCATAATAAATGATGATATTCTGGAGCTTCTAAAATCTGTTCAGTACGTGCCGACGACATTTCTCGTAGACAAAGAAGGACATATCGTCGGAGAACCAATCCTCGACATCACAGTAGACGCTTACAAAAACGCAGTCAAAAACTACTTCGCCTCAAAATAAAACCTCATAAAAACCGCCTTGGGCTTTTGATTTGAGGCGGTGCAGTTTCTAAAATCACAATTTTACAATTCAAGAACAAAAAAAATCCTTTGAGCCATCAAAAACTCAAAGGATTTTTAAGCAAAACATAAAAAGGTTAATGTCAGAAAACCAAAGGATATTTTTCTGCCAAGTTTTTTTTTACAATAATTTTTTTACATTTGATTTATCTATAAAAAATACTCTGACAAAATACAGACATCTACGGCGCAAAAGGCTTTCTTACGAAAGCCCGTAAATGTTAGTATCTTGCCAGATAGTAATTATTACCGTTACCAGATCCGTCTGAATAGAATGCCAGAATCTCAGATGCAAACTTGTTTTCAAGCTTTTCCTTGTAGTTCTCAATCTGAGAAATGTAGTTCAATGTTCTAACAGGAGTTTTGTCACTCTGAACTTTATTGCGGCCTGCATTATACATTGCAAGACCTGCAATTTCATTTCCGGCTGCATCAATGCAGTAATTCAGATGAGCCATTCCATAGTTTGCAGAAATTGATGCATCATAAAAATCATCTTCTGAAAGATTAGGAAATGAATAGTTATTCAGCTGGAACAAACCACGATCAATACTTCCGTTTACGTTTGTATGCTTTACATTTGTCTTGTATCTGCTTTCTGTATAAGCAAGTGCAAAAGCAAGAGCAGGAGAAACATCATACTTAGAACATGCATCGAGAATTGCAACAGCTACATCTCTATCCTGTGTTATCTGTGTGAAAAACCACTCTACAGCACTTCTGCTCTGTGCATTGCGGTACAAGACAAGAGTTGAATCAACGCAGCTCTCGTAATCACCAAAATCAATAATTCCGCCAACATCAGCATCAGCCTGGAAATCAGCCATAAAGCCAAGTTCCTCAACTTCATCCTCTTCACAGAATGCAGAATCATCATCTGAGTCAATGCAAGCTGAAACAGAATTTCCAGAAGACTTTCCAGCTGACATCTTTTCTATTGCAGAAATCTCAACAACGTTATTAGCTCCGTCTGCCGGAAGACAAAAAAATACAAAGGCACAAGCAAACAAAAAAACAAGCGCAACAGAAATAGTGCCAAACAAAACTTTAATTAAATTAGTACTTTCTGAATACATAAAACTAGCCTCATTTGTAAACGGACTGCATTACAAGAATTTAAAAGATGCATGTCTGAATACAAAATACTTTTTACAACTGTCAAGATTCTGTCATAAAAAAAAATCTTTTGCAAGCAAAATCATGAAAATTATGCGTTTTCTTGGATTTTTTTAACGATTTTTTGCAGTTAACACATGGATTTCAATGAGTTTTCAGAATTCTCAACTGATTTTTTTACAAAAAGCCGCCAAAAAAATCATTTTTCAGCAGCAGCATTTACATTATTGAAGCAGTCTTTTAAAGGCCAAAAGACTGTTGCAAAAATTGACAAAAAGTGTTTTTCTATATTTTAAATATCCTGTCAGCTCTAAAACAAAACTTTAGAGCTGATTTTGTACAAATGACTCTAAAAATCTCAAATTTCAGAGGTTTGCCATTATATTGCAACAATCTCCGGATTTGAAAGAAGAGCTTTGTCACTGCTGAAAAATACATAATGTGCATGTTTTGCACTGAGTTCTTCCATAAAATAAGAACTGTCAGCCTCGGCCGGCACTGCAAAACCTGCGACAGATATACAATCCTTGATTCTGCGGGCACAATGCTTGAAACTCTGCACAAACTGCTCTTTATCTGCTTCAGAAACAGTCTTATCAGCTACAGGAACGATAACGGCCCAGCCGCCTTTTTCTTCAAGAGCCTTCAGATAATCCCTGAAAGATGCCAGAAACTCTTCGTTATATGAGCTTTCGTCAGTTCCAACAAGTGACCATTGTGTATTTATCATGTAAATATCAAAAACATTATCAGGAACGTTTGCAGCATCAACACAGTCAGTTGCATTCAGAACATTGTCTTTTGCGATGGAAACTTCCTTGCCATCAAGAAAATACAGTTTATTATTAGAAGAAGAAAAACGTTTTTCAAGTTTCATACGGACGAGTATACAATTTTTGAACAAGCCTTGTAAACACTCACACAGAATAAAAAAAAGACCTCTTCACAAATAAATGTAAAGAAGTCTTTTTCCACTTGAGAAAAGTATAATTAGACATCTTTCAAAAAATCAGTCAGCTGAAAGATATCCAGATATAGTAATAAGTCTTTAACTACTCTGTGAGAATCTTGATAATCTGAGACTTATCCTGAGTTTCAAGAATCTGTGCTCTCTTATCTGCAGACTTGAACAAAAGACTGACTTCTGCAAGGAACTGAAGATGAGGACCTGTCTTATTTACAGGAGAAAGAGTCATGATGAAAATTCTACATGGTTCCTGATCCAAGCTATCAAAATCAACAGCCTTGTCAGAAATTCCAATACATGCTACCAAGTCAGAAACTGTGTCTGTCTTTCCATGAGGGATTGCGATGCCGTGCTTCATTCCAGTTGACATCTTGCGTTCGCGATCAAGGACACACTCCTTTGCGGCATCTTTATCTGCGACCTTACCGGCCTTTACAAGAATATCGAGCATCTCGTCAATTATTTCTTCTTTAGTAGAACCCTTCAAATGCAGTTCTACGGTTTCAGGTGTTAAAACAGTTCTTAAGTCCATATTCTCATATTATGTTCTGTTTTAAACTTTGTCAAGGAAAAATCCCCCTCTGAGACGCATATTCTGCATTTTATTCTGAATTTTATTCAAAAATTTTATTATTTTTAACTTAATATGAATTCGGTAAATTTCAACAGTTAAACAAATTCCTGACAGCTGTTTTGTTTCAAACATACAAATTCCTTTCGACGATTGCTGTTTTCTCATGTCTGATATATAATGCGTTTTATCATGGATAACACACAAAAGCTTTTTTCTGATGCAGAACGTGCAAAAAAACATTACCGCGCTGAGCATTCAGGCTCCTATGACGGAGTTCAAGTCTCCAGACAGATTGTGCAGATGTTCAGTTCAAACAATAAAAATCTCTTTGATCTTGCAGAGTCATTTGCAGATTACTGGTTTAATACATATATTTCCCAAAGCAAAGACATTGAAAATGAACCGACAGCAGACAGCCTGAACAAGCTTGCAGCGTTTCAGAGTGTTCTGGACAATGACATGGCAGAAACCGGCGCGTTATCTCAGGAAGACTGGCAGGAACTTTGCAACTGTACAAAGGAACTTGCAGAAGAACTACCTATAGACACTCTGAATGACCTTATGGCTATGTTTTTGGAAAAACAGGCTTTCTAATGGACAATAACTTATATTCAGCATGCCGGCAATGCCCACGCTCGTGCGGCGCAGACCGCCAGAACGGCAGAACAGGATGGTGCAGAGAAGACTCCAGAATGCGCATTGCTGTTGCATGCCTCCACTTTGGCGAAGAACCGCTTATTACAGTTCATGGAGGGAGCGGCACAATTTTCTTTACAGGCTGTACTCTAAGATGCTCTTTCTGCCAGAATTACCAAATCTCGCAGCAGGGGATGGGCGCACCTGTCTCCACACAGGAATTTGTTCAAATCTGTGCAAAACTTCAGAAACTTGGAGCTGAAAACATCAATCTTGTCACAGGAAGTCATCACATTCCGGCAATTGCAGAAGGCATACGCGAAGCAAAAAATGCCGGAGTTTCTATTCCTTTTACATGGAACAGCAGCGCATACGAAAGTACAGAGTGTCTTGAACTTCTCAAAGGACTTGTTGACATCTGGCTTCCTGACATGAAAACACTCAACCCGCTGATGAGCAAAGAACTTTTTGATGCAGAGGACTACCCTTCTGTTGCAAAAAAAGCAATCCGCTGGATGATAAACAACAGCCCCCTCAACATAAAAACAGTTACAAAGAATAAAGACGAAAAAGAAAAAATGATGTCGGGCGTCATTATCAGACACCTTTTTCTACCGGGAAGAAAAGACGACACTGTAATGACTTTGGACTGGCTCAAAGCACATGCAGATTCCCGTGCATGCATTTCACTTATGTCACAATACACGCCTGTACCGTTCAGAGGCGACGACAAAGAACTCGCCGCCAGAAAGAAATCTCTTTCTGCATTTCAGAACAGACTCGTGAACGAAGAAGAAGACAAGATTCTCAGAGATATGATTGATTCGTACTGTTTCGAATATCTTTTCTACCAGGATTTAAGTGATGACACAAGCTGGCTGCCGGACTTTGAACGCACACAGCCTTTCTCAAACAAACTTGCAACTCCTGTCTGGCACTGGAAAAGCGGTTTTGTAGAAAACGTCATCTGAATGTTTATATCTGAATCAGGCAAAGTAACCGCGCGATATATTCATGCTGGCGATTACTTTGTGTTTACTTTGACTGCCAGAAAAGCCGTTACAGACTGATATAGATCCTTCAAAACTTATCAGGACATTGCCTTTCTCTGGCGCAAAAGCAATTCCAGAGCCGCAAGCTGCTTTGGAAACTCTCCGTCGTTATCACCGCCTGCAATAGCTTTGTCACAGAGAGAACTTACCTGTGTGAGTTTTGTTATTATTTCGTAATCAAATTTGGCAACGTCGACAGATTTAGAGTCTGTAATATCTTCAACAGATTTTGAAAGATTTTCTATGCACTGTTTTTCCTGTGCATAATCTGACGTAAGGGCGTGGGACTTTTCCAAAAGGCGTTCAAAATTTTTTCCCATCAGTGAAAGCGATGTTTCATCAGTCATCGCATGCAGCTTTTTTTCCTGAATAATATAGGAAACAACAAGCACAGCAACAAAAACAAAAGCAAGCAGTCCTGCAAAAGCTGTATATATGAAAGCAAAATCAAAAGCAACAGAAATTCCTGTCAATGTAAGCAAAACTAAAAAAAATAATCCAAACAGTCTCATTCTGCTACGATAACCATCACTTACCATTAACAAACTCCGAATAGTTTTTAATAAAGGACACCTGAAAAACTGTGTTTTCCAGAGACTCCTTAAACCGCTCTCATTATATGATATCCAATTATTCATTTCAACAATAAAATAGTTTTAAAAAGACAATATCATGTAAAAATTCGACAAGTTTTCAAAAAGTAAGTTTTTTTTCCAGCAGTATGTATACATTGCGCTTAAAGCTTAAAATATGATATTCTATTATCCATGAATAATTTAGCTGAAAATATTCTTTCCACTTCATATACAGAAAGCCTTTTGCAGCGTTTTTTGAAATACGTACAGATTTACAGTGAAAGCGATTCCAATGCCGCTGATGAAGGAACTATGCCGAGCACGCAGCGTCAGTTTGACATGGCAAAAGTCCTGCGCATAGAACTCGAACAGCTCGGACTTGAAAACGCACAGACAGACGAACACTGCTACACATACGCCATTCTTCCGGCAAGTCCGTCATGCGAAAACGTGCCGCCAATCTGTCTCATAGCACATATTGATACTGTCGACGAAGTTACAGGAAAAGACGTCAAGCCGATTGTTCACAAAGATTACACCGGCAGCCAGCTGCCTCTGCCATCAGGTATCGCACTGAATCCTGACACAGACAAAAAACTCGCACTTGCTGGCAAAGTTTCTGACACAATCATAACATCAGACGGTTCCACCCTGCTCGGCGCGGACGACAAAGCCGGCATTGCAGAAATAATGACCGCCCTCGAATTCCTTGTACAGCATAAAGATATCAGGCACGGGGCTATAGAAGTCATTTTTTCGCCAGACGAAGAAACCGGTCACGGTATGGACAAAGTTCCACTTACACTGCTCAAGTCCAGACAGTGCTATACTGTCGACGGCGGTCACGAAGGCGAACTTGAGACAGAATGTTTCAACGCATACAAAAGTGAGATTCATTTTACAGGCAAGGCAAAGCACCCGGGAGATGCCCGTGCAGACATGGTAAACGCGACACTCATGGCATCAGCTTTTGTCGCAAGCCTGCCACGGCACGAAATGCCGGAAACTACAGACGGATACATGGGATATTATGCTCCGACAAATATCGAAGGCGGCATGGAAAGTGCACATGTATCGCTTATACTGCGCGATTTTGATATAGACGGCATGAAAAAGAGAATGTCCGTTGTAGACACTCTTGCAAATGCAGCCGCAGTAAGTTTTGGCGGCACCGTCAAAGTCGAACATGCAAAACAGTACCTTAACATGAAAAACGGCATGGACAAAAAACCAAAAGTCGTTCAAAATTTGATAAAAGCTTACCATAACGCAGGAATAGAACCGGTTTTCACTCCGATAAGAGGCGGCACAGACGGTTCAAGACTCACAGAGCTTGGCATACCGACACCGAATATTTTTACCGGCGGGCACAACTATCATTCGCGTTACGAGTGGGCAAGTCTTACACAGATGACAAAAGCTACAGAAATTCTTATACAGCTTGCACAGACATGGCTTGAATAGGTGGAAAAAAATGTACGAATATCACATCGAAGGCGGCTTTCCGATTAAAGGAAGCATTACAGCAAGTGGAAACAAAAATGCAGCCCTTCCCTGCATAGCAGCAACTTTGCTCACAAAAGAGCCGGTCATTCTCAGAAATGTACCGGACATTGAAGATACAAACGTTATGCTCCAGATACTCACATCGCTTGGAGTTGGTGTAGAAAAAATCGAAGATCACGCATGGAAAATCGATGCAGCAAACATCACATCAAGTTCAATACCTGAACAGATGTCAAAAAAAATCCGTGCATCAATCCTGTTTGCAGGTCCGCTTGTAGCACGTACAGGTAAAGCTGTAATGCTTCCACCAGGAGGAGACGTCATTGGACGCCGTCGTGTCGACACGCACTTTCTCGCACTTGAAGAACTCGGTGCCAGAATCACTGCAAACGGTAAATTCGAGTTTACAGCAAATAAGCTTGTAGGAGCTGACATCTTTTTGGATGAAGCTTCGGTAACAGCAACAGAAAATGCAATCATGGCCTGTGTCCTCGCCGAAGGTCACACAGACATAACAAACGCCGCAAGCGAACCTCACGTACAGGATCTGTGCGAAATGCTTAATAACATGGGCGCAAAAATCACAGGTATCGGAAGCAATATACTGCACATTGACGGAGTCAAAAAACTGTTTGGCACAGACTTTACAATCGGTCCGGATTTCATGGAAATAGGATCTTTCATAGGTCTTGCAGTATGTACACACGGTTCTATCGAAATCAAAGGCATCAAGCCAAAAGACATGCGCCCGCTCACAAATTCATTTGGCAAGCTCGGCATCAGGTGGGATATCGAAGGTACGACACTTACAGTATCTGCTGACCAGAAGCTCAAAGTAAACCAGGATTTAGGCGGCATGATTCCAAAAATCGATGATTCACCATGGCCAGGATTTCCGGCAGACCTCACATCAATCATGGTTGTTGTCGCTACTCAAGTTGAAGGAACAGTTCTCATTTTCGAAAAGATGTTCGAAAGCCGCATGTTCTTCGTTGATAAACTCATCAGCATGGGAGCACGCATTACACTCTGCGACCCGCACCGCGCAGTTATCTCCGGGCCGTGTTCACTTCATGGAGAACATTTGACATCTCCAGATGTAAGAGCCGGCATGGCAATGGTAATCGCCGCAATGACAGCACACGGCGAAAGCAGAATCAGCAATGTATACCAGATTGAACGCGGATACGAACACCTTGTAGACAGACTAAAGTCTCTCGGCGCACACATAGAAAGAATCGAAGTCAAATAATCCTCATATTAAATATAAAAAAAAGGAGATACCCAAAAAGATTATATTCTATGTCATTCTGAACTTGTTTCAGCATGGCAGGACTTATTGGTCTCTCCTTTTTTTTACCTTCTTAAAAGACAAAAAAAAGCACACATGAGCAGAAAACTCCTGTGTGCTTATCCGTAATAAGTTTTATCTCAAATTTTAAGTCTATTTCTTTCGAGACATGAAATACATAGAGACAAAGATGAACACAATTATGTACAGAATACATGCAGCACACATAGCCTGCGCACCAAAGAAACCGACTACTACATAGTTGATAACTTTGAAGATATACTGAAAGACTTCCACAAACAAGAACATAACTGCACTGTATAAAAGAATCAGATATATCCAGGATGCCTTGAACATAACATTACTGTCTTCAATACGATAGTTCCAGCCGACTGCTGCAGCAATAACGAACAGAATCAAAAGCAGAATTGCATACAAAGCTCGTGTCAGCAAAACCTGTGAGAAAGTCTCAGCTGCATAACCGTACTTTGAAGCACTCGGTATGAAATGCATCAACGAAAGCAGGGACATCGTTTCGATTCCAGAAGAAGCACCATCTATCACAGCAAAATCGCTGTACGACATAGGCAGTATAATAGTATTCTTGAGATCAGACAGATAAACCGGCAGAAGACCAGAAGATAAAACAGTTTTACCAGAATCAACAAGTCCTGCATACGTCTTAAGATCATCAGGAAGACCTGTCTCGACATCACTGAATTGAGGAACAGAGACTATTCCCTGAGTATCGCGGTCAACAGCCATCATTTTGATGAACGGAACAGAATCCCAGTTTTTACTGATTCCAAGAGAAGCCTTATCATCCTGACCGAACACATCTGTATTACGGCTTATAGCCTTTGCAAGCGGAACATATACAGAACGCAGGAAACGACCAGAAGAAGAATAGGCTACGATAGTCATGTCTTTCAGATAGCGGATATCAGAACCGCTTATTCTGGAATCCATAATACCTTTTATATAAAAGACATTTTTTGAACCATCAGGATTTACCAGAGAAAAATAAACATCTGTTCCGTTTGCCAGTATGTCCATATTGTCTGCTTCATCGATAAAGAAGTAGTCATTTTCTACAGCTTCTTTTGCAAGGGCAAGATAACGTTCAACATCAGGATCAAGCCCCGGAATCTTTTTCTGCAGACCATACAAAATATAATATGCTTTCAGATAATCACCCTGATTCAAGGCTATATATCCACTCTGCTTTTCGCGGTATATCCTGTATTCTTCAAGATCCTCAAATTCTTCAGGTTTCTTAAGTTCATTCCAGGACTCTTCTGATATAGCATAAGCTATGTCTACATTTGTATCATCCTCATTGCAGGCTTCTATTGCCAAAGTTGACCAGTAATGAGCATTAAACCACTCTTTTGCAGCCACAGCATCCTCTGCCTTCTGCAAAAGCTCTTTTGCACTGTAACTGTGATCCTGTGTATACAGAGGACAAACACTGTCTGCTGACACTTTGTATTTTTTGCCAACTTCCTGATTCTGCCATACATCAAGAGCGTCTTTTACTTTCTTGAGCATGATCTTTGCACTCTCTTCTGCAGGAGCTATCGCAACAGCTCTCTTTGCATACACATAGGAAATCTCATATTCCTCAGCATCCATAAAAAGCTGAGCTTTTTCCAAATCCTCATCAAGTTCCATTGGAGCAGATTCAAGTCTTTTTATCTTGTTTACGACAAGCGGATTAAATATCTCCTCTGTAAAAGCCAGAACAGCAACAAGGATTATAGAAGACAGAACAACTATCTTGTAGCGTTCAACCATTGCTGCAGAAAATCTCACTTTTGAATTGTTTGTACCTGCTTTCCACAGAACAGCACATGCTACAGTGTATCCGCTCAAAAGCACAGACGGAAGCAGCATAAAGAACCAGGAAAAAGCACGCAAAACGCGGTAAGAAGTTATTTCAGAAACAATCAGGTTGGGAACTGTTCTATATATAAAAGTTATGCCTATACAGCACAAAAAGATGAGAACTATATAAACGCCCAGTATAGCGAAAACTTTTTTCATCTTATATCTCCATCATGTCATTCTGGCGGATTTTTGCTTCTCTTGCTTCGAAAACAAAAAACAGTATCACAAGAACGATAAATATCAGAATATTGCTAATCACAATACAAGGATTTCCGACAGAACAAAGTGATTTCATAAACGGAGCCTTACAGATTGTACCGTTTATCACACTCTCTACAGAAACAAAAGCAGGACTTGTATATCCCAGGACATTCAGAACCAGAACTCCCGAAGTAACTATAAATATAGCAACAACATTGACAAGTCTCCACTTAGAGAAATACCTCAAAGCAACTACAGCAAGCAGAGGCAGCCCCATAGAAGCAAAGCAAAGCCAGTATGCAAACGAACTTTTTGCACATTTTCTCATGATAAGGCACAGCTCATTTCCAAAATTTACACATATTGCAAGCGATGCAGGCATTGCAATAGTATCCTGGATAAGAGAATCTACAAAAACAGTCTGATTTTTTGCAAGTTCGAGATTACTGAATGTATAGACATTATTTCCTTTTTTGCCGGTATCTATGCACAAACCGTTCAAAAGCTTTGTATCATGATTAACATCGGAATAATAGAAAATCATTCCTTCGTTCTTTCTGAAATATCCGTCTGACGGTTCGGCTTCTATTTTCATCTGCGTATACTTATCCACAGCAGTGAAATCACATTTCACAACACCTGGAATACAGAAAATCCACAAAGAAACATAAAGCAGAGCATAAACAATCAAAGGTAAAATACTCTGGTCAGGATGCCTTATCATGAAAAAAGCCATCAGAAGTGCAGATAAAATCATTACAAGCGGCTCAAAAAGCAGAATCCCGTCAATGAAAAGCAGTGCATCAAAATACAGCTGCTGTCCGGCAACAAGACTGATACAAAGATTGTAAACCATGTAGACAACTGCAAGACCCGCACAAAGTACAACATTTATACACACGTAGTACAGTATGATATTTAGTGATGAAATCAAGCTATGTTTAAAATTCATTATTATTTAAGGATACCACCAACAGCGTTAAAATACAAGGATACAACAGAAGTACCCAGCCACATTTCCACAGAACTGCACTAATTCAACACACTTTTTCCACAGGATGAACAATTTTTTAGTGCAGAAACTATCTCAACAAGCAACAATTCTATTTTATACACAGAATTACATTATGAATTCTTTAAATAAAATTATTTCTTTATATTATAAACAAATATAAAAATTTAGCAAAAATTCTCCAAATTTTTATACTAATGTTTCAATATTTTATTCCGAAACAGAATTCCTCTCCGATCAACTAAATAGTTTATCCACAATTTGTAAACACATTCGCACAAGTTATACACAACTTGTGTAATTCTATTGATATCCTGCATGAAACTCAGTTTTTTACAGAATCATATAAAACCGCGCCTTACAAAACGTTTCTGGAAATCTGTTTCAAACCAGTCCTATACCAAAGAAACTTTTGCACAAGCATCCACAAAAATAATCGACTTACAGCCGGGACAACGAAATTTACCGCTTTTCGGAGCATTCAGACGATTAGAACACGAAGGACAAGTTATAACAACCGGGAAAGAAACCGCAGCCGGAGCAGGTGCATGTGCTGGTGCAGAATGCACATCGCCGGCAGATGGAGCAGGAGAACTCTCTTGTTCGTGTGAAGGAAGTGATCTCCTTTCTCCTTCTGGAATAAAAACATTTTCCGCAGATTCTACAGACTCTTTGAAAGTGAAATTATCGTAAAGTCCGAGTAAATGGAAAATTTCTACAAATCTTTTCTGTGAATTTGCAAAAACAATATCGCCACCGTTCGATTTCACAAGATTCTGTATCTCGCATAATGCACCAAGGCCAGTAGAAGAAACATATTTAACATCATGGCAGGCAAAAATAATCTTATAGAAATTTGCGCCGACAATTTTCTCCATCTGTTTTTTCAGGTAAGCAGTGTTATATGTATCTATATAACCGCTTAATATTACTATTATGCCTCCCTGAACACTCTTTGATTTCTCCAAATTTATGACAAGACTGTTATCATTGTCATCCATAAATCCGGGAACAATAGTATTGTCTATCATACGCACTCCCTATAAAATGCAAATTACACAGAAAATATACCTATTTTATCGGTAAATAATTAATTTTTCAAAATGACAGCCAGCTAATTTATTTGAATAGTCTCCAGAATCTTCAGCTTTCAAAAAAAAATCTTCTGCAGATGTCCTTTTATCTTAAAAGCATATGTCATTTTGGAATCCAGCCTTTATCTACAGGGAGCATGATTCCGTTCAGATTTCTGTTTTCTATCAAAAACAGCGCAGCTTCTGCAATTTTTGCACCGTCAATGGCATACGCTTCCATTCCTGCCGGCACATTATCCGACAGTCCCGGCAAAATGACATTGCAAGCAATGCCTTTCTGCGCATAACTTTTAGCAACAGACTCTGCAAGAACAGCCAGACCTGTCTTTGCCCCATGATAAGCCGCAGTCCGGACACGGCCGCGAATCTGTTCCGTCCGGCTTCCACCGAACAGCAGTATCGAACCGCAGCTGCGTTCCTGCATACCGGACAAGGCAATGCTCAAAGCAAAGCCCGGCAGCGCATAATCAAACAGGGCTATATTTTTCCAGTCGTCAACCTTTGTCTGGTCAAGAGTTTTCTGAACGAACGGACCATAAGCGACGACCAGGATATCACAAGTCAAAAGTTCTTTTCTGATATCGTCCCGTTCAAGGACTTCTATACCGTCTTTTTCAAAATCACAGCGCAGAAAATTCATTTTCCTGCCTTCTGAAGTACTGTCTTTATAAGGAAAACTTCTGCCCAGAACAAAAACTTCTGCACCATGAGAAACAAGTCCCTTTGCAACCAGAAAGCCCAGAGAGCTGGTGCCGCCGATAACAACGGCCTTCTTTTTGTACGAAAAATTAAACTCAAGAGACATACATACCCCGCACAAATTATAACTGTCATTCACACAAAAAGCAATTTTTTTAGGTTTCATACAGAAACTTCATACATTGCATTACTTTCCTCTGCCCTAGCGCAAACAGCGTAAAAACTGTATATTTACCCACATGAACTTAGACAACATCGTCATTGTACTTGCAAGACCAGAAGAAAGCCGCAATATCGGCGCTGTCTGCAGGGCAATGGCAAACAACTCAATACATACACTTCGAATCGTTGGCAGAAAAGAAGATTTTGACGATACACGCGTTCGTATTCTGGCAATACATGCAGCATATATCTGGGACAATGCCGTTTTCTACGACAGCATAACAGAAGCTACGGCAGACTGCACGGTAAGTGCGGCTACAACAAGACGTCGTGGCAAAAAAAGAAAGGGAAAGCTTTTCCTGCCCGAAGAATTCGCACAGAATGCAGAAATGATTACAGACAGCGGCAGCAAGGCTGCTGTTGTATTCGGAAACGAGAGAACAGGTTTAACAGACAATGAAATGCTTGAATGCACGGCAGGCGTCACAATTCCTTCAAGCGACGAGTTTGCATCACTCAACCTGAGCCATGCAGTACAGATAATAAGCTATCACCTTTTCCGTTCAACACAGAAAAACATTACAGGCTATACTCCGATAGACCTTACACGTCTTGGCACGACTGTACAGACAATTGCCGACAGCCTCCAGACAATCGGATTTTTCAAGAAAGCCGGCAGACCTGATATGGAACAGTTCTGGAAGACCATACTTTCCAGAGCCTCTCTCAGCGAAGGCGAAGCTAAATATATAGAAAAAACTTTCACAAAAGCAGCCGGCATTGTAAAAGGCATGTCGCAAGATCCAGAAGACTCAACATCTTCTGACAGCCAAAAGATGTAAATGGTTCTTCAAAAAAAAACAAAAATTTAATGAACCTCTATATAGCGTTTCCCTCAGCTTCGCTTCGGGTCAGGCTTTCCGCACTTCGCCGTCTTGCGCGGCTCATCCCTGGTCGTCCCTTCGGTACGACCAGGGACTAAAAGTGCTCCAATCCTTAACGCATTAAGCCGATAACTTAGTTTCCTTCCACAACAGCAATTTCTTCATCGGTTAGACTTGTAAAGTTTGTTGACAAGCTAACTGATTTTCTTGCCGGGGGAGTCCATATTTTATCCTACAGCTTCATAATATAAATCTGTCATTCCCTTAAGCAAAACTTCTGTGCTTGAAAAATCTGTAAGATACTGATCAAAACGTTTCTTCTTTTTTATAACAACATAAGAGTGCATTTTTTCGAATGATTCTACACCGAATTTTTTAACAAAATAAGCACACGCTTTTGAAAGGTAGACTGCACCCATTTCAGCAGTGTTTCCGTAAAAACCTTTGCTGCATGTTTCAAGTTCACTGCATTCCCAGCATCCTATAAGACCTTTTTCTTCACAACATGTTACGTTAGGACATTTGCCGTCTGGATAAAGTGTTGCAAACGAGCAGCAATTGTATTCACTCCGGCATCCCCCGCACCACTGTCCTAAAAAACAGTTTTCACGGCCGCAATGAAAACCACATACCGACATAAGGTTTATGCCTTCGCGTGCCTGACTGAGAAGTTCCTGTTTAATTTTTCCAAGATTTTCAATTCTGGCTCCAGGAGGATTATCACCATGTTCCGGATCATTTGAAAATGATTTGAGTTTTTCGCATGGAATATCTGCGCAGTCTGCACAGTAACGTTTGTTTTTTGAAATACAGCATGCAGCAAGTTCACAAGTTGTACCGTCAGCACGATGAAAAGGAATTCCTTTTGTTGCCTTACATCCTTTGCACTTGCCTTCCGTAAAGAATTCACATTCTTCACATTTAATTCCACAATATGATGTTATCTTTTCAAACTGAACTTTCATCCTTTTCTCCTTCTAAAAAAACTAACATCATATTACTGGAGTTAATATGACAACAGTTTGTCTTATTTAATAGGTCAAATTTCGAGTTATAAATAGAATTTACAAAAAAGGCGTAATTCTTTAGAGTTTAGTTACCACTTATATGGATTCAACGCCAGTCACAGTGTGTGAAAATCGTTACATTTCTACTCATAAAGTAACAAAAAAAAATTGCAAGCCGCGGTAAATCAACAAAAGGATGGTTTTATGGCTTTAAATTGCAGGGAGTCTGCACAAAGGATGGAACTTTGGTAAAACTTTGTTTTCGTCCCGGCAAAGAACATGACAGCAAAGCTTTCAATGA
>JAZQQW010000086.1:0-4658 GCA_045629255.1 Treponema sp.
CTGGTGGCGAAAGCTGTGCCTGTTCAAGTCAGGTTCTCCGCACGAAAGGAACTGCAAGATGCAGTTCCTTTTTTTTATGTCTGCTGTTTTTTTTAGTTTACAATTTTTTTTATTCTATATATCTTTATAGAATTATGACGTATGATTATACAAAAGGTAATATTTTAAAAAATATTTTTTCGTTTTCTCTTCCGTTTTTTCTTTCTTATTTTCTGCAGACTTTGTACGGTCTTGCAGATTTGTTTATTGTCGGTCAGTATAACGGCGCTGAGGTAATTGCGGCTGTCGCTGTCGGCAGTCAGATAATGCATATGGTGACTGTTGTAATTGTTGGACTTGCAATGGGGTCCAGTGTTATGATAAGCCGGTGTGTAGGTGCGTCTGATTTTAAAAGTGCGTCAAAGATTGTCTGTAATACAGTTCTGCTTTTTCTTGGAGTTGCTGTAGTTTTGACTGCGGGGCTTCTTTTGTGTTCGTCTCTGATAGTATGTGTGATGGCTGTGCCTGTTGAATCCATAGAAGAAACTAAACGTTATTTGAATATATGCTTTTTGGGAATACCGTTTGTTGTCGCGTATAATGTCCTTGGCTCTGTTTTTCGTGGAATGGGGGATACGAAAAGTCCGCTTGTTTTTATTGCGATTGCGTGTGCTGTAAATGTTGTACTTGATTTTTTGCTTGTCGGCGTATTTGGAATGGGAGCATCTGGTGCTGCGTGGGCGACTGTTGCAGCTCAGGCGGTGAGTGTCGGTATTGCATTTCTGGTGATAAAAAAGAACGGATTTGGTATTAAAATTAAAAAATCTGATTTTGATTTTGATGTATCTTTACAGTCAAAGCTTTTGGGTATTGGTCTGCCGATTGCTGTACAGGATGCTTTTGTTCAGGTTTCTTTCTTGCTTATCACGATGATTGTAAATAAAAAAGGTGTTTCTGTTGCGGCTGCTGTCGGCATCGTAGAAAAAATAATATGCTTTCTGTTTCTGGTACCGTCGACAATGCTTTCTGCTGTTTCGGCGCTTTCGGCGCAAAATATCGGAGCTGGAGAATTTGGCAGAGCGAAGAGAATTTTGTTTGATGGGTGTTCGATAGCGGTTGCTTTCGGTTTGTTCTTTGCTCTTGTGTTTCAGTTTATTTCTGTGCCGTTTCTGTCACTTTTTACACAGGATTCTGATGTTGTTGAGCTGGGAAGCCAGTACTTGCGTACATATGTGTTTGACTGTGTGTTTGCAGGAATTCATTTCCCGTTCAGTGGATTTTTCAGTGCTCATGGCCGCTCGTCATTGTCATTTATACATAATGTATTTTCTATTATCTGTGTGCGTATTCCGGGTGCGTATCTTGCTGCTGTGTTTTTTCCTAAAACTCTGTATGCATTGGGGGTGGCAGCTCCGGGAGGTTCTCTTCTTTCGGTAATGATATGTATTGGCTTGTATGTAGTACTTTCTCGGCGTGGTAAGTTTGACTGTGTAAAAGTGTAGAAAGTCTGTCTGCTGAAAATTTGATATCTTGATATTTTTTTTTGCAATTTAGATGTGACTGTCTGAATGGTCACATCTAAATGTTTTGTTTTAAGAAAAAGGTTATTCTTTTGGCGGAACTTCCTGTATCCAGTTTTCTTTTTCAAAGATGTTGTCTTTGATTTTGTACCATGTGCTGTCAGAAATTGTAAATATGTTTTTGCTTTTGCTGTGCCATGGCATGAATATACTGTCTGATGTTACATATACCCCGTCAGCCTTTGCGTCTGTAGTAATGGCTTTGCCTGTCCATGGATTTGTAGGATTGTCAATTATACCATCCAGAGCTATGGCTGGTACATCTGCATTTGTCATAAATGTCATGTCTGTTTTTATTGATTCGTTTTTTCCGAAATCTTTGACAAGAAGCATGGGATTGAGGTGATCTTTTTCGTAGTCACCGAGATAAACGCTGTCTCCGTAATTTTTTGCGGCAAGACTTGCTCCTATGCCGTGATCTGCAACGATGATTATGCGTGTATTGTCGTATACGCCGTTTTGTCTGAGTGTATCGAGCCAGTCTGCTACGGCGATAAGTGAAGCTGCTAAATTTATGTAGCCGTTTGAATTGTATGTGAGGCGTTTTTTGTCTACGAGATTCAGAGACCTTGTACTTCCTGAAAAGTGCGTTGCTTCGTTTGCCATCATGATAAATGTGCTTCTGTTGGAGTTGTAGTCTGTTAGTTTTGGCAAGTAGTGTAGAACACTGTAGCAATCGATGAATTTCTCGTTTCCTTCCAGTGATGTTGAACTGAGCCAGCTGCCTTTGCAGTATACAGGTGTTCTTAAAACAGCAGGTAACTGCCGGAAAAAGCTTACCCAGATAAAGTTTCTTTTGAGGCCTTGAGAAAGTGGTATGTCGGAATTTGTTGCGTGTTCTTTTTTATATTCTGCGGTATATCTTCCAACAAGGGAAACAGATGTGATGTCAGGGATGTCCTGGGCAAAAGTCATGTCTGGTATGTAGCTGTAGTTTGCCCATGAAAGATCTGATATGAATGCACTGTATCCTGCTTTTTCTGTGAAAAGCTTCGGCATGACAAGCAATGCTTCGTTGTTTTTGTCCTTGAGGGAAATTTCACTTCGTGCGTTTATACCCTGTGGGGTGTATTCGTATCCGCCGTAAAGTGCCGGTGCTGCCATGAGTGTATGGCCGTTGAATGAAACTGTATTTTTGTAATATGTGAATCCGTCAAATGAGGATTTTTTTTCTGGAAAGTCATTGAAGAATGTGTCAAGAAATGCGCTTTCGCATCTGTCGAGCATGAGAATTACGACGTTCTTTTCTGTTTTTGAAAGATGAAGCTTTGGTTTGATTTCCTGCTCACTTTTGTCTGCAGAACTGGTTTTTAGAAAGTTGTTGTAATCTTTTGTTGTTTTTGTGCAGTTTATAACTGAAAGTGCGACAAAGACAAATATTGAAAGCATGCAGATTGATGTAATTATTTTTTGTTTCTTGAAAACAAATGCGGTGATGAGTATTACACCTGCTATGATAAGTGCGGTGATATTTGTAATTGTGAATAAAATTCCCTGGCTCTGATAACCGTCGATGAATTTTAGTGTTACATCCATGCTGCCGTAATTGCCTGCAAATGCATATGTGTTTATAAGGGAGCAGGCTAGTCCGAATGCAAAAATGAAAGCAAATATGGTCTGTGTTCTTGCTTTAAAAAGAAAATAAATACACCATGACCAGAAAATAAAGATTCCGAATGACTGCCAGAAAGAAAATATGAGAAATTGATTTGGATTTGTAAAGCTGTCTATATTTGAAAATTCCTGGACGGAACTTGTTATCATGCTTGATGGAATTACAATTCCGGTGAGGAGGCATAGAGCAATTGAAGAAAAAGCAAATAAAGAAAAGCGGGATTTTGCACTTTGTGTGATTGCGTGAAGCGGCTTGTTTAGAAGAAAACTTGTGCCTTTGATATAAAGTGGAATTGGAATAAGCAGGAGAACCGGCAGGGCTGCGCAGAGTCGTTTCTGTATGTTTGCGGCTCCGTCGTAGATAAACAGAATATAGATGTCAAGAGCCGCTGCTGCTGCGCATGTACAGAAGTACAGAACTTTCAGAGGGTTCTTGAGTTTGTAGAAGATATTTTTGACAAGTGAAAAAATGTTGTTCATTGTCCAGTAGAGGACAAGTCCGGACGGGCTGTCGTACAGGATGACGAGAAAAAGCAGGGCCATGCCGTAAATCTGGATTTTTTCGCGTGTGCTGTGACCTTTTGTATAGATTGCACCTGCAATGCAGTTTATGGCTGTCATTGCAATCGGCAGGATGTTTACGGCGAAGCTGCCGATTGTAAAAATTGCGTCAGGTGCTCCCATGTCTCTGATGAAAAGAAAACTCTGATCTTTCAGTGCCGGCAGGTTTGACAGACATGAGTATGCTGCCATGAAAAACGGAATTTGTATCAGAAGTCCGAACGAAGATCGCAGGGCCATTATAGGATGATAATGGTGCAGTTTGTACATGTGTGACATAATCATGTACTGTTCGTCGCCTTTGAATGTCTGTTTGATTCTGGTGATACGGGTTTTCATTTCGGATTGTGTACGTCGTTCTGTTTCTTCCCAGTTTTCTGCGACAATATAAAGTGGCAGACAGAGGAGAGTAACTGTAAGGCTTACTCCCATTGTTGCAATTCCGGTGTTGTCAAAAAGCTTGTCAAAGAGAAAAAAAGCGATTTCAATTATCTGGATAAGCGGATATAAAATTATTGTATATAAAGCATTTGCAAAAGTCATAAAGCGGCTCTGGATTTGTAATAAATGTAAGATATTTCCGTAGAATATCATAGAAAAGAAGAAAAATCAATCAGAAGTTATATCATAACCATGTTTACAAGATATATCAAAATAGCTTTTGCATAGGGACTGTGTAATTTTTTTTTCACATGTAAATTTTGTAATATGGGATTCTGGTTTTATGCTGTTGAAAGAAAATCATCACATTGCTTTGAATGTGATATTGAAATCTAAGCTGATAAAGATGAATTTACAATTTAAGTGCAACAAATGAAAAGACCCATAAAATCAACTATAATGGTGTTTGTTCAAGACATTGTTACAGGAGATAAAATGGGTCAGTACAAACATCTTAGCACAAAAGAAAGAGAAGTTATACTA
>JAZQQW010000087.1:0-9098 GCA_045629255.1 Treponema sp.
ACATAGTATAACTTCTCTTTCTTTTGTGCTAAGATGTTTGTACTGACCCATTTTATCTCCTGTAACAATGTCTTGAACAAACACCATTATAGTTGATTTTATGGGTCTTTTCATTTGTTGCACTTAAATTGTAAATTCATCAATAAAAAAACGGCCTCAATTTTTAAGGCCGTCTTGGTCAGCCAACACCCGGACTTGAACCGAGTACCTGCTCGTTACGAGGGAGCTGCTCTACCAGGTGAGCTATGTTGGCAAACATGGAAAGAGTACCAAAAAAAGAATTCTTAGTCAATTATTATGATTACCCTAAAAACTGCAGTTTTAGGGATAATGAAAAAACATGCTTTTAAGTCTTGCAATATCAAGGCTTTCGGAGAATGTCGACTGTGTGTGAGCTTGCGCCGAGCAGTTCCGGACGTTCACATGTTGCAAGATGATAATCAATGAAAGCATTGAAGCTTTCTTCGTCCAGCGCGTTTAACTCTCGGCGTATGTAATCTGCTGCTCCATCTGCGGCTATGATTTTGACGCGTTCAAGTCCGGTCTGTTCGTTAAGGGCGTTTATGTCTTCCAGACGCGAATATGTGTACAGCTCTTTCGGGTCTGCTGATGTATGGAAATCGTCAGAGAGACTTTTTGATGCCAGAACTTCTTTTATATGATTTTGTTTGAAACAGTAAGTGAGTACACTGTACTCATTCATGACATAAGCGGCAAAAATCAGTCCGCCTTTTTTTGTAACACGTTTGGCTTCTGCAAAAGCCTGAAGTTTTTCCTGCTGAGTATGGAGGTGATACAGTGGTCCGAAAATCAGAGTGATGTCAAAAGTTTCATCTGACAGAAAATGCAGGTCTCTGGCATCTCCCGGCCAGCAATTTACATTTGCATGCTTGCTTTCAAGTACATCGAGATTGTGCTTCACGAGTTCTACTGCTGTGACAGAGTGTCCTTCCTGACTCAGAGGTACAGAATAACGTCCTGTTGCTGCACCAATATCAAGAATTTTTACTTTGTGACCATCTGGTATGTACTCGTGTATATATTTCATTGTAGTTGTAAACTCAACAATACCGTGTCTTGTCGTGAGTCTGTGGTCTTCATCGAATTTGTTGTAGTATTTTTCAAGTTCTGTCATGCGCATATTCTAACAGAAAAGCACTTGCCCATAAAGATATATCATATGAAATGTCATACGATGTGTTCCTGGAAAAGTTTTAAACTGCGATTTTGCAAGGTCTTGTTTTAAATAAAATTTACAAACAAAAAAGCCGGCTTACAAACTGCAAGCCGGCTTTGTGCTTTTACAAAGCGTTCAAAAACATATATTTCTGTCTTTTACTTTGTTGCATCGATTGGCTTCATAGAAGTCATATATGCACGGAGTTTCTTACCAACAATCTCGATAGGGTGATTGCGGATTTCATCGTTAATCTTAACAAGCAGTGCATTTGGAACTGTGTTTGTCTTGACGTTCAGACCTTTTCCGATATCCTGTGTTGTAACAGTATCCATGAAACCTTTCTGGAGAAGAGGAACACATGCGCGTGCAAAGAGGTAGCATCCGTACTCAGCTGTATCAGAGATAACTTTGTTCATCTCATACAGACGGCGGCGGTCGATGAGGTTTGCAATGAGAGGAACTTCGTGGAGTGATTCATAGTATGCGCTCTCTGGCTTAATACCTGCAGAAACCATTGTTTCGAAAGCAAGTTCACAACCTGCCTTTACGAATGCAACGAGCAGAATGCCCTTGTCGAAGTATTCCTGTTCGTCGATTGCTTCTGATGACTCAGGCTCTGTTTCGAAAGGAATCTTTGCATAGCTTTCGCGCCAGTCATGGAGGTTCTTGTCGTTGTTTGCCCAGTCTTTCATCATTGTTGATGAGAACTCACCAGAGATGATGTCGTCCATGTGCTTCTGGAACAATGGTGTCATGATTTTTTTGAGCTCAAGAGAAAGTTCGTTTGCACGAATCTTTGCAGGATTTGAAAGACGGTCCATCATGTTTGTAATACCGCCCCACTTGAGAGCTTCTGAGATTACATTCCATCCGTGCATCAGGAGTTTGACAGCGTATGACTTATCGATTCCATTTGCAACCATCTTATCATAAGAAAGAATTGTACCTGCCTGCAAAAGTCCGCAGAGAATTGTCTGCTCGCCCATAAGGTCTGATTTTACTTCTGCAATGAATGAACTTTCGAGAACACCTGCTGTCTCACCGCGTTCAGCACATGCAAGAGCCTTTGCAAGTGTCATACCGCGTCCTTCTGGATCGTGTGCAGGATGAACTGCAATAAGCTCAGGAACACCGAATCCACGGAGGTATTCGTTGCGGACTTCTGTACCTGGTCCCTTTGGAGCCATAAGGAATACAGTGATATCATCGCGGATCTGCTCTCCTTCTTCTATCATGTTAAATCCATGGCTGTACCAGAGAGCAGAGTTTTTCTTCATATATTTCATGAGGTTTGAAACAACCTCGTGATGCTGCTTATCCGGAGTGAGGTTTCCAACTACATCTGCTGTTGGCAAAAGTTCCTCGTATGTTCCTACTTTAAAGCCGTTCTCTGTTGCGTTCTTCCAAGACTGGCGCTTCTGCTCGATAGCTTCTTTGCGAAGGCAGTAAGAAACGTCCATGCCGCTGTCACGTAAGTTCAATCCCTGATTCAAGCCCTGTGCACCGCATCCTACGATGACGATTTTTTTACCCTGAAGAGCTTTTGTTCCGTCTTTGAATTCTTCACGTGACATCTGACGGCAGTGTCCGAGCTCCTGACGTGCTACGCGCCAAGGGATAGCGTTAAAATAGTTCTGACCCATTTTTATTACTCCAAAAAAGTTACTGATTTTATGCATGCAAGTATAACATCATGATTAAATTGCGTAAAGAGAATCAACAGTTTTCGCGTCCTGCAAAAAACAACACCGTAAAAAATGCATAAAAATCAAAGGAAACTCTCTGGATAGAAACGGCAGATATAAAAGATTTGTATGTATTTTGTATATACAAGGAAGGAAAATGTACAAAGCCGCTGCTGGAAGTTCTTTCCGGACTTGTGGAGTCTGGTGTGAAAATACGGCTGATTCATGCAAAGGAACCGGAGCCTGCTTTTCGCAAGGATTTTGACAAATATCCTTCGCTTATAGAAGATATGGAAAGAGTTTTATGTCCCCGTGTTCATTTCAAAATAATCATCTTTGATTTAAAGACAGCTTATGTCGGCTCTGCGAATCTTACCGGTGCAGGACTTGGCATGAAAGGCGAATATACCCGAAATTTTGAAGCCGGCATATTTAGCAGCAATAAGGATTTTGTAAAAAAGGCTGTCAATCAATTTGACCAGGTGTGGATGGGAGCTTTTTGCAAAGACTGCAAAAGAAAAAGATTTTGCTCAGATCCGATTGAATAAAAAAAGCTGACGATATTGTGAAATATCTTCAGCTTTTAAATATTCTTTCGGAAAAAAAATCTGTTTATTGTTCAAATTTCAGGATATCACCTGGTGTGCATTCTAGTGCTTCACAGATTCCTTCCAGAGTTGAAAATCTAATGGCATTTACTTTGTTGTTCTTTATTTTTGAAAGATTAACATTTGTAATGCCTACTTTTTCGGCAAGTTCGTTTAGTGATATATGCCGTTTTGCCATCATTACGTCAAGTTCCAAAACAATCTTTCCCATATCAAACCAGTCCTTCCATATCATCTTCGAGTTTCATGCCGTATGCAAAAAACTGTGCAATGCAGAGAATTATCAAACCGTATACGAAGCGTGCAAGATCACACTGCAATTCAAGACTTAATTCATCGCCATAAAGCTTTTTGAGAAACATAGCTGCTATAAGGATTTAATGCAGATTGTACTAAAGGAGCTGCAATATAGAAATAACCAATTTCCTTAATCATTTTGATGTTGCGCGGCTGGAAAGGTGTTGCACCTTTTGAAAACTTTGTTTTGCCTTCTGTCGTTTTAAAAATGAGGAATATATTGCGGGAAATCAGTGCTATGAAAGCTATGGATGCAATGTGCGTAAGTTTTATGATACCGTAAGCTTTTCTCATAAAGATGAGTTTCTCTCCGGATACAGAAAGTGAAGATCCAAAAAATCCATAAGCGAAATGTGTTTCTTTGTTTTGAAGAACTTTTGTCAGAAGAAAATCCGGACTGTTAATGATAAATGCAATCGCTGTAGCTAAAGTTATTGCAAGATAAATCCATACAGCTATTTCAAAAATCTTTGCACCGAACATAATCGTCTTGTTTAATTTGCTCATAATTGTCTCCTGTGTATTTCATTTTCAATGTGAGTTGTTATACGATAATATTTTATCGTATAACGATAAAACAACATGACTATTATACTTTTGTCAATAAAAATTTATCGAAAAACGATATTTTTTTTTAACAGTAATTATTTTAATCCACCCTGTCAAAGTTGTTCAAATCTGTCTTTTCGGAAATGAAGTTAAATTCATAGTTTTCACCGATTCTGGTGATTTTTTTGTTTAATTTGCAGTCCTTTGTCAGGTATTGCATACGGATTTGCTGTGTTATTTATAGATAGATGCTAAAAACAAAGTTTCGCTTTCAGATAATCATTATAGAACGCTAAAAATTCTTTAGGCTCATACGTATCGGCATTTTTTTCCCATAACATATTTGAGAATTCTAATCGACCATTGGAAAGAAGATAAATATCATCATAATGATTTTTTGCTTGGCTAGAAATGCCTTTTTTGGCAGTATCCAATATCAAAGAATTTATATCTTGATTTGCTTTAACTTTTTTGAACATGGAATCGCGTTCAAGCTTTGCAAAATATCTGACATATATATTCTGGCATTTCATAAGTTTTGATAAAAAACAGTATTTTTGAAATCCAGATTTTGTCCAGAAACTGTAACTGCAGGAGCTGAAGGCATTTATAAGGGCCAGTTTTGCATAAGCAGAATTTGATTTTATGATTTTGCTGAACAGTTCAGCTTTTGTTTTATTTTCTTCAGAATAAAGCCATGTAAATTCCATAATGTAATCATACATGAGAAGCGGATCTTTTTCGAAAACAAAATCATAATAATTAATAAGCGTTTCCCTGCACTTATTTATATGGTCAAATAATGTATCACAGATGATTATCAATGCATCACGTCGTTTAAAAAATTTTTCATCATAAAGTAGTTCTGCACAAAATTTATATATCTCGTCTTTTGTGCATCTGTCTATCATCTCTGTACGATATTTATGAGGATGTGTTATTGCATCACAAATAAATTTGACAGGACTTTTATTACAATCTGCAGTTTCAAAAGCTTTTTCAAAAAGCTGATTTAAATTATCAGAACTCAATATTTCACGGCAGGTTTCTTCGAGAGTTTCGTCAGACCAGATGTATTTGTATATCATTTCAATTAATTCAGAATCGCTGAACATAATATGCTTCCTTATCATAAGTTAGAATGAAATTTCATCAGTCTTCCAGAATTCTTGTATATCCGCCGAAAATCCATGCTTCCCTTACTTCTGTATCCAAGTCTGCGTATTCGTCAGAATAAACTCTGATAAGATACCAAGGAGAGGTTATGCCATCGATTGTATCTTTGTGAGTGCTTGCGGCCATTATGCAAAATCTCTGGCCGGCATAAACTGTGTTGCGCTCACTTTCATTTATTTCTATGCCATTGACAGTACCGTGGTAAGGAAAATATATTACATCTCCGTTTACAGATGGTTCTTCTCGCATTTTGAGGTTTTCCAGAATTTCGATGCGGACAGCATCATCATAAACAGGATATTTTATTACTTCCCGTCCTTTATACCAGTATGTTTTGTACGGCTCTGTCTGCTGAAGACATTCTATAAATCTCTGACAATCATCCGTATAAGTAATGCCGCCTATTGTATCGAAATCGTATATTTTTTTTTCTATATATCCTTTGTGCAGATAAGGTTCGTAATAATCTATACTGCCTTCATAATATCTTGTTACAAGGTCTTTGAAATCAACTAAAGTTTTACCATTTGAACTTACTTGTTCAAGCGTGTATGAACCATAACAAGGATCACCATTTGGGTCATTTATTGCACAGAAAGTATTATCATAATTAAAATTTATCAGTGATACATAATCACCTTCAGAGTTTACAATTCTAAAACCATATGAGCATAAATAGTTCATGTCATTTTTTAACTGCATGTATTTTTGATCTTCCAGATTTTCTGGAACTGTCGGGGTCAAATTTTCAAGATTCAGGTCACAGATATAGTATTCGTTATTTGTAACTCTTGCGTTCCCAGGTTTTACGCGGACTGCAATTTTTGTTCCGTCTGCATTTACTGTAAATGAATCTACATAAAGATGTGTATCTTCTGATTCTATAATCGGATTTTCTGCTTTTATGAATTTTCCTGTATTATACTCGAAAAAATAAAGACAGCTGAACATTTCATCTCTTCTGTTTGCTGCGGCAATTACAAGATTTTTTTCCGGCATATAAGCTATATCTGATGAGTGTCTGTAGATATTGGCCATATTAAAATTAAACTGTCCGCTTTTATAGTCTCTGTATTCTTCTTCAAGTTTGTCAGCTTCACCTGATTTATAATAATTTGTCCACTTGTCATCACTCATAGAATAGACACTTGCATTAATGCCGGCATTAGACCAGCTGTAAATATACAGGATTTTTTTGCCATCCTTACTGATATACATATTCGAAAGTTCACCATGTTCATTTGTAGGAGAGCCAAAACTGACAACTTCTTTTGTTTCTACATTGATTTTATAAAGATTCAGATTTTCTTCAAAAAAAAGCCACTTGCTGTCTTTTGAAAAAACTGTATATTCGCTCGAATCTGCATCGTAATCGCCTGCTGCCATATACTCTGTTACGATGTCGCCGCTTTCTACATCGTGAATATGGAGCGGACCGGCAGTTCCATTATGTGCACCCCACTGTTTTAAACAGACATATTTGCCGTCAGGGCTGAACGACGCTCCGTAGCTTCCGTAACTGTGCCACTTTGATGTCATTGTTAAAGGGTTAGGATTTTCTGAAAGCATTCTGAGATTTTCTGATTGGGTCCAGGCTGATTCATAATCATCGGAAACTATTTTTATCCAGTAAGAATCCAGGTTTTCTCTCTGATATGGATTGTGATTTTTTCCGGGAAAAGCAATCTGTGAAACTGTTACAATTTCATCATTATAAAAATCTTCATCTCTGTCTCCGTTGTCTGATGGAGTTTTAAAAATACAGTTTTCATTGGATATGACAACTTTGCATCCAATAGGAAGATTTTTACAGAAGAAAAAATCTGTATAAGCGGGTAAATCATTGCCTTCTGTATAAACATACTTTTTTTCTTTTTCAATTTTGACGTCTTGGGAATTGTCCTGTTCTGCATGAATTGAATCCATTTCTGTCTGTTCAGGTTCATTTCGTGATTTATTCATGTTTGCTTTTTTGCATGAAAAAAATGAAAGCACAATAAATAACACTGCAAATATTGATTCATATTTTTTTTTCATATATTCTCCGCTCTTTTATTAAAACTCAATAAATCGTCTTTTTATAATAACAGGGGGCAAAACCTTTTATTCAAATCATCTGATAAATAAGAACTTTTTACAAGAGCAGATATTTTTCTTTATAAAAGTTGAATTCCGGCGTTCAGAAGTTACAGTCGGTTTTACGGAATGTTTATTGCCAATTATCAGCTTCTGTGATAATATAACTGACAGTTTCAGAATTAGATATGACCGTTATACATTGTATGCAAAAACTGTAACCACAAAAGGCTCTGAAATACAATTCGCTGCTTTTTCCGAGCTGGGTGAGTATACGGTCGAAAAATTAAAGAACATCTTTAATGAAATATTTTTCCGAAAGTGCTATATTAAAAACATCAGGCAGCTTGCCAGGCTGCTGGATCAAAAGCGTTGAAACAGCGCAAAAGTTGGCTTGTGCCGGCTAAGTCTGGGAAGAACGAAAGTTGAAACCGGGCGTATCACTTATAGGAGGTTCAGGGATGAAAACTATGAACAGTAGAACTTACAATCTTTATAGTCTCGAACATTGTTTCTCTGAACATTCACATGCAGTGGAGAGCTGGTGTTCAGGCAGTTTGGAACATGAATGTTTTTCAAATTGCAATAAGACAATTTTTGAATGCGGAGTTTCTGCGTAGCCCTGTCTTGGTTAGGCGTTGAAGCTCCGGAAAACTACAGGAGTTATCAACGTGAAAACTACATATCTTAAACCTGTGCTGGATTTACAGGCTACAGGTTCAAAAATCAAAACACTTATGAAGCAGAGGGGAATTACTGTCCGTCAGCTGCAGGTTATCATGGATTTTCCTTATGTCCAGACAATTTACAATTGGTTCAGGGGACTTAACATGCCTACGATAGATAATCTTGTTGTTCTTGCACAGATTCTAGGCGTTAAGATGGACGATATTGTCATAACCAAAATGGTTGAGGTGCAAATTGACGATATGGACGGAGTTGTTGTTCTCAGTGCGTAAAATAAATTCCCGTCTGGTTTATTGTTGCTGAACTGAAGTTTCTAAACCAGACAGGAAGTTTTATAACGCTAAGTGTTATCATGTGTCCTTTTGAGGCACATGGTGAAAAATGGTCTCGTAGCCAAGTGGTAAGGCTATGGTCTGCAAAACCATCATCGTTGGTTCGATTCCAACCGAGGCCTGTATTTTTTCGGAACGATGTCGAAGATGCTGAATGCGCTGCCTGGTAAGATGCTATAAAAGTAATCTTATCTTGGGTAAATCTTTTCCGTTCTGAGTTTTTTTGGTTGATTAGAATAACGGCTAGTTCACTGGGTTTTCATCCCAGCAAAACGGGTTCAACTCCCGTATCAACCTTTTTGAAAATGAAACATATTGAACGATAAAAAAATATTATAAGTAATAGGTTAAAATTCAAGTTTCTGCTGAATTGAAAAGTTTGGCAGAAACCATTGGATTGCATCATCAACAAAGTGAAACAAAAATGCAGAAATGCTGTAAAAGAAATGCCTGAACATTCCTGTTATACTTCTGGCTTTGTGATAAATCAAATTATAATTCAACTTCA
>JAZQQW010000088.1:0-2275 GCA_045629255.1 Treponema sp.
CTCCGATGGAGTGTCCGAAAGTATCATTGATTGATTTGAAATTGTCAACATCCAGAATCATCAAAGCTCCGCAGGCATTTTTCTTTTTGAGGGTTTTCTGGGCGTATTCTTCAAAGGCATCTCGTGTAAGCGTGCCGGACAGAGTGTCTGTGTTGTTCTGTTTTTTGATGATATATCTGTTTTTGAAGTCAGCCATCTTTGTAATCTGAAGCTTTGTGTTTATGCACAAAGCGATGAGCAGAAAACTCAGGCTGTTCGTTGCATCATATGTAAAATAGTATTCTGTTTTGATGTTGTAGCTGATAAGCAGAAAAATTGCAGTCGTTAAGGTAAGGACTGTATTTATTCTGTATGGGCGGTCGCACATGCAGATTGGCATAACGGCAATCATTACATTGAAAGTAACTGCAATTGAGTCTCATTCATAAATTATAAAATGCAGTTCCCTTATAACATTTTTCTAGATCACTGGATTTTATTTTCTAGATCACTGGATTTTATTTTCTAGATCACTGGATTTTATTTTCTAGATCACTGGATTTTATTTTCTAGATCACTGGATTTTATTTTCTAGATCACTGAATTTTATTTTCCTGATCACTGAATTTTATTTTCCTGATAACTTATTTTCATTTTCTAACAGACAAATGACCGGCATGATGAAATCATGCACACTCTCTCTGTCAACTTAGATGCCGCCTGTTTTTTAGTTTCAGGTGTTGAATAGCTGCTTCAGTTTAATAAAAGTTCCGGACAATAGAAATGTTTTCTGAATTGATTCTGAAAACATTTCCGATTTTGATTCTTTTCTGATTACGCACTTGAATGAAGAAAGACACTGCATTCTGTTCCAGCTTATAAAAATCAGGGAAATAAACTGTTAAAATCTGTATTTTTTTGTGTCTGTCAAATCTTTCCAAAAGTCAGAGGTTACGGTTCCGTTTTCTGAAAATCCTTTGTCTTTCTGGATTTTTTTAATGGCTTGTTCTGTCTGTTTACCATAGTAGCCGTCGATTTCTATTGAACTGTCAAAAAACTGAGAAATTATGAACTGCATGTAAAAAATGTCGTCACCGTAAAGATTTGCCTGATTTTCTTTTCTTTCAAGTGTGCGGGTAAATTGTGGAATTTCAAGTTCGGCTGGATTTTTTTCTTCGAGCTGGATTCCATTTGTATCCATTTCAAAAATAACAGAATCAGACTCCGGTAAAAGATCTTCTTTTTCATCAGAATACAGATTTCCAGAAATTCCTGTTGATACAGATGTTGCAATTACTTTTAATCTGTCGTTTTCAATCGTAACACTGTAAGATGTGCTTCCTCCAGGTTCGTAATACCACAGCGGTGAACTGCTGCTGTCTGAAAAATTTTCGGAACGGTCAAGCCTTGAAAAAATAAAATGTTTTGTACAGGTTACGGTTTCATACAGATAAACTTCATAAAGCGGATATGTTTCTTCCTGAGCATCTTGAAATGAATATGTTACAGGAGATTTTCTTATCTGCCATTGATAAAAATCCTGAGGTTCTACGATCGTTTCGGCAGAAGCTTCTGCTGAAACTGTAAAATTTTCATTTTTCTTTGAACAGCCTGATGCAATCAGAAAAACAAAAAGCAATACAGACAGATTTGTGAAATATATTGAAAAAGATTTATTTTTCATTGCCGGCATATTAAAAAATGACTTCTCCCCGTTAAATTTTTCTACCACTGATTATACAGGACTTTTACAAAATAGTCATAATAAATTGTTTGTTCTGACAGATTTTGTGATTGTTGTTTTTGATTAGAGTGACACATCTAAAAATACTTTTTTTAGATGTGTTAATGACGGTAAGTTTTTAGCCTTGTATAACCTTCAGTTATCTAAGGCTAAAAACATCACATTTTCAAAGTTATCTCTAAAATTGTCCCGACCAATAAAAGTGGACAAATCGTGTTTCAAAAACTTTAAGTGTAGATGCTGAAAAGAATTCTGTAAGATGGAACTTATTATGTCGAATTTCAATTTTTTCATTTAAAATACGATATTTTAAATGAAAATTTGAAGTTTTTGAGATGCTTTCATGCGGCAGATGTTTTTCGGAAACTTCGTCGTTTAGTCTTCTGGTTGTCCCTGTTCATCGAATATGACGCATTTGTCTTTGCCGCTGTCTTTTGCGACATACAGTGCGTGGTCTGCTTTGTCAAACAGCTGCTGATAAGTCAGCTTGTTGTTTTTGAAAATGACGCATCCTATGCTTACGCTGTATTTATGGTAGTGCATGTAATCAGA
>JAZQQW010000089.1:0-11577 GCA_045629255.1 Treponema sp.
TAAAAATCATCAATAATGCAGTATAATTCTATAAGATCGTTTTCGGTCATGGCGTAACTCCTTTGTTTTTTGTGTGGTAACTAAATTCTAAAGAATTACGCCTTTTTTGTAAATTTATTTATAACTCGAAATTTGACCTAATATATTCTAAGGATTATTATTTATGGAAAATTTTAATTTCTATGCTCCGACATATTTTGTATTCGGAAAAGAAAGCGAAGAACAAACTGGAAAAATGGTCAGCCGTTTCGGCGGAAAAAAAGTACTTGTTCATTTTGGAGGAGGTTCTGCAAAAAAAAGCGGACTTCTTGACCGTGTAGAAAAATCTTTGCAGAATGAAAACATTCCGTTTGTCGAGCTTGGAGGCGTCAAACCAAATCCAAGAAGCGGACTTGTTTACCAGGGAATAGAAATCTGCCGTAAGGAAAAAATAGATTTCGTTCTTGCAGTCGGCGGCGGAAGTGTAATTGACAGCGCAAAGGCAATAGCCGCAGGTACTTTGTATGACGGTGATTTCTGGGATTATTATTCGAAAGGAATGGCAGTTACAAATGCTCTTGGTGTAGGAACTGTACTTACGATTGCTGCTGCCGGAAGTGAAGGAAGTCCGGACAGCGTAATCACTTTGGAGGACGGTATGTACAAGCGAGGTGCATCTGGTGAGGCATTACGCCCGAAGTTCAGCATACTCAATCCTTCTTTGACATGTACTCTGCCGCCGTATCAGACAGCATGCGGAGTCACCGACATAATGGCTCATATATGCGAACGGTATTTTACAAACACAAAAAATGTTGAAGTTACTGACAGATTGTGTGAAGCCCTGTTGAAGACTATGATTTGCGAAGCTCCGAAAGTAATTGCAAATCCTGATGATTACGAAGCCCGTGCAAATATTATGTGGGCAGGAATGTGTGCACATAATAATATTTGTGGCGTTGGACGCGAACAGGACTGGGCAAGTCATGGAATTGAACACGAACTCAGTGCTTTGTATGACTGCGCACACGGTGCAGGACTTGCTGTAATTATGCCACACTGGATGGAATATGTAATGAAGCACGATGTTTCAAGATTCTGCCAGTTTGCAGTTAGAGTATGGAATGTCGAAATGAACTTTGAGAATCCAGAAACAACAGCAAGAGAAGGAATTCTGCGTTTCAGAGCATTCCTTAAATCATTGGGTATGCCGGTAACATTTGATGAACTTGGTGCAAAGAAAGAATCAATTCCGTTCCTGGTCAAACAGAGTATGGTTACAGATTCAAACAGAATGGGTGGATTTGTTAAACTCGGACCTGATGATTTGAAGAAAATATACGAAAGCTGCTGATTTTTTTGAAACAGTCTGCTGTTGTTAATTTTTGCAAGAAAGCATTTTTGGATGCAGGACTGTATTCAAAAATGTTTTCTCTGGTTCATTTATTTTTTGCAAAATCGGAAAGGTCCATCTTTTTTAATGAACGTTCAAGAAGTTCAGGAAGTCTTTCTGGAGAACATGCAAAACATGGAATCCCTTTTGATGCAATTTTTTTTGCAGTTGATTCGCTGTAATATGCTTTTCCTCCGTCTGCGACTGCAAGAAGCACAATTACGGTAACGCCGGAAGATTTTAAGCCTTCAATTTTTCTTACAAGAGGCTCATCGCTTCCGTATTCATCAAGGTCGGAAATCAGGAAAAAAAGCGTAGATGCAGGTTCTGTTATCAGTGTCGTGCAGTAATCGACAGATTTTTTTATGTCCGTTCCGCCTCCCATCTGAAAGCCGAAAAGCAGATCGACCGGGTCACTGCAAAGTGGAGTAAGGTCAGTAACCTCAGTATCAAATGCAACTACGCTTGTCTTTACGGATGACATTGATGCCAGAATGCACGAAACAATTGAAGAATATATTATTGATTCACCCATTGAACCTGACTGGTCAATATCAAGGATGATGTTCCATTTATTCATTTTTGCACAGTGGTCAAAGAACCAGACTTTTTCAGGGATGATGGCTTTTAAATCCCTGTTGTAATTTTTCAGGTTTCTTCTGATTGTGTATTTAAAATCAATGGAGGATGCGTTTGGAAGCGGTGAATGAGATTTTTTATTGACAGCTGCCGTAACTGAACTTCTTATGTCATTTTCAAGAAGCCTGTTTATTTTTTTAACAATCTTTCTGATGTAAACCCGGGCTGACTCCTTTGACTTTGAAGGAATCTGGTCTTTAAGGGCAAGCAGTGTTGATGCCATGCTGATATCTGGTTCAATGTTTTCAAGAAGTTCCTTTTCAAGAAGAAGTTCCTTCAGGCCCTTTCTTTCAATTGCATCATTCTGAACGACAGTCACTGTTTCACTGTCAAAAAGGGAACGTAAATCTCCAAGCCACTTTGAAAGTTTCGGAGACGATTTTCCGTTGCCAGCTCCCCTGCCTCCAGAAAATGATGATTCATCACGGCCATAGATTGCATGCAGAGTCTGGTCTAAAAGCATTTCTTCCTTTGTAAGTGAAAGAGCTCCGCCTGCATTTTCCGACATTGCATTTATTTTTTCGTCGCTTTCTGTTCCAAGAATCAGACGCCAGCGGCTTAAGTTTTTCTTTTCTGTATCTGTCATTGTCCTGTTTTCCTAAATATCATCAAAATCAAAATCACCTAAATCTTCGCTCAGTTTTTTTGTTTCTTCTTCAGAAAGTTTTTCCGTCAGAACTTCACCGGTCTGTCCTCTGTTGAGGTTCCAGAGTTCTCCGAGGTTTTCTGCAATTTCCACTTTTTCATTCTGCGAAAAATCAGAAAAAGAACGGCGCAGAAAAACTGCACATCTTTTAAACTCTTCATCATCAAGGCTTGAAACATAGTCTGAAAGAATCTTCCAGAGAGTAAGACGGGCTATGAGGGAATAATGATTTTTCAAGGCAAGTCCTTCAAACCATGCAGCTCCAAGGTCAGCTGGAATTCCTGCTGAAAGGCGGCGTGAAAGTTCGCTTGCAAGAAGTCCTTCATCAGCTTCACCGCGTTCAAGCAGAACTGCCATTGCAAAGCCTGAACACTTTGGATTCAAGTCATCCCGATTTGAAATATTTTCCAGAAGCTTTACGAACATATCCTTTCTTTCGTCAAGAAAATCATGATTAAGCTGGATTTTACTCATAATGTCAATTGATTCGATAATTTTATTAACTGCATCATTGCTGCATATGCACGATTCTTCAAGAATAAGGCAGTAACGGAGGAAAAGTTTCAGTAAAAGAGGCTTAAGCCCTTCTGCATCAAATTTTTTAAGGTCACCATAGCGGATGATGTTTGAAAGCCTTGATGAAGTTACGGCAACTGAATAAGCTGCTGAATCATCAATGGAAAGTTTTTCAAGGGCAGTAAGTACATATGATGCACATTCAGGAAGACCTGCATTAAATGCATTTTCAAGAACTTCGGAAGCTTCATCGATGGATGAGGCACTGTCAGCTTTTTCCCTGAGCTTAAACGCTGCCGCTGCTGAAATTACTTCGCCGCAAAGAGACGCTTCTACAATCTGAATTTCTGTTTCAGGCGTCCACTGAAGGTTCCATATTTCCTTCCAGTTGCCGTTTCTTGTACTTACAGCTCCACCCCTTGCAAAATTAATCTCAAGGACATTGAGGCGGTTAAAGAAAAATGAACGGTATAAATCCCTGAAAGCCTTGAATTCATCCTTTACACGGAGATTTTCCCTTAAATCAAGCTCCATGCTTTCAGCCGTTTCTTTCCTGTATCTTTCAAGGTCAAGCTCTTCAAGCTGTCTTTCAAAATCATCCTGTATTGAAGTTCTCGGACATCCTTCAGGAAGTTTTCCTATTTCACTTTTTATGTCGACTTTTGTAAATGCACTTACAAATTCACCGTATTCACCGTGTCCCATTGCACTTATTACACTGTCATGAAGATCATCAAGAGAAGGATACCTGCTGCCCCGGATTAAAGAAAGTGTTTTTGAAAGACGCACGGCTTCTATTACTTCAGCAGAAGAAACAATGTTTCCTTCATCGCGGTGTTCTTTTGCAACAGAAACTATATACCGTCCGGCAAAATCATCAAAGTCATCTTTTACCATAGTCTCCCAAAGCATCTGGTAATAAGAAGGAGCCTTGTTTCCGGCACCGTATCCTGCCATACTTGAAAGCCTGAAATATGAATATGGCATGAGTGTTGCCTTTGAAGATTCATGCGGAAGCTTTTTAATTTCTTCATCATTCATTGGTTCACAGTTTTCAAGTCCCGTAACATGAAAAGAACCGCATACGCAGAAAATATTTTTCTTTCCGCTTTTTATTCCGTCAGAAATCTTTCTTTTCATGAATGCTTCCCTGACAAGGTTTTCTGCATTTTCTTCTTTTGAATCAGAACTCAATGAACGAAGCTCTTTTCCAAAAACATAAGATGCCTGCTGATATTTTCCGCTTCCTGCAAGCTGTTCAAAATTTCTTTCCCAGAAAGAATCATGTTCTTCACCTGTTTTGATTTCAAGTTTTCTGTAAACTGATTCTGTCGTCAAAGATTCATTTTCTGTGATTTGTCTGATTTCACTGCTGCCGTCAAGTTCTTTTTCAAGCTGAATGAGCTTTCTTTTTTCTTCTGCCTGCTGGAAAGACAAAAAAACAGATGAAGGCAAATCCATGAAACTGCATTCAACATTATTTTCTTTTGCCCAGAGTATTGCCTGAATCTCAGGCGAATAAACTGCAAACGGATATAAAAGAGACCTTACGGGAACTGAATCCGTATATGCAAGCATTGCAACAGGAAACTTTGTCTTTTTGTCAGAAAGAAAATCCATCATTCCGTTCAAATCAGAAGGCCCTTCAACTAAAACTAAATCAGGCCGTGATTCTGAAAGCCTTTTCCTTAATTCAAATGCACCGGCAGGAGAAAGATGGCGGACACCGAAAAACTCTACGTTCTCGCTCATAGTTTCTCCGTTCTAGTTCAGTTCCATGCATGCTTTATAAAGAGAAAGCCATTGAGAACCTCTTTTTTTCATGACGTTTTCAAGATACTCTTTCCAGCACAGGCTGTCTTTTTCTTCATCCTTTACGACTGCACCCTGAAGTGAAGCAGCAAGATCTTCTGCCGTAATTTCACCGTTTCCAAAACTTCCAGCAAGTGCCATTGAATTGGATAAAAGGGAAATTGCTTCTGCCGTAGAAAGAACATTTCCTGTCTGCTTGATTTTCTGTTTGCCGTCAAGAGTCTGTCCGTCCCTTATCTCACGGAAAATCGTAACGACTTTTTCAATAGTCTCTGCATCAGGAAGCTTTGCATCTAAATCCATGTTCCTGGAAAGCTGTTCTACCCTGGACTTTACGATTTCCATTTCAGACTTTATGTCTTTTGGAGTTGGAAGAACGATGATATTGAAACGTCTCTTCAATGCAGCTGACATTGCATTAACGCCTTTATCCCTTGTATTTGCAGTTGCAATTACAGAAAATCCTTTCTGAGCCGGAACTTCAATTGAAAGTTCAGGAACAGCTATTCTTTTTTCTGAAAGTATTGAAATGAGTGCATCCTGAACTTCACCTGCACAGCGGGAAATTTCTTCAAAACGGACGATGGAACCTGTTTCCATTGCACGGTAAACAGGACTTTTAACCATGGCTTCCTTACTTGGACCGTTTGCAATAAGCATTGCATAGTTCCATGAATACCTTATCTGTTCTTCAGTCGTACCGGCAGTTCCCTGCACGACCTTTGTCGAATCACCGTTGATTGCAGCAGTAAGGTGTTCTGAAAGCCATGATTTTGCAGTTCCCGGCTCTCCGATAAGAAGAAGTGCCCTGTCTGTTACAAGCGTTGCAATTGCAATTTCTACAAGACGCCTGTTTCCGATGTATTTAGGCGTAATTTCAACCTTTCCTGCTTTGCCTCCGGTGATGTATGTTAAAACCGATTTAGGCGACATTTTCCAGCCGGCAGGCACAGGGTCTTTTTCATTTTCTATAAGTGCATTGATTTCCTTTTCAAAAAGAATTTCTGCCGATTTCCTTAAAATATTTTCTTCTGCCATTTTATTTTTCTCCTAATAACATGTTTTATAAAACTTTCAGTATTTACGTGACGACAACCTGAAAACCATTTCTTTTCCAGTCTATGAAAAATCTTCTGCACCGGCTTTCTTCAATGCGGCAACTGTTTTTGAATCAAGGCGTATGCAGTTATAGAAAGAACGGCCTTTAAAGGTAACAGAAGGATGAAGCTTAAGAGACTTTAAGTGCGAACAGCTTGAAAACGAATCAGATTCAACAGACTTGACATTTTCAAAGCCTTCAACTTCCTTAAGTTCACAACAGTCAAAAAATGCCCCGGCTGAAACTTTTTCGATGCACGAAGGAAGCTTAACTTTTTTGAGAGACGTGCAGCCTTCAAATATAAACTCTGAAAGTTCCTTTATTTCAGCAGAAATCTTTACTTCCTTTAGGTGTTTACAGCGGAAAAATATTCTTGGTTCAAGTTCCGTAACAAAATCAGGAATCTCGAATGTCTTCAGGGCATCGCATTCAGAAAATGCTTTTTCACAGATTTTTTTTATTGCAATGTCTTTTGGAAATTTAAATGAAGGATTTGCAAAATAAAGTATGGAAGAATCTTTTATTGCAAGACCGTTCTTTATGAAATAGTTTTTGAAGTCGCATTCATTTATCCTGCAGTTTTTAAATGTAAAATAACCTGCCTTTGTATCCTTTGGAACTTTTATTTCTTCAAGATTGATGCAGTCTTGAAAAGCATAGTTTCCGATGTTTGAAATTGATTCCGGGAATTCAACTTTCCTTAGATTATGACATCCGCAGAATGCATATATTCCGATGGATTCAAAACCTTCCGGAAACCTGACGCTTTTAATTTCTGTATTGCGGAAAACACTTGCACTTATATGAGTAATGCCGTCAGGAATAATGATTTCATCATCATGGCCGTAATACTGGCATATGCAGCCGTCCTTAATATCAAAGTCACCGGTTACATTCATGACTTCTTCAAGCTTTTCAAGCTCAGCCCGGTCAGGACTGTTTTCAAGAAAATCATCAAGCATGGCTTTCATAGGCTTTGCATACTCAGTGCTGCCGTAAGTCATGAAATGTTTCAAAGCTTTTACAAAACCTTTCAAGCCCCTCATGTCGTTTAAATATTCAGGATGATTTTTAAAAGATGAAACAATGATTTCACCTTCTGAAGCATGAGGATTCTGCAGAAGCCTTAAAAACTCAGAAGGAATGTTTTCGTATTTTCTTTCTTTTGTCTCAAGTTCTGCAAACGAAGTATATTCAGCACCACAGTCCCCCTGGGTATAGCAGACTGCCTTTACAAGCATAAGGGCAGAAAGAATGTCTTCGTTTACATTTTCCGAGCTGAATATTTTACTGCATGAAGCTTTTATTTTTGCAAAAACAGGATTTACTTCTGAAAGAGGTTCAAAATCTTCAAGTGCCTTTCTGAGCCTGAAGTTTTCTCCGATAAGCTTTGTTCCTGCAAGAAGTGTATTTTCAAGCTGTATCTTTAAATTGAATAAAGGTTCAAGTTTCATATTTTCTCCTATAAAAACACCGCGTTAGCGGCAGCACACGGAGGTGCTGAATCAAAGTTTGAGAATGCAACGCATGAACAAACTTTAATGATAAAAATTACATGGAGGTAATTTTTATCATAACTCCTATAAAAACACCGCGTTAGCGGCAGCACACGGCCGTAATATTAAATCAGGCGGATGATTTTCTTTCCGTCGAGGTATGCAAGCGGATTAAATAAAAACGATTCTTTTACTTCGTCATAAAAAATCATTCCAAAGGCAGAATCGCCTTCTTTTATCTTTACAGGAAAATCTAAAAACCGAGCAAGGGCATCCTGAAAGCCGTTTTCAGTTGAAAGAACTATGCTGTTTCCTTTGCTGTCTGCAATCACTGCTTTTTCATTTCCGTCACAGAGGATTTTTGAAACAGGAATGATTACAGGATATTCTTTTGGAGCAAGAGAATTCTTTATGATGTTCTTTACTTTTTTTACGGCAGAAAGAATGTCTTCTTCGCATGAAGATGAAGCTTTTTTATAGTCGCTTTCTGTCGGTTCACAAAGGGAGAACTTTTCAAAGCGGATTCTCCTGCAGCCGTGTGAAGGATATTTATAAAGGAGTGGAACATTCATGACAGCAAAGTTTGAAGAATCCTTTTTCATCTTGTCGCGTCTTGAATAAGGACACATGTTGAGCGTCATGAATATTTCTTTTGTGTTAAGGTTAAGGTAAAAAGCCCTGTCGACGATTTCCCTTTTTATTTCATCATTGTATGTTTCAATTGAAAGCTGAATCAAAGAAGCATTTTCTTCATAAAGCTTGTTTTCCAGAAGCTTTTCAAGAGTCCATGTTCCGCCGAGTGCTTCAAAAAGAAAATAATCATCTTCATCAAAAGCAGAATCATCTTTTTTCTGTTCAAGCGATGATTTTAAAAACTCCCTTGATTTTCTAATTACAGAGCATACATAGACGATTTCATTAAGTGCATCTTTATAAAGCGAATCTGCTTTTTCGGCTTCATTTTCATTTTTTACCCTGTCAACTGAATCTGCAATCTTGAGGAATGAGCGGTTCAGCCCCGGAACATAGTTTGCAAGCATGTCAGAAACTTCAGAAAAGTCAGAAGACGATTTTCCTTTAAGTGATGCAATACCGTCTGAAAGTATGTCATCAAGAAGCTTTCCGGCAACATCAAGACTTTCAAGCTGTTTTTCGATTTTCTTTTTCTGTGCTGCCGTAACTTTTGAAGATTTTTTTGAAGGACTTCCGTTCAGCAGTGCATCTTTTCTGGCTTCCTTTTTTGCTTCAGCAGCAGCTTTTTTTTCTATCTTTGCAGAAAGGTCTTCAGGCATTTCTCCCGTCACAAAATCCTTTCCGGCTGCAATTTCAAACATAAGGCCTATTCCGTGCTTGCATGGAAACTTTCTGCTTGGACAAGAACAGCGGCATACAGCATTTGAAGAACCTTCTTCAATCTGAACGGAAACTCTGTAAGGATTTTTTCCGCTTCCTTCGCATTCTGCCCAGTAAACAGTGGAAGATTCATTTTTCATGTGATTTTTAAACTTGCCGCCTGAACTGAGCTTTCTTCCGTTTGATAAAGATGCAGCATCCGGAGCAGCCTGACTGATATAATCTTCAGTAATCATTTTTTCCCCTTTTTTAAAATATTATACCTTTATATATTCTGACAGACAGACTTCATTTTATTAGACAAAAGACTAAAAAACAAGGCTTTTATAGAAACATGCATTTTATTTTTTTGTGGGGAAAGGGAGGAAGAAAAAAATAATGCGTGCTGATTTTTTTGCCCGGAAAAGTTTTTATAAGCTCAAAAAGATACCTATATATAGAAGAAATATATGCAGAAAAGCTGCTTTTTAACGATTCCACTAAATTCTCAGTGAGGTTTCACTGAATTCTCAGTGAGTTTTTACAAAATTCTCAGTGAGAAAAAAAATTTTCTCAGTGAGTTTTTACACAAAACTCAGTGAGAATTTTGAAGATTTTCCTTGCGTGAAGAAAATAATCGTCAACAGCCGAAAGCTTCGGATTGAGCCTTTTTCAGTATTCTTTTGTTATTTTTTCGATATCATAAGTTTTCATGAAATATTTTAAATCTTCATCTGTCTTTATGAGCATTACTTCTGTAAGTTTTCCGCCGGTTTTGTCCTTAAAGCAGGCTGTCTGTTCGCCGGTGCATACTGAACATTTTATTACGGCTTCCTGTTTTACCCTGTCAAAGGGAATGGTTTGTGCAAGGTGTTTTTTGCCAAAATGAATTGAACTGATTTTTGGAAAGTTTAATTTTTTATCTGCGAAAAAATACATTGCGATTGAAACAGCTGTTACCGCAGAAAATAAAACGATTGCTTTCATGTCCGGCACATTTTGCAAAACGCTGAATGTAAAAAGTCCTCCGCACATTGTATTTCCCCATGCGTGAACAAGAATTGCTGAAAAAGTACTTTTTGTAATTCTGTAAGTCGCTGCAAGCAAAAATGACAGTACAAGACAGTACAATGCGAAACTCGGAATAAAAAACAATTTTTGATTTGCAGAACTGATTAACCACAAAGGCAGGTGCCAGACTGTCCAGATTGATGCAGTTACAAATGTTGCAGGAAAGAAGCCGGCTTTGCTTTCCAGTGCAGGCTGCAGAAATCCGCGCCATCCAAGTTCTTCCCATCCGCCGCCGGGTATCATCAGCAAAAGCAGCAGCGGCGCAATGTACAGAGGAAACTCTTCGTGCCGTTTTTCAATGAGAATAACGAATACTCCTAAAATGACAAACGCAGTTAAAGTTCCAGAGAAAAAAGATTTTTTGCTTTTGCAGTAAAAAACTCTTTTCATATAATCTTTGAGGCCGGAAATCTTTTTATTTTTTTTCAGCAGGACGTAAACGGAAAATCCCGGAGCCAGTGCACCACAGACAGAAATCAATGTCATGGCGATTGTTTTCATTGCTGTCTCCGGCAGTCCTGCAAAGTGTTCCAGAAGAATTACAAGCAGCTCAGCAGAGTATGTGATTCCAAAAGTAATCAATAAAAAAGGAATGACAGGTTTCTTTTCGTTTTCTTTCCACATAAACAGCCTCATTACAAATTTACTCACTTCGTTTGTTGTTGTCAACAAATCCAAAATGGACTAGAATATCTGCATGGAGAAAATTGCAAGTTTTACTGTTAATCATCTTGATTTGTTAACTGGAATTTACGTATCACGTAAAGATTCTATCGGCGAAGAAGTTGCTACAACTTTTGACCTTCGCTTTACACGTCCAAATGTTGAACCTGTAATGGTTACTGCTGGTCTTCATGCATTTGAGCACCTCGGAGCAACATTCCTTAGAAACGATCCTGAATGGTCAGACAAGACTATTTACTTTGGTCCGATGGGATGCCGTACAGGTTTCTATGTAATTTTCAAAGGTGACCTCGAATCAAAAGACATCGTTGACGTAATCACACGCATGGTCAATTTCGTAATCAACTTCGAAGGCGACATTCCGGGTGCAAGCCCTCGCGACTGCGGAAACTACCTCGACTTGAATCTTGAGATGGCAAAATATTACGCAAAAAAATACAAGTCAGAAGTTCTCGACAACATCTGTGATGAAAGATTGAATTATCCTAACTAAGATATTTTTAATGCACTTAGATGCTGAAATTCTAGTTCTGGAAAAAATAATTTACATTTTATGCAGGCAGGATAATTAAACTGTATTATCCTGCCTGTCTTTTTTATCGCAAAAATCATCATCATGACAATAAAGCATTGCGAATTTATTCAAAAATCTCATTTGCATGTCATAGTCAAAGAGGCAGCCTTACAAAGGTTATACAGCTAGCTTTACAAGTGTTGTACATACAGCCTTCAAACAGGCTTAAGGCCGGATTTCAAAACCTTGTCACTTATTTTCATCATCGCTTCGATGTGCATAATCCAGTGACGGCTGAAAGGCATCTTGATTAAACCGGCAAAATCTTTTGAACACCAGTAATCAACAAGCCAGACAGCATCTTCATGTTCACTTACACATCCTGATTTTATAAGG
>JAZQQW010000090.1:0-34127 GCA_045629255.1 Treponema sp.
AACAGAATCGAAAATATCTGGTCAGTGATGAAGTTGAATTATAATTTGATTTATCACAAAGCCAGAAGTATAACAGGAATGTTCAGGCATTTCTTTTACAGCATTTCTGCATTTTTGTTTCACTTTGTTGATGATGCAATCAAATGTTTTCTGCCAAACTTTTCAATTCAGCAGAAACTTGAATTTTGACCTAATAGAAAAAAGATCTGCAAAATTCTTGACGACAAAGTTCAAACATCATAACAATGATATTTTTTTGCATTGCGAAATAGCATTTTTGGGCTTATAATAAAAAACGTTTCGTATAAGAAAATACGCTGAAAAGTGAGAATACAATGTACTTTCTACATCCTGCAAATAAAACTTTGCAATGAAAATAAATTCGAAAGCTTCTTGAAAAAAGCAGTAAATACACAGGGGATAAAGAATTATGCAAAAAGCAATTATTGTAAATGCTTATCTAGATGAAAATCATGAATGGCAGGAAAACGGAATTGCAGAAGTTAATGCACTTCTTGAAAAAGGCTGGAAAGTAGTCAGCTGCACACCAATGGGAGGTGCAAGCTATGGTTATGCTGCAGCATACGGTTATCCAGGAGCTGTTGCTGTCGGCGGTGAATCAGACTACAGAGTACACTGTGAACCAGGTCACGCCATGGCAAGTGGATGGAATTTGGAATTCGCATCTGTATTTGTTCTTGAAAACAGTATAAAAAGATAGCAGACTGTTTATAAAAAGTGTTTAACTTTATAAAATGAAACATTTGTGCTGTCTCTGACGACATAAAAAGCTACATTTAAATCTATCTGTATCAGGCACCAGGTCTCAGTAAGTTTTCAAAATATCTGTATGACAGTTTTTACAAGGAAAACAGCAAGAACGCAGAGTATTATCGGGCGGGTAATGCGGGAACCTCTGGCAGAAAAAAGATGACTTCCAATGTAGCAGCCTATCATACTGGATACGCCGGCACATAATCCAAGAGGATACATAACCTGCCCGTTGTATACAAATACTGCAAGCGACATGATATTTGAAGAGAAATTTACAGCTTTTGTCGTGCCGGCACTGTCTTTGAGTGACAATCTGCACAAACCGGAGAACACAATCATCAAAAAAGTTCCTGTTCCCGGTCCATAAAATCCATCATAAAAGCCGATTACAAACGCAGTTGCCGAACATACTGCAACAGTCGTCAGCATGGAAAATCTCTGAGTATCACAGTCAGAAAGCGTTTTACCGAAAATTACGTACAAGGCTATCAGCGGCAGTATGATTATCAGTATCAGTGCAAGAATTTTTTCATCCATCTTAAGTGTGAGGTTTGAACCAAAAAAAGCACCCGTCAGAGAAAGGACGACACACGGGATGCAGATAAGAGGTTTCATATATCCCATTTTCCAGTAATGAAACGATGCTACGCTGGAACCAAGCGACGAAGACAGTTTATTTGTTGCAAGTGCCTGATGAACAGGAATTCCGCTCATAATATATGCAGGAAGCGAAATCAGTCCGCCTCCGCCGCCTATCGAATCTACAAATCCAGCAAGGCCAACCATCACACAGATAAAAATATATTTGATTATCATTTTTTCTCCGTATTTTCTGCACAAAGCCGTGTAAAAAACTCACAGAAGGTATTTACTTTTATAAATGCACGAAATTTGTTTCGTTTTCAGAATACATCATCAAGCTTTTTTTGAAAAAGGCCTCCAGAAAAATTCCGAAGGTCTTCTTTTCATACTTTTAGCGATGTTCTAAAAATTGAGTTCTTTACTTTGCAGAACAAATTGTACGAGCTCTGTCGAGTGCTTCATTGATATTGTCGAACATATTTTCGCGGCCGATTTTGTCAGCTTCGCCGGTTTTTTCAAGCAGAATGTACGGCTGTGTATGAATGCCGGACAAGATTATCGTCATCTTTTTTCTATCGCAGGCATTTTTAAGCTGCTGCAAAGCCTGCAGACCGCCCGCATCAAGATAAATTGTATTACGCAGACGAAGAATAAGTGCCTTGCACTCAGCTCCTGATCTTTCGATTGCAATTTCAAACTTGCGCACTGTTCCAAAGAAAAGCGGTCCGTCAACTTCGTAGACAAGCGTTCCTGCAGGTATGTCCAGAGCTTCTTCTTTTGTATCAGATCCGTTATTTGCACTGAATTCCGGAGAACCTTTAACTTCGTGCTTTCCAAGTCCAACAGTTATGTTATTGCGGTACTCGTGAACTTCGCTTACATCTATCATTTTTTTGATAAAGAAGAATGCGGCAAATCCAAGTCCGACTTCGATTGCTACAGTCAGGTCTATAAAAACAGTAAGAAGGAATGTGATTGCAAGAACAAAAATATCAGACTTCTGACCTTTCAGAAGAGCACGGATTGCAGGAAAACCTGCCATGTTCCATGCAACGCTTACAAGAACTGCTGCCAGAACTGCAAGCGGAATATAAAGAACGAACTTGGAGAAAAACAGCATTATCAAAAGCAATGTTACTGCGTGAATAATACCAGCTACAGGTGTACGTCCGCCGTTTTTGATGTTTGTTGCAGTACGTGCAATTGCACCAGTTGCCGGAATGCCGCCGAACAGAGGACTTGCAATATTTGCGATTCCCTGTGCGATAAGTTCCATATCAGAGTCGTGCTTACTTCCAATCATACCGTCAGCAACAACTGCGCTCATCAAAGATTCAATTGCGCCGAGCACGGCAATTGATATAGCCGACGGGAACAAATCGACGACCAGATTTATACTGAATGCCGGCATAGTTGGAGCCGACAGAGTTGATGGAATTGAATGATATTTTGTGCCGATTGTAGAAAGCTCAAGTCCTGTAAGCTTATTAATGATAACGCTTCCTACAGTTCCAATTATGATAACAATGAGGGAACCTGGAATTTTTTTATTGAACTTCGGCCATATAAAAATCAATGCAAGACATATTGCTGCAAAGATAAATGTGTACCAGTCAATTGTAGGCAGAAACTTCCAGTAAGTACAGATTTTACCGGCAAAATCACCAGGCATTGCATCTGTAATTGTCAGACCAAGAAAATCACCAATCTGTGTCGTAAAAATTGTTACTGCAATTCCTGCTGTAAATCCTGTAATGATAGTATACGGAATAAATTTTACAAGACCGCCAAGCTTACATGCTCCGAGGACAATAAGCAGAATACCTGCCATTATTGTAGCCAGTGCAAGTCCTGCAAGGGCTTCAGTGTCTGACATACCGCTGGTTTTAAGTTTCTGAAGTATGCCGAAGATGATAACTGTAAATGCACCGGTCGGACCGCCAATCTGAACTTTTGAGCCACCCAGCGCAGAAATAATGAAACCTGCGATAATTGCGGTAAAGATACCTTTTTCTGGACTTACGCCACTGGCAATGGCAAACGCAATAGCCAACGGAAGGGCTACGATTCCAACAATGATACCTGCTGAAAGATCTGTAAGAAAACTTTTCAGAGAGTAGCTTTTTACTGATTTTAATAACTCTGGTTGCAACATGATTGAATATCTTGCTCTTTTTTGTATTTTTATGCAATATTTTTTACGTTTTTATTGCAATTTAAATATTTTTGCAGCCATTACTGCACAAAAAAAAGCTCCTGCATACACATGTCTTACACAATATGCAGGAGCCCGGGTCTGTTTATCAATTCAGTTTTTGCAAACTTGAAAGGTTTACTTCTGATTCTTGTAAATCTCGTTTGTAAGAGAAACTACCTTATCGATGTTAAGATTTACGCAAGAAGCGACGTACTCGTCCCAGTCTTTGTTAATATCTTTCTGTCCAACTGCGAATTTCAAAGTCCAGCTGTTGATATTATCGATAAGAGGAACACCCCACAATGTAAGCTGCTCTCTCTGATCTTCTGAAGGACGGGCTTTTGGATCGACAGGGCCAAGTGTTTTGTACTCTGCATAGCGGCGCATCAAATCCTGAAGTTCGATAGAGAAGTTATCTGTAGAAAGTGCTGTTGCATGTCCGTAGTAGAAGTTTCCGCCGGCATATCCCCACTCGAGGCGGATGTCTATGTCGCTGTCTGAACCGTTGATTCCAAGACCTCCGCATTTATATCCAGGCATAAGCTGCTTGATTTTTGTGCCGTTGACATCAACATACTGCCACTGTTTGCCTTCGATGCCCCACTTTGTAAGTGTATATGCTTCGTCTGAGTAGAACAGCCAGTCAACAAATCTCATCAACTTGATAAGTCCTTCTTCTCCGAGTTCGTCCTTTGCCTTGCGTGAAATCATGACACCGTTTTCAAGGCGTATTGAATCTGCAAGGTTCTTTGTTGTTCCGCTAGGATATGCTGTAATGTAAAGCTTAAAGTTTCCTTCACCGAGGATTTTTTCTACGCCAGCACAGTCAACTGCAAATTGTGCACGGTTAGTTGACATGATAGCTGTCTTGCCGTTGTAGAATTTGTTGTGTGCAACTTCATCTGACTGAGTAAATGTCTCAGGATCAAGGATACCGTCTTTTACAAAGCTGTGGAGTACAGTGATGAATTTCTTGTAGTCAGGACCGACACAGCTTGAATAGTATTCATTTTTGTCGAAGTCAAACTTAATACCTCCGTTTGTACCTTCGATTGCCCATCCTGTGAGAACATTGTAAGAAGTTCCCATAAGTTTGAGGAGGTTTCCTCCAGAACCTTTGCCGGACTCACCGCACCACAAGTCAGACCAGATGTAGTCATCTGCCTTGCAGAGTCCTGTTTTTACCATGTATTTTTTTACGTCGAGGAGGACATCGTGGAGTTTTTCCCATGTCCAGTCTTTTTCGAGTTCGCGGATGTCGTATCCTGCAGCTTCGAAAATGTCTTCACGGACGAGAAGTGTGTAGTCCTGCAGTGCTGACTGATGCAAACCAGGGAGTCTGTAGAACTTGCCGTCTGCCTGTTTGATTGTATCAAGGTCTGCATCGAGGTTGTACTTCTTTACGAATGATGTAAAGTTAGGCATGTACTGTGTATAATCAGAAACAGGAATAACTCCGCCGCCTGCTACATACTGATCTTCATTGTAAATCTTTGGAATGATGTAAGCCGAAGAACCTGAGTTGATGGCAAGGTTTACTTTTGAAACGTAGTCATTGCTGTCATAGCTTGTAAGGTCGAGAGTTACATTTGTTGCCTCTTCAATCTTTTTGAAAACACCTTCAGTCTTCCATTTTTCTTTCAGTGGATACCATGAAGCATCGCTGAAGAACATTGAATAAGTAACAGGTTCTTCAGAATGGAATGTCTCATTCTCACCAAAAGTATAATTTGATACTTTGCCTTTTGACTTTGTGCCGTTCGAACAGGAAGCCAGCATCAACATTGCAGCTGAAGCTGCAGCAAGGCCGATCAATCTTTTTTTCATACTAATTCCCCCTTAGAATTAACATAGTAAATGGCTTTTCCCAAAATTGCAAATTTTAGAAATCCCCTAAAAAAATTCTATGACAGTATTTTGCAATTTTTCACAGCAAAACTTACTTTTTGCAAAAAAATCATAACGCATTTTATGCAGACTTCAGCTATCAGACAGCATTAAAACAGTGCCACTATCTAAACTTTGAAATATTTAGAAGTTTACACTGGATAACTAAAGCCGCATTATTACAATTTTTCCTTATTCTTTTACACCACCGAGCATCATTCCCTGAACATAATATTTCTGTACAAACGGATAGATACAGATAATCGGAAGAGACATCAAAACCATGGAACATGATTTGATATTTGCAGCAATCTGCATTTTTTCTGCTGTAGCCTCTCCAGGATCTGCAGAAGTAGAAGCTCCTGTAATGATTGTCCTCAGATAGTATGCAACCGGCCACATTTCCTTTTTATCAAGATAAAGGAAAGAGTTATACCAGTTGTTCCAGTAATTTACAGCATTAAACAAAATCATTGTTGCAATGATTGGCATGGAAAGCGGCAGAACAATCTTGAAGAAAATGCCGAACGGATTTAAACCGTCAAGTTCGCCTGCTTCCTGAAGTTCTTTTGGAGTTTCATGGAAAAATGACTTCATCAAAATAACATAGTATGTGCTGATAAGGCTTGGTATGATGAAACCAAATATTGTATTCGGCAGATGAAGACGCTGCATCAAAATATAATTCGGAATCAAACCGCCGGAGAAATACATTGTGAAAACGATAAACTTTGTAAAGAACTTATTTGCTTTAAGTTCATCTCTTGAAAGCGGATATGCCATGAAACTGCTCAACAAAAGAGATGCAAAAGTTCCGATTACAGAATATACAATCGTATTCAGATAACTGCGGAGAAAGTCTCCTTTTTTCAAAACAGATATGTACGTCTGAATATTGAAATCTATCGGATAAAATGTTACCTGCCCCTGCATGATTGCTTTTTCCGAAGAAAATGACTGTGCAACAAGATACAGAAACGGATAAAGCGTTACGATACAAATAAATAGCATAACTATAGTATTAAGACATTTAAAAATCTTATAGTTCGTTGATTCTCTTATATATCGGCTCATTGTAAACTCCTATAAAAACACAGAATTTGTGCAGTCTGCTGCGTGTGATTTTTGAAAAGCAGAAAATATGTCTGATTTCCAAAAAGAAGCGGCGTATCAAAAATCCGCCTGTAATCAGACAAGTCCAAAAATCACCACAATCCACTGCCGCTGACTTTCTTGGAAACTTTGTTTGCAATAGTAAGCAGAACCAAGTTCAAGAAAGCCTCAAACAAGTTAACTGCCGTAGCATAACTGTAGTTTCCGGAACCAAGTCCAAGGCGGAATACAAATGTAGAAATAATATCTGCTGATTCGTATATCATTGGATTGTACAAAAGAAAAACCTTTTCGAATGCACCACCAGAACCGACAAGACCTCCTATATCCAGAATAAGAAGTGTTGTGATTGTCGGGAGAATGCAAGGCAGAGTTACATGCCAGACACGTTGAAAATGATTTGCACCATCAATCTCGGCAGCTTCATACAGACTAGGATTTATGCCTGCCATTGCTGCAAGGTAAAGAATTGTTCCCCATCCCAAAGCCTGCCAGATTCCAGAAATAACAAAAATTGCAGGAAACCACTGAGGAAGGGAAATAAACGACACGACATCGTAGCCGAACATCTTGAGGATTGCGTTTATCGGACCGCTTGCAGAAAGAAGCTCACGGATCATTCCTGTAACAATAACAATGGAAATAAAGTGCGGCAGATAAGAAATAGTCTGCACGAATTTTTTCCAGTAAATGTTTGCAATTTCATTTAAAAGAAGTGCAAAAATCAATGTAATCGGGAAACGGAAAATAAGATATGTAACATTGAGCGAAAGAGTATTCCTGAATGCACGCCAGAATGTCTTATCAGCAATGAACTGTCTGAAATATTTGAGACCGCTCCATTCATCTCCAAAAATACTGCCGCCCGCACGATAACGGCGGAAAGCAATAATATTTCCTGCCATCGGAATATATCTGAATATAACAAAGTATAAAACCGGTATAAGCATCAAAGCATAATACTGCCAGTTTCTTTTCATATGTCGATTAAATTCATTTTTATCAAATTTTATTTTTTTCTGCGGATTGCTTTTTTCCAAAGACCCGTTCATTATTCTGCTCCTTTTTTACCGCTCGTTACATACTTGCATACTAGTATATGCATATAAATCTTAATTTGCCATTATCAAATTGTCAAGCAAATTCTTTTGTTTTGCATTATATTTGTTGCAATTTATAAACAACCTTAATTTTAAAAGTGTAATCTTAAAATCCTAAATCTGTACTGCTTTAGAAATGCTGGATTTTACCAGCCTGTCACAGTTCAGGAACTGACAATTCCACAAAGCCCCGAAAACTACAGTTAACAGAACAATCCGTATGACAGTTCCTGTTTTTCCATGGAAGATAATCAGAATCCAAAATAAGTTTTGGCGTTGGCGTAGCAGATATTTTCTGCTATCTGATGACAGACTGCCATATCTTCGGGGAACTCTCCGCGAGAGACTTTCTGTGCAATAAAATTGCACAGAATGCGTCTGAAATACTCGTGACGAGCATAAGATAAAAGGCTTCTGGAATCTGTCAGCATACCGACAAAGACAGACAGAAGTCCGCTTTGCGCAAGACCTGTCATGTGATTTTCCATGCCGCCCTGATGGTCATTGAACCACCAGGCAGCTCCATGCTGAACAAGACCTTTGACATTTGGTGCGTAAAAGCAGTTTGCAAGAACATCAAGTGCAGCATTATCGTTCGGATTGAGGCTGTAAAGAATTGTTTTTGGCAAAATCTGTTTTGTATTCAGTTCGTCCAGAAAACGCGCAAGATTTTCAATATCAACACAGCCTTTAATTCTGTCAAAACCTGTATTTATACCAAGAGTTTTCAGGGCTGCTGCATTGCTGTTGCGCACAACTCCAAAGTGAAGCTGCATTACCCAGCCGCGCTTTGCATATTCGCCTGCCAGAAACTGCATCAGGAAAGTTTCGTATTTTTTCTCATCAGTTTCGCTCAACGGCATGCCTTTCATTGCGCGTGAGAAAATTCCATCCCATTCTTCAAGAGTACACTGCTCAAAAGGAATTTCTGAAAAACTGTGATCAGAACTTCGGCATCCGTTTTCATCAAAGAAATCTATTCTCTTTGTAACAGCGTCACACAAACTTACATAATCACAGATTTTAATTCCTGTTATTTCCTGAATTCTGCTTATATATGCAGAAAAATCGCTGTTTTTTGCGTCCAGGAGTTTGTCAGGCCTGAATGTCGGCACAACCTTTGCTGTGAATGTTTTGTCCCCGCGGATTTTCTGATGAAATTCAAGATTGTCGACAGGGTCGTCTGTCGTTCCTATACACTCAACGCCGGACATACGGATTATGTTTTTGGCAGAAAGCGAGCCGGACTTAAGTCTGTCATTGCATATTTTCCATACCTCTCCAGCGTTCTGCGCGGTCAGCACGCCGTCATAACCAAAATAGTTTTTAAGCTCCAGATGACTCCAGTGATACAGAGGGTTTCCGACGGCACCCTCAATTGTCTTTGCCCATGCTTCAAATTTTTCATAGTCAGAGGCATCACCTGTTATATATTTTTCTTCGATACCTGCCTGTCTCATGAGGCGCCATTTGTAATGATCGCCGTAAAGCCATATCTGTGTAATATTGTCAAAGCTTTTGTCCTGTGCAATTTCTTCCGGCACGAGATGACAGTGGTAATCTATGATTGGCAGGTCCTTCACAGACTTGTAAAGCTTTTTTGCAAATCCTGTTTCAAGCAAAAAATCATCTTTTATAAAACTCTTCATAATAAATCCTCCTAATTCAGGGCATTTTCTAAAAATACTTTTAGAGACTGTGCAACATGTCAGCACAGAAAATACTGAAAAAACAGTTTACAAAGGCAGCGGACCATAATATGACGAAGGAACTGCCTTTTCATTTCTGGCTGCAACTATTTTTTCCAGAACAATTCCCGGGCTTCCAGCATAAAATGTGATTTTGTTTCTGCCTTTTTTGAAACTGGCAGAACTCGTGTGAATTCTTACATGATCCAGGACACTCTGTTCCCACTCCGGAGTATGTCCGACGACATATACTTTTGGAAGGATATCTTCTGTCTGCATACAGCCGTCATTTATGGCATATCGAAGTTTGAGATTTCTGCCGTTCACAAATGAATTTGCAGGCATCATATAGAACTGTACAATTCCGTCTCCCTCAAACGGCACATCGAGCTCGTATTCAAGATACGGAATCATATTTTTTCCTTCAGAAGAAAAATCTTTTGTTACAGGAGTAAACTTCACGCCGTTTCCGTCACGTGAAAGTCCGTCTATCATCATGACTTTGCCGGACATTGTTTCTTTTTTGCAAGTCCAGTCAGCAGCATCAATTGAAATATACATATCCGGTTCAAAACTCAGATTTATTTTCGGGTTCCCCTCAGGGCCGTGAACAATAATCTGAGGTGGAAGCGGCAATGATTTACCGGTACCGGATATATCTATCGGTGTATTTGCCAACAGCGACATTGTATCCGAAGATATTTTATCGAGATGACAGGTTACAGAGAAAACTTCAAACGGCTTGTCCTTCGAGATGACACCGGAAATTTTCTTTGCGTTTTTGCCGTTTATCAAAATCCAGTCGTCGTTCCACTCAATTTCATAAGGCACGTCGCAGTCACTTCCAGAAGCCAGATAGAAAGCACAGACTGCTGTGTTTTCGTCTGAAATTTCACGAGCGCTCAATATTCTGTTTGTGTTTTTCGTATTTTTCTGCGTACCGCGAAGAACTTTGAGTACAATATTTTTGCCAGTCCAGTCGCCGCCGCCTGTATACTGTTCAGAGTCAACGTCACCACATATCAAAACAGGTTCTGCAAGAGGCTGCACTGTATAATAAACAGGATTGCATCTTTCTTCTGAGTTCCAGTGTTTGAACCCGATATGCTTTGCAAGTCCAAAGCCATACCATTTGCCGCCGTCTGCAGAATGCAGGAGTTCCCTCAGTTCAATATCTTTGTTCATGCAGTCTTTGATAAGCTGGATAAATGAATTTGCTTCACTTGCGCCGCGCTGTGCAAGATAATGATTCCATTGCGTATAAATCCACAGACAGAAAAGATTTGAACTTGCGTATGCATTATAGTAAACAAGTTCTATAAATGCGCCCAGTTTTTTGTCAAAATCCGCAGAGTTTTCTGCCGGCAGTTTATCTTTAAGTTCGTCACAATCCTGCATGATTTTCCGGGCCTGCAAAAGGACTCTTTTTGCTTCGCCGAAATGACAGCTTGAAAAAACTCTGTCGTTCAAATGTTCCGGTCTGCGGCTGTGAGAAAGTCTTGTATATTCAAGCATAAGTTCTGTCAGCTGATTTCTGGACTTTTCATCAAAGCTCGAAGCAAAATTTAAATCAACCCATTTCTTTGTATATTTCTTATTCACATCAGAGGCTGAAATTCCCCATGTATCATAATCGTATGCAAGATTCATGAAGAATGTCAAAGGAAATTCCTGCAGTCCCAGATCTCCGACATTTACTATCCACAAATCCCTGACACCATGTTCGTATGCACAAGTCATCTGTTCCCAGCATTCTGTAAGGTCTGTAGAATTTGTCCATTCGTATGATACAGGGTCTCCATGATAGTCAAAATGATAGTACATGCCGAATCCGCCGCGGTGTCTGCGCATGTCTTCGTCAGGAAGCGTACGCAGATATCCATGGTTGTCATCACACAGCATCAGTATTACATCTTCCAGTTCGTCCCAGTCTTTCAGTCCCGGTGTTCCAGGCTCTCCATAATAAAACGGCTCAACTTCCTTGTACAGCGCAAGCATTCTAGGCACTTTTGCAAGATCTGAGTTTACATTTTCCCTGATGAGACGATGTTGAGTGTTGATAACGTCTTTGAGCAGGTCAATGTTATCTTTGAGTGTTGCGTTTCCCAGAATTGCAGAGTCACATTCACCTCGCATTCCGATTGTAATGACATTTTCAAGATGACCATTTCTGCGAAGTCCATCTTCCCAGAATTTTGTTATGCCATCTGCATTCGTGCGGAAATTCCATGCATCTCCGTAAATGGAATCTTTGCCGCGAAGATGTCTATACTCTTCTCCATGACGCAGACATGGTTCGTGATGTGACATTCCCATGACAACGCCGTACTCATCAGCAAGTTCAGCAGAGGCAAGCCCCGGACCGTCGCATGCAAAACAGCTTGCCCACATTGCAGGCCAAAGATAATTTCCTTTCATGCGCAAAAGCAGTTCGAACACGCCTTCGTACAAAGATGCATTTACACCGCCAAAGTGTTTCATCGCCCAGTTGCCAAAAGCCGGCCATTCATCATTGATAAAAAATCCTCTGTATTTAACAGACGGCTCTTTTGAAATGAGCAGGTCAGTTTCTCTTATAATGACACTCTCTGAACGGCATGGCACAACATCTGACCAGTTTACAAGAGGAGATACGTTCATCATATCTGACAGATGAAAAAGTCCGTAAACTGTACCGCGTTTGTCACTTCCGGCGATGACGAGCATTTTATCTATACCACGGCATGGTTTATCTACAAAATACCAGCCGTAACATTCTCTTTTGCCGCAAAGTTCTCCAAGATTGATTTTCTCTGTTTTTTCAAGCTCGGACAGGACCGGACTGCTGCCGGCCGTTGCAACAAAAATCACATGCTTTGAGCCGTCCGGCATATTGCCACAGATAAGTCCGCTTCTTGAACTAAGTTCATCAAGACTTTCACATTCGAAAGCGTCCGGATTTTTCCCTGTTACGAGAAACACATCATTTCGAACTTTGCCGGCAATTTTTTTTACACCGGAGAAAGCACACTTGTCATATATAAAAGATGCACAGCCGTTTTTGTCAGCTGCAATAAAACACTCTGCCATTCTGTTACCGCCATAATATGTCGTTTTCGATAAAGGACATCTCAAAAAAATATCTCCGGAATGTCCGCCTTGTCAAAACTACTCTGTCTGCGCAGTTTTAGTACTGCATTTTCTGGATTTTAAAAAGTCAAACTTTTGCAAATCCCAGAATTGTAAACTCGTTTGTATCTGTTCCGTTGGATTCAATTCTGACTTCCACATCATGTTCTGCTTCTGTCTGTTCCCGAATCAGAACTAATGCCGAACAGTGAGTCCAGCCGATTTCCCTCGGATTCAAAGTGCGGCAAAGCCTGCCGTCAACAAAAACCTCTGCACGTGCGCTGGCAGCACTTGCAGAGTCTTTCATTACAATCATGAGAAGTCTGCAGCTTACAGTAAATTTGAGCGGCTTAACATTCACGCCGTTTCCGCTGTATTTCCAGTTTTCTGGGAACATAGGACTTCTTGCTCTGTCCAGATTCCGCTCAACGCACTGCAAGTCACTGTCTGTCTGCGTAAAATCTCCGGCGTCAAAGTTTTTGACATTATGATTTATGTCCTTTATGCCAAAATACTGAACACTTTCGAATTCATCAGTTCTGCACACAGGAAGTTCATCCATCCCCTGTACAGGCGCAGTCTTTGATGCACAGTCAAAATAATTTATCAGACAGTCCGCCATAATTCTGTGGCCGTCATTGGACGGATGAAACATATCATAGAAATAAAGCTGCCTGCTTACGACACGGCCGTCTTTTTCGCTTTTGTCAAATTGAGGACATACTGCATTTTTTACGCTTATCATAGGCAGACTGCATTTTGTACCCATAGGGATAAATCTGTCCTGAAGATTTGAGCCGTCTGCAAATACGGAGAAAAGCAAAATTACGGCAGGTTTACACGGACTGTTCCATATTTTTCTGACAAGACCTTCGTAGCAGTCGCCTTTTGTTTCATCACCTTCATCGTTTACAGCAAACTCAACTATTACGACATCAGGGTTTATTTTTCCGCCGTCAGTCACATCACTTTTGTAACGTACAAGACCAAGCTCAGAACAAGTACCGCCGGCACCAGCTTTGACATAGTGCATGCGATTCTTATCTTTTGCAAACATATCACAGAAACCAAGATATGACTGGTATGCATAACATTCTGTGTTAATAGGAACAGCACCTGCTCCCTGTGTAATCGATCCTCCAAGATAGGCTATTGTCACATCTTCTCCGGCTTTTGCCTTTGCAATTGCCTTCTGGATACGGTATGTGTTTCCAGCCTGAATCAAAGACGTGCTTATCATTTTTTTGTAATCGCTGCTTTTTGTATCGAGGACTTCATCAGGTTCTTCTGCAGGAGCATGATATCCGTCCTGCAGATAAAAACGCACAGAAATATTTGCAAAATCTTCATCGTCCGGGAACGTTATGGCAAACTGACCGATTTCTTTGTCATCAGAAGACCAATCAACCTCATCCAGCATCAAAAGCTGTTCAACACCGTTTGCAACAATCTGAACATGTGCATGAGTTCCAGAAACATAAGGATCTGTATGTCCATAATGAATCATTGCAAAATCAAAAACTGAATCTGTTTTCTTTGACGTGATTCTGATGCCAATGCTGTGAACCATTTCTTTGAAATCTGACGTCAGATGAAGCTTCTGAAGCATCGTTTCATCTTTAATATTGGCATTGAGCCTTGCAGCATTTATCAGACGGCCGGAATCCAAATATATTTCCTGTCTTCTTCCGCCGTCTATAAATTTTGTTGCCTGTATTGCAAGCTTTCTGTAAACACTGACACCCTCACGCTTTGCAACAGCATCTTTCGGTGCCCTTAAATCCTGATTCGGCATAACATTCTCCCCTTTTCTGCAACCTGAAATTTTCAGAGAACTTCCAGGCCATTAAAAAATACATTTTATGAAAGCCCTTCTGTCTTCCTGTATTTTACACAAAGTCTAAAATCACACTTTTACAGCAGCGCAAATCCTGCGTTTTAAACCGGCGGACATCTCTTATATTTGAGATTACAACCGCTGACAGTATGCAAAACCGCTAACAAATATAACATACTTGCATACTAGTATAAGTATTGAATTATTAGCACGAATTGTCAAGTTTTTTCATGCCGATTATCAAAAAACAAACATATAATCAGCATCTTGATTCAAAAAAATTATAGAGAATTCAAAAATAACTGGTATTCTAGTAATACTAGCTTTTGACAGAATTAAGATATGCTGATATAGTCATTATTAATGAAGAACATAGAGAAACTTGATAAAGAAGTAAACAGAGATTTTGCTTTCCGCGTTATCAGAGAAAATATAATAAAACTCGAACTCAAACCCGGCAGTATGATAAGCGAACAGGAGATCGCCGAAGAACTGAATTTGTCACGTACTCCAATTCACGAAGCCCTCCAGGAACTTGCCAGAACAAAAATTGTAGAAATACTGCCTCAAAAAGGATGTCTTGTAAGCCTTGTAGACATCAACAGAGTAAACGAAGCAGTCTTTATGCGCTCTACAATCGAATCTGCCGTTACCGAAGAAGTTTGCAGCTTAGTCACAGATGCTGATATTGCACAACTTGAAGAAAACCTGAAACTGCAGCAGTTTTACAGCGAATCAAATCTGCCGGACAAGTTCATCGAACAGGACAACTTGTTTCACGAAATTATGTACAGGATTACAAACAAAATGCAGTGCCATTACATGGTCAAACTCATGAACGTACATTTTGACAGATTCCGCGAAATTACAGTCCATGAATATTCAAGTACACCAGTTTTCAACGAACACGTGGAAATTCTCAATGCAATCAAAGCACGCGACGGAGCAAAGGCAAAAGATGCCACTGTCCGCCATATACACAGACTGTATTCAGACCTTCTGCAGGTACAGAAACGATATCCGGACTACTTCGCAAAGTAGTTTTGTCAGATCTCCGCATATTCAGAAAATTTTATTAGAACAAAATCGAGTTTTTGCGAATTATGGTAAAGTTCATTCTGATGTGCGGAAACAGTCTGGACATGCCGGCTGTAATTTTCCTGACAACTTGTTTTCATTTTCCTGGCAACTTGTTTTTATTTTCCTGGCAACTTGTTTTTATTTTGCTGACAACTTGTTTTTATTTTCCTGACAACTTGTTTTTATTTTCCTGGCAACTTGTTTTCATTTTCCTGACAACTTGTTTTTATTTTCCTGGCAACTTGTTTTTATTTTCCTGACAACTTGTTTTCATTTTCCTGACAACTTGTTTTTATTTTCCTGGCAACTTGTTTTTATTTTGCTGGCAACTTGTTTTTATTTTGCCGGCAACTTGTTTTTATTTTCCTGGCAACTTGTTTTCATTTTGCTGACAACTTGTTTTCATTTTGCCGGCAGCTGAATTTTTAGGATTTAAGCTTTTTTTTGTAAATTTTATTCATAACTTGAAATTCGACCTATTATTTGAGACTTTATTTTTATACGGTGATTTTTTGCATTATCCGAAAATCACCGTTTTTTTATCTCTAAAAAACTGCATTATTTTTTACTTTAAGACAATTTATACAAAAAGTGCATTTTTTCCAAAATATGTACTTTTTTGAATTTTTTTTGCATTTTTGTGTTTGTTATTTTCACAAAATGGGCTTATAATTTTATATATGGTAACCTTTTACAAATAGCCGCTGAGGTTTCCTCCAATTTTTAGGTCCTGAAATTGCAAGACTTAAAAACACTGTTTTATTTTGCCGGCTCCAAAGACTGCTGTTTTTGAAGCCATGTACAATAGGGAAAGTTTGAGTTTTTTTTTATACTGGATGCATCAAAAAATGCGAACATCGAACATTTAACAGCAGTTCCAAAGTTGCTTCCAAAAACTTAAGTTTTTAGAAGCCCTCTGCTCTAAATCAGTTGATACATTCAAAAAGTTGGAAAAAAGAAATGACAGCAAACAAAGAAATTCTTGAACAAAGAAAAAAAATTCTAAACCCAGTCATTAAATCCATGGCGACTGCTCCGAAAACTCTGTTTTTTATCAAAAACACAGAACAGAAGTATATTGCAGCCAGTGACAATTTTCTTCAGCTTACAAAATTCAAGACAGAAGAAGAAATCATCGGTCTTTCGGACTGTGAAATCTTTGTCGATCCTAAAGCAGCTCAGCAATACGAACAGAAATGCCGCTCTTTCCTGGAAACCGAAAAATCGGACTTTTTGGAATTCACACTGCCATACCCGTTTAAAAGCGGAGAAATCGGTATGTTTGCAATACGTGCATACCGTCTGTACGACGATGACGGAAAAACTCTCGGCATGATGGGATACAGCAAAGACGTTCCTTTTGAAGATATGTCGCTCAGACTGCCGGACCCTTCCAATACATGCCGGGCATACGATGTCGATGTCGTCAAACAGCTGACACGTTTTGTCATAAGTCCTGACGACACAAACCAGAACAACATAAACATTGTCCTCAAAGCTATCGGTCAGCATTATAACATCAGCAGAGTTTACATTTACGAAGAAGACAGTGAACACCATGGCTGTTCAAATACATTTGCATGGTATGCCGATGGAGAAAACAGCAAATACCGTGTAACACCCCGCATTGACTATGAACAGGACATCAAAAGCATTTACAAGACAAATCTGGACAACCGCGGCATACTTCATATACCGGACGTACGCAAACTGCCTCCGTATCAAAGACAGTTTATCGAATCAAGAGGCATATGTTCCCTGCTTCACTGCGGCATCTTTGACGAAAAAGATTTCATAGGATTCATAGGTTTTGATGACTGCAAGGAATACCGTTCGTGGCCAGAGACAACAATCGGAACACTAATAATAGCAAGCCGCCTCCTTACGCTTCTGATAATCAAAGAACGAAACAGAAAGAAAGCAGATCTTTCCGACCTGTTCTTCAATGCAATCGACATACAGAACGAATATAACTACATCATAGACCCGGAAACATACGAAATTCTGTTCATAAACAAAGCTATCCGAGAAGGATTTGGCACATCATCAATGGGACAGAAATGCTACAAAACATATCTTGGCAAAAACGAGCCGTGCGATAACTGTCCTGCTAAAAAATTCCTGGAGACAGGCAAGTCTGTTCCTGCTGTAAATACGCGGCCAGACGGCTTTACAATTCTATCTTCTGCCTCCCCGATCATTTGGGACAACAAACAGGCCATGATGATGACCTGCATGGACATCAGTGAATATCAGAACGTCCTCAAAAAAGAGCAGACAGCCCTGCTCAATTCTTTCACTGATGCATATCTTGCAATTTATACAATGGACCTGAAAAAACGCCGTGCATTCTTTGTAGGTGCAAAAAAATCCATTACATACTACATGGGACGCGAAGTAAGCTTTGACGATGCCATAGCTATATTTGAAGAAAATGAATTTGAACCAGGAGAAGCATGCAAAAACCGCGATTTCTGGGATTTCAACACAGTAGCAGAACGGCTTCGGAATACAAATATCGTCTCCCGTGATGTACATACTAAGCTTCATGGTTGGGTTCGACTTAACATAGCCGCCTACCACCGTGACAACAAAGGAAACGTAGACAAGTACCTGTGGATGATGAGGAAACTTGATCTTGAAAAATCAAAGGAACTTGATGCCGACAAAGCTGCAAAGGAAAGAATGATACTTTTAAACAGCCTTGCCAACATCTACATAACAATGTACGACTTTGATCTCATAAACAAAACGCAAACAGAACTCAGAAGTGTCGAAGCCCTGCAGAAAATCATTCCAGCACAGGCACCCATGGAAGAATCACTTCATAAATGGATAAAGATGGATCTTTCACCAGAATCGTATGAGCAGTGCAAAGATTACCTTGAGATTTCAACAATTGCCGAACGGCTCCGGTACACGAACGTCATATCAAAAGAAATTCTTACAATAACATCCGGATGGATTCTGACAATCATGGTAGCACTTTCCCGCGATGAGAAGGGCAACGTTGAACACGTTCTATGGATGACAAGAAGCATCAACGAACAGAAAATAAAAGAGATTGAACAGATGAAAGCTCTGGAACAGGCAAATGACGCAGCACAGGCAGCATCAAAAGCAAAGACAATGTTCCTGTCAAATCTTTCTCACGATATCAGAACACCGCTAAACGGCATACTCGGCATGACAAGAGTCGCAGAAGAAAACATCGGCAACAACGACAAAATCAAAGACTGCCTGTCAAAAATTCACAAAAGCTCAGATCACCTGCTTACACTTATCAACGATGTTCTTGACCTCTCCAGAATCGAGAACGGCAAAACAGTCATGGCACACGAACCGATGGATCTCATGGCAACAGTAGACGACTGCATATCCATCATGAAAGGCTACGTTTCAAACAGAGACCTCAACCTCCAGATAGAACGCGAAACGTCAGAGCATTTATACGTCATGTCCGACAACCTGCACCTCAGACAGATACTGCTAAATGTCATATCAAACTCCGTCAAATACACCAAAGACGGAGGCACGATAACATTCATAACAGAACAGACCACACCAGCTGACAAAAAACACGTTTCAGTCCGTTTTATCATCTCTGACACAGGCATAGGCATGAGTGACGATTTCCTCAAGCACATCTTCGAACCGTTCTCTCAGGCAGACGTCGGATTCTCCGTCAAAGGCAGCGGACTCGGCATGGCGATAGTCAAGGAGTTCGTCGAACTTCTCGGCGGCAAAATCAATGTTACAAGCCGACAAAACGTCGGAACCTCAGTAACACTCGAGATTCCAATGGAACTTGCACCGGAAGAAATAATACTCAAACAACAGCTTGAAGCACAGAAAAAGATAGCTGACATCGACTTAAACGGCATAAAAGTACTCATCGTCGAAGACAACGAACTCAACATGGAAATCGCACAGTACATGCTGTCAGCGCTCGGCATGGAAATCACAGCAGCACATAACGGACAGGAAGCACTGGACGCGTTTATAAAATCACAGCCGGAAGAGTTCGATGTTATACTCATGGACTGCATCATGCCTATAATGAACGGCTACGAAGCAACAAAAGCCATACGTGCACTGAAAAGGCCAGACGCACAGACTACGCCGATTATCGCCATGACCGCAAACGCATTTATCGAAGACATCAACCGCACAAAAGACTGCGGCATGAACGCACATATATCAAAACCAATCGACAAAGATACGCTTATACTTACAGTAGGAAGCCAGATCAGGAAACTGCAGACCAAAAACTAAGGCAAAACGGCAGATTCCGAACAAGACACAGAAATAACAGACTTTTTGCAGGCACAGAAAATACGCCGGCAAAAAGCCAGATTACAAAAAAAGCAGCCTCCGTCAAAGGAAGCTGCTTTTGTCTTTAAAAAAAACTATATTTTAAGCCATTTCAGCACAGCCGGCTGCAGACAGCTTTATCTGACTACAGTAGAAGCGATAAGTTCCATCGTTCCACAAAGCTCGACACTGCCGAAGCCTGCAGGAACAATCATGTGATCACCGGCATTTACCGGCTGACCGTTTATGATACCGCTGCCACAAGTTACAGAGACATTGAGGAACGGATACACCTGCTCAAATACGGCAGTTCCGTCAACGTCCATCTTGAACACAGTATAGTACCTGCATTCATAAAGCTTCTGAAGCTTATTCTTCTCACAGAACCTTGCAGTATCGACAGTACATTCGGCAGTAGGCTTTGCAGGAACAGAGATTACGTCCATGCTCTTCTGAACATGCAGTTCGCGCGGCTTACCGTTTGAAAGCCTGTCATAGTCATAAACCCTGTAAGTTATATCACAGTTCTGCTGAGTCTCAAGCATGAGGATACCGCCTTTAATTGCGTGAACAGTCCCCGGATCAATCTGAATGAAATCGCCCTTCTTTACAGGAATTTCACGGATAAACTCAGACCAGCGGCCATCTTTTATCATGCTGCAAAGCTCATCCTTTGACTTAGCATTGTGCCCGATGACAAGAGAAGCATTTTCCGGACAGTCCAGAACATACCAGCACTCAGTTTTACCGCAGGAACCGTTTTCGTTTTTACCGGCATACAAATCATCTGGATGAACCTGAATGCTCAAGTCTGATTTGGCATCGATTATCTTAGTCAGAAGAGGGAATTTGACATAGTTTAGATTTCCAAAGAACTCAGGATGCTTTTCCCACACTTCCGACAGCTTCATACCGCAGTAAGTGCCGTACTTAACAGTACCGTCTCCTTTCGGATGAGCAGAAATTCCCCAGCATTCACCTACATCGCTGCCCTCTTCCGCATAATGATACAGATCCCTCAGACGCGTGCCGCCCCAGATATTGTGCGTACAAACAGGATCCAGGAACAAAATATCCTTTGCCCGATTATTGCATGCAAGAGAAGCACCGTTTGACTCCATGACCTTCTTGTACCAGAACGCAGAATCTTTGGCAATTCTCCTCTGGTTTACAAAATCAACATAAACAATACCGAAACGCTCAGCATAACCCCTGTCCCATTCCAGATTATCCATGAACGACCACAGGAAATACCCTGCAAGATTTGCACCGTCTTCACATGCCTTCTGCATAGCTTCAAGATACAGCTCCAGAAAGTTTATCCTGTCATTGTCATGAACCCTGCCGTCGGAAGCAATACTGTCATGACAAGCCATACCGTTCTCAGTAATGTAAAGCGGCAGCTTATATTTTTCCGTCAGAAACTTAGCACAATAATAAATCGCCTTTGGAGTAACAGGCCAGTTTACCGCAGTCTTTGCAAGACCAGGCTCTCTTTCCACATACTCAGGCACACCGTCTTTGCCCGCGCGGATACAGTAACCGTTGTAAACATTCTGCCCCAGGAAATCCAGAGGCTGACACATAAGTTCCATGTCCCCCTCATGAACCTCAGGAAGATAATCCTTGAATTTTTTCAAACCATCTTCCGGATACTTACCGTAAAAAACAGGATCAGAAAACCACGAGACATTCCAGGCCCAGTTATTGAGAGGCTCATAGAAACCAAAGTAAACCTTCTTTGCAGCCTCAACATCTTCTGATCTTTCAGAATAAGGATAAGCAACACCGCACGTCGGAGCATAGCCGACCTTAACAGGACGCTTAGCAAACTTTCTCAGATTTATGACAGCCTGACCGTGAGCCATCAAAAGATGATGAGTTGCAAGAAAAGTATCTTTAACAGAAAGCTTCAGACCAGGAGCATGAACACCAGTCAGATGGCCAAGCCCGATAACACACTGAGGCTCATTTATAGTGAAGAAATACTCACACAGATCCGAAAAATTTTCTGCAGCAACCTTTGCATACACACCGAACCACTGAACAACATCGCGGTTAAGCCAGCCGCCTTTCTTGAAAAGCGCACTCGGAAACTCCCAGTGAAAAAGCGTGATGAACGGAGTAATGCCGTTTTCTTTCATGCAGGAAATCATATCGCGGTATAAACTGACAGCTTTCTGGTTAACATGCACACCGTCCGGAAGAATCCTTGCCCAGCTTAGAGAAAAACGGTACGCCTTTATTCCAAGATTTTTCATGAGGGCAAAATCTTCTCTGTATCTGTGGATATGATCACAGGCATTAACCTTGTACTTACCCTTCACCCACTCAGCTTCACTCAAAAAATCATCCCAGACACAAGCACCGTGTCCGTCATCAGCATCGTAACCCTCTATCTGATAAGCACTAGTTGCAACACCCCATGTAAAATCTTTTTTAAACATAACATCCTCCGAAAGCAATAACAAAAAAACAACCAGAACAACGCATTATTCTGCCCCGCAATTCCAATTCCAGCAAAGTCCTTTTTATCATAATGCATAAATAATGTCTCTACCCCAAAGCAAAAAAAAACATTTCCCCATTTACAAACATCATCCACAGCATGGAAATATAAAAAGCAAAACGAAGTAGTTGTTACGATTTGAAAATACGAGAAAAGCGGGATACTCTAGATTGACGGATCTGGAGAGCCGGTGGAAGGCAGGTCATTTTTGCGAACGGAAGAGTTCGGGAGGTAGTTTTTGTCTAAGCCAGCCACCGTATAACAAAATGCGGCTTGGAGTCTAGCTCCAAGACCGCGAATAGGAGAACGGTGATTCGACGCACTCGTATAGCTCTCCAGTCCTCATTTTATACTAAAGGGGGACGATATGGAAGCATCAGGAAGATTTGTTGGAATTGATTTGGGAAAAAGGACATATGACATGTGTCTTGTGGAACCAAAAGGGAAAATTACAAGAACAAATGGAAAAACAGATTTCAAAGGAATTGATAAGCTTTGTGAAAAGCTTGGAGCAGATGATCTTGTTGCCATTGAAGCCTGTAATCTTGCTATGAGAATCGAGAGACGAATCAGACAAACAGTAGGATGTAAGGTTTATATTCTGAATCCAGGAAAACTTGCGGTCATCTATATGAGCACAAGAAAGACTGATAAGGAGGATGCATTAAAACTTGCAAAACTTCTGAAGAATCATGATGAAGATGAACTTCCGATAGTGACACCGCCAACTGATGAAGAATGGGAGAGAAGAAAACTTTTAAGTGAATACAAATCGCTTAAGGGAGCAAGAACAAGGGAAGTAAACAAACTTCATGCAATATTTGAGCATGCAGGATATACACAGTTCAAAAGAAAAGATATGTGCTGCGAAAAGAACAGAAATAATATCCTGCCTTTACTCAAAGGGTATGAAAAGGAAGAAGCTGAAAGACTGATAGAGAGACTTACGCTTCTTGAAAAACAGATAGAACAATTGCTGCAGAAAATAAATGCAGAAGTTGAAAAAGATGACAAAGTTCAGCTTGCAATGACAGTTCCAGGAATAGGGCCGATAACTGCACTTGCATATGTTGCTTACATGGGAGATTTGAACAGATTTGAAAATCCGCATCAGGTAAGCAACTTTCTGGGCTTTGTACCAAAAGTTGATCATTCATGTACGATAAAAAGGAATGGTCATACAACGAAAAATGGTAATGTACTTTTAAGGTCGCTGCTGGTACAGGCTGCATGGGCAACTGTAAGGTCAAAAGATGGTGGGGCTTTAAGAGATAAATATAAATACATGTCGAGTACGAAAGGTATGTCGAAAGGCAAATCTATTGTAACGACAGCAAGAAAACTTGGTGAACTGCTTTATATGCTTTTGAAACAAAACAAGAATTATGAACCTCAAAAATTCAGAACTCCAGAATATCATATTTCAAAACTTGCAGACGAAGCATTAGCCGCAAATATGTAAATTAGAGGACTGGAGGGTCCATAAAAATCGTCAACTTAGTTGACAAAAAACATAGGAGTAAATGACTTTACAGAAAGCTATGCGAGTTAGAGCTGAGCTTAAAAAAGAAGCAGCAAAATTGATGGATATTCTGGATAAGACTGATTTTGAATTAACCTGGGAAGGTGAAAAACCAGATGCAGAAGTTATTGCAGCAAAACGCAACGAAAAACTGTATGCCCTTAATGGACTGACATTTAAAGAAGCAGCACAGAAACTTTTTAGAATCAATGAAGAATGCCAGAAAGTGAATATTTCAATAGAAGATGTAAACGCACAGGGGCACAAACTTCTTTACAAAGAAGCCTGAATAAAATCAAAACTGGGATTCATCAATAATTGTCTTAACAAAGAAAGACATATCGAAGCCCTGACAACAAAATACCGCTCAAATTCTGGACGAGTTATGGCAACAGATCCGGATAATGTAATAGTAATTGAATGTTACAATTATCCGATTGTTGATGAAAACTGTTTTGGAAAAAGTCTTTTGGACATGAAAAAACAGCTCTCTAAAGAATTGGAAAGTGTCAGAGATGAACTTTCAGCATTCAATGCAAGTGCAAAAGTTTGCTACGAAATGCCGGAAGATCTTCTCTAAGACATAGGGGTTGGGACATTGGAGTGAAGCTGTTCTATTTATGTTATGGAGGATTTTATCTTCAGTTCGCGAAGATAAAAACTCTGACTTTGCCATATAAAGCTATACAAATTGAAAATTTTATCCTTCGCTGTTAGCGAATTTGCAATACTTTTAATTTTGAATGGCCTTTATAACTGCATAGTTTAAAAATTTTAATCCTTCATTCATTCATCTTCTTCACTTCAATAATCTTAAACCCGGGCAAATATCTGCAGCAAAATATTTTTCTAAAAAGTATTGAAACTGCAGATTTGCCATTTGTTTTGAAGTAATAATTACTTTTACTGAAATTTTGTATTGCTATAAAGGTTTTATGTTTAGAATTAATTTGTAGGCTGAGTGTCGAGTTTTAATTAAAATTTGTTCTGTCATTCGAGATGGCAGATTATTTTTATGGACTTATTTAGTGTCAGAACAAAAAGCTTCGAAAACTGCAATTTCCGAAGCTTTTTGTATAGAATCTGAAAACTTTTAGAATTCCCACCATTCGTTGCTGTCTGTCAGATACCAGGAAGCTATGAGACCTTTTGATGACGGCATATACCATGATATGCTTCCATCTTTGTTCAGGACAAGCAGGTATTCAGAATTTGCAATTGCAGAAAGTGGAACTGATGACGAACGCTTAAAAGAAGAGCTTCTGTTTATCTTTGTATTGTATGTGTAAATATGGCTTCGGCCAATATTTGTATACAGACTGTCGTTGCAGAGAATTGTGAATGCACTAGGATCTTCATCTATAACTCTCAGAAGGCTTCTGTAGAACTTAGCTTTTGTGTCATAAGAGAAGACTTGTGTTACAACATCATCATTCTTTGAGTCCATGGCTATTCCATAAACCATGTTTTCTGAGTTTGTGCTGAGAGAGAATGTAACAGTTCCGTTGATTTGGACAGGAACTGTTTCTCCAGTTGAAAGACTTACTGCGATTAAAGATGTGTCTGTCAGGCTTGTTGCTGCTTTTGCAACGTAAACACTGTCACCTATGACGGCAGCGTCTTCGATTGCTGGTCCAAAGTAAACTTGTTTTGACTTGCCGGAAGCCATGTCATAGATATTTACAGAATTGTTTCCTTCAATATAAAGAATCTTGTCATCATATATGTGCATTGTCTTGAGTTTGTTTTTTGGGGTAAACAATGTATAGAGGTTTGTCAAGTCAAAGATTGACTGCATCTGTACTGGATTTCTTGAATCCTTTGACCAGAAAATGAAACTGTCCTGATAGATGTAGAAATTTGTCTGTCCAGGATTTGCAACAACTGGATTTGCAGTCTTTTCCATGAAACTTGCTTCAAATACCTGAGACTGCGTGAGAAAGTAAAACTTCTGATTGTCACTTGCGATATCCATGACATTCTGGAAGTTATTCTGTGTTATAGGCATGAGAGAATAAGTCTCTGACTCAACAAGGTCTGATATTGTGTAAATATCTCCAGACTGTGTGCCAAGGAAAATACTTTCTTGATTTTTTGCAATAGAGCAGAAACTGTCTGTGCTTTTCAAACCCTGAAAGTTTTTTATAAATGTGCTTTCCGGTGTATTCGGTACGGAGTTTTTGTCCTTAAGATATGTGCTCAGTGTATCCTGGCTGATAAGAGACATGCTGTATGCTCTGCCTCGCTTGCTTATATAGTAAAGACCTTCTTCCATGTCATTTTTTGCAGCAACAATCATTGGCGATGTTACGTTGTAAATAGCAATTGATTTGCCTGTTGTGGCATCAATAATGAAAATTTCATTGTTTTTGACACCGGCAAGAAATCTGTTTGCAAAGTTTGCAGTTCCGAACAAAGTCACCTGATCCAATGCAGTTTCTGTTTGAAATTTTGCCTTTATTTTACCGTTTTTGATATCGTAGTAATACAGATAACCTGAAGGAGAGTAGAGGACGGCAGTCTTTTCGGATTCGCCGGTCTTTGCCATTGTGATGATACCTGTGATATCCTTGATGTTTTTCTGTACCATTCCAGTTTTTGCATTCAAAACATAAGTTCCGTTTACGGCTGCAGTTCCGACAATCAGGTATGTTCCCTTTGCTGAGTATGAAAGGCTTGTGATTGTGCTTTTGAATCTCTTCGTGAATTTTTTGTTAAAATTTCTCCAGTCGAGAACTGATATTCTGTTTGTTGAAAGTCCATTACTTTCGTAAATTACAATTTCGTTTCCGTCAGGCGAGACATCCATATTCTGAATGTTCATGTCGCTGACCTGATAATGTTCGCCTTGTCCCTGTGTGTTCCATTTGATAACGAAACCGTCGTTGCCGGCTGAGAAAAACACATTAGATTCAGAAGAATTGTTTGTATTGTCATTTGCAGCTGCGATAGCTATGCCTGATACATTTCCGTTATGCGATTGTGATGAAATATATGATTGTGCGTAAACTCCTGATGATATGAGTGATAGTGCACATGTTAAATGAAATAAACCTTTTATGTGTTTCATATAAAGCTCCTGCTTTAATTGTGGCACCTCTAAAGCTTTTATCAGGGGGCCAGTCATGTTTCAAATTGATGAAACGTCGTATTTTTTTTGTAAAAGCCTTTAAAAGCAAAGTTTTATCGGCTGTCCAATTTTTTATTTTCCATGAATGCCGGTTTTTGTATTTTGATAGAACACTAAACCTTGCATTCGACCTATTTAAATAAGAAATATTTTATATCGTTTGTTGTAACAAAAATTATCAGAAGAGCGATAATGCCGACTCCAACATACTGTATGTAATACAAAAGTCTTGGATGCATTTTTCGTCTTGCAATCCATTCGATCAGTGCAAAAAGAATAAGCCCTCCATCCAGAATTGGTACAGGAAGCAGGTTTGTAATAAACAAAGAAATGCTTATCAGTGCCAGAATCTGAAGTGTACTGATGATGCCTATTCTGATACTTTCTGCAAATCCCTGCTTTACGGTACTTCCCAGTATCGTTGTTATACGTGCCGGACCCGAAACTGCATTTGTCAAGTTAATGCCCTTGAATAGTATACTGATACTTTTGAAAGTTAAAGTAATCAGACTTGCGCTTTGTTTTGCTCCTTCTGCAAAAGAGCCGGCAATGCCAAATGAGCCGTAGTGCCGTTCGACGACAGAATCAGACGATGATACAATGCCGAGCTTACCGGCACCAGTATCTTTATCAAGAGCTGTATGTACAGCAAAAGAAAGTGTTTTACCGTCTCTTTCGACTATGATGTCAATGTCTTCATCTGGGTGTGTTGCAATAAATTCAGCTATATTGGAAAAGTCGTTCATTTCTTTTCCGTTTATCATTTTGATGCTGTCACCTGTCTGCATGCCGGCTTCATGTGCGACTGATGTCATGTTTTCATAAATTTCATCAGCCATGCTTACCTTAGTTCCAGCACTATAATATGTGTAGCCGACAAGTGCAATAATATAGAAAGCTATGAATCCGAATATGAAATTGAATGCAGGACCTGCAAACGCAATCATCAGTCTTTTGAAAGGGTGACTTCCGTAATAAGAATCTGGTTCACCGTAAATTTCTTTGAGATTTCCCTCAATTGCTTTTGGAAAATCGTCCTGTCCTTTCATAGAGCAGTATCCGCCCAGAGGAATAAGTGAAATTCTATAATCTGTATCGTTAATTGTATGGTGCAGAAGTACAGGTCCCATACCAATTGAAAAAGCAAGAACTTTTACACCACATAGTCTTGCTGCGATGTAATGTCCGAGTTCATGAAAGAATACAAGGAAACTTAATCCAAGTATGCCAATTATAACTGTCAATCATTGCCTCCGATGATTGAAACAAGCAAAGCTTCTGCTTTGTTACGAACTTGTTTGTCAATGTCATAAACTTCGGAAAGTGTTTTTGGCAAGTACGACCAGTCATTTTCCAATGTTTTTTCTACAATCTTTGAAATATCCATAAATGAACATTTTTTGTCTATAAATGCCTGAACTGCAATCTCATTTGCAGCATTGAAAGCTATCGTATAGCTGTTTCCCTTTTTTGCACACTGGTAAGCATATTCTAGCATTGGAAATGAATCCATACGGGGAGGGTAGAATGTCATTTCGTGTCCGGCAAGGTCGAACGGTGGCAGGTAATTTTCCTTGTTTTCTGGCCAGACAAGTGCTCCAAAAATCGGATGCCGCATATCCGGATTGGAGATTTGTCCGTAAAGCATGCCGTCCTTTGTTCGTACAAGACTGTGTACAAGGCTCTGCGGATGAACGACGACTTTGATTTTATCAGTCGGCATGTCAAAAAGTCTGCAGGCTTCGATAACTTCAAGACCTTTGTTTGCAAGAGTCGCACTGTCGATAGTAATTTTTTTGCCCATGTTCCATGTAGGATGCTTGAGAGCCTGTTCCACAGTTACATTTTTAAGCTGTTCATCAGTATATTCGCGGAAGGGACCACCGCTTGCTGTTATGACAATTTCACTGATATTGTTTCCGCCGGCCTGATTTATCAGATTGAAGACTGCGCTGTGTTCGCTGTCGACAGGAATAATTGAAACATTGTTCTGTTTTGCGATGGCTTTGATTATAGGCCATGCCATGACAACTGTTTCTTTGTTTGCAAGTGCAAGGTTTATGCCGGAATTCAAGACAATAGATGATGGTTCAAGTCCGGCAGCTCCAGCAATGCCGTTTACTGCTATATCAGCCCCTGACGATTGAATCAAATCCTTAAGACCGGATATGCCGTCAGTTGCAAATAATGTACCTTTACAGTTAAACTCTTTGCAGAATTTTTCAAGTTCTTCTCGGTTATTGCCTGCCGAAAGACCGACAACTTTGAATAAATCGCTCATATTGCGGGCAATGTCAAGTGTCTGCCTGCCGATTGAGCCTGTACAGCCTAAAACTAATATTTTTTTCATAGTATTGTGTGTATAAATGATTTTGGGAGTTTCAAAAAATGCGAATTGTATTTTTCAGAAAACCCTTATTTAAAATCCTAAATCCGGGTGGTAGAGCAGGCTGATTAAAAAGTAGTAAATCGGAGCTGCCATTAAAAGAGAATCGATTGAATCAAGAATTCCGCCGCGACCTGGAATAATCTTACCTGAATCCTTAATCTGTGATGATCTTTTGAAAATTGATTCTGCAAGATCGCCGACAATTGAGGCAAATGCTATACATAAAGAGACAAGAATAATCTTGAAAATCGAGCCTTCATAAACATCCTGCCACATAAAGTAGCTGAAAATTCCAGCTGAAATTGAACCGACAAATCCACCTATAAATCCAGCTATGCTTTTATTTGGACTTGCCTTGATGAATCCTCTGTTATTTTTGCCAAGAAGTACTCCGAAGAGCCATGCAAAACTGTCACAAAGGAAAACCATTAAAAGATATGTTGCAATCAGATGTGTAGAGATTGACATATCGCTTTTGTGAAATACAGTTATTCTTGATATAAATGTCAGTAGATATCCTGTATATAAAACAATAAAACAGGATGCTGCGATTGTTGCATTAGATGTTTCAAATGCTTTTGCAGTGAATACTTCGTATGCAAGTACAAGAAGTATTGACACTATAAGAGCATAAGTGATTATTTCCTGTCCATGAGGAATTTCCAGCGGAATGAATGTCGGCAAAATGCATACTAAAGATGCAACAAGCGGAATAAATACTGATAATGCTACAAGAAAAACTCTAGGGAGAAGTTTTATCTGCTTTGAAAATATGTTATATAGTTCGTTTGCTCCGATTCCACATACTGTGCAGATAAGAACATGCAGCGCAAGATGTGCATGAGGCTTTATGAAAACAATAAAAAGTATTGCCGGGAGACCTATTGCAAATACGCTCAGACGTGCTGCCAATGTTCTTTTGTTCATACCGGAACAGCTCCAAATCTTCTTGTTCTGTTTTGAAATTCTGCTATATTTTGGTAAAATTCGTCTTTGTGGTAATCTGGCCAGAGTGTGTCTGTAAATAAAAGCTCTGCATATGCTGAGTGCCACATCAGATAATTGCTCAGTCGTTTTTCGCCGCCTGTTCTGATAAGCAAATCTACATCCGGTAATTCCGGTATGTCAAAGTTAGCAGATATTGTTTCTTCTGTAATATCAGAAGAAGCTGTCTTGTTGTCTATGATTTTTTTTATACTGCGAACAATTTCATCGCGTCCGCCATAATTTATGGCAAGATTTAATGTGAGTCCTGTAAAATCCTTTGTTGCATTTTCTGCTTCCAGGATATCATTCTGGATATTCTTAGGAAGTCCGTTTATATCACCAATAAGACGGACTTTCATCTGATTATCCTTGTAGAACTGAAGTTCTTTCAGAAGGTGTACGTGTATCAGATTCATCAGAAAACCGACTTCCTGTTCTGTACGTTTCCAGTTTTCTGTAGAGAACACATACAACGTGACATATTTCAAACCTAAATCAGCCGCAGCTTTTGCGATTTCTTTTGCACGTTTGAGACCTTCTTCATGTCCTTTAGTTCTGACAGACCCTTTTTGTTTTGCCCATCTTCCGTTACCATCCATAATCAGTGCAACATGGACAGGCAAACAATCTGGATTTATTTTTAACTCAACGTTATTCACGTTATTATTCCATTATTTCTTTTTCTTTTGCTTCGTAAACTTTGTTTATCTCGTCGATATATTTGTCTGTGAGTTTCTGAAGCTTGTCAGTTTCCTGCTTAAGCTGATCTTCTGTAAGTTCTCCGCCTTTCTGCTGCTTCTTGAAAGCGTCATTGCCATCACGTCTGATGTTTCTGATTGTTGTGCGATAGTTTTCTGCAATGCTCTTTGCCTGCTTTACAAGTTCCTTGCGGCGCTCCTGTGTTAGAGGTGGAATTGCAATACGGATAACCTTACCATCGTTTGTTGGGTTCAATCCGAGTTCAGCTTTCTGAATAGCTTTTTCAATATCTGAAATTAATGATTTATCAAAAGGAGAAATAACAATACTTCTGGCATCGGGAATAGAAATCTGTCCAACCTGACTCAGTGGTGTAGGAGTGCCATAATAATCAACTCTGACTTTATCAAAAATAGATGCACTAGCTCTGCCTGTACGAATGGATTTATATTCTTCCTTTAAGCTTGTTACTGTCTTTTCCATTCGGCTTTCATTATCACCTGCCATACGTTCCTCCAAGAATGCATATAATTATTTTAAATATTATAACTTAAAAAATCCGTTCTGTACAGATTATGCAGAACGGATTTTTCAATTTGTTTTTATACTAAATTACTTGCTGAGTCTGAGCAGGCTGATTTCGCCGAACTCAAGCTTTGCTCCAGCATCTTTTGCAACTTCATCAAGCTTTGCGCTGACAGATTTTTTGTCATCTTTAACAAACATCTGGTCAACAAAGCAGATTTCTGCAAGGTGCTTGTGCATTTTTCCTTCGAGCATCTTTTCTTTGATGTTCTCTGGTTTGTTTGCATTCTTTGGATCTTCATCCATCTGCTTCTTGAAGATTTCCTTCTGCTCGTCAATATATGCCTGTGGAACATCAGAAGCCTTTGTATAAGCTGGTGTCATAGCAACAAGGTGCATACAACAGTCGCGTGCAAAATCTTTTACCTTATCGTCTGCTGAACCCTTGATTACTGCAACTGCAGCTTCCTTGAAGTTAGAGTGGATATAGATACCTGCAACAGCATCTGAAGGAACTTCGATAACCTGTACCTTGCTGAGTGTCATGTTCTCGTGGAAACGAGAAGAACAATCCTTTGCAAGTGATGTAAGAGCATCTGTTACCTGTGTGCAGTTGCTTGAGAAAATTTCGTCAAGAATTTTTTCTCCGCATGCCTTGAACTCGTCGTTGTTTGAAACAAAGTCTGTTTCACAGCAAAGTTCAGCGATAGCAATCTTGTTTCCGTTCTGACGGATGAAGATACGTCCTTCGCTTGTCTCACGCTCTGCTCTCTTTGCAACAGCTGCAAGTCCTCTTTCCTTGAGGAGCTTAACAGCTTCTTCTTTATCTCCGTTAGCATCTGTAAGTGCTTTTTTGCACTCCATCATGCCGGCACCTGTCATTTTGAACAGTTCTTTAACGTCCTGAACTGAAATAGCCATTTATTTCTCCAAATTATTTGTCGTACTTTTCTTCGTCTACGAGACTTTCTTTTTCATCAGCTTCAACATCTTCTTCTTTAGCTTCTGTTGGCTGGTAATTAGAATAGTCAACGATTTCTTCGTCTTCGCTCTTTGTTGATGCATCTGTTGTAACATCATCTTCGTCATTGAGAGTTTCAATGATCTTCAATCCCTGCTCATTGTCAGCTTCGATAACTGCGTTAGCAATGATTGATGTAAAGAGAGAGATAGCGCGGATAGCATCGTCGTTACCAGGAATTGGATAGTCGATTCCCTCTGGGTTACAGTTTGTATCTACGATAGCTACGATCGGGATATGCATTCTGCGTGCTTCAGCAACTGCAATCTGCTCTTTGTGTGTATCGATGATGAAGATTGCTCCTGGGAGTTCCTTCATTTCCTTGATACCACCGTAATTCTTTGTGAGCTTTTCCTTTTCTTTGAGGAGGTTTGCAACTTCTTTCTTTGTAAGGTTGCCGAATGTGCCGTCTACTTCCATCTTTTCGATTTTCTTGAGACGAAGAAGTGATTTTTTGATTGTAGAGAAGTTAGTAAGTGTACCGCCAAGCCAGCGGTTATTTACGTAGAACTGTCCACAGCGCTCTGCTTCCTTCTGGATAGCCTGCTGAGCCTGCTTTTTTGTTCCAACAAAAAGAACTGATTTACCAGCTGCTGTTACCTTGCGGATTTCATCGTAGCTGTCTTTGATTGCAGCTATTGTTTTCTGAAGATCGATGATGTGAATTCCATTGCGCTCTGCGAAGATATACTTCTTCATGCGTGGATCCCAACGTTTTACCTGATGTCCGAAATGTACTCCAGACTCAAGAAGACTCTTCATGGTTACTACTGCCATGATTAACTCCTTCACCGGAAAATCTAATGCACTTGCAAGATTTTCCACCTAACCTTATTTCTCGATACTGTAAACAGTACGGAAGATTACATCAAAGCTATTAACGAACCGTTCTTTACTTTGACGGCAAAATCTATCTTATGAAAGGATAGTTTTGCTCCTTAAACATATCATATAGTTCAAAAATAGGCAACCCCATTATTCCACTTTCCTGACCTTCGATTTTCTTTATGAAGCAAGATGACAGTCCTTGAATCCTGTATCCTCCTGCTGCTCCGTGCCATTCTCCAGTATTTGCATACCATTCAATTTCTGCTTTAGACATTGGTGCAAAATGTATTTTATTTATATTTGTCCTTGTTGATATGTCATGGTATTCACCATTATATAGAGCTACACCTGTAATTACTTCATGAGATTTTCCTTGGAAAGTCTGGAGCATTTCCATTGCTTCTTCTTTGCTGTTAGGCTTTCCATAAAGCTTTCCTTTGAAATGAATTACTGTATCTGCTGCCAAAACCCAGCCTATGGTTTCTTGTGTTGCCGCAATCTTATGTACGACAGCCTCTGCTTTTTTGCATGCTAAATATTCAGGGGCTTCTTTTAAAGGAAGTTCACTTGGAATTGATTCTTCTATATTAGGGGGATTTACTATAAAAGGAATATTGAGCAGTTTTAATATATCCTGACGACGAGGCGATGATGATGCAAGTATTATAGGATCCATGATGACTCCTGAAATCTTTTATCGTGTTGTTGACAACTTGGATTTAAATCTATATTCTTTAAATAATATTCATGAGAGATTAGCTCAGTTGGATAGAGCATCGGCCTCCGGAGCCGAAGGTTGTGGGTTCGAGTCCCGTATCTCTCGTTTTGCAGTGGGAG
>JAZQQW010000091.1:0-33224 GCA_045629255.1 Treponema sp.
TAATTCTATAAGATCGTTTTCGGTCATGGCGTAACTCCTTTGTTTTTTGTGTGGTAACTAAATTCTAAAGAATTACGCCTTTTTTGTAAATTTATTTATAACTCGAAATTTGACCTAATAGATTATTTTATTCGAGTCCAAAAAAAACTCGGCATTCAAGGTTGTTAAAATATGTTTTTGATAGTTGTTACTGTAATTAATGTCATACTCTGGTGTCTTTTATTTATCAGATTAAAAGAAATGTTTTCTCCTGACGGTATTATAAAAAAGGCTCAGAAGGAAATAAATTCAATGCTGTCGCATATGAACAATGCTACAAGCCGAAATATAGATTTGATCGAAGACCGCATATCTCGTTTGAAATCTATCTGTAATGATGCGGAAAAATCAATATCCTTGCTTCAGAATGAGCTGAACGGTATAAAAAAATCAAAAGCTTTTGAGAATGCGGTATATTCTGCTGAACAGAGTTCACCGTCTCAGAAGCCGTCTTCCCCGATAAAATTGGCAGGTGAGAATACTGCAGGTGCTTTTCAAAGTAAAACTGTTGTGCCGGTAGAACAGTATATTCATGAGCAGACTCGTTTTGACAATCATGAATCATTCAATCAGGCAGGTCAGATGGAAAGCAGTGTAGAACTGGAACTTTCAAAGGATTCTTCTGAATCTTTGGGACAGATATCTCAGCAAACTCAAAGTTTATCTGATTCAGAAAATACTTCTAATTCTGGTACTCCTGTATTTTATGATGCAAAAGAGAGCATTATTCCAAAAACGGATTATAAAAAAAGGGTCATGCAGCTGCACGAAATGGGGTACACCGTTGAGGAAATTGCACATGATGTCGGACGTAGTACACAAGAAATAAAGTTTACTATTGAAATTTCATAATAATGAGTTATAATAATATTTAGGTAATGTTAATGAAAGATATAGATATCAAGAAAAACACATTTGGTGTATTGGCTGATGGCTCAGAAGTTCATCTTTATACTATCTCAAATGGTAAAATGTCATTTTCTGTTAGCGATTTTGGATGTATTATTACTAGTATAATTCTTCCAGATGCAAAAAAGAACAAAACTGTTGATGTTGCACTCGGTATGTCGACCTTGGATGGTTTTGTCCTCAATCAGGAAACATTTGGTGCTGTCGTTGGAAGATTCGCAAATCGTATCGGCGGTGCTTCTTTTAAATTAAACGGCAAAACTTATCAGCTTGATAAAAATGATAATAAAATAAATACTTTGCATGGCGGTTTTGAACGATGGGACAAAAAGATGTGGAATGCCAAGCAAGTCGAAGGTGAATACGGAGTAGGTGTATGTTTCTCCAGAATGAGTCCTGATGGTGAGCAGGGATTCCCTGGAAATCTGAATGTTTCTGTTTCATATTTTCTGAATGACAAAAACGATATTTCTATTGTATATGAAGCTGATACTGATCAGCCGACACCTGTTAATTTTACAAATCATTCATATTTCAATCTTCTTGGTCAGGAAGGCGGCTCGATAAACGGACATCTTTTGAAGATGAACTGTTCTCATTATCTTGAAGTTAATGATGAGTTGATCCCTACTGGCAAAAAAATAAACGTGACCGGTACTCCTTATGACTTTACGCAAGCTAAACGTATAGGGGATGATATAGATAAAGTTGGAGTGGGATATGACCATTGTTATTGTGTTGATGGTTACCAGGATGATGGTGATCTGAAGGTAATAGCAGAGGTTGAAGAACCAGAAAGCGGCAGAAAGATGATTGTAAGATCAACTATGCCAGGAATACAATTTTATACTGGAAATTATATTGAAAACATAAAGGGAAAGAACGGTTTTGTTTATCACCGTCATGATGCGCTGTGCCTTGAGACAGAAGCATTTCCTGACGCACCGAATAAAAGCGATTTCCCAAAGTGTATACTGGAACCGGGCAAGAAATACAGCTCTGTTACACAATATGCGTTTATGTTTTGATTTTAATTTGTAATTCATTCTATCAACAAGAGAGGTCACAATGGACGTTCAGTTACAGGAACTAATTGATAAAATTAGAAAGGACGGTGTAGCCAGTGCAACGAATTCTGCTCAGAATATCGTTGATGAAGCACAGAGAAAGGCGGCTTCTATCATCGCTGAAGCAGAAGAGAAAGCTGATAACATTATCAAAAATGCTAAAGCTGAGACTGCACGTATGGAAAAGGCCAGTGAAGATGCAATTACTCAAGCTGGTCGCAATCTTATTATTTCTTTCCGTGACGGAATTAACAAAGAGCTTTCTGCTCTGATTTCTAGTGAAACAGAGAAAGCTTACGACAAGGATATGCTAAAAAAGCTTATTCCCGAAACTGTAAAGAGCTGGGCTTCTAATACTGAAGCAAGCGATTTGACTGTTCTTCTTTCTGCAAAAGATCTCAAGGTTTTGCAGGCAACATTCAAAACATCTCTTAAATCATTAATCTCTAAGGGACTGGAAATTAAGGCAGGTGATTCAATTTCTGCAGGATTCAGAATTGGTTCTAAGAAAGGTAATGCATTCTATGATTTCAGTGCAGAGGAAGTTGCTGGATTGTTCGGTTCATACTTGAATCCTAAGATAACTGCATTGATGAAGAATGCTGCTTCTGGAATTCCGTCTGAGGAACTTGATAATTCTTCAGAGGTGGAAGAGAAGGAAAAGGTCGAAGCAAAACCTGCAAAGAAAGCTACAACAAGAAAAACCACTGCAAAAAAGGCAGCTGGTGAGAAGGTAAAGAAATAGTGGAACATCTGTATTACATGGTATCCCAGTTACCAGCTATTAGAACTGATGATGATAGTGGTGCTAAGCTTCCAATAACAACAGAGTATTTCCGTGATTTGTGTCGACGCTTTATGTCTGCAGAGTTTGCAGCCATAGCAGAAAATCTTTCTTTGGAACCTCCTGTTGAAGCAAAGCCTACCGGTTCTTCATTTCTCGATGCATGGTTTAGTAAAGAAAGGGATCTTCGTTTTGCACTTGCGCAGCTTCGTGCCTTAAAGATGAAGAAGGATATAAAAGATATTCCTTCTGTATCTGACGGTGAGGTTATTCAGGCTGCACGTACTGCAACCGGAATGGACAGTCCTCTTAGTGCAGAGCAGTTTCTCAATCAATACAGACTCAGCGTGCTTGATAAATTAGCACCGCTTGACTACTTTACAGTTGACGGTGTTTTCAATTATGGGCTTCGCTTGATGCTTACTGAACGAATGAAGAAATTTAATCGTGATGAAGGTTTGGTTTCTTATCATAAAATATATGATGATATTCTTGGAGAAAATAAATGAGTGAGACAAAGGGCAAAGTAGTTGCTGTCAACGGAAACATGGTTTCTGTAGAGTTTGACGGAAGAGTCGCTCTTAATGAAGTAGGCTTTGTTAACGTTGATAATACAAAACTCAAGGGTGAAGTAATCCGTATCCGCGGAAATACTGCCCAAATGCAGATTTATGAAATGACAAACGGTATCTCTACAGATTGTACTGTTGAGTTTACCGGAGATCTTTTGAGTGTTGAGGTTGGACCTGGTCTTCTTGGTCAGGTTTATGATGGTCTTCAGAACCCGTTGAAACTTCTTGCAGAGCATTCCGGTTACTTCCTTGAAAGAGGTGTTTATCTTTCTGCTTTGGATGAGAAAAAGGAATGGGAGTTCACTCCTACTGCAAATGTAGGTGATACTGTTATGGCTGGTGACAGCGTTGGTACAGTTCCGGAAGGTTCTTTTGTTCATAAGATTCAAGTTCCTTATGATTTCCTTGGTACATATAAGATCAAGAAAATTGTTGAGGCTGGAAGTTACAAAATCCACGATACGATTGCTACATTGATAGATGAAAAAGGCAAAAGTGTCAATATCTGTATGAGTTTCAAGTGGCCTGTAAAGCGTGCTGTAAACTGCTATGCAGAACGTTTGAGACCAGATGAACCTATGGTTACAAAGGTTCGACTTATTGATACATTCTTCCCTGTAGCACGTGGTGGTACATATTGTATTCCTGGACCTTTCGGTGCTGGTAAGACTGTTTTGCAGCATACAACAAGCCGTAATGCAGATGTTGATATCGTAATTATTGCAGCTTGTGGTGAGCGTGCCGGTGAAGTTGTTGAAACTCTTACAGAGTTCCCAGAGCTTAAGGATCCTCGTACAGGACGTTCTTTGATGGAAAGAACAATTATCATCTGTAATACATCTTCAATGCCTGTTGCATCTCGTGAAGCTTCTTGTTACACAGGTGTTACACTTGCTGAGTATTATCGTCAGATGGGTCTTAATGTTCTTCTTCTTGCTGATTCTACATCTCGTTGGGCTCAGGCAATGCGTGAAATGTCAGGACGCTTGGAAGAGATTCCTGGTGAAGAGGCATTCCCAGCATATTTGGAGTCAACAATTGCATCTTTCTACGAGCGTGCTGGTATTGTAAAGCTTCGTGACGGTGGTGTTGGTTCTGTAACAATTGGTGGAACTGTTTCACCGGCTGGTGGTAACTTTGAAGAACCTGTTACACAGGCAACTCTTAAAGTTGTCGGTGCTTTCCATGGTCTTTCACGTGCTCGTTCTGATGCTCGTCGTTATCCGTCAATTGACCCTCTTGATTCATGGTCAAAGTATAATTCATTTATAAGCAAGAAACTCATTGATTATTCTCGCTCTGTATATAAGCATGGTGCTGAAGTTAATCAGATGATGAAAGTTGTTGGTGAAGAAGGAACAAGTCTTGATGACTTCGTTCTCTATCTTAAGAGTGAATTCCTTGATGCTGTTTATATGCAGCAGGATTCATTTGATGAGATTGAAGGAGCATCTTCTGTTGAGCGTCAGAAATACGTATTCAAGAAGATTGTTTCTATTCTTGGTTCGTCATTTGAGTTTGAAGAAAAGGACGATGCTCGCAACTTCTTTAACACTTTGCGCCAGAACTTCATTGATATGAACTATAAGGAATTCAAGAGTGCAGATTTCTCTAGCGCAGAGAAGGCTATTGAGAATACTCTTGCTTCTAAAAATGCTCAGGTTAGTGAAGAGGTAAAAGCACTTCTCAAGGACGGTGAGTAATGAACAAAGTATATAGCAGAATTGATAGTATTAACGGTAGTGTTATTACTGTAAAGGCAAAAGGCGTTAAACTCAACGAACTTGCAGAAATCAATACAAGATTCGGTAAGTCTCTTGCTGAAGTAAATAAGATTGACGGTGAAACAATTTCACTTCAGGTTTTCGCCGGTGGTCGTGGTGTTGCAACAAATGATCAGGTTCGTTTCCTCGGACACGATATGCGTGTTTCGTTCAGTGAGAACTTGCTTGGACGTATTTTTAACGGTTCTGCAGAACCTCGTGATCATGGTCCTGCTCTTGCAGACAATTTGGTTCAGATTGGTGGACCATCAGTAAACCCTGCACGTCGTATTTTACCTAACCGCATGATGCGTACAAATATTCCAATGATTGACGTTTTCAATACATTGGTTGTCAGTCAGAAGATACCTATTTTCTCTATCTCTGGTGAGCCTTATAACCAGCTTCTTGCACGTATTGCTATGCAGGCTCAGGCTGATGTTATTGTTCTTGGTGGAATGGGCTTGAAGTATGATGATTATCTTTATTTCAAGAACACACTTGAGGAAGGCGGCGCTCTGAGCAAGACTGTTATGTTTGTTCATACTGCAGCAGATCCTACTGTAGAATGTATGAAGATTCCAGATTTGTCACTCGCTGTTGCTGAGCAGTTTGCACTTCAAGGAAAGGATGTTCTCGTTCTTCTTACTGATATGACAAACTTTGCTGACTCAATGAAGGCAATTGCTATTACACAGGAACAGGTTCCTTCTAACCGTGGTTATCCTGGAGATTTGTACTCTCAGCTGGCAAGCCGCTATGAGAAGGCTGTTGATTTTTCTGATCAGGGGTCAATTACTGTCTTGGCTGTTACAACAATGCCTGGTGACGATGTTACTCATCCAGTTCCAGATAACACTGGTTATATTACAGAGGGGCAGTATTATCTTAAGGGCGGCCGTATTGAGCCGTTCGGATCTCTTTCCCGTTTGAAGCAGAATGTTAACGGTAAGACAAGAAAAGATCACCGTTCATTGATGGATGCTATGATTCGTCTTTATGCTTCTTACAAAGATACTCTTGAAAAGAAGAGCATGGGATTCAATATGAGTTCCTGGGATGAGAAACTGTTGAAATACGGTGAACTTTTTGAATCAAAGATGATGGACTTGAGTGTTAATATTTCTTTGGAAGATGCTCTGGACAATGGTTGGAAAATCCTTGCTCAGTGTTTTGATCAGAAGGAAACTGGATTGAAAACAGAGCTTATTGAACAGTTCTGGCCTAAAAACTGACGGAGTAGTGAATGGCTAAAATAAAGCTGACGAAAAATGAGCTTAAGACTCAAAAAGATGCGCTTAAAATGTATAATCGCTATCTTCCGACTCTTACGCTCAAGAAACAACAGCTGCAGTCAGAAATCCGTACTATAGATGAGAAAGCCAAAGCTATTCGTGAGCAGAAAAAAGCTGTCGAAGCTGATTTTGAAAGATGGATAGCTGTATTTGGTGAAAAAGAGGCCTTTAAGCCTGGAATGGTTACTGTAACTAACATAAAGAAAGGCTGGGGTAATATAGCGGGTGTAAAAATTCCTATTTATGAGGGCGCGGATTTTGGTCGTGGTGATTACGATCTTTATTCTACACCTCTGTGGATTGATATGGCTGCGGATAGAATGGAGAAGGCTTTGGAGCTTGATCTTCAGGCGGAGGTGCTTGACGAGCAAGTAAGATTGCTTTCACAGGAGCTTAGAGTAACAACACAGCGTGTAAATCTCTTTGAGAAGGTAAAGATTCCTGAGACAAAGATTAATATCAAGAAGATTAATGTATTTCTTGGTGATGAGCAGGTTGCTGCTGTTGTTAGAAGTAAGATTTCTAAGAAGAAGCTTGAAAGAGTAAATGCAGAGGAGGCCGATTCATGATAGTACAAATGAAAAAGGTTTCTATTGTTGTTCTTGATTCTACCAGAAAAGACTCTGTAAAAGCTTTGAGAAAAGCTGGTGTTGTTCATCTTGAGGCAATGGAAGGATCTGGCAGTGTACTGGCTTCTTATAAAGAGAATGCTGTCGCTGCAGACAAAGCCATTTCAATACTTGATGAAATAAAGCTTCCAAAGAAGCAGATTGTAAATCAGCTTGAACTGGATACAAATTCGGCGTTAGAGATTGCTAATAAAATTGTATCTCTTAATGACGAAAAGAAATCTTTGTACGAAGTAATTGCTCATGGAAACAATGAGCTTGAAAGACTTTCAAAGTGGGGTGATGTAAGTCTTGAGTCTTTTGCGGAACTCGCAGAGAAAGGTATTTTTGTATACATGTACGAAATACCGGAAGAAAAGTATGAACTTATTGGTGAGGACATAAAGACTGTAAAAGTCAATGCATCAAATAAGGTTGTACGTTTCCTGCTGCTTTCTGAGACTGAAGTTACGGAACGTCCAGCTTCTATGCCACCTGAGGCATATGCTGTTCCTTTGCCAGAAGAGTCTACTTCTAGGATAAGGGATAATATACTGAAGGCAAAACAGACAATTTCACGTATCGAAAGTGAACTTGTTGATGATAAGAAATATTCAAAGGCATTGGGTTCTTATCGCAAAGTTCTTGAATCTGATATTGAATTTGAAACTGTTTGTAGTGGCATGGGACATGAAAAGTCTTTTGAAGATGAAGACAAAAAGGATTCTTCGATTATTGGTGATGTAAAACTTGCCTGGCTTACAGGATATGTTCCTGTTGACATGCTTTCAACGTTTGAGTCAACCTGTAAGATAAATCAGTGGGCATATACTATTTCAGATCCTGCTGAAGATGATCCTGTTCCTACAAAATTGAAGAATAACAGACTTGTAAGCATTATTTATCCATTGATGGACTTCCTTGATGTTACACCTGGATATCACGAGTTTGATATTTCTTCATGGTTCCTGTTGTTCTTCTGTATCTTCTTCGGAATGATATTTGCAGATGCGGGATATGGTGCCCTTATTGCATTGATTGGTTTGCTTATGCTTGCAAAATCAAAGTCAGGAGGTCGTTCACTTCCTGTACTGATTTTCCTGCTTGGCGCTTGTACAATGGCATGGGGTGCAATGACTTGTTCCTGGTTTGGAATTGATACTGCTAAACTGCCGCCTTGGATGATTGATATTTCATTGCGTCAGGTATCTCAGGCAAAATTGATAACAACAGGAATGACAGCAGAAGCTGCAAAAAGTCTGGCTGATAAAAATCAGCAGATTTTCTGCTTCCTTCTTGCTCTTGTACAGCTGAGTATTGCTCATATCAAGTGTGCTATTGCTGATAGAAAATCCTTGAAAGGAATCGGAGATGTTGGTTCTCTGCTTCAGCTTTGGGGTACTTTCTATGTAGTACTGAGTATGGTCGTTGCTGATGGTGTTAACTATGTATTCCCTCTTGGTGATACAGGTGATCCTGTCAACTTGTTTGGCTTGATGATGCCGTCTTGTTTCCCATTGATTGCAATTGGTGTTCTTGGCTTTGGATTTGCACTGAATTTTGTATTCTCAAACTATACAGATAGTGTGCTTAAATCAGTTCTTGAAAGCTGTAAGAATATCATCAGTGTTTTCCTGGGAATCGTAAACGTATTCTCTGATATCGTTTCTTACATACGTCTTTGGGCTGTTGCCCTTGCAGGTGCTGCAATCAGCAGTACTGTAAATACAATGGCAGGACCTATGTTCGGAAAGATGGTGCTTTTGATATTTGCTCTGATACTTCTTGTATTTGGTCATGGCTTGAACATGATGCTGAACTTGCTTTCAGTTATTGTTCATGGTGTTCGTTTGAATACTTTGGAGTTTTCTCAGCATCTTGGTATGAACTGGAGCGGTACAAAATACAGACCTTTCCAGGAGCATAACAAGAAGTGATAACTGATGTTTACAAATGTCTGCCAATAAAAGTACATGTTTTTTCGTACTTAATTATTGAAGCATTTGTATTCATTGTGGTAGGTTTTTACAGTCTTTCAAGACTGGTAATATATAAATTTGAATTTGATACTTGCGGTATATTAGCTGCAAATAAGGAGTAATTTATGAACTGGGGTATGATTGGTGCTGGCTTGGTAATGGGTATTGCTGCTATGGGTAGTGCTATCGGAATTGGAATTGCTGGACAAGGTGCTATTGGTGCATGGAAAAGATGTTATCTGAACAATAAACCTGCTCCATTCCTTCTGGTTGTTTTTGCAGGTGCTCCTCTTACACAGACAATTTACGGTTTCCTTTTGATGAACACAATGAAGGGTTCTGCTGTTGCAGCTGATCCAGCTCAGCAGTTGTTCTTGCTTGGTCTTGGTCTGGCTTGTGGTCTTTCTATGTGTATGTCAGCTATTGCACAGGGTAAGGCTGGTGCTGCAGGTTCTGATGCTTTGGCAGAGACAGGAAAGGGCTTCACTAACTACATCATGGTTGTTGGTCTTTGTGAAACTATTGCTTTGTTCAGCATGGTTTTCGGAATGATTGTTGCTTAATTAGTTATAATCTGATATTTTTAAGCCAGTATGTTATGTATTTAACATGCTGGCATTTTTTTTATGGAGTTGTTATGTTTAAGAAAACTCGTACTGTTGTAATTGGTGGGCATGATGGCATTAAAAAGATACTTATAGGAGCTGATAATCCTGTTACAATTCAGACGATGTGGAAAGACGGAATAACTGATGTTGTTGGGAATCAGGAAAAACTGGATTCTATTCTTAAACAGATCAACAGTCTTAAAATGCTTGGATGTGATATCATTCGTTTTGCAGTTCCTGATATGGAGAGTGCACATGGTTTATGCGAAATAGCATCTCATACAGATGTACCTTTAGTTGCTGATATACATTTTGATTACAAGCTTGCATTGGAATGTGCAAAAGGTGCGGTTTCTGCAATTAGAATAAATCCAGGCAATATTGGAAGCAAAGACAGAGTAAAAGCTGTTGTTGATGCTTGTAAAGAAAAAAATATCGCAATTCGAATAGGTGTTAATACAGGCAGCTTACCAAAAGACTTGGAACAGTCTGTTACTGATGGTTCATTAATCAGGGCAAAAGCTTTGGCAGAAGCTGCTTTACGGGAAGTATCTGTGTTCGAAGAACTTGATTTTCATAATGTAGTTGTTAGTATGAAATCTTCTTCTGTTGCAGAAACTATTGAAGCAAATGAAGCTTTCGCTTCTGTCAGTGATATTCCGCTTCATATTGGTGTTACTGAAGCTGGCCCTGTTATTTCTGGTGTCGTTAAATCTACAATTGCTTTTACGACATTATTGAAAGAAAACGTTGGCTCTACTATTAGAGTTAGTCTTTCATCTGCTCCTGAAAATGAAGTTATTGCTGCAAGAGAAATCTTGCGTGAATGTGATAAACGTCCGGGCGGAGTAACAATTGTCAGCTGTCCTCGTTGCGGCAGATTAGGATTTGATGTTCATGGTTTTGTTGAAAGATGGCAGAAAGAACTTTATTCAATAAACAAAGATATTACAATTGCTGTGATGGGCTGCATTGTAAACGGACCTGGCGAAGGAAAACATGCAGATTTAGGAATTGCTGGTGGTGGGGATAAAGTAATTATATTTAGAAAAGGAAAAATTGTGCAAATATTAACCCCAAAAGATGCCGATAAAGAATTTAGGAAAGAATTGGAGTCTTTATTATATGAAACTCGTTAAGCATTTTTTTTGTTTATTTGTTTTACTGACATTTATTCCTCTTTGTTTTGCTGGAAATATTACATATAACAGCAAAGTTGATGGTGATGATTATTGGTATACTTTGAAGTTAGCTCAAAATGCTTATGAATCTAATGATTATGGTACTGCATTGTCTTACGCAGAGGAAGCTAAGGAGAAAAAGCTGAAAGTCTGCAAGTGGGAAAATGAAGTTTTGGATCAGTGCCAGAGAAATTTTAGAGTTCGCAAGGCTGGAGATTATCTTGTCGAATTGATTCCTGTTTTGCAGGAAAAAAGCTATACAGATGCTCTTGAGATTATAAATAAAAATATAAAGCTTTATGGATCTGATTTTTTCAAGGGACGTTTTTCAGTATTGAGAAAATGGATTGAAGAAGATTATATTTATCCAGAAGCTGATTTTTTGATTGGAAGAGTATATAAGCTTGAAGGCGAAATTGATTTGTCAACAGAATATCTGAATAAAGCATACGATAACAGAATACGTCTTGATGTTGCTGATGTAAAGTATGATATCTTGTATGAACTTGCAGATCTGGCTGATTATAGAGATGATGGCAGAGACTTTGAGCAGAAACTTACTGCAATTTTAGTTGATGACAAGCTTTATACAGATACAGGATTCATGGACGCACTTGAGCGAATTATTAATCTTGATACAGAAATTTCTGTAGAAAAATTCTTCTTGCTTTATAGAAGCGATAATGATATCTCAATTCGTGCTTTACAGGAGCTCAGTGAGTATTATAATAGAGTTGGACAGAAAAATAAGGCTCTCAGATGTGCAGCACTTGGTTGTATTGCATCGGTTACAAAAATTGAAGATATTTTGAAAGATCGTCTTATTGATTATTCGTATTCGACTTTTCCTGATATGTTAAGAAAAGCATCTGCATACAGTGATATTATTGCTTGGGGAAACAGCAATAATATTTGGAAGCTTTTCTTTAATATGGCAAAAATTGCACGAAGCAATGAAAAAATGGTTTTTGGTGATACTCTCATGACTATACTTTCAAAGTATGAACCTGAACCATATTGGCAGACCCGTGCAACAGCTGAAATTTTATCAAAAAAATAAACATTTCCAATATAAACTATCTTACTTGCCAAAATCTTCGATGTCTTGAAAATAACCAGGCTTTGTTTGATTGAAATACAGAATCTGCTTCTGACATAGAAGTTTCTGGCAAAAACTGAGTAATCTGTATTTTAAGATAACTCAGTTTACAAAAAAACAATCTGTTAATTAGTTTAAAAATCAAGTTTTCCAATTCAAATGTGCGTTGATGAAAATTCGTATATTGTAAAATGTAGTTTTTAGAAAGAAAACTATAGCTGTAAATGAATTAACTGATTTTAGAAGTGGTTTCCGAATGCAATGCAGAACTCGTAGTTGTGTTTGGGGGTTCTCCATGAGTTATCAAGTCTGTCGGAAAAATACTTTTTGCCGATATCCATACCTGCACTGATTCTGAGAACATAGCTTTTCCAGTGTTCCGGGAAAACAAGCATTTCTATGCCGGCACAGTAGATGCCTTCTGATGGTTTATAGGAATGTCCTGTTGCTCTGTTTTTCATGAGTGCTACATCAACGAAAGGTGCGAGTTGTATTTCAAAATCTATATAACTTAAAAATTTACCGAATTTGCTTCCATTTTTGTCTTTGTTGAACCATTTGTTCCAGTGTGTTGTCAGGACGTGAACTGGGATTTCGAAGTTCGCGATAAGAGCGGCCGGCGTTTCAAGTGCGTAATCATAGTCGTCTAAGTGGCAGTCCTTGAAAAACTGTTTATCCAATGCACCTCTCAGACTATATCCGATATTTCGAAGCGATGATTCATCGCAGTTAATTATGTTGAAATAGTTAATATTTGTTGTAAGCCCAAGATACTTAAAACTTTTATAGAGTTTTAAATCAAATGACAAGGTCGGGATAAAACAGTTTTCCAGATCTTTTGTGTCAAAATTTCTTGTTATTGACTGTGTGGTTTTGAAAAAATATCCGCTTCTGAAGTTTCCCATCCAGTCAACATGGTAAACTGATGTTGTTTGTCCCAATGTAAGCTTCGGTGTCGATTTCAATCTCATGTTCTGCTCGTTAATACCATTTCTGTCCCAATTATATGAGGCACTGATATAGGGCATGTATACTACAGGTGACTTATTGTCGATTACACCAAGTGTAAGCGGCAAAGAAATTATTCCTTTTTCCTGAAAATAGAGATTGTCATCGTATTTATCAAAATCCGGGTTATTTATAGCAGACTGTATTGCTGTGATATTCAGGTATGTTTTGCCGACTGGAATTTCGCAGGATAGACCTGTCGACAGATTGAAAACCGGTGTATCTTCTCCGATAGTCCATGCTAAATCTAGATTGTTTATCCAGCGTTCTCTTGTTTTGCCTATATTAAATGGAAATACGTATTTGAGTGAACCTCCAAGTGTGACTTTTGCCATGTTGTCAGGTTCTTCTTCTGTTCCAAGCTGTCCAAGAACTGCGAGGGTAAATGGATTTGTTTTTCCCAAAAAGTTATCATCATTAAATATAATTTTCAGCTGGACTCCAGAGTTTGAGTCGAACGAAGGGGCAGGGAATACAATCATAGATGTTGAGTCTTCGAATGAATACTCAGCGTTTACAAGTGTAATGTCACTTTCTGATTCCTCTACAAAGTCGTATGAATACAGGATATTTTCCAAAAGCCGTGTGTTTTCAAGCTGCTGATAGATTGAGGCTAGATAATTCTGAACTTCTGTTTCACTTGTAAAAATACGTTCTTTATCAATGGGCATCATTTTGGTTTTTAAAATGTTAACATCTGTTTTGCCCTTTGATATGAAGTTTACTTCATTAATTCTGTAGTTTCCTGTATGTGTTTTGGGTACAGCTAGTTCCTGCGATAGTGCAAAAAATTTAAATGAGAACAATACCGATAAAAAAATTATCTTTTTTAATATGCGCCTGTACCTTTTAAGACAACCCATACTGTTTTTACGATAATCCACAAATCAAGCCAGATAGACCAGTTTTGTATGTAGTATGTATCAAGAGTAATTCTCTCTTCATAACCTGTATCACTTCTGCCTGAAATCTGCCACATGCCGCTCAATCCTGGCTGAACAGAGAGAATATAGTCAGCATATTTGCTGTACTTGACAAGTTCTGGTTCTGTTACAGGACGAGGACCTACAAATGACATTTCACCGACAAAAATGTTCCATAATTGCGGAAGTTCATCAAGACTCGTTTTTCTGAGGAATTTTCCAAAGTTTGTAACACGAGGATCATCGGTGAACTTTCTGTCTTTTTCCCATTCTGCAGCTCTGATAGGGTCTGTTGCCAGTATTTTTTTGAGCTGAACATCTGCATCTATGACCATGGAACGGAATTTCCAGCATTTAATTATCTTGTGGTTTCTTCCGATTCTTTTGTGTCCATAGAAAACAGGACCTGGTGAAGATGCTTTTATACCGATTGCTATTATTATCGTAAGAAAAATCACAAAAGGGGCTGCAAATAAGCACATAATCAGGTCGATGCATCTCTTGAGCATAAGGGAACCTGTTTTTGTCAGATAATTTGTTGATGAGAATCCGAGAATTCCGCCAAAATCTCTCATATGAAGAGACATGTTTGTAAAGAGCTGCTGGCGTGGAATCTGTATGACATATCTGAAGTGGGTCTGTATGTACTCAGTTTCTTTTGCATAGTCACATACTATTGCAACTTTTATGTTCAGCTTTTCAACAATGGAACGTATTCTTTCCGAAGAATAAAAGATCGGAACACCTTTGTATGTGATTTTATGGTTTGGGGTATCGCAGAGAATCAAAGCCGGATTGTATCCAAGGTTTGGATTTTTCAAAAGGCGTTCGACAATAAAATCTGCTCTTTCGCCTTTTGAATAAATAACTGCAGGAACACCCCACCATTTAAGTTTGCTGAAAAAATATCTGGAAAATTCACGTCCGATGGAAAGCAGTACTGTTGCAAATGGCCATCCGATAATCAGCGCAAATGCGATTGGCCATCTGTCCTGAGTTTCTACATTTATGCTTATTGCGATTCCGAGAAATGCAAAAAATGTGCAAAGTGAAAAGCGTTTAATTTCTTCCTGTGGCGCGATGAGAATGCCAGGATAAAGATTTGCAGCATAAAAAACAGCCAGAATGGCCGGTAGGTAAACTGAATATGTTACGAACGAACGGAAGTTTATCCATGAATTATTTATAAGATTTACAATAAAAAAACCAATTCCAATGCACAAAAGCACAATTGCAGCATCGATTATCATCAATGCTATGCCTGAGACAAATGAACTGGTTCTTTTGAAGTGTGAACGAAAATACTCTTCAAACTCTTTTTCTGTCATTTTTTTACTATGCCGGATAATGTGTACTTCGTATGTTTTACAAGTATGTCTGCTGCGTAAACTCGTTGCAAGTCATGCTCGAATGATGTTATTCACGAAACTAAATATCAAATCCGGTGAAACCGCCTGTTTTTTATGTATTCTGAATTGCTCTCAAAAGAGAATACTTAATACCCTCTATTATACCCGAATTTACATACGAAATTCAATTAAAAAGTAGATATAAACTGCATATTTATTCAAAAGGAAAAAGAATTTTTACAGCAAAAAGCGAGAAAAAATGCTTTATGTCAATTTCCAAAATTTTTTGACATTACAAAGGCAAGCCGTCTGAATGATTTTGAAAAGCAGAAAAAAGTCAACAGTTTTGAGAGCAAAATGTTTTTTTTATGCTGTCCATGATGAGTTTTGCAGTTTTTTTGTATGAGTACGGATTTGAGAAATCTTTTAACTCTGTGCCGTCATTCCATGCTTGAATAAGTTTTGCAGACAAATCCTGTGAATTTCCTGCTTCAAAAAATGTTACCGGCAGTTTGCCGTAGATTTCCTTAAATACAGGGATATCAGAGATAACAGCCTTTGTTTTGCAGCAAAGTGCCTGCAGCGGCGGAATGCCAAAACCTTCGTACAGGGACGGCTGCACAAGAACTTTTGCCGACTGTATTTTTTCTTTCAGTTTTTCATCTGGTATGTAACCTGTAAACTCTACTTGTTCTTTTGGAAAAGCATCGAGTTTTGATTCTATACTTTGATCTTTTGTCCTGAAATTGCTTTTTGAACCGACTATTATAAGTTTTGCCTGTGTTTTGCTGTAAACTTCTGGGAATGCGTCAAGCAGACATGATAGTCCTTTGTGTTTTTTGATATTTCCTATGTAAAGAAGTGTATTTGTTTTGTCTGCTGTCCGGCTTATTGATTCTGTGTTTGATGTACTTTCAAGATATGACGGAATGCCGTTGTAAACTACGAAAACAGGTTTCTTTGGGTGCAGGGTCTGCAGAATTCTTCCTCTGCTGAACTCCGATACTGTAAAAATTGCAGACGAGCGGAGTACAGCATATTTGTAGCAGAGTTTTCTGATTTGCTTTCCGCAGAATCCTGTCAGGTTCGGTACATCGAGAAATACAACGTCGTGAATTGTACTGAATATGGGAACTTTTATACCGGACGGAATATTGCAGTACGGTGTAAAAAAGATATCGCATTCATTGATTTTGTCACTTATCTGGCGTGGAAAGAAAAGTGCTTCTTTAAGCGAAAATAATTTTGCACTGTACGGGATAAAATCAATTTTGGATGTGTTTTGCGTTTCATTTTCGCAGAATGAAAGTTTTAATCTTGCAATTGTGTTTTCCGGTGTACCAAGAAGAATCACATAATCACATGATTCAATCATATATGGCAGTATTCCGTCAAGAAATGTTCCGATTCCGCTTTTTCCTGACATTCTGCAGTCAATGGCAATTTTCATTTTTTTATTTCCTGATAGTTGATTCTGTCTGTTTTATAAGAGCGGCAATCTGGTTTCTGAACCGTTCTGCAGAAAATGTTTTTGCATGAGCTGCAATCTCTTCGGTTTTGAATGTTCCGGCAGCTTCAAGTTTTTCAAATTTTTTCATAGCAGAAAGAAGGGCTTCTGTACTCTGGCGGTCAAAGAAAACTCCGGTTTTACCGTCAACTACAGTTTCTGTGGCACCGCCTTTTGCATACGCAATGACAGGACGTCCGCAGGCCTGTACTTCGACAGGTATTATACCGAAATCTTCTTCTGCGCAGAAAATGAGAGCACGGCACCTTTGCAGGTAACCTTTGACTTCTTCGTCACTTATTCTGCCTGTGAACGTGATTTCACAGTTTTTGTATGAGGCTGCAAGCTGTTTTAGTTCTTTTTCCTGAGAACCGCTTCCGATTACGACGAGTTTGCGGTTAAGCATTCCGCATGCATCGATTGCAATATCCATTCGTTTGTACGGAACAAATCTGCTGAATGCTACATAAAAATTCTCCGGAGCTTTGCCGTTAGGACTCAGACGGTCGGTGTCGACTGGCGGATAAATGACTGTTGATTCTCTGTTCCAGAATTTTTTTATTCTTTTTGCGATGTATGCAGAATTTGCCGCTATTGTGTCAATTCTCTGGCTTGAAACATAATCCCATAGTCTGATTTGGGGAATCCATTTTTTCATGAAAAATCGGGAAATTTTTCCGCTTCTCTTGTAATAATCAAAATACAAATCCCATGCATATCGCATCGGAGTATGAATGTATGCAATGTATGGAGTTGTCGGGGAAGTAATGACTCCCTTTGCACATGATGAGGAACTTGCAATTACGAGGTCATAGCCTGTCAGATCAAATGATTCAAATGCTTTTGGCATGAAGCTGAGCATTTTTGTATAAAGTTTTGTGGCTTTTGGAATTTTCTTCAGATAGGAAGTGTAAACTTTTTCCGGCGGAAAATGTTCTGACATTTTTGTTTTATCGTAAACAAGTGTAAAAATATCTGCTTCAGGATAGAGTTTCAGAAATTGTTCAACAACTCTTTCTGCTCCTCCATAGTTTACAAGCCAGTCATGGACTATAGCGACTTTCATATTGATAGCGGCTCCTCTTTTTGTGATTGAGGCACCTCGGATATATTTTTCAAAGGTGTTTGTTAATTATATATTTGCAGTATTTTTAAGTCAATTCTTACCGTTCTGGATATCTGAAAATATCACTTTAAGTTTATATAATGATATTTTTTATGCAAAGTTATCTCTGAAAAGTGAAATGAAATGTGAAATGAAATGTGAAAATTGCAAAAAATTGTGTTTTTTTTTAATTTCAGTCAGTTTATAAATTAAATTCAGATTCGTTTTTAAATTTAGGAAAAACAGACAGTTTTAATTTGATATGTTTTGCATTTTTTCAGTGAGTTTAAGGAATTTTGTTTTTATTTAGATTAACATTTCGTGGCAAAAATACAGTTTTTGATGTATACTTTTTGTTATGTCTTATGAATGCAAAGAAATAACAATGTCTGATGGCAATGTAAATTTTTTTCACTGCTGGACGCCTGACTCTTGTTCAGATAATGATGGCGTGAAATGTGTCGTGCTTCTGAGTCATGGCATGGTTGAATATGCTTTCCGTTATGATCATCTGGCAAAGTTTTTCAATGAAAATGGCATTGCATTTTATGGAGAAGATCACAGGGGACACGGCAAAACTGCGCAGAGGGCGCTGTCGTTGGGAACGGGAATGTTCGGCTTTCTTGCTGAAAAGGACGGTTTTTTTAGAGTTGTTGATGACATTAAAGAAGAAGTTGATTTTTTAAGGAAACTTTATCCTGGTAAAAAACTGTTTTTGTTTGCGCATAGTTTTGGATCATTTATAGGACAATGTTTTATTGAAAAATATGGAAGTTCCATAGATGGCATAGTTTTGTCTGGAACTGCAGGACCCAGGTTTATCGTTTCTTTCGGTAAATTTTTTGCCACTGTGGTTAAAAATTTTGCTGGTGCTCGTCATGTATCGAAATTTATCGAAAAACTGTCTTTTTCAGGTTATCCTGATGATTGGCTTTCCAGAGACATTGATATTTTACAAAAATACAAATCTGATCCGTGGTGTACATTTCCTTGTACTGTTGGATTTTACTGTGACATGTTCGAAGGACTTTGTTATATTCACAAAAAAAGCTGCATGAAATCGATTATTAAGCAGATTCCTGTATTGCTTTTGTCCGGCACGAAAGATCCTGTTGGTTCAAACGGAAAAACTGTACAGAAACTGTACTCAATTTATAATTCAAATGGAATGGAAAATGTTCAGCTTAAACTTGTCGAAGATGGACGTCACGAACTTGTAAATGATATATGCAGGGATGAAATAATGTCATTTGTTCTTGAATGGATAGGCAGATTTATATAAGATAGATTAAAATATACCTGCTGACTTATGCAGGTTGAAGACAGACGGTGTTAAAGTGAAAGTTGCCAAGTGCTCTTTCTGGGAGAAGTTATGAATCAGTACAAAATACCACAGGGAAAAGAACTAAGAATTGCAATAAGCGGCAAGTCGGGCTGCGGAAATACAACTGTAAGCACATTGCTTTCAAAGACATTGGGCATTACCCTGATAAATTACACTTTTAGACAGCTTGCTGCCGAGAAAGGTCTGACACTTGCACAGGTTATCGAAAATGCAAAATCTGATGACAGTTATGATAAGTATGTTGACAATCATCAGGTCGAACTTGCTTTGAAAGAAAACTGTGTTCTGGGAAGTCGTCTCGCAATCTGGATGCTTAAGGAAGCCGACTTGAAAGTTTATCTTCTGGCAAGTGACGATTTGCGTGCAGGAAGAATCCTTGAGAGGGAAGGCGGCGACCTTCAGGCAATAAAGGACTTTACAGCAATGCGCGACAGTGAAGATACTGCCCGCTATAAGAAATTGTACGGCATTGATAACAATGATTATCAGAACACAGCTGATTTGGTCATTGATACAAGTGATAAAAATCCGGAAAAGATAGTATCACTTATTCTGGAGCATCTTCTGGCAAAGGGATTTATTGAAAAATAATTGATATGGCACGTTGAAAAATGGAGGTGCCTTTTTTTTGCTCTGTAATATTTTCTATAAGAAATGTATTTTTTTTAAAGATTCTCTTAAATTGGATTTAATATGATATAAAAAATATCATTTGGCAAAAATTCAGTTTTTTTTGTACAATTGTATTATTTTTACATATGTAATTAAATTCTGTTAATCTTTTTAGCTTGTTTATCTTGTCTCTACATGATATAATTATTCCATGAGATGGGTGGTAATGGCTCCTGATGCAGCAGATGAAAACCTCAGTGTTGTTGAGAATTTTCTTGATTCTCTGGGAGCAGAATATATAGAAATTTTCATAAAACAAGATTCAAAACCTGAAGTTTTGTCCAAAGATGTCCAGAATGCTTTGTCAGCTTCTCATTGTATCGTTTTAAACAGCTGTAAAATGCACGATAAATGCGATTATGGTCTGTACCTTGGTATAATGATAGGTAATGGAGCCGGAACTTTTATCTATACAGGAAAGCAGGACGGGGTTCCCCGCTATCGAAAAATCGCAGTAGACGGACAGTCTTTTTTTCATTGCTATAATGATATTGAAACGCTTCTTAAGTATGTAGGTAAAAATTATCCGCTCTATGTAATAGAAGATAAACAGCATGTTGCACTCAAAAAACTTCTCACGATGGGAATTCCGTTTACAGGAGATAGTTTTGCAGATTATATTGCAAAAGATAAGACGGAAATCTGTAATCTGTTTCTTGAAGCCGGCATGATTTCTACAGCATATACAGGTAACGGTGTTCCTGTTTTGTGTGTTGCTGCAAGAAATGACTGTTTTGACAAGGTTAAGTGGCTTGTCGAAAATGGTGCGGATGTAAATGCAATCTCAGAAGACCGCGGATATTCTGCCGTTATGGATGCTGTGTGGAGAAAAAATTACGATGTTACCCGTTATCTTATAGAACATGGCTCTGATTTGAGTATAATAAGTTCTGACGGACAGCCGATACTTGTTCTGGCCGTTGGTAATGAGAATGTCAGAATTGTCCAGCTGTTACTTGAAAGCGGTGCTGACCCGGATATAAAAGACTCTATGGGAATGAGTGCCCGCGGATATGTAAATCTGTTCAAAAAACCGGCCATGGTTAAATTAATGGAAAAATATCCTCCAAAAGAATAAGTATGTTAGATTCAAAAAAAATAATAAAAGTTGTCTTTACTGGTGGCGGTACTGGCGGACATGTTTATCCTGGTATTGCAATTGCTGATGAATTATCTGCTCTTTCAAGGGAAAAAGGTTTCGATGTAGAAATATATTGGATTGGCAATAACAAAGGTATGGACTGTAATATTGTTCAGAAAAGCCTTGTGGAAAATGGCGGAAGCATAAATGCGTTTTATGGAATATCATCCGGAAAACTAAGGCGTTATTTTTCATTCCAGAACTTTATTGACGTATTTAAGATAATCAGGGGATTTTTTCAGGCTCTGTCTATTTTGAGGAAAATCAAACCGGATTGTCTTTTTTCGAAAGGAGGCTTTGTCAGTGTGCCTCCTTGTTTTGCTGCAAAGATTTTAAAAATTCCATACTATACACATGAATGTGATTTTTCGCTTGGCCTTGCAAACAGACTGAATGCTGGAAGTGCAAAAAATATTCTTGTTTCATATCAGGAAACAGCTTCTTCCCTCGGCAAAGAACAGGCTGCAAAATGCATTGTAACAGGAAATCCGATTCGTTCTGTTTTTTATGAAGATACAAAAGCTTCTGGCTTTGAATTTTTGGGAATTCCTCAGAATCACGAAAAACCTGTTCTGCTTGTTTTAGGTGGAAGTCTCGGAGCAAAACAGATAAACGATTTAATCTTACAGAATATTGACTGGATAAAAGAAAAATATACAGTTGTTCATCAGACAGGAATAGCTTTTGCAAGTGAAAATCCTGATTTGATTGCGAAAAAAGACAGTGAATGGAAAATTTATCCTTTTATTTATAAAGAAATGCCGTCTGTCATTCAGGCCGCGGATGTAATTTTGTCTCGTTCTGGAGCAAATTCCATCTGGGAATGTGCTGCCTGCCGTAAAACTATGATTCTGATTCCTTTGTGCGGCAAGGGAACCCGCGGTGACCAGGTAGATAATGCCCGTTTCTTTGAGAAAAACAATGCAGCTCATGTTCTTGCAGGAACAGATGCAAATTCTCAGAATCTCAGAAAGTCCCTGGAATACTTTTATGACAAAACAAACAGAGATTTATTTGCAGAAGCTTGCGGCAGCCTATGTAAAGAACATCCTGCAAATGTTATAGCAAACATAATTCTGTCAGGAATTGATAATGACTCTGCCAATAATTGATTTCGTTTTTTTTGTGATTCTTTTTGCCATGGCAATGGTTGGCTCTTTCAAAGGTTTTATCAGAGAACTGTTTGATAAAGGAGCTCCTGTAATCGGTGTATGGACTGCCATACTTTTTTACAGGAAATTGTCAAAACCATTGCTTGCATATGTCAGAATTCCTGTTCTGTCAGCAATCATTGCTTTCATAGTTATTTTCATTCTTGCTTTTCTGATTGTTAAAATTGTTCAGCAGATTGTAGGCAATATTTTCGGCGGACATCTTTTCCGGCAGCTCGACCATACTCTTGGATTTTTTTTCGGACTTCTGGAAGGCTTTGCTTTAATAGCAATTATTTTGATTGTACTTACATCTCAGCCTTGGTTTGACGTATCTAGTCTATTGGACGGCAGTCTTTTTTACAAAATCTTTTTGAAGTTTCCGGTTGTCCTGGATGCAGTAACAAAACCTCTGCCTTTTCAGAATGCATCACCGGAAAAGATGCCGCCTAGTGCTTTTTTTGCAACGGGGTTGAAAGATTATGTTTGAGAATGTTCGTTATCAGAGTGCAAGTTCTCTTTTGGAAAAAGATCTTCTTGCTGATGTTTTGCCGGGGTCTATTCTATTTGCCGGACCTGCTGCTTCCGGAAAATTGTCCGCAGCTTTGGAACTTGCAAGAATTTTATCATGCCATAATGGCGGTGAGTGGGAATGTAAGTGCCCGAGCTGCCTGCGCCATAAAGCTCTTGTGAGTACAAGTGTACTGCTTGCCGGTTCCGGCGACAGAACTCTTGAAATTCGTGCTGCGAAAAAAGTTCTTCTTACTCAAAGTATTTCAAACTCAAGTCATGTTGAGGCCGCTCAATATCTTTATGTGCGCGCTGTCAGAAAACTGACGTCACGCTTTAACCAGATTCTCTGGGAAGGTGATGACAAACTGTCAAAATTTTCACCGCTTCTTTCTTCGATAAACGAAAATCTAGAAATCCTTAATCCTGGCAGAGTTCTGCCAGATCAGGATGAACTTGAAAAGATTTTGGATTCAGTCGGTAAAAACTGTGATAAACTCGAAAATACTTTTTTATATGATTCTATTCCAGTTTCTCAGATCAGGAATATTTCTACCTGGGCTCATATGACTTCTGAGAGCGGCAAAAAAGTGCTGATTCTTGAAAATGCAGAATCCATGGGGGATAGTGCCAGAAACGCTTTGCTCAAGATTCTCGAAGAACCGCCTGAAAATGTTGTTTTTATTCTGCTTACTTCAAAACGAAATGCTATTTTGCCGACGATTTTGAGCCGCGTGCGTACTTACAATTTTTTTGAGCGTACAAAGCAACAGCAGCAGCTTCTCATATCAAAAATTTTTTACTATTCGAATACAATACGCAGTGGAATACCGGAAACTATCAAAGACTTTTTGATGTCATATCTGGATGTGCCTCCGGAAACTGTCAAAGAATATGCTTCTTTGTATTTTAAAAGTGTTGCACAGGGACATGTTCCGAACATGAATGCCATTGTTTCAGGCTGTAATGGTTTTCAGCCAAGAGTATTGTTTAACATTTTTCTTGATGGTATTATTTCTGCACAGAAAGTTCTTCTTTTGTCAGGTGCCGGTGCTGAGTGTTCTGCAAAGATAGTTGAAGAAATTCGTACAATTTCAAACAATGTTAATATTTTAAACGAAAGCCCTGTTTCTGCACTCGAACAGATGGCTCGTGACTTTATGCAAATAAATCATCTCAATAACGGAATTTTGAAATGCATAGCACAGACGCAGGATCAATGAACGAGTTTGTAAAAAAGGTTTCCCAGAAAATATCAAAACTTTCTCCAGAGCAGCTGAAGCGACTTATTTATTCAGTTTCAGAAGAAAATAATGTTTTATTATCCTCTATAGAAAGCCTTTCTACAGGTCTGATGATTCTGGATATGGATTTTCGCTGTCTGAAGTCGAACAAGACAATAGAACGTTTTTTGCCTTTTAAAATGCGGTTGAATGATGACAAAAGCAAGAAACAGCATATCTGGGACCTTGTTGATGACAAATACATAAGCGAATATCTGCATTCGTGTTTTACAGACCAGAAAACAAATGTCAGTGAAGAGTTTTCCATTGCGTCTGATAACAAAGTTCGTTTTGTTACAATAAAAGTGCTGCCATTAGTTCAAAAAAGTTATCACGAAGATGGTGATTCTTTCAAAACATCTATAATCGGCTCGATAGTTTCTGTTGATGATATTACTGACAAGAGGCAGCAGGAAGTTTTGCTTCATCGGATGGAAAGCCTTGCAAGTCTTACAAATCTTGCGGCTTCTGTTGCTCATGAGATAAAAAATCCTCTTGGTGCGATCGGCATTCATATTCAACTTTTGCAGAAAGCTGTGAAAAAATCCAGAAATGGTGATGGTCTGCTGCCGAATGAAAAATTTATGGAAAAATATTTGGACGTAATCAACGAAGAAATTGACAATCTGAATAAGATAGTAATCGATTTTCTTTTTGCTGTACGTCCTCTTCAGGTAAATATGGTTTTATCAGATCCTGATTCCATCATCGAAAAAATATGCGATTTTTTCAAACCTGAATTTGATTCAAAAGGTTGCAAAATTAAACTTGATTTATGTAAAAATAGTCCCCGTCTTATGATAGATGAGAAACTTTTTCGCGAAGTTGTTGTAAATCTTTCTCAAAATGCACTTGCTGCGGTTGAGGAAAAAATCAAGGCAGACAAGAGTGCTGGTAATGAATTAACCTATGAATTACTTGTGTCATCACGCGTTCACGATGAAAAGTATATCTTGTGCATAGAAGACAACGGCTCTGGTATGGATGAAAAAACGGCTTCCAAGATATTTGAGCCATATTATACAACAAAAGTAAACGGTACAGGGCTTGGACTTACAATGGTTTACAAAATTATCAAGGAATTTAAAGGTGATATCGACGTCAAGTCAGAGAAAGGAAAAGGAACTGTTTTTACAATAGTTCTGCCGGTTCCACAGAGAGAAACAAAGCTGCTTGAGGACAGAAGCGAGAAATGAAATTTACTTTGCTGATTATTGATGACGAAAAAAATATCCGTGATGGACTGGCTGCAAATTTTGAGATGGAAGATTATTCTGTCAAAACTGCAAGCAATGGTGAAGATGGACTTAAACTTATAGAACAGGGCGACATCGATTTAGTAATAACTGATTTGCGTATGCCTGGCATAACCGGTGAACAGGTTCTTGCAAAAGTAACATCTGAGACGCCTGGTATTCCTGTCATAGTTTTGACAGGGCACGGCAGTATAGACAGCGCTGTTGATGCTATGCGTCATGGTGCTTATGATTTTCTTACAAAACCTTTGAATCTTGATCAGCTGAATATGATTGTCAAGCGGGCGCTGGAAAACCGCGAAATGAGTCTTCAGCATCAGCAGCTCAAAATTGAACTTGAGGGAAAAAATGAACTCAAGAATATGATAGGTACGTCACCTGCTATGCAGAAAGTTCAGCAGATGATACATAAAGTTGCCGACACCCGTGCCAGCGTTTTGATAACTGGAGAGAGCGGTGTCGGTAAAGAGCTTGTTGCAAATGCAATACATAATTTGTCTTCCAGAAGAAATAACAGTTTTATAAAAGTTCACTGCGCAGCTCTCAGTGAAACATTGCTCGAAAGTGAACTTTTTGGACATGAAAAAGGTGCTTTTACCGGAGCTGACAAACTTCAGAAAGGAAGATTTGAGCTTGCTCACGGTGGAACAATTTTTCTGGATGAAATTGGCGAAATAAATCAGAATGTACAGATAAAAATCCTGCGAGTTCTGCAGGAGCGCAAATTTGAACGAGTCGGTGGCGAACAGACTATAGAAGTAGACGTCCGTATTGTCGCAGCGACAAACCGCAATCTCGAAGAAGAAGTAAAAGCTGGCAGATTCCGCGAAGATTTGTATTACAGACTGAATGTCATTCATATTCAGGTGCCGCCGCTTAGAGAGCGCAAGGAAGATATTCCGCTTTTGATGTCATCTTTTCTTGATGAGTTCAACAGGGAAAACAACAAGAACATTACAGGACTGGAAAATAAAGCCAAAGCTGCGATGTTTAAGTATGACTGGCCTGGAAACATCAGAGAGCTTCGTAACTGTATGGAAAGTTCTGTTGTTATGTGTTCTGGAAGCGAAATTAAAGTAAATGATTTGCCGCCGGCTGTAACACAGGCTGTAAATCAGGACAGTATAACAGTTCCTGTCGGGGTAAGTCTTGATGAAGTCGAAAAAATTGTCATTCAGGCAAATCTTGCAGTTAACCGCAATAACAAGTCTAAGACGGCCGACATTCTTGGCATCGGAAGAAAAACGTTGCAGCGTAAACTTGCTGAATGGGGAAATCCAGTGGATGACAGTGATGCTTCTGATGAACAGGATACTGTAAATTGATTACATCTTAAAAACTGAAGCTTTTCAGAAAATCATTTTCTTATGGGGCAGGGGAGGCTGAACTCTGATGTCTACGATGTATGATAAACTTGGTGATCTTTTGAACGAAACTCTGGAATGCGGGGAAGTAAAATTTGTTCATATTGATCGGAAAGATGATTTTGAACAGAATCAGACAGAATCAGATTTTTCTTACGAACAACAGAATAATGAAGAAATATCTGAAACAGAATATAGTTCCGAGTGGAATACTTGGAAAAATGAAAAAACAGATTTTCACAGGAAAGCCAGAAAAACTCTGTACAAGACAATTCCATCTGAATGCGTGCAAGCTTACAAGCTTCTGGGACTTGGATTTACTTTTGACAAAAATGCTGTAAAACAGGCATATAAAGAAAAACTTAAATATTATCATCCTGATAAATGGGCTGGCAATGAAATTTACGAAAAAGTTGCTACTGATAAAACCCGTGAAGTCGTTCAGGCATATAATCTTCTTATTGGATTCATAGAAAAATAAACAATCAGTCAGTATAAGAGCCTCGATAAATTACAGTTTTGTGTGACAGCCTAAAAAATGAACAAAACTCCTATTAGTTAGAATATTTCTTTTTATTCTGTACAAAACTGTATTATTGAATTTTACTTAATAAAATATATTTTTTATGAAATATAAAGAATTTGTTTGCATTTTCGAAAATGTAGACCTATAATTTAATAATCATTATAAAGAGATTGCACATATTTTTATTTTGCAATGAATAGTTCTATTTAAATAAATCTATCTGGAGGATTTTTACATGTCAAAAGACAAGAACGTTACACCTGAAGAGCCAAGAGTTCTTGCGATAATTCTCGGTGGCGGAAAGGGTACGAGACTTTATCCGCTTACAAAAGTTCGCTCAAAACCTGCCGTTCCATTCGGCGGAAAATATAGAATAGTAGATATTCCTATTTCTAACTGTATTAACTCTGGTTATAAGAAAATTTATCTTTTAACTCAGTTCAACTCAGCATCTTTGCATCTTCACATCACAAATTCTTACAATTTTGACCGTTTCAGTAGAGGTTTCGTCGAGATTCTTGCAGCTGAGCAGACTCTGGAACATTCCGGATGGTTTGAAGGAACTGCAGATGCTGTTAGAAAGCATTTCCAGCACTTTAGAGTTCAGAAACCAACTCACTATATCATTCTTTCTGGAGACCAGCTTTACCGTATGGATCTCAAGAAGTTTATGCAGGAACATATCAATTCCGGCGCAGACATTACAATTGCTTCAAAAGCTGTTAATCGTTTTGATGCTTCTGGTTTTGGTATCATGAAAGTCGATCAGACAGAGACAATCACATCTTTCATGGAAAAACCTGCACCGGACATGAATATCGATGACTGGAAAATCCCAGCTGATTCACGTGGAGATCTTCCTGCTGATCTTGAGTACCTTGCATCTATGGGTATTTATATTTTCAATGCAGATGCAATGGAAGAGATGCTCAACAATGATTACAATGACTTTGGTAAAGAAGTTATTCCGGCTGCAATCAAGACAAAGAAAGTTCACAGCTATATTTTCAACGGATATTGGGAAGACATCGGAACAATCCGTTCGTTCTATGAAGCTACACTTGATTTGACAAATCCAGAACCAAAGTTTAACTTCTATGATGAAGATAAGCCTGTTTATACACACATGAGAAACCTTCCTCCAAGTAAGATAAACCATGCAGATATGACATCAACTCTTGCAAGTGAAGGATGTATTATCACCAACTCAAGAATTCAGCATTCTGTAATTGGTGTTCGTTCTATTATCAATGAGGGTTGTGATCTTGATGGTGTTATCATGATGGGTGCAGACTTTTATGATAATGCAAAGGATAAGGAAGATAATAAGAAAAAAGGCGTGCCTAATATCGGTATTGGCAAAAACTGCAAAATCAACAAGGCTATTATCGATAAAAATGCTCGCATTGGCGATAATTGCTGTATAAATGTCAGCGGCAAAAAATATGAAGATGGTGATCATGGTAATTTCTATTCTGCAGATGGAATTATCATCATCAGAAAATCTGATATAGTTCCGGCTGGTACTGTTATCTAATTTAAGAGTAGAGAAAGCTTTCGAAAAAGCATTTTTTGAAATATCTTAAATATTGGCTGTTTGTAAAACGATTCTGTTTTATCCGCAGCCTTTTTATTTTATCAGGAAGATCTTTTTTTTACGCTGTTAAAACGCATTAAATTTAGTTTTTTTTCAGTTAAATCAGATAAAAATATTACGTTAAATGTTTTTTTTCTTGTAGAATATTTATGATTTGCCGATAACAATAAAAGAGGTGTTAAATGATCAGAGGATGGTACATTGGAGCTAGTGGAATGAATGCACAGCAGGATAAGCTTGATGCAATTTCCAATAATCTTGCGAATGTAGATACTACAGGATTTAAGAAGGAAATTCCCGTGAGCAAGGAATTTTCAGAGCTGCTTCTTCGCAGAACAAAAGCGGATGGCGTTTATAAAACTCCTTTCGGCTCCGCTGATGTTGCTCCAATTATCGGAAAGATAGGTCTTGGTGTAGAAACCAATGAGTTTTACACTGATTTCGACCAGGGATCATTTAAATCTACAGACACAAATACAGATTTTGCGTTAAGCGGCAAAGGATTTTTTGTGGTTCAGACACCGGACGGTGAGCGTTTTACTCGTAATGGCAATTTCCATCTCGGCAAGGAAGGAATTTTGCTGACGAAAGAAGGTTACCCTGTTCTTGGTGAAAACGGTGCAATTCATCTTCCTGATGACAAGTTTGTAGTCAATAAGGACGGTATGATTTACACAAAAGAAGAGGCTGTTGTAGACCGTATGAAGATTGTACGGTTTGATAATGAGCGTTATTTGAAAAAGCAAGGATCGTCACTTTGGAACACAAACAACATATCTGGCGATTATCATATTGCTGAAGGTGATGAGCGTCCTCAGATTCTGCAGGCATACACAGAGACAAGTAATGTCAATGTTGTTAATGAGATGGTGCAGATGATTGAGGTTAACAGAGCTTACGAAGCTAACCAGAAGTCATTGCAGACAGAAGATGACATGGTTGAGACTTTGTGGAATAAAGTAGCTCAGGTTCAGGCCTAAAAAATTATAAGATAATGGAGATATGATATGGTAAGAAGTTTGTGGAATGCTGCAACAGGCATGAATGGACAGCAGACAAATATTGATACAATTTCAAATAACCTTTCTAATGTAAATACAACTGGTTTTAAACAGCATCGTGCAGAATTTGAAGATTTAATGTATCAGAATGTAAAGAAAGCTGGCACACCTGCAACGGAAGATACTGTTACTCCTGTAGGATTACAGCAGGGTACTGGTGTAAAGGTTGCTGCAACACAGAGAATTATGACACAGGGCTCTCTTCAGGCTACTGGTGTTGATACTGATATTGCTATTGTAGGTGACGGATTTTTCCGCGTTGAACAATATGATGGAAGCTGGGCATATACAAGAGACGGTTCTTTTAAAGTTGATTCTACAGGACAGCTTGTAAATGCAAACGGTCTTCGCGTTATTCCTGAGATTATTCTTCCTGAGGGATTTCAGCTTGAAACTTTGTCTATCAGTGATGATGGACGTGTAAATGTTCGCGTAAATGGTGAACTTGAGCCAATTCAGGTTGGTCAGCTTGAATTGTATCGTTTCCCTAATGCTGTTGGTCTTGAAAATGCTGGCGATAATTTGTATAAAGTAACAAATGCTTCTGGAGCTCCTATAGCAGGTCGTCCAGGCTTTGAAGGCATGGGTACAACAAAGCATAAGTTTTTGGAAATGAGTAATGTTTCTGTTGTCAATGAAATGGTTCAGATGATTGTTGCTCAGAGAGCTTACGAGTTTAACTCAAAAGCAATCCAGACAAGTGATACAATGCTTCAGACTGCTGTAAATATTAAGAGATAGTCGAAACTTTATTTGTAAATTATAGATTAGAGGAATCTTGATGGATATACAGAATATTAACGGATATGCAGGAACAAATTTTCTCGCTGATTCTACATCTGCTTTGAATAGTGCAAAAAGTAAGAGCGACGAGAATAAATTCCTTAATCTTGTCAATTCAATGAAATCTCAGAATGCAAAAGAGGGTAATGTTCCTTCTGTTGCTTCTAGCCAGATAAACTCTAATCACAAACTTAATGGCGATTATACACAGGGATTTGCTGGAACTTATACAGCAGAAAAGGACAAAACTGCAAAACCACAGGGCTTTGCAATGAATTCTCGTACTGCTAACGGAAAGCTGCCCGTTATTGATAAAACCTCAGAATTGTATGAGCAGTCATTGGAACTTGAAAATTACATGGTGAAAATGATGCTGTCTTCAGCAAGAAAGACTGTTATGAAGAGCAATCTTTATGGAGATGATAACAGTTATGCTCGTGATATGTATGAGGATATGATGTATGATAATTATGCGGAAGCTCTGACAAAGAATGCAGGATTTGGTCTTGCAGATCAGATTTATATTGAGCTTTCTGGTCAGAAAGCATAATTATTCTAAATGATGGAACGGCTGAAGTTTTCTTCAGCCGTTTTTTTTGTTGATATAGGAAAAATAAAAAGCCAGATGAATGAAGAAAACTTCAGCGTCTGGCTTTTTTTAGTATTATAAATTTTGATTTACGGGTTTAATCAAAATTTCTTATCTGCATAACCAATCCAACCGTCATTTTCAATGAGGACTTTTTCGAATCCATCAAGTTTGAATGGATAGCTTGTTGAAAGAGAACCTGCGATAAGCTTGACTTTCCAAGTTCCGTCTTCTTTTTGCTCGATTTTGCATGTTGTGTCTTTATTTGCAAAAGAACGGAACATATCGTCAATGTCTTTTTTGGGCATATCAAGTGCCAGTAAACCACAGTTATACATATTCTGACGGAAAATGCGGGCAAAGTTTACTGCGATTACACAATAAATGCCGTTGGCTTCGAGTGCCCATGGGGCATGTTCACGGCTTGAGCCGCAACCAAAATTCTCTCTTGTAATGATTACTTTTTTCCCAATAATATCTGTTTTTGGGGTAAAACCATCCAGCTTTAAATCTTCAAGCAGATAGGGTTTTAATGCCTGCTTTGTATTTTCTGTAAGATACTTTGCAGGAATAATCTCATCTGTGTTGATGTCTGAACGATCAAGAAAAAGTACATCTCCGCCAAACTGTTTCATTGTTTTCCTCACATTGTTGTTATACCTGTACCTGCACAGAAAATTGTGCGATAGCAGGGCAGCTTTTATAAACTGATACCTTTAATTAACTTTTAAAAAGTTCTGAATTTGTAATTACACCTGTAATTGCTGTTGCAGCAGCAGATGCTGGACTCATCAGATGAACCATACCGCCTTTTCCCATTCTTCCGTTAAAATTGCGGTTAGTTGTAGATGCACAGATTTCTCCATCTGCCAACACTCCATTGCTCATTCCAAGGCATGCTCCACAAGTTGGATTTGTTACACAGAAACCAGCTTCCATGAAGATGTCAATCAAACCTTCTTTTAATGCCATTTTATAAACTTCCGGTGTAGCAGGCGAAACGATACCTCTCACTCTGTCAGCTATTCTATGACCTTTTAGTATTTTTGCAGCGATACGCAAATCAGAAATACGACCATTTGTACAGCTTCCAATGTAGACCTGATCGACGTGAGTTTCTTCCATCTCACTGATATTTTTCACCTGATCCGGCTTATATTTTATTGTACATACAGGTTCAAGATTTGACAAGTCAAAAGTTAAAATTTTTTCATATTCTGCATCTTCGTCGTCAATCCATTTACTGAAATCTGCAAGAGCTTCTTCTTTTGCGTCATATTCATTTTTGATAAAAGGCCACAAGTAATCTACTGTTTTTATATCAGGAAAGCAGATTCCGCTTGTAGCTCCTGCTTCTACAATCATATTGCAGATTGTCATGCGTTCTTCCATGTAAAAATTTTCTATTATATTGCCACAAAATTCTACGACACAATTTGTTGCTCCATTGGCAGTCAATTGGCTGATCAGATAGAGAACGACATCTTTTGCAAAAACGCCTTCCCTGAGTCTGCCGTTGAGGATTATTTTGATGGTTTTTGGATTCTTGAATGAACAGACTCCTTTTAATATGCCGACTTCAAGGTCTGTTGTTCCGACACCTGCTGCAAATGCTCCAAATGCACCGTACGTACATGTATGACTGTCTCCCATGATTACTGTGAAACCAGGTCTGACAAATCCTTTTTCTGCAAAGAGGGCATGGCAGACACCATTTGCTCCTATGTCAAAAAAATCTTTGATATTGTTTCTTTTTGCCCAATCCCGCAGAATTTTTCCCTGCATGGCACAGTTTGAATCTTTTGCAGGTGTAACATGATCAATGACTGCTTTGATTTTTGTGTTGTCAAAAACACGGTCTTTACCGCGTTCGATTAAATCAGTGATTGCTATTGGTGTTGTGATTTCGTGACAGAAAACTCTGTCTAAGCTTAAGATTGATGTGTCTGGGAATGGCTGTTCAACAAGGTGTGCAGAAAAGATTTTTTGTGCTATAGTCTTTCCCATTTTTCCTATGTTTTTTGTCAACTAAGTTGACGATTTTTATGGACCCTCCAGTCCTCTAATTTACATATTTGCGGCTAATGCTTCGTCTGCAAGTTTTGAAATATGATATTCTGGAGTTCTGAATTTTTGAGGTTCATAATTCT